>CAYWUV010000026.1:0-69140 GCA_964461235.1 uncultured Bryobacterales bacterium | reverse complement strand
CCGAAGCGCAAGCCCTAGATGTTGGGGCTGCGCCACTTATGTATATAATCCCCTTCGGTAAGGCCCTGTGACGCTCCGGCCATCGCGACCACGGATGGTAGATCTGGCTCGAGTGCGTGTCGGTGATGTTGACAACGCAGAAGAATGGCTTTTCGCCCCTCTTCCGCCAGCCGTCCTCCCGCCAGGCGCCGCTGATGGTGTCCCAGGTCTCATCCGGCTGGGTCCAGTTGTAGTCTGTCTTGGAGTGGTTCGACGCATAGTAGCCGGCATTGCGCAAGATCTCCGGGAAACCGCGCACCTCCGGCGGAGGCACGCCCTCCGATCGCATGTGATGCGTTCCGATCGCGGGCGGGTACATCCCCGTGATCAAGGTGGACCTGGCAGGAGCGCAGGCGCCTCCGTTGGAGAAAGCCCGGGTGTAGAGGACGCTCTCGGCGGCGAAGCGGTCCAGGCGCGGAGTGCTCGCGTAGGAGTCCCCGTAGGCCCCGAGGTCCGGGCTGATGTCCTCGAAGACGATCCAGAGCACGTTCGGACGTTCAGCGGCGGCCAGGGCGGGGCCGCAGAGGACGGCGGTGAGGAGTGCGGCTCGGAATCGATGCATCGGTCGGGCTCGGAGCGCCTCAATGGCGGCCATTCTACAACCGAGCACCATGCCGGCCGGGACGCTGGTTGCGTTGCGGTTGACAATGGCGGCCTGCATCGGCGAGCGTGGGAATGGGACAGCCATGGACGTTAAGCGCATCTCGCCCGAAGAGGCTCGCGACCTACTGGAAGCCGACGAGGGGTACGTCTATCTGGACGTTCGGTCGATCCCCGAGTTCGAGGCCGGGCACGCGCCCGGAGCCAAGAACATTCCCCTGCTTCACCGCACGCAGATGGGCATGCAGCCGAACCATGAGTTCGTGGACGTGTGCGAGCGTGCCCTCGGCAAGGAGGCCAAGATCATCACGGCTTGCCTCAAGGGAGGTCGCTCGATGCGAGCCGCGCAGGTGCTGAAGGCCAACGGCTTCTCGAATGTCGTCGACATGCGAGGCGGGTTCCACGGGGAGTCGGACATGACCGGAGCGCTTGTCTATCCAGGCTGGGGTCCTCGCGGTCTTCCGGTTACCACCGAGGCATCCGAGGACGAGACCTACGAAGGCCTTGCCCGCCAGGATCCCTGAAGGCCTACCAGACGTATGTGGCGCCCGGTTTCAGATCCGGGACAGTGACCGCGGATTCCGGACCGAGTTCCGCGCGCAGTTGCTGGGGCGTCCCGGTCAGCGCCGGAAACGTCCCCCAGTGCATGGGCAGGACGACTTCGGGCTCCAGGAACTCGCAGGCCAAGGCTGCCTCTGCCGCGCCCATGGTGTAAAGGTCGCCGATCGGGAGCATAGCCAGCGAGGGCTTGTGCAAGCGCCGGATCAACTGCATGTCGCTAAACACATCGGTATCCCCGGAACAGTAGAATGTCCGACCGTCCGGCTGCTGGACAACGAATCCGGCCGCCACTCCCGCGTAGACCTGTTTCCCGTCCTCGCCGATCGAGCTGCTGTGCAGCGCCTGCGTCATCGTGACACGGACGCCTTGCGTCTCGAGGCTGCCTCCTAGGTTCATGCCCGTGACCCGCTCCACGCCCTTCGAGTTCAGCCAGACCGCGACCTCAAAGGCGCACAGGACCTCCGGGCTGTGCTGCTGAGCGACTTCCACGGCGCTGTCGATGTGGTCGAAGTGACCGTGTGTGATCAGCATCAGGTCGATCCCATTGAACTCGAACCCGTCCGGATAGGAAGGATTGCCGGCAAGCCAGGGATCGACGAGGATCGCCGGCCCGTCCTCCAACTCAATGAAGAACGTGGAATGACCCAGCCAAGTGAATTTCGTCATGGTAGCGGGATTCCTGCTCGTGCAGGGTTCGATTCTATCACCCGGACCCGAATTTCCGGCGACGGGGGCTGGGGACACCTGTCGGGGAGTCTCGTTCGAGCGAGGGCGGCTTGCTGCCATCGCATTCCGCGCCCGGTACCAGCCTCAGGACCGTCTCGACTAGGTCGAACTGCTCGTGCGGTCCCTTCTCCAGCACGACGTCCGCTCCCGTCGATTCCGGGGTCAGAGCGAGCTGGCTAGCGAAACCCGAAAGGATGACCAGCGGGACTCCCGGGGCGAGCGCCCGGAGCCGGTCGACCACCTCGTCTCCGTGCATGCCCCCGGGCATGCGGTAGTCGGTTACAACCAAGCTGAACGGGGCATCCTCGGCGGACGAGAGGAACTGCTCAAGGCCCTCTTCCCCGCTGACGGCCGTCGCGACTTCGTAGCCCAGATCCCGGAGGATGAATCTGCGCACCGCCAAGCCCTGGCGATTGTCGTCAATCAGCAGGATCCTGGCAGGTGCCTCGTTCGCGTCCATGGCCAGGAAACAATATAGCGCCTCCTGCAGTCGCCGTCTTGAATGGAGGAAATCGCCCGTGCGTCGGCGATCGCTAGCACTCGTGGGAGTTCTGTGGAGGGGCCGCCGTCACTCGACTTCGCGCGGGGCGGTGTAGCCTTTCCGAGCGACGATTCGGTACTTCATCCGCTTTCCGTTCTTGCCGGTCATGCGCAGTTCCTTGTTGGTCGTCGGATCCACGAGCCGGACCTTGATCTCCCGGAACGAGCCGTCGCGCTTGGTGTTCGATGGCTGGTAAATGGCGGTGTACTGGTTGCGCATCAGGTAGTTCAGGCTTTGGAAGATGGTCGGGAACTGCCCGTAGAAGCGGGGGAAGAACGAAAAGCCGCCCGTCTCCCTGGTGAATGTCCGAAGCTGATTGTCCGCCTGCAACCAGCCGATGCGGGTCGCTCCTCCGACGTAACCGTACGAGTCCAGGAGTTCTTTGAGCATTTGGCCGAGGCCGATGGCATGTACCGTCACTCCGGCCTCCTGCACGATCCTGCGGGCCTGCGCGAAATTGAGCCGGCTGAACGTATCCTCGCCGCTCGACAGCAGCACCACTGCCTTGCGTCCCTCGATGTCCGACATCCGTTGAACCGTGTCGGTCAGCGCGTCAAAGAGATTGGATTCGCTGTAAGCGGCGATCCGCAGACGCTGCAGGGCATTGTTGATTTCCCGGCGATCCTGCGTGAAGTCGGCAAGGATTTCCGGCCGCAGGTCGTACGCGATCACCGCGACCCAGTCCTCGGGCCGGAGGGTTTCGACGAAACCGTAGGTGGCAGTGAGGGTCTGGTACCAGGTCTCCGACCAATACTGCTGCCAGCGGTTGCTGAACTCGATCAGCAAGGCGACGGTCGCGGGAGCCTGGGTCTGCCCGACGCTCACGATCTTCTGGGGGACTCCGTCTTCGAGGATCTGGAAGTTCCCTGGGGGAATGTTGGCGATGAACTGCCCCTTGTTGTCGAGCACCGCGATGTCGACTGTCACCGCATTGGTGTCGGCGGTGAAGAGGGGCTGGTCCTGCGGAATGCGCTGCGGAGCACGCGTCTCGACCGGCGGCAGGTTCGTGGGCGAGTCGGGTACGCCGCCGGGCCCGGGAGCGGTGCCGGGCGGCCGCGGCGATCCGGGAACGGGCCGGCGCGGCCGGTCCCCGATCGGGCCCTGAGCTTGGGACAGCGGGATTTCGGGAGCCAGGACAGCCAGCGCTGCGACCAGCAGGCACACGGTGCGAAGAATCTGTCGGATGCTGTTCATGCTCTTGCTCCTGCGGATCCCGGGCCGCCGACTCGCGTGCGGACAGCGAGCGGCCAACCTCATGGTAACCCCGGCGGGTGCCGGGCGGGCACCGAAAGGCCGCTGGTCGGCCCTGATCGCACAGTATAGTCGCCTGTTGCGGGCCTCAATTCGCGGCCTTCAACTCGAAGTTGTAGATGAGTTCCGTCCGGCTGTCGAAGGTGGACACCGTTCTCGTCTTGCTTTGGAATCCCTCGGACAGGGCCTTGATCTCGTAGTCGATGTTCAGGTCGAGACCGTTGAAGTAGTACTCTCCCTCATCGTTCGTGTGAAAGGACTTGACCTCCTCGGTTCGCAGGTTCTTCAGCTGAACGATCGACCGGATTCCTTCCTCGTACTCGTCCATGATCTGCCCCTTCACCGTTCGCGTCGGATCTTCCTTCTTCTTCTTGCCGAAGCCCGGGAACTGGGCGCGGGCCGCCGGAACGGTGGCGAGGGCAGCGGCGAGGAAGAGGCTTCGACGGGTAGTGCGCATAGTACCTCCTATCCTACGGCGCATCGGAGCGCCCGGCCTTCTCTTTCCGCGACTTGCGTGGCTCCAGTATCAGGTTCGCGGTCGATTTCTCGATGCCGTAAACCTGCACCGTGCGGCTGGTTTGCGCGAATTTGGGCGCCGTCGCGGATACGACGAAGGTGGCGTCTCCCGCCGGCACGCGGATCCTGTACTCGCCCCGGTAGTTCGTCACGGCGCGGTACTTCTTGCGGGGACTTGCCTCGTTGTAGGCAGCCACCCGTGCTCCCGGCAGCGCAAGGTACGAGTCGCGGAACACCGTGCCGAACAGGAGTGCCGTCGCTTCCGACGGCGTCCGCTGCGCGGCCGCCAGGGTGGAGTGGCAGAAAAGGCCCCCGGACAGTGCTCCAATCGATGCGCGACGGGTCACAAGGCGCTCTCCGTTTCGTTCCATAGAGTGTTGCACACGGCGCGCGCCCATTGCCGGTTCGCGCCGTGAGCACGACGCGGGTATCCTCTTAGCATGGCCTTGACGCGGAGACAGTTCGCGGGCGCCGCATGCGGCGCGCCCGCTCTGGTCTCGGTGCCCAGGACTCCTCGGGTGTACCGGGGTGTCGAGCTCGGCGTCCAGAGCTGGTGCTTCAACGATCGGCCTTTCGAGCAGATGGTCCGGTCGGTATCGGAGGTCGGCGCGACCTCCCTGGAGATGTGGAGCGGCCACCTGGAGCCCCTGAGGAAGTTCCGGGGACAGCGGGAAGACCTGCGGGCGTGGCGCCTGGCGGCCGACATGGACCGCTTCCGGGACGCCCGCGGCAAGCTCGACGAAGCCGGCATCCATCTTTCCGCGTTCAACATCAGCATCCGCAACGACTGGACGGACGAGGAGATCGACCGGGCGTTCCAGATGGCGCGGGCTCTCGGCACGGATCTCATCACCTCGTCCAGCAACGTCTCCACCGCCGCGCGCATCGATCCGGTTGCCGTGCGCTACCGGACCCGCGTCGGCTTCCACAACCACGCTCGCATCAGGCCCGACGAATTCGCGACGCCGGAGGACTTCCGTAGCGGGCTGGAGGGTTGCTCAGAGTTCCTCGGCATCAACCTGGACACCGGTCACTTCACTGCGGCGGGCCTTGACCCGCTCGAATTCACCCGCCGGAATCACAATCGCATCTATTCCCTGCACATGAAGGATCGGACCGAGAACGACGGTCCGAAGGTACCCTTCGGGGAAGGGGCGACTCCCCTCCGGGCGATTCTCCGCCTGCTGCAGCGGTCGGGATGGAGCATTCCCGCCAACGTCGAGTTCGCCTACCCGGCGGAGGACCGAGTGGCGGAGACCCGCAAGAACTTTGAATGGATGAAGAGGGTTCTGGAGGCCTGAGATGCAACCTAGGAGCAGACGGGGATTCCTGAAGGCCGGGACGGCCGCGCTGGCCGCCGCCTCCCAGAGCCGGGTCGCCGGCGCCAGCGACATCATCAACATCGGCGTGATCGGACTCGGCAACAACGGCCGGGGCCACCTGCGGTCGCTCGACAGCGTCCGAGGACAAGCCCGTGTGGTCGCCGTGTGCGACATTTTCGAGCCGCGCCTCGAAGAGGCTGTCCGCCTGACTGGCGGGAAGGGCTATCACGACTACCGCGAGCTGCTACAGGATCCGGACATCGACGCCGTCATCATCTCCACGCCGGACCACTGGCACGCCCAAATGGCCATAGACGCCATGCTGGCGGGAAAGGACGTGGACGTCGAGAAGCCCATGGCGCTCACGATTGACGAGGCGCGGCGCATGGTGGAGGTGGCCAGAGAGACCGGCCGGATCCTGGCGGTCGATAGCGAGCACATGGCGCATGGCATCTGGGAGCCCGCCCGGGAGGCCGTTCAGGCGGGCGTCCTCGGCAAGCTGCTCTGGAGCCAGACCAGCCGCAGCCGAAACTCGCGCGATGTGCCATGGAACTACCCGGAACGGCAGCCAGTGACTCCCGAGAATCTCGACTGGGAACGTTGGCTCGGATCAACCGCCAAGGTTCCTTTCTCCGTGGACCGGTTCCTCCGCTGGCGGCGGTACAGGGAATACGGCGGGGGCATCGCGACTGACCTGTTCATCCATCATCTGGCGCCGCTCATGAAGGTGACCGGGCCGGAGTTCCCGCGCAGGGCCGTGGCCGCCGGAGGCGACTGGCTGTACTCCCCCGACTTGCTGGAGGTTCCCGACACTCTCGTGATTGCCGTGGACTACCCCGGCAAGCACACGATCATGGTCGGTGGCTCGCTGGCCAACGGTCATGAGCTGCCCATCGTCATTCGCGGCCACGAGGCGAACATCCGTTTCCTCGGGCCCAATCACCGCCGGCCCTCGTTTCTCCTGATCGAGCCCGAGGCAATCTTCGAGGAGGCCGTGCGGGAGAGCATCAGCAAGTCCGGCCTGGAAGGCCGCTGGGAAGACCCGCCCGCACCCGTGGCGGAAGTGCCGTTCCGGGACCTGCCTCCGTCGCGTCAGGATGAGAGGATCTCTGGCGCGCTGGTGAATGCCGCGGTCCGTTCTGCGTACGAGTCCGCTCTCGACAGCGATCCAGCCCTGGCCACCGACAGGGCCAAGCGCATCGTCTTCTTCGAACCGATCCTCCAGCGCCTGAGATCGGCCCGGGGCCCCCGGCAGGTGTTCCGGATCGAGTCCCCGCCCAGCGAGAGCTTCGACCAGAGCTTTCTCAATGCAATCCGCACACGAGGCAAGGCCGCTTTCGACGGCGAACTCGGGTACATGGTGCAGGCTTCGATCAACTTGGCCGTCGAGTCGCACCGCCGCGACATGGTCCTGTTCTTCGATGCCGCTACCGGCACCATTCTCGAGCAGGCAGCCTAGGGGTCGCGCGAGGAGCGGGCAGCGAGCTGCCGAATCTCGGCACTCACCCGCAGGATGCCCAGGCTGTGGTCGTTCTGTGCCGTGACGTAGATGGGCCCCGGCGCGGTACACCAGATCATGAGCGTTGTCGTACCGGGGCGCTTCGTCTACCAGGTCGTAGCGGCGGGTCGGGAACAGGCGGCCGCCTCGGGATTGGGCGATCGAGACCGGTTTCGACGGATCGGAAACGTCGATCGCCTCGACGCATTCGCCGCCGCTCGCCAGCAGCAGGTTCCCCTGGATTGCCATGCCCGTTGCGTCGATGTCGCACGCGGGTAGGTTGGCGATCTGCTGCGGCCTGACCGGGTCGGAGATGTCGACAATTCCGATCCGATTCGGCTGGAACGCCCCGACTCCGGCAAAGGGCTCGTCCCACACCACGACCCGGTTGGCGCCTTGGAGATCCCAGGCGCTCTCGCTGTTCGGGACTCGGCCCGCGATGGACCACTGGTCCGCCGGCAGGAGCTTTGTCGAGCCGGGCTCGGCGATCCGATACACGAACACCCCTGTGCGGCTCGTGCTGGCGGGTATCCGCGACGATCGCCTGGTGCCCCCACACGGCGATGCCATGGGGGGGAGAGCGGCCCACCGGAGCCGGCTGCGTGAAGGGCATCCCTGTAGTGCGGGTTCGAGGCAGCGCCCACGTCAAAGACTCCGATGTGGCCGGACTAGTTGGCGGTGAGCACGTAGTTCCCGAAGAGGGCCATTCCGTTGATTCGGTCGATGCGCGGTCAGTCTGCAATTCTCTTGAGGACCTGCGGCCGGAAGGAATCGCGGATGTCGATCGCGAGGAAGTCCCGGGTGCCCAACAGCAGGACGTCTCCCACAGGCAGTAGCGCCCCGGCGTCCTCGTACCCAACCGCGTCCACGAGAGACGAGACGAGTCGGGAAGATGCTGGATCGCTCACGTCGATGTGGGCCAGCGATCCTCCCTTTCCCGCGACGAACGCGAGGTCCCCTTGCAACTCCACGTCGTGAGCCCCGTTCAGAGCGCGTTTGTCGCGGAGTAATCCCACCAGCTCCAGAGAGCCGGAAGGCCGGACCGACTCCAGAGAGTCTCCGGGCTGTCCCGCAACGGGCAACGCGAGAAGCAGGACGAGAGCGGCTTGCCGCGCCGCACTGCCGCACTACAGACCTCGGGCATGCGTGACGAAGCAATTGAACCACTTGGCAGCAATACACGGGAAGGGCCGTATTGAACGTTTCATCGCGCCAGTGGGCGGGTCTCGCGCGAGGCCTCTCGACGGGCGGCGGTTTGAGCGAGCCCGCGGGCCTCGGTTACACTGCGATAGGAGATCCGGCTGGATCCAGTGCTGCAGTTGCGTTCGTCTCGGGTGGTCCCGATGTTGATTGCCGTCGCGTTGCTTCCCTGGCAGGCGGTCGGAGCGGCGATAGCATCGGGGGACCCCTGTTGCCAAGCGAGGCAGGTGCCTGCCGAATGCCGGACGGCGTGCCCGATGAAAGGTGCAACGCCACAAACTGGTGCTACCGATGCCCCGCTTGCCTGCCATCGTGCGAGTTCGGAGCCCGAGCCGGCATCTCGTTGCGGCATAGCTAGCCGTTGCGCCAACGATCACGCCGAGACCGCGTGGAACGCCGAGCACAGGTCCGCGCCGCTGGCGGCACCGAGTGTGCCTGGGCCGGGCTCGCAGGCCGGAAGGCCCTGGGCTCAGCTGCCGGGTTGGCAAGCCGCGGGTCCCGTTTGCCCCACTCCGCCTCCCAGAGCCCCCTTCATCGCCTGACTCGACAGCCCTCCCTGCGGCCGTTTCGGACCTTCCGCCTCCGGGGGCTGTACCGGGTCCCCATGTCGATCAGAGTAGCCTTCCGCCCGCCGTTCGCGGGTGGGAGCTGTATTGCGTGAAGGGGAAAGAAATGAAAGTGTTGAAGCCAATTGCATTCTTCTGTGTTGCGACAGTGGCCTGGGCGGACCTGACGGTTCGCGTCGTCGATCCCAGCGGGGCCTCGGTTCCCGGTGCCACCGTGATCCTGCGCAACGACGACGGAACCGAGGTTGCCCGCAGATTGACGCCCCCGTCCGGAATCGTCGAGTTTGCCCGGAGCGCCTCCAGCGTGGAAGTCAAGGCCGGCGGTTTCCTGCAGGAAACGGTGTCCGCCACGGGAAAGCAAGACATCCTGGTCAGTCTCCGGCTAGTCCCGGTGACCGGAGAAGTCGGAGTCAGCGCCCGGTTCCTGAGCCTGCCTGCCGTTGCTGCGGAAGCGGTTGAGCCTGACCGTCTGGCCAGGCCCGACTTGGTCGAGAGCCTCAAGGACACGCCGCACGTGAACGTGGTGCGGAGAGGGGGCCTCAACTTTGAACCTGTTGTGCAGGGCCTGCGCGAGACGCAATTGGCGATGGTTGTCGACGGGACTCGGACCTTCGCGGCCGGGCCCGCCCGCATGGACTCCGAACTGAGCCACGTTGACCCCGGTTCTGTCTCCACGGTCCAGGTGGTTGCGGGTCCCTACGCTCTCGCAGAGGGTGCCGGGGCGATGGCGGCGATCCTCGTCGATACTGACCCTGTCCCGCGTCCTCTCGGTTGGCGCATGGGCGGCCGGGGCGGGCTGGGCTGGCGAAGCAACGGCGCGGGGAGGATCGGCCACGCCCGGGTCCACGCCGGCAACCTAGGCTTCGGCCTCAGCCTTCGCGCGGCGGGCGACCTGCTCGATGACTATGCCCCGGGTGGCAGCGGTGAGCGCTCCGCATCGCATGTCCCGGGCGATGCCGCTGCCCATCAGCTAGGAGGGAGGATACGGGTCAATCCCTCCCCGAATCAGGAAGTCCTCCTCGGCGGCTACTACGACGAGCAGACGGGCGTTGACTTTCCGGGTCGGCTGCTGACCGCCGAGCACTTTCTGCTTCGCTCGTGGCAGGCGAGCTACCGCTGGGCGAAGCCGGACGGCCTGGTCTCGTCAGTCAAGCTCAGCTCCTATCTGAACAAGAAGAGCCACCGCATGAGCAACCGCGGAAAGCCTACGGCGATGGACATGCCGGGCCGCGTGCCGCCCTTCGCCCTCGACGTGTCCCTGCCGACCGAAGCCGACACGGTTGGGGTTGCGGGCCGGGCCGAACTGGCGCCGAGCGACTCGTGGCGGGTCCAGGCGGGCTGGGACTTTTTCCGCCTCGAGCAGGACGCCCAGCGGTTCATCGCCCGCGCGAGCAACCGCAGGCTCCTGTTCAGTGACCCGGTCTGGGCCGGAACGTCGCTGAGTGATTTCGGGTTCTACCTGCACGCCGGCCGGAGTTTCCGTCGTGGCGAAGTGCGGGCGGCAACGCGCGTCGACTTCGTGCGCAGCAACGCCGGTCGGCCCAGCGACTACTTCCTTGCCAACGGCGGAAGTGACCTGGCCCGAGCGGAAACCAACGCGAACTTCAGTTTGGCCGGCCGTCTTGAGCTGGGTCGGGGGGTGACACTCGCCGGCGGTGCCGGGCGTGTGGTCCGCACGGCCAACGCCTTGGAGCGGTACTCCGACCGGTTTCCCAGCACGCGATTCCAGGTGGCTGCCGAGTTTATGGGGAATCCGGCCTTGCGCCCCGAGTCCAGTCTTCAGGGGGACCTTGGCCTCGAATGGGGCGCGGCCGGCTTCCGTTTCAGCGCGGGCGGCTTCGTGCGCAGCATCGGGGACTACATCACCGTCAGGCCTGACGAGGACCTCATGAAGCGACTGCCGCTGAGCCCCCCGGCGGTCTTCCGCTACATCAACGGCACGAGCGCTTTCTTTCGCGGCTGGAACGTAGGGGTCCGCCGGAGCGCGGATTGGTTCGAGTTCCGCGTCCGCGCTTTCAAGACGATCGCCGACGACCGCCAGTTGGAGGAGCCGGTCCTGGGGATCGCCCCGCTGGAGCTGGACTCGACAGTACGCATCGTCCAACCGGGACGGCGCTGGTGGGCAGCATACGGCCTTCGCAATGTCTGGGACCAACGCCGCGTCTCGGCAGCTCGCTTGGAAACCCCTTCGCCCGGATTCACGCTGCACTCGATCCGGCTGGGGGCGAACCTATGGTCAGGCGCGACCCTCCACTTCGGCGTGGAGAATCTGGGGGACCGCTATTACTATGAGCACCTTAACTCTCTCAACCCGTTCACGAGGCAGCGCATTCCCGAAATGGGACGGGCCGTGACCCTGGCATTCACCAGCGAATGGTGAGTCTTCCGGAGAGGGGTGCGATTGCCTTGCCCTCGATGGGGACGGCAAGGGGCGCCTACTAGGAAGACTTGCGCCCGTACTTCTTGTTGAACCGCTCGATCCGGCCTTCCGCATCGACAAGTTTCCGCTTGCCGGTAAAGAACGGGTGCGAGTAGGAAGAGATCGCCAAGTCGTAGAGCGGGTACTGCTTGCCCTGGTATTCGGTGGTCTTGTCGGTCTTTGCAGTCGATCGGGTGATCCACTCAGTCTTCGTCGTCACGTCACGGAAGACGACCTCCCGGTAGTTCTGGGGGTGAATGTCCTTCTTCATGGCTGTATGTTCCTAGTGCGCCAAGCGGCACCTAGCACGCCGCAGGCTCCGCTGCGGCCTGCGGCAACGCCTTGCCTATGGCACCAATATAGCGCGAATCTAGCGCGGCTGCCCGGCTTCCGGCTCCTCCCGGATCGGCGGTCCGCGTTTGCCGGGCGACGCCTTGGCGATCAGCATCTTTCCGCCGGACTCCACTACGGTTCGCAGCCGCTCCCCGCCCAGCAACTCTTCGAAGCGCTGCCGGTCCCTCGAGTACGTCACCAAGTACGCACGGCCGGAGACCGTCCAGAGCGCTTCCAGCCCGGCATCGTCGAGGAACACGTCCGGTGCGCCTGGCGCGTTCGACCCGTACTCGATGTTGTTCTTTCGCCCGTTGAGCAGAAGCACTTGGCGGTTCGTGTAGAAGGGCACGGACGAGAACGCATAGTATTCGTGGTCCAGGACAATTGTCCCGGGGGCCTCGTCGAGGTACGCCTCGGCGATTTCGCGGGACGACAGGTACGGGTCGAACGCCTTCATCGCCCAGTGGGCAGCGTGGAAGAGCAGCACGGCAGCGCAGCCGAGCGCGACCAGGGCCTGATGACGAGACAGAGCCCAGCCGCCGAAAGCTCCGATCGCGAACGCAACGAGGGCGAGCGCCAAGGGACCGCGCAGGTAGGCAAGCGCACGGAGAGTGAGGTCTTGGAAGTGGCCCAGGGACAGGGTGTAGGACTCGGGATTGCTGCTAAGGGCGCTCGCGATGTCTCCCTCGGAGGGAAGGCCCCATACCGTCACCAGCGCCGCAGTGCCGGCGGTCAGCGCGACGGCGAACGCACCGGCCGCAATCCGGGTGGCCCGCTCGACGCATCGCGGAGAACCGACAGCAGCGCCTGCCAGCAACAGCATGGCGGGCGCGTAGGCGGGGAGCGTGTAGTATTCCTGCGATGTCGACAGCGAAAAGAAAGCCAGCGTGAACCCGCAGAGGCAGAGCATCAGCAGGCGGGCGCGGCCAGCCCTGTCCCCGGAATGGAACCGCAATCCCCGCCATCCGGTGAGCAGCCCGCTCCAAGGAAACAGCCAGACCAGGTGGCCGGCCCAGAACCAAGCGAGCGGCACCCTGTCGTAGTCGACCGGGTAGCGAAGCCCCAGGTACCTCAGCAGATGCTCGTTGACGAAGTACCTCCAGAAGAAACCGCGATACTGGCCGGGTTCGCTGTCGAGCCCGAACTCCAGAACGGGCGGGTGCCGAACGATGGCCAGCACGTGCCACGGGGCCGCGACCGCAGCGGCCGCGAGCGCCGCTCCGCCCAGGTTGAGTCGCTTCCAGGCCGCGCCGCAGCGCCACTGCCCTGTTGCGAGCATGTACATCGCGATCGCCCCCAGTGGCAGCACGGCCGCCACCAGGCCCTTGAAGAGCAGTCCGGCCCCGATAGCCGCTCCGGCCCAGCACATGCGGGCACGCGCCGAACGGTCGCAGCCTTCCTGTGCCCGCAGGAAGCTGTCGAGGGCGAACATCGATGTACAGGCCACGTACACATCGGGGATCCGTGCGCGGGTGAAGAGGAAGAGCCCGCAACACGTCGCCAGCCCCAGCCCGGCGTAGAGGCCCCCGGCATCGCCGAAGGCCCATCGGCCCGTGCGCCAAGCCAGCCAGCACAGCACCATCGCCGCCAGTGCCATCGGCACGCGCGCCGCCCAGTCGCTCGTCCCGAGCAGGGCGAACGACAGCGCCATCGCCCAGACTTGGCCGGGCGGCTTGTCGAAATACGGGACTCCGTTCAGCCTGGCTGTCACCCAGTCCCCGGTTTCCAGAGCCTGGCGCGCTATCTGTGCGTAGGTGGCGTCAACGTCGTCCAGCAGCGACGGGGGGCTGGAGACCGTGGTGAGGAAGGCCACGGCCGCGACCGACAGGACCAGCCAGCCGTGCAGACGCGAGTCAGGCATGCGGCCGCTGGATGCGCCAGGCTCGGAAACCGGTTCCGGGATCGCGGCCGGGCAGGGCTGAGAGGACATCAGTGGCCGTCCAGCCCGGTCTTTCACGGAGTGCTGCTGCGACCACATGTTCATTCTCCTCCGGTTCCAGCGAGCAGGTCGCGTAGACGAGCTTCCCCCCGGGTGCCAGCGTGTCGAGGGAGTTGCCGAGGATTCTGGTTTGGCGGTCGCGCAACTCACGGAGGTCGCCCGGCTGCAGCCGCCACTTGATCTCCGGGTTCCGGGCGAGCGTTCCGGTCCCGGAGCAAGGGGCGTCGACCAGGACGCGGTCGAACACGCGGCGGAACGGAAGGGAGTGCCGGGCGTCCAGCGCGATCGTCTGGATGCCCTTGCAGCCGAGGCTTCGGAGGCTTCGGAGGCGGTGGAGGTGCAGGTCCGACGCCACAACCGGTGCGGTTTCCGCCAGCAGCCTGGCCTTACCGCCCGGAGCAGCGCAAACGTCGAGCACGTTCGAGGCTGGCGTCGCGTCCAGCAGCATCGCGACCCGCTGGGAGTTGAGATCTTGAAATGCGAGCGGCTCGCCAGCGGCCGTCCGGGCCGCGGAGGCGCCGCCTGTCACCAGCCGGAAGGCCCGTGGCACCTCCGTCGGCTCGACGGAGATCCCAGACCGCTCCAGCCTCCGCAGGACCGGCTCGGAGGGGATGGGAGCCGGAATGCGGAAGTATGTCGGTGGCCGTTCCAAGTTGGATCGGAGCATCGCGCTGCAGGCCTGCCGGCCGAAGCCGGCCTCCCACCTTGACACCATCCACCCTGGGTGGCTCAGCCGCGCCGCCTCGTCCGGAGGAGGAGGAGGAGGCAGACGTCTCAGTACGGCGTTCACGAGTCCGCTGGCCGAGCGCTTGCCCGAGAACTTGACGAGTTCCACAGACTCGGACACGGCAGCGTGAGCGGGGACGCTCCGCATGTAGAGCAGCTGGTAGGCGCCCAGCCGCAGGGCGGCCACGACCTCCGCGTCCAGTGCGTGCAGGGGCCTGCGCAGGAGGGGCGAGACCAGGGCGTCCAGTTCGCCGCGCCGCCGGAGGCAGCCCATCAGCAGTTCCGTGACGAAAGATCGTTCCCGCTGTCGGAGATCCGAGACGCGCCCCGAGTGAAGCAGTTCGTCCGAGAAAGCGGCGTCGCGGTCGATGCGCAGCGCGAAGTCGAATGCCGCCCGCCTTGCCGCTGAGGCAGCCACGAACCGCCAACATAACAGAGTGGTCCAGCTGTTCGCGGTGGAGGGCCGGCCCGCCGCCGGGGCACCCTCGTCGGCCGTGAACGGGTGGCCGGCGGCTCGGGCCGCCGTGCTACAATTCGCCACGGCGGTTGCACTCTGCGCCCTCGGTCGCGGAACGAAGGCACGGGCATGGCCGGGGACGTAGACCTTACGATCGCAAGCCATCCTCGCTGGTTGCAGCTCGCTCGCTTGGTGGTGGAGCAGTGCGCCGTGGCGTTTGATGCCGGTAGAGCCGCCACCCGCGACATCGTGGTGGCCGTCGACGAAGCGATCAGCAACGTAATGCGCCATGCGTATGGCGGTGCGGAGACGCTTCCGATTCGGATCGTCTGCCGTCGTAGCGACGATCTACTTGAGGTCGAGATCTGGGATCAAGGGGACGAATTCGACCCATTCGTGCAGCACGTGCCCCCGCCCGGAGAATTGCGAGGTGGGGGTCGTGGATTGTTTCTGATGCGCTCGCTTGTCGATGAGGGCGAGTACGGGCGCCAGGACGGCTGGAACCGGGTCCAGCTTAGAAAGCGCCTACCGGTCCTATCGGACCGTCATTGATGGAGTGTGGTTGAACGAATATGGAGATGCGAGTAATGCGTGTCGGAAACGCATCGGTCGTCCAACTGGAGGGCGACGTGGACATGTCGACGTCCCTGCGGCTGCGCGACACGCTCTTGGAACTGGTGCAGGAACGCTCCGATTCCCGGGTCGTGGTTAGCATGGAACAAGTGAACTACATTGACAGTTCCGGCATCGCCAGCCTGGTCGAAGGCCTCCAGGCGGCCCGCAGGGCTCACGGCAAGCTGGTGCTGGCGGGCCTGAACGAGGGGCCCCGCCACGTTCTCCAGCTCACTCGCCTGATTGACGTCTTCGAGGTGTACCCTTCCGAGGCGGAAGCGCTTGGCACCTGACGGAGGCGTGCCGCGAACTGCCCATGAGTTTCCTCGCCTCGGTCGGCCGGCCGACGATCCGTCAGGTCGAGTATGTCGGTGCCCTAGCCATCCAATTCTGGCGGGGCTTGCGTCTCTCGATCCGCGTCAATCCGTTTGCCCGCCGGGGACTCCGCTGGAAGCGGACGGTCCAGCAGATGGCAGAGATCGGCGTGCGGTCCCTCCCAGTCTTGTGCGTCGTGTCTGGAGCGACCGGCATGATCATGGCATTGCAGTCGGGGGCTGAATTAAGGAAGTTCGGTGCGATGGACGCCGTCATCAATCTCGTCGGCACCAGCATGACGCGGGAACTGGGGCCGCTGATCGCCGCGATCGTTGTCATCGGACGATCCGGTTCCGCCATCTCGGCAGAAGTCGCGACGATGGTGGTCACCGAGGAAGTGGACGCGCTCCGAGCCATGGCCCTCGACCCCATCGACTTCGTGCTCGTGCCCAAGTACCTGGCGATGACGGTCATGATGCCGTGCCTGACCATCATGGGGGTCTTCTCGGGCATCGTGGGCGGCGCAATCTTCGCGTACTTCGCACTCGACACCACGCTGCTGATGTACCTTGGCCGAACCGTGGAGATCCTGCTGATGCGCGACGTGATCAGCGGGTTGGTCAAGGCACTCGTGTTCGGAGCGATCGTGGTTCACGTGGGCTGCCTGGAAGGGTTCACGGTTACCGGGGGTCCGGAAGGCGTCGGCCGTTCTACCACCAGCGCCGTGGTGAAGTCGATCTTCCTGGTCATCCTCGCCGACCTGATCTGCACGGCGTTCTTCTATTTCTTCTGGCGATGAGTCTGCGGACAGAACCCTCGGCCGGTCAGCGCCCCCATGAGACAGGCGCGCCCCCATTGATTTCCGTGCGGGAGTTGGTGGTTCGGTACGGGTCCCGTCTCGTGCTGGACGGCGTGGATCTGGACATCTACCGGGGAGAAACGATGGTGATCCTGGGAACCTCGGGCTGTGGCAAGAGCACGCTCCTGCGGCAGATGGAGGGGCTGGGAGTGCCGGGAGCCGGCTCCGTCATCGTCGACGGGATCGACATCACCAAGGCCGGCAGGGACGAGTTGGCAAAGGTCCGCCGCCTGATGGGAGTCTCGTTCCAGAGCGCCGCGATGTTCAACTCGATGACGGTCGGCGACAACGTCGCGCTGCCGTTGCGCGAGCACACCGACCTGGCGGAGTCGACGATCCGCTTGGTGACGAGGATGAAGCTGCAGCAAGTCGGGCTGTCCGGCGTGGAGGACATGTTCCCCACCCAGTTGTCCGGCGGCATGCGAAAGCGGGCTTCTCTGGCGCGTGCCCTGGCTCTCGATCCGGAGATCCTCTTCTTCGACGAACCTTCCGCCGGACTGGACCCGATCATTGCCGCCGGCATCGACCGGCTTATCCTCCGCTTGAAGGAGGCGTTCCGCATGACGATCATTGTCGTGACGCACGAGTTGCGGAGCGCGTTCCAGATCGCTGACCGCCTGTGCATGCTCGACCGAGGCAAGATCCTCGCAGTCGGAACCGTGGACGAGATCATGGCCCATCCCCATCCGCGCATCAACCAGTTCGTGAACCGGGTGCCGGACGACTACAGCGAGGAGTCGCCCAGCTACATCACGGGGTTCTAGATGAGCAACGAAGCCAAGGTCGGACTGTTCGTGATCGTCGCTCTGTCGATCTTCGTGACGACTTTCCTGATCGTTGCGAACGTGCAGCTGACGGGGCAGACGCACCAGTACCGCACGTACTTCTCCTACATCGGGGGTCTGGACGAGGGTGACATCGTGCGCTTCGGGGGCCGCAAGGCTGGGACGGTCCAGTTGCTCAAGCCGTGGCCTGAGGACATGACGCGTACCGAGGTGGTATTCACTCTGCGCGCCGACATTCCCGTGAACCAGGATTCGACCGCGACGATCGCCAGTCTGAACGCCCTCGGGCAGAATTATCTGGAGGTGATGCCGGGCTCGATCCGAGCCGAGCGGATCGAGCCCGGCGGGATCGTGCCCTCGGCCGAGGCGCTCACATTCTCCGACCTGACGCGCAAGGTCGCCGAAGTGGCCGACGCCGCGGTTGACCTGATGGCTCGTATTGACTTGAAAATGACCATGGTTGCCGACGACATCCACGGCCTCATGGTCAACCTCCAAGCGATCAGCGGGCAGGAGAACCAGCGGAATATCGCGCGGATGCTTGAGAACAGCAACCAGTTGCTGGAAAGCCAGTCCCCCAAGATCGACCGCATCACGACGCAGTTGGGCGAGACTCTCGACAGAGTGCAGGTGCTTGCGGAGGATTACCGCCGGCTTGCGCGGACTGCCGGCGAGGCGGTCACCAGCGTGAACCAGACTGTCGACGAGACGCGCGAGCCGCTTCGGGCCAGCCTGGAGCAGATCCGGATGACCCTTGAGGAGGCCCGCACTCTGGTCGCGGATGCGCGGGTGACGATGCTGATGAACGAGGGAAACATCACGCAGATCGTCGAGAACTTCCGACGCGCTTCGGAGGACATCGAGGCGCTCAGCGCGGATCTCCGCCAGCGGCCCTGGACACTGATTCGCGCCCGGCCCAAGGAGGACCGCCAAGTACCGGTGACCGGTACTCCGGGCTCTTCCGGACCGTGATGGGTGATGGCCGATCAGGTGGTCTTGGGGGCGGACAACGCCCTGGCCATTCTCTCCGGTCGGGTGCCGCTCTCCGGCGCGCCCCGCGTGGAACTGCTGGGGGGCGGCGTCTCCAACACGGTGGTGCTGGTCGAGGACGCGACCCAGCGGATCGTGCTGAAGCAGTCCTTGCCCCGCCTGCGGGTTCAGGATGAGTGGCTGGCGGACCAGTCCCGGATCTACCGCGAATGGGAGGCGATGCTGGCGCTCCGTCCGATCCTGCCTGCCGGCCGGTTACCCGAGCCGCTGTTTCTCGACCGAGCCAGCTTCCTGTACGCCATGCGCGGAGCCCCTCGGGGCAGCGAGGATTGGAAGACGCGTCTGCTCGCGGGTCGCTGCGATGCCGGAACGGCGCAGCTGGCGGGGTCGACGCTGGGCCGGATCGTCCGCGGCACTTGGAACGACCCCGTCCTGCGGGAGTCCTTCGCCGATAGGGCAGCGTTCGAGCAGCTCCGGACGGACCCGTACTATCGGACTGTCGCCATGCGCCACCCGCCCGTGGCGGATGCCGTCGAGGCCTGGATCGCGGAGTCGGGTTCGCGGCAGGTAGCGATGGTGCACGGCGACTGGAGTCCCAAGAACCTGCTCGTCCACAAGGAGGGCATTGTCTGCATCGACTTCGAGTGCGCGCATTTCGGTGACCCGAGCTACGACGCCGGGTTCATCCTGAATCACCTGATTCTCAAGGCCTTCCACCGCCCGCACCAGGCCGCGGACTACTTCCGGCTGGCCCGGGCTGGTTTCGACCGGACCAAGGAACTGCTGCCGGAGCCCGCCCTGGACTGGTTCGAGGCCGCGAGTGCGCGCCATCTTGCCTTCCTGATGCTCGCGCGCATCGACGGGAAATCCCCCGTGGAATACCTGCATGGCGAATCCCTGCGGGATCGCGTCCGTAGGCTGGCCCTGCAACTGATCGACCGTGCTCCCCGGACGGTCGAGGAATCGCTGGTTGCCGCGGCACGGTTCGCGCGGCGGAGTCCCGGAATGTAGGCTACTGGGCCGCCTTGATGGCCTCGAGGGTCTGGGCTGCCTGCGGCTGCATCGGGTTCGGGACCCGAGCCGCCTCGCCCATCCAGCGGGTCGCCTGCGGGATGTTGTCGCCAGCGATATCGAGCTTGACGTAGCAGAAGCCCAGCATGTAGGCGAGGATCCCGTAGCGCTCGCCGCCTTCTGCCCGGATCACGTCGACCGTCTGGAGCAGGTGGCGTCGGGCGGTGCGCCAAGCGCCCTTGTTGAAGTTGACAGTTCCCTGGATGTAGTGACCCAGGGCGCTGAACTTCTTCTTGTGCGCCTCCCATTCCTCCTCGGCCGTACCTTCGGGAGCGGGCTTCTCCTCCATGAGCGTGACAAGTTCCTCGGCTCGGGCTTGGGCCTGGTCATTCTGTTTCTGGCCGAGCGCCGTCTCGGCAAGGGCATAGAGGTATTGCTCGTTTCCGGGATTGTTCGCGAGCGCCCGTTCGAGGGCGCCCATCAGGCCCGGGATGTCTCCCAGTTGCTGGTACGCGATCACGTACTTGTCATCGAGGCCGGCTAGGTACTGGCTCTCCGGGTACAGCTCCGCCATGGCGTCCATGAACCGGATCCGTTGGTCGGGCGGGGCCTGCGAGATGCCGACGTTGAGAGCCCATTCGGTGTACTGGACGACTCCGTTGGCATAGTCGATGCTGCTCTGGTAAATCACCTCTTCGTCCTCGGTCGGATCCTCCGGTGGAGGCGCGGCCGCTTCCTTGTCAGCCATCGGCTTCGTCTTGGAGAGGGCCGCCAGCAATTCCGGCCACTGCTGGGAGTTGACCAGGGATTGGTTGTAGTTGTGCCGGACCTCCAGATCGTTAGGAACGTATTCGAGCAGTCTTTGCCCGACAGCGGCGGCCTTGCTCCAGTCCTGCTGTTGCGTGTAGAGTCCCTGAAGCTGAAGGAGCACGTAGCCCAAGTAGGTGCTCTCCGGGTAGTCGTTCAGGAAGCCCTCGAGAATCGCGGTCCGCTCGGAGGCTTCCTCGGCGATTCCGGCCTCGGTCAGGACGGCGCCTTCCGGCGACTGCGAGTCGATCTCCACGTTACGGATCTCCAGGGTGGCTTGGGCCAGCGCCGTGGATGTGCAGGCGATCAACGCCAGGGCTAGGGCGAACAGGTGTCTCATCGAAAATCTCCGGGGTTCCATCATGATATTCAGATATCGCTGGGCGAATCAAGGCACCCGACCCAGGCTATCCCCCGACTTCGCCTAGCGCCAGGCGAGCAGTTGCTCGTGCGGGCAAGGCCCTGCGTGAAGTCGGAGTGCGACGCACTCCTCGCACAGCCTGGCCTCCACCCATCCGCAAGGCGTGCCGGGATCGAACGGGAAGCCGGCTGCCGGCAGGCCGATGCGGTGGGTACTCCCTACCGTTCGAATCGTGAATGCGTGCTCATGGCCCGTGACAATCGCCTGCACGCAGCGATGCCTCTCGGCGAGGATCTCCAGTGCTGCAAAGTCGCGGGCACCCACGCTTGACGACTCGCCGGGATGATGGACCAGCAGGAAGGTCCGCAGGCCCGGCTCGCGTGCCAGCAGTCCGTCCAGCCATGCCAGTTGCCCGGGCCCCATCTCGCCGCCAGTCTCGGCTGCGTCCACCAGGGAGTCCAGCATGACGAACCGGAACGGTGGCTCCTCAATGACTGCGGCCACCCGTTGGGGTTCCGGATCGTGGTCCTCGGACAGAGCAGCGAGTAGGTTCCCGCGATGGTCGTGATTGCCGAGGCCAAGGGCGAGCAGGCCGTCCGAAACGAGCGGCCGGGTAATGGCGAGGAACCGGTCGTAGTCCGCAGCCTGGCCTGCAGACCACGCGATATCGCCGTTCACCAAGGTGCCTGTTGGGCGAGCTGCGGCGATCTCGTCCACGATCCGGCCGAGCGCGCGGTCCGGATGGCACCCTCCTCGCTCCAAGAAACTGTCGGCCGAGATGTGAGTGTCAGCCAGCCAGGCCCAGATCGACGAGCTTGCCGGGGGCAGAGCCAATGCGTAGGCCTTCCCCCATGCCAGCTCGATCGCCGGCGCCGTTCCAGTCGGCGTCAGGATCACGGCGCGGGCGCGATGCTACTCGCCGAGAATATCGAACGTGGTCGTGCCCGGTACCCGGACCTTTTCGTAGACCTTGACCCAAGCAGTGTGCGCGTTATGTTGCGCGTAGACTCCGAGAGCGGCTTCGTCATCCATTTCCATGCAGACGCCCCACTGGCGCACGCTGGGCTCGTCCTGGTTGCGCCCGTACTGGCGCAACGGGCGCCGGAGCTTTCCCAGCCAGACCCTCTTCAGCCCCTCGATCTTGCCTGGCAGAGCATTGGTCGCATCCTTGAAGGCCTTCCAATCGGCACTGCTGGCCCCCTCGATTTCAGTGAAGGCGAAGCAGTGCATCAGGGCTTTCTCGCCGGCGCTCAGCGATGCGGGGGCCGGCGCCAACAGTGCCGCGATCAGAACCAAGAAAGGCGTGCAACGTACCATGTACCGCATCATAGCCTACCGGCGAGAAGCGTCCGGTACGTGCCGGCAGGCCGGGCTACACTAGCACCGTGCTTTGCGCGCTTGCCTTGGTCGCCGTATTGACGCTGCCGCTTGTTGGGGCCCAGCCGAACATCCTGTTCGTCTACACCGATGACCAGGCCGGTTGGGCACTGGGCCTGTCGGGCCACCCCCACGCCTCGACGCCGAACATGGACAAGCTGTTCCGGCGCGGCGCGTACCTGCCCAATTCGTTCACGGTCACGCCTGTCTGCAGCCCGTCCCGCGCCAGCCTGCTGACGAGCCGCTATGGGAGCGAACTCGGCGTGACCGACTGGATCAACCCGCGGCGCGAACCGCTACTGGGCCTCGGAGCTGACGCGGTCACCTGGCCGGAACTTGTCCAGAGAGCGGGGTACCGCACCGGCTTGATCGGCAAGTGGCACCTCGGCCTGCTGGACAATCAGCACCCTACCCGGCACGGGTACGGGTACTTCATGGGATTCCGGGGCGGAGGTACGGCGACAGCCGATCCCGTCCTGGAGAAGGACGGAAAGGAGCGACGCTTCGAGGGGCTCACGGCGGATATCCTGACCGGGGAGGCCCTGGAGTTCCTGGAGCGGGAACGCGCGGGACCGTTCCTCCTCTCGCTCCACTACCGGGCACCGCATACCCGATGGCTTCCGGTCGCTCCCGAGGACTGGGCGCCGTTCGACGGCCTCGTCCCGATCATTCCGAACCCGGACTTTCCGTACCTCGATGTCGAGCGAGTCCGTCGCATGACCCGCGAGTACTTGGCCAGCACCAAGAGCGTGGACCGGAACGTAGGCCGCATCCTCGCCCGGCTCGACGATCTCGGACTGGCAGAGCGCACAGTCATCGTGTATACGAGCGACCACGGATACAACATGGGTCATGCGGGCGTGTGGCACAAAGGCAACGGGCACTACGTCAGGACGCGCAATCCCCCGGCCACGGCGAACATACCCGACGGACAGAGGCCCAACATGTGGGATCGCTCGATCCGCGTTCCGACCGCGGTGGTGTGGCCCGGCCGCGTCGAGCCGGGCCGCGTGATCGAGGAGGCTGTCTCCAATCTGGACTGGTTTCCTACGATGGCGGCGATCGCGGGGGCCGAAGTCCCGGCGGGCACGCTCGTTCGGGGGCGTGACCTCGTACCGCTCCTGCTCGGAGAGGCCGTTGACTGGAGCGACGAGATCTATGGCGAGTACTCGACGCATCACCAGTCCCGCACCCACATGCGCATGCTCAGGACCCAGCGCTGGAAGCTGGTGCGTGACTTCCTGAACCCGGAGCGCGACGAACTCTACGATCTCGGTTCCGATCCCGCCGAGACCACGAATCTGATTTTCCATCCCAAGGCGCAGCCGCAACTGGAGCGGCTCGGCCGCAGACTCACGGCCCGCATGCGCGAGGTGGGAGACCGACTCGCGAAGCCCAAGCGCTAGCGGCCGGTTCCGGAGGTAACAACATGCCCAAACGAAAGCGAGGCGGCTCCCCGGGCCGTCGCGAACTTCTTGCCTATTCCGCCTATTTCGGCTCCGCGTTCATGGCCCGGCAGGGCCTCGCGGCAGCTCCGGCGGCCGCCCAGTCCGCCCCCGCCCGGCAGCCGGTGCGCGGGATGAAGAAGTCCATCAACCTGTGGGCCTTCCCGTATCCGGACAAGTGGTCGTTGAGGGAGTGCTTCCAGATCGCCCGGGACGCCGGCTTCGACGCGGTGGAGCCGAACTTCAATCTCGAGGGTGAGTTCTCCGCGGAATCGAGTGACGACGAGATCCGATCCGTCAAGCGCATGGCCGACGAGACCGGCATCGCGATCAGCGGGGTCTGCTCGTTCCTTTTCTGGCCCTACTCGATGACCCATCCCGATCCTGCGCGTCGGGCCAGGGGGATCGAACTCGCGCAGAGAATGGCCGACGTCGCCGCTCTGCTGGGGACGGACAACCTGCTGGTCGTGCCGGGGGCCGTGTACGCTCCCTGGCTGGAGGATCCCGTCCCCGTGCCGAACGATGTCTGCGAGCGGCTCGCGAAGGAGGCGGTGAGAGCGCTGATCCCCCGCGCCGAGCGGGCCGGCGTCTCGATCAACATCGAGAACATCTTCGCGAACGGATTCCTGTTCAGCCCCCAGGAGATGGCCGCGTTCGTGGACGGATTCGCAAGCGACACCGTCAAGGTGCACTTCGATACCGGCAACATCATGCAGTACCAGTTCCCCGAGCACTGGATCCCGATTCTCGGAAGCCGCATCAAGAACGTGCACCTGAAGGAATGGGACAAGCGCACCCAGGAATTCAACCTCAATACCTTCCGGCCCCTGCTTGACGGGACCACCAACTGGCCCGCCGTCATCGAGGAGCTCGAGCGGGTCGGCTACGACGGGTACCTCACGTTCGAGTACTTCCACCCCTTCCAGCACTACCCCGAAGCGCTGGTTTACCAGACCTCCGACGCGCTGGACCGGATCCTCGGCCGGGAGGGCTGAGTCGTCCGTGGGACCGGCTCCGGGACTCGATCCGCCTGGACCGGATGCCGGTCCGTCGGTTCCAGGTCGATCGACGCGCTGACGACCCTCTCTCGATGCCGAACGAAGCCGGCGGTAGGGTGCCTGCCGGGCTCACCCACTGGCAACGGATCGGAGGGATGCTGTACCGCCCCGGGTCTGTCTTCGAAGACCTGCGCGCGTGCCCGTCCTGGCTTCCGCCGGCGATCGGGGCAGCGCTTGCCGGCACGCTGTACTCAAGTGTTGCTTTCGTTTCCAACATGCTCAGGCTCGTAAGGGACGCCCCCGACCCGGAACGTCAACTGGTCGAGTCCTTCGGAGATCTTGGATCCTTCCTGCTGTGGGTTCCAGCTCTGGCACTCCTGGCTGCGGCCGAAAACACCGTGAGCGTCCTGGCTCTCGCTGGAGGCACGGCCGTCCTGGCCCGGCCCCATCGCCTCGGAGCGGAGTTCCGGCACATTCGATCCGTTGTCTCTTACAGCCTCGTCTGGCTGGTGCTCGCGCGGCACTTGTTATCGTGGATCGGGATCGGCGTCCAATGGGGGGTCGACCTTGAGTCCGTTCCCCGGGCGTTCGCCGTTCCAAGGGCAGCGCGGTTACTGGACGAATTGCCGGCGGATTCGTAGGTCCGTGCCGCCGCCGGCTCGATCGATGTGCTGGACCCGTGGTACTGGGCCCTGACGGCCTTGGGACTGTCTGTTGTCGCCAGATCGGCTCGGTTCCGCCCGGCAATGGCGGCTGCGGTGGGTCCGGCCGTGATGGTCGGCATCGTGTACGCGATGGCGTGGGCAGCGACGCTACCGCACTTCCTGCCAGACGCTCCGGGCCCGTAGTGCAGCCGCTAGCCGCATGCCCGTGCCGGTTGCAGCCGTCCGGGGCTCCTCGGGATCCCTTGCGGGATAATCGGGGCAAGGGACCGAATGCGGAACGCCACCCCACTGGTGCTCACGATCATGGATGGCTGGGGCCACAACCCGGACCCGGCCAACAATGCCGTCGCTTTGGCGAGGACGCCCAACTTCGACCGGCTCTGGCGGGAGCACCCCCGCACGCTGATTCGGACGGACGGCCCGTTCGTGGGCCTGCCGGACGGCCAGATGGGCAACAGCGAGGTCGGCCATCTGAACATCGGGTCCGGTCGCATCATTCAGATGGACATCACGCGCATCGACGAGCTGATCCGCACCGGGCAGTTCGGCCGGAACCCCGTGCTCCAGACCGCCATGGGCCGGGGCAGGGAACGGTCCCTGCACTTGCTGGGCCTGCTCAGTGACGGAGGTGTCCACTCCCAAGCCACCCACCTCTATGCCCTTCTCAAGGCCGCCCGGGACGCAGGGGTCGGGAACGTGTTCGTTCATGCGTTCACCGACGGGCGTGACACGCCTCCGACCAGCGGCCTCGGATACGTCCGCGAGCTCCTTCAGCGAATCGACGAGATCGGCTGCGGCCGGCTGGCCACCCTCAGCGGACGCTACTACGCCATGGACCGGGACCGCCGCTGGGCCCGCGTGGACAAGGCGTTTCGAACGATCGTAGCGGCCGAGGGACCACGAGCGAAGGATCCCTGTGCCGCTCTCGAAGCCTCGTACGAAAGCGGAGTCACGGATGAGTTTGTCGTGCCGACCGTCATCGAGCAACCGACCGGCTCGCAGGACGGCCGGATCCGCGACGGAGATGCCGTGGTCTTCTTCAACTTCCGGGCCGATCGTGCCCGGGAGCTGACTCTGGCGCTGAATGACCCTGGTTTGAGGGAAGTTAGCAGGGATCTGGCCCCCAAGGACCTGCACTACGTCACGATGACCGAGTACGACAGGACCTATCCGTACCCCGTACTCGTTCGCCCTCAGTTTCCGGACCGCATTCTGGGCGAGCTTTGCGCGGAGCGTGGCTGGCGGAATCTGAGGGTCGCGGAGACGGAGAAGTACCCCCACGTGACGTATTTTTTCAACGGGGGCCGTGAGCAGGCGTACCCCGGTGAAGAGCGCGAGCTGATTCCGTCGCCCAAGGTCGCGACGTACGACCTGCAGCCGGAAATGAGCGCAGCGGGAGTCTGCGATGCGGTTGTGCGGGGCATCGATAGGGGCTCGTTCGAGTTGATTGTGGTCAACTTCGCGAACGGAGACATGGTCGGCCACGCTGGCGTGCTAGAGGCGGCCATCCGCGCCTGCGAGACCGTGGACGGGTGCCTCGGCCGGATCGAGCAGGCCCTGAAGCGCCGGGGCGGTCAGTGGATCGTTACTGCCGACCACGGCAACGCGGACCTCATGGTCGACCCCGTGACCGGCGCGCCGCACACTTACCACACTACGTTTCCGGTCCCGCTCATACTGGCTGGCGAATACGACGGCCCGCTTTCGAGTGGGGGGGCCTTGCGGGACATCGCTCCCACCATTCTCGGTTGTCTCGGCGTGGAACCGCCCGACCAGATGACCGGCGGTGACCTCCGCGAAGCCGTCCTGCAGCAGGCGCAGCAGGCATGGTGAGCGGTCAGGCGACTCCGCCGTTCATCCGTGCCGCCGGCGGGATCGTTTGGCGTACCCGGGAGCGAGCGGAACTGGCGGTGATCTACAGGGACCGCCACTCCGCGGGCGAGTGCTGCCTGCCCAAGGGCAAGTTGGATCCGGGCGAGGACTGGGAAAGTGCCGCCCGGCGGGAAGTGCTGGAGGAAACCGGCTGCGAGGCAGAGATTCGGCAGTTCTGCGGCCTGCTGCCTTATTTCGTCGGAACGCGGCCCAAGGTCGTCGTCTACTTCGAGATGGTTGCCGTCCGGGAGGCTCCGTTCCGGCCTTCGCGGGAGGTGACCGGAATGGCGTGGCTGGCTCCCGAGCGGGCTCTGGAAGCGCTCAGCCACGAGTCAGAACGCGAGATGCTGCGGACTTGGGTAGCGCACAGCCTCCGCGTCGACGACAGGGTCTCGGCGTCTGCCGATCCCTCCTAGCGTCGTCCGTTGCCGTGGCGTCGCGTATCGCCGCGGAAGATCCGGCGGTGGTAGTCTTCCCGTCTGCGCCGGCGCTCGTCGAGAATCTCCTCGTAACGGGCCTGCTGGGCGGGCTGCAGACACAGCATGATCCGCTCCGCTCGCTCCATCCGGATCGCCTCCATCTCCGGCTCGATGGCGTCCCGAACGGACTGGAAGCGCTCTCCGATCTCGTCGAGAATACCCCCTACCTTGGCCTGCTGGTCTTGGGTGAGTTGCAGTTCCTTGGTCAGCGACTCGAGCAGGTGGCTACGGTACTGGCGGGGGTCCACGCCCGGAGGTCTGCTCCCGCTCGTGTAGAAGCGAGTCGTTGCGAACCCCAGCGCGGCACCCGCAACGAAGACCGCGGCCAGCGCCAGCGCCGCGCGTTTCTTGGTCTGGCCGGCCGTCATTCCCCGTTCTCTGCCAGCACCCAGATGGCGCCGTCGCTCTGGTCCATTGCAGTCCGTATGAGGACGTCCTCGTAGCTTGACTCAAGGACTAGGGAGTCGCGGTTGGGCCCGACAAAGGCCCATTGGGAGGCGACGGCGAGCGCGGCCAGCGCCACGGATGCTGCTGCCAAGCGCGGCGACCAGGCGATGAGATAGGACAGCCAGGACGGACCGTCCTCCTTGCGCGCTTCGATCGCGGCCCAGACCCGCGCCGCGAATGCCGGGCTGGGTTCGAACTCGCCAAGCAGGTCCCTGTACATCGCGAGCAGGTTGTTGAGGAACTCGTCACGATTCGTCCGCATGGTCATCACTCTCCTCGCTAGATCTTAGCTTCCCGGCTTCCTCTGTCAAAGCGTCGTACGCCTTCAGCGCCCGCTTGCGAGCCCTGAACAGGCGTACCTTGAGGGCATTCGTGTTCACCTTGTAGACCTCGCTCAGCTCCCTCAAGCTCAGGCCCTCGATCTCCTTCAGCGTCAGCAGGATCCGGTCATCGTCGGATACCCTGCCGAGCAGGATTTCAAGAAGTTCCCTCGCGCCCTCTCGTTCGCTCTCCTCCAGTGCCTTCTTTCCGCTCAGCGCCGCATCGACCGCGACCACCTGCTGCTCGCTGAGATCTGCCATCCTGACATCGATCTCCCTGCGCTTGCGACGCAGGTAATCGTAGCAGGCATTGATCGTCAGCCGGTACAGCCAAGGCTCGAAAACCTGCGGCGTCCTGAGTTGCTGGAGGGAGTCGTACAGTCGGACGAAAACCTCCTGCCCGACATCCTCCACGTCGTCCCCGCGACTGATCGTCCGGTATACCGTGCCAAGAATGCGCTTTCGGTACGCTCGGATGATCTCATTGAAGGCCTCGTCGTCTCCCGACTGGGCTTTCCTGATGGTCTCGGGGTCAACCAGCATTCAGGGGCAGCCGTGGTGGGTGGCACCTGTGTCTGTCTTGTCAATCGTCAAGGCGATACCGCAGCAAAACAGGTTACGACACGGACCGGGCAGAAACGGCAGCGGCGGGCTGCAGGTTCGCTACGTCCGCGAGATCCAGGCGTCCGGTGTACACCGCCATGCCGAGCGCGACATGCATGTCCAGGTCGAGGAGGGCCCGGATCTCGTCCAGGGTGCCGATGCCGCCCGCAGCCGTAATCTCGTGATCGGTGGACGCCCTCAGGCGGCGGTACCAGGCCAAGTCCGTCCCCTCCATGGTGCCTTCCTTGTCGACGTAGGTGCACAGGAATGCCCGGCAATAGGGCTCGAACTGCGAAATAACGGCCTCGGCTTCCAGCTGGGTAGATTCCCGCCAGCCCTTGACGACGATCCGGCCGTTCATTGAGTCTAGGGCGATCGTGATCCGCTCCCGGCCCACCTCTGCGGACAGCCGGTCCAGGAAGCAGGCGTCGGGGCCGTCTTCGGAGAATGCAGCAGTGCCGACGATGATCCGGTCCGCTCCGCTGGCGACCAGTCTCCGGGCGCGCTCGGTTGTCCGGACGCCGCCCCCGACCCACGTGCGGGCCTGTGCGGCCAGTCTGCTGACCAATGAGAGGTTGGAGCCGCGGCCGATCGCCTGGTCCAGGTCGATCACCTGGATGACCGGGAATCCGTCGAAGCGTCCCATCATGACCTCGGGGTCATCTCCCTCCAAGGCCTTGTCCCTGCCCCGGACCAACTGTACGACCTTGCCTCCCATCAGGTCGATGCATGGAATGATCATGACCGGGAAGTCTGGTCGGGCGCCCCCGAAACCCTCACGAAACTACAGCTTAACCCGAATCTCGATGGTCTCTTGCCGGTGGCGGGCTATGCCGTGCCGAACAGTGCGGGAAAGACGGCGGCGACGATCCCCGCCCAGATGGCGTAGACGGGCAGATAGGCTGTCTGCCATCGAGCGATCGCATCGAACGACTCCCGACCGCGCAGAAAGCCGACATAGAGCCACGCCGACCACGAGAGGTTGACCAGCAGGACTAGGTTCTCGCCCAGAGCCGCCACCTTGTTGGGTGACGATCCGAACTCGGAAATCCGGGTCGAGATCGCCCAGAGCGCCATGGCGTCTACGAGCAGCGCGCTCAGAATGAGCGTTAACTGCAGGATGTCGAAGGTGTTCGGCCGCGAGACCGGGTCCCGTGCGGACACGGAGTACAGCAGCATGCCCAGGACCACGACCAGCATCAGGTCGAATCCGATCAGGATTTCGCGCTCGATCACGATGGCATTCCCGGTCCAGGCCACGGTGCCCAAGAAAGCGAGCAGTACCGCCGCGAAGAGTGGTGTGAACAGCCTTGTAAGCACGGGAGCCATGTTCTCGACCACGCTCTGCTTCGCCTCGACGAGCCATGAAGCCACCAGAACGGCGCCGAGCGCCCCGCACGGCAGGATCCAATCCTGCGCGAGCCACTCGGCGTCCACTCCGGCCGCCTGGAATACGAACATCGTGGTCGCGGTCAGCACGCCGCCTCCCAGGGCGATGAGCACGTAATAGATGAACAGTTCTCCCGTGAATCGGACGAAGTCCATGCGTCGGGAGCGGCTGTCCCACTGCCAGCCGGTGTACAGAAAGCCGATCGAGAGCCAGAGAGCGATCGGCAGATGCAGGGCGGCCAGCATCTCGGTCGAGCCTCCCGGCTCGAACGGAACCGCATTGACGAACACGGCGGCGGTCGCGAACAGCGCTGCAACCCATGCCCACCTGCGGGCGGGTACCCGGCGCTTCCACACGAAGTAGGCCGCCAGGCACGGCAGCACGAAGAAGCTGAAATTGCGCGCGTAGAACCACTCGTTGGCCTCGACCCCGACCCACGCGGGCAGCTTGAAGGCCAACGCGGCTGCCATTCCCAGACCGATCGCCACGGCCGGTTCGGCCCGGCTCGCCGAACTGCCTTTGCCGGTCGGCTGGTCGACCGCGGCGGACTGCTTCCAGAGGCGATCCGAATGCTCCCGCGCGTATTCCGAAGTCACGGCGTCGATCTCGCCGACCCTCCTGACAGCCACCAGCACCGCCTCGTCGGCCGCGAGGCCGGACGCCCGGAGCGCACTGACCTGGCTGCGGAGGTGATCTTCAAGTTCGTCCCGGTCGTCCTCGTTCAGCGTCCCGTGCCGGTCCAGATAGGCCCTCCACGATGCGACCCGCCCCTCCAGACCCTCGTCCCCGGCCCTTTCTTGCGCTTCCATCGCTTACTCCAGGACGCTCAAGCCGGATCGGCAACGGCCGGCCAGACACCGAGCAGGGTCTCGTGCACCACTTGCCACTGCCGCCTGTGCTCGTCGAGCTGACGACGCCCCCGCGCCGTGATCCGGTAGTACTTGCGCCGGCGTCCTGTCGCCGCCGTGCCCCACCGGCCTTCGACCTGCCCGAGTCGTTCGAGCCGGTGCAGCACTGGGTACAGCATGCCGTCCGTCCACTGCAGCTTGCCGCCCGAGAGTTCGCTGACGCGCTTGAGGACAGCGTACCCGTAGCTCTCGCCCTCGGCTAGGATCGCGAGCACCAACGGGGTTGCCGACGCGGCCACCAAGTCCTTCCCGATACTGGCAGCTGTCCCCGGGGGCCGGTCCGGACCGTTATGCATAACAGCATTATGCATAACGGATCAATGTATATCAAGCCAAGGAGGCTCGGGCCGGCCGCCCGGATGGCGGTGTGGCGTCCCTGCTTTCAGCTGGCCGGGCCGGGGTCGAGCAGGCGAACGGGGATACCCGCAGTCTTCAGCAGCATCTTGAGGCCGTTGGAAGTGTAGGTTCCGTAGTGGAAGATCGAGGCTGCCAAGGCTGCGTCGGCGCATCCGTCCGTCAGGACACGGACGAAATCGTCGGGTGTTCCTCCGCCTCCGCTGGCGATGACCGGGATGTGGGTGGCGTCGGCGATCGTGCGCGTGAGCTCGCAGTCGTAGCCTTTCTGGGTGCCGTCGGCATCCATCGATGTGAGCAGGATCTCGCCAGCACCCAGCGACTGGCCCTGCATTGCCCACTCGCAAGCGTCGATGCCCGTATCCTTGCGGCCCCCGTAGGTGTTGACGTTCCACCGGCGGGACCCCGATCGGCGAGCGTCGATCGCCAGCACCACGGCCTGCGCGCCGAATTCCTCGGAGAGTTGGCGAATGAGGTCCGGCTGCTCGACGGCCGCGGTGTTCACCGAGACCTTGTCGGCTCCCGCCATCAGGATGGACCGGGCGTCCGGGACGGACCGGATCCCCCCTCCCACGGTGAGCGGGATAAAGACCTTGCGGGCCGTGCGCTCCACGACATCGACCATCGTCGCCCGGTGGTCGCTCGAGGCGGTGATGTCCAGGAAGACCAGTTCATCCGCGCCGTCCTCGTTATACCGAGAGCTCAGCTCCACGGGGTCTCCCGCGTCCCGGAGGCCGACGAAATTGATGCCTTTGACGACCCGCCCGGCAGTAACGTCGAGGCACGGGATGATGCGTTTGGTCAGCACGGTTCCGCCTTGAGGAAATTCGCCACGATTCGCTGCCCGAGCGGACCGGACTTCTCGGGATGGAACTGGACACCGAAGACGTTGCCGGACTCGAGGGCGGCGCAAAACGTCTGGCCGGCATAGCGGCAGAGCGCTGCCGCGCGATCTCCCGCCGCTGCCACGGGCACGTAGTAGCTGTTGGCGAAATACACGTACGGGCTGGCACCGATGCCTTGCAGGAGGCGGGGGGCTCCCTGGGGGGCCAGGCAGTTCCAGCCCATCTGCGGGACCCGCGCTTCGAGCGGGAAGCGCAGCACCCGCCCGCGATAGATGCCGAGGCCGCTCTCCTCGGCTTCCTCGCTGCTCTCGAAGAGCGCTTGGAGCCCGAGGCAGATGCCGAGGAACGGCACGCCGGCCGCAATCCTCTCGCACAACGTCTGCCGGACGCCGAGCGCATCCAAGGACCGCAGCAACTGACCGTAGTGACCGACCCCGGGCAAGATGATGCGCGAGGCGGCGGCCAGACCGCGTGGGTCGGATACGATCTCGAACGGCGCGGAGACGCTTTCCAGCGTGTTGGCGACCGAGCGCAGGTTGCCGGCTCCGTAGTCGAACACGGCGGTCATGTCAGGCGCCCCTTTCCAGAATGCCCTTCGTGCTGGGCAGCCGGTCTCGCAGCTGCAGGTCGCGGGAGCAGGCAAAGCGCATGGCCTTTGCCCAGCACTTGAAGAGAGCCTCGATCCGGTGGTGACTCGACCGGCCGTACAGCACCTTCAGGTGCAGGTTGGCCCCGCAGTGAACGGCAAAGCCGTCGAAGAAATCGTGCAGGAGTTCGGCCTGGAGGTCTCCGACCAGGCGGAACCGGGCTGGCGCGCTGTAGATCAGGGCGGGCCGCCCGCCCAGGTCCACCGCGGCTGCGGCGAGCGCCTCGTCCATCGGCATCAGGAAATAGCCGGACCGCAGTATGCCGGCCTTCTCTCCCAGCGCCTCTGCGAACGCCTGCCCGAGGACGATGCCGCAGTCCTCGACCGTGTGGTGCTGGTCCACGTCCAGGTCTCCGTCGGCCCGCAGCACGAGGTCGAAGGCCCCGTGCCGGGCGAACGACTCCAGCATGTGGTCGAAGAACCGAATGCCCGTCCGAATGTCGTAACGTCCCTCGCCGTCAACGTTCAGCTCGGCATCGATGCGGGTCTCCTTCGTGTGGCGGTGGATCCGCGCCGTGCGAGCACCGGTCATGAGACGACCGCCTCGACGTCGTTGACGCTTTCCAGCACGTCCGCAGCGCCCGACTCCCGAAAGAGAGCGCGCGTCTCTTGGTGGCGCGGGGAATCGCTCGCAACGATGCCGAGGAATCGGACGCCGGCGCTGGTGGCGGCCCGGCAGTCGTCCACGTTGTCTCCGACGAACACCATCTCGGCGTCCGGCACCACCCGGCGGATGTAGAGGAGTCCGTCCGGCGCCGGCTTGCCATTCTCGACCAGCTCGTTGGTCACGACCGGATCGAAGGGAATTGAAGGACAGAAGCGCCCGAGGGTATGCCGCGCGGATCGCTGCCCGCGTCCGGTGAAAATCGCGAGGCGCATTCTCGTGGCGAGCCGCTCGAGCAGCCCGGGGCGGACCAGCCACCGCTCGTTGCGGATGAGGCCGTCTCCGTTGAGGCCCCAGTACAGCCGGCGGCCGTACTCCCGCACCTCGTCGGGATCGGCCGACACGCCCGCCGAGCGGATCGCCAGCATCGCGATGTCCGAATCGTCGTTGTAGCCGCCGCCGTTCTTGATCCGGACGATGTCGTCTTGGCTCATGCTCACCCCAGCAAAATAGCGCACGGTCTCGATCAGTGCCCGCCGGAACGTGTCGGCCGGGTCCACGAGCACGCCGTCCATGTCGAAGACCAGCATCGGGGCGCTCATCGTCCCGTCACCTCCCGGAATGCCGCCAGGAACCGCACCGTTTCCCGCATCGGCCCGATGGTCACGCGCGCCGCCCCGGGGATCACGGACGATTGGTCGCGAATCAGGATCCCCTGGTCCGACAGGGCCGCGCAGACCCGGCGCGAATCGTCCCCGATCTCGAAAAGCACGAAATTGCCGCGGCTCGGCCAGTAGCGGATTGCCAGTTCGTCAAGGGCGGCACAGAGCAGTTCCCGCGATTCCAGGATTCGCCGCACGTAGGTGCGCACGTAGTCGTAGTCCTCGATCGCCGCCAGGGCGCACTGCACCGAGAGGGAACTGACGTTGTACGGCGACTGGCCCTTGCGCACGGCTGCAATGTTGCCGGCTTGCGAGACGAGCACGCCGAATCGCAGGCCGGCCATGCCGTACGCCTTGGAGAACGTGCGGGACACAAACAGGTTTGGCCACCTCGGGACGAGTTCCAGCATGGTCTCGCCGTGGAATTCGAAGTAGGCCTCGTCGAACAGAACGGCGCGCCCGTCCGCCGCCTCGAGAATCCGCTCGGCCTGGTCCCGCGTCACGACTCCCCCTGTAGGGTTATTGGGTGACGGGATGCAGACCGCGCGTGTCGAGGGCCCGACGGCGGCCGCGATCTCGTCGACGGGAAAAGCCAGGTCCGGCTGGCGGAAGGGCACCATCACCGGCGTGGCCCCGAGCAATTCCGTGTAGAACGTGAGCATCTTGAAGGAGGGCGTGGGGATGACCACCTCGTCGCCTGGGTCCACGTAGGCGTGCAGGAGGGCGCTGATCGCCTCGTCGCTGCCCGAGGCCAGGAGGACTTGGTCGTCTTCGACGCCTAGCTGCCTGCCCAGCTTCCGCCGGGCCTCGCCGTATTCGGGATAGGTTGCGATGAACCCGCAGGTTGCGTCCTCCCGCAGCACTCGGAGCACGGCCGGAGAGCAGCCCGACAGGTTCTCGTTGAAGTCGAGCCGGAGCTTTTCGGCCCGGTCCTCGAGCGGGGGGTGGTACGGGGCCATCCGCTGGACAGCCTCCCTGGGGGCCGGGGCTCTAGGCATAGGGGCCTCCCGGTCCCGCCACGCCGGTCCGGGCCTCGACCGACCGGGCGTGCGCCTCCAGGCCCTCGGCCCGGGCGAGCGTGGTGATCGCGGGAGCGATCCGCCGCAGTCCTTGCTCCGTGAGGCGCTGCACCGAGACGATCTTGACGAAGTCGAGGACGCTGAGTCCCCCGCGCAGCCGGGAGGCGCCGCCCGTCGGCAGGACATGGTTGGGTCCGGCCGCGTAATCGCCGGCCGCTTCGGGACTCCAGTGTCCCACGAAGACGCTGCCGGCATGCCGGATTGCGGAGAGCGGCACGGCCTCGCTGACGGAAAGGTGCTCTGGCGCGAACCGGTTCGCGATGTCGCACGCCTCTTCCAAGCTGTCGGTGACGACCGCCGCGCTGTTCTGCCGGATCGCCGCGCCCGCGACCTCCCGCGTCGGCAGGGTCTCGATTTGCCGGGCTACTTCTGCGGCCACGGCTTCGGCCAGGCCTGCGGCCGGCGTTAGCAGGATGGCCGCAGCATCCGCGTCATGCTCCGCCTGCGCCAGCATGTCGGCGGCCAGCGCTACCGGGTCGCCGGCTTCGAACACGAGCATGATCTCCGTCGGGCCGGCCACGAAGTCAATGCCGGTTTCTCCGGCCAGCAGCTTCTTCGCCGCTGCGACGTACGCGTTGCCCGGTCCCACGATGCGGTCGACCTTCGGAATGCTCTCAGTGCCGAAGGCGAAAGCGGCGATCGCCTGTGCCCCGCCCACCGCGTAGAATTCTCCGAGCCCCATGAGGGACGCGGTCCCCAGGGTCTCGGGGGAGGGCCGCGGAGATGCAATCGCAATGCGCTCCACGCCGGCAGCCTGGGCCGGGATCACGGTCATCATCACGGTGGAGGGCAGAGGATATCTCCCGCCGGGAACGTAGGTGCCCACCGCATCGAGCGGGCGGACGAGCTGGCCGAGCTCGATGCCCTCGCCGGCCGGCTCCATCCATTCCGACGGCAGCTGGCGTTCCGCGTAGCTGCGGATCCGCGCCGAGGCGACTCGGACGGCCTCGACGAATTCTGGGTGCAGGGCCCGCACGGCACTAGCGAGAGAGGATGCCGGGACGCGAGCCGGCCCGTCGGGCAGGCCGTCTAGCCCGCGGGCGTACTCGAGCAGCGCCTCGTCACCCCGGTCGCGGACGGCGCGCAGAATCGGTTCCGCCGTGCGCTCGGCTTCGGAAAGGCGCTGGCTGCGCTTCCGCAGCAGCGCCTCCAGGACCTCGTGATCCCGGCTGGGAATGACACGGAGCATGGCGTGACGGCAGCCCCGAACTCAGGAAGCGTACACGGCGGACGGATCGTAGGAAGCCTCTTCGTGACGCACCCAATCTCCATTGTCCAGCTTGCGGGAGAAACAGCTTCGGAACCCTTCGTGGCAGACTCCCGGCCCGTGGGCCTCGGCTTGGATCAGCAGCGAGTCGAGATCGCAGTCGACCTCGATCCGCTTGACGCGCAGGAAGTGGCCGGAACTCTCACCCTTCGTCCAGAGCTTGTCGCGGGTCCGGCTGTAGAAGGTGACCATTCCCGACGCAACGGTCTTGGCAAAGGCTTCCTCGTTCATGAAGCCGAGCATGAGGACCCGTCCGTCCTGGTGATCTTGGACGATGGCCGGCACTAATCCGTCGCATTTCTTGAAGTCCAGGTTCATGGCAATCCTCGCGGGCCGAATGGTCTCGGAGAGGGCGCGGGGCCTCGCGCCCGACTCTCAGCGTATCAGGGTCCGTGCGGCCGGAACCCCGTGCCGGCCCGGCCTGGCCAAGGGCACCGCACGAAGGGGGGACTGCCGTCTCACTTGCGCCAGAACCATGGGGTCACGGTCACGAGCAGGGTGTAGAACTCAAGGCGTCCCGCGACCATGTCGAAGCTCAGCACCCATTTCGCGAAGGCCGGGAGGTGGCTGTAGTTGTCCGTCGGGCCGACACCGCCCAAGGCCGGTCCGATATTGAACATGGACGCAGCCACCGCGGAGATCGCAGTCAGCACATCCACACCGACCGCGGCCAGTGCCAGGCACGATACGAAGTTGACGACAAACGCGAGATAGACCAGGTTGAGCAGGCTCTGGATGGTCGGTTCGGGAATCACCCGTCCCCCGAGCCGAACCGCAAAGACGCCGTGCCGCTCCACCATTCGCTTGAATTCCCTGGACACGACCTTGGCGAGCAGCGCGATCCGCGAGATCTTCATACCGCCGGCGGTCGAGCCGGTGCAGCCGCCAGTGAACATCAGCACCAGAAGGATGAGCTGCCCGAACGGCGGCCAGAGTTCGAAGTCATCGGTGGTGAATCCGGTCGTAGTCAGGATCGAGGTGATCTGGAAGAGAGAGGTTCGCGCGGCCTGCTCGATGCCGTACCCGCCTTGCGCGGACAGCAGTGCGAACGTGATCGCGGCTGCACCCCCGACAATCGCGAGGTACTGGCGGAACTCGTAGTCGCGAAACGCGCTGAGCGGCCTACGCTCGAGGATGGCGCGGTAGTGCAAGATGAAGCTGGTTCCCCCCAGGAACATGAAGATCGTGGTGATGTACTCGACGGCCGGGCTCGAAAACGCCCCGATGCTCGCCGTGCGGGTGGAGAACCCGCCAGTCGCCAGCGTCGCGACGGAATGGGCGACCGCGTCGAAAGCGTCGAGACCGGCCAGCATCAGCAGCAAGCAGAGGGCCGCCGTCAGGGCGACATAGATTCCCCACAGCGAGGTGGCCGTCTCCGCCACGCGCGGCCTGAGCTTCTCTGACTTCGCCCCGGAGAACTCCGCGCGGTACAGGTGCATCCCGCCGTGCCCGACGAGCGGGAGCACGGCGATCACCAGCACGACGATCCCCATCCCTCCCAGCCACGACGACAGGGCCCGCCATAGCAGGACCGGTTGCGACAGGGCTTCGACATCGGCAAGGATCGAAGCCCCGGTCGTCGTCACGCCTGACGCCGACTCGAAGACCGCGTCGGTGAAGGAGTCGATCCCAGGCGCGAGCAGGAACGGAAGTCCGCCGAACGCGCTTGCGCCGACCCAGACGAACACGGTCAGCAGGATGCCCTCGCGCTGCGTCAGCTCGCGCTTCCCGTGGCGCGAAAGAGCCCAGAGCAGTCCTCCGGTCAAGACCGTGATGGCCATGGCCGTGGCGAGCGGCCACAGGTCCTCGCCCCCGGAAGCAACGGAGTACGCGGCGGGCAGCGCCATCGCCGCCCCGAACGCCATCAAGAAAAGACCGCCCACCCTGCCGATGGGGGCCCAGTGAATCACGCAGCGTCCCTCCGGTTCCTCGGGCTGGGGAGGAAGGCCTTCTCCAGCTCCGGCACGAGGCTCTCGAGGGTGAAGAAGATGACGCGATCCCCCTCGTGAACCTTCGCGTCCCCGCGTGGCACACAAACGTGCCCGCTCGGACGCGAGATCGCCCCCACGATCGCGCCCCTAGGCAGGCGGATATCGCGTAACTTCCTGTCGATGATCTTGGATCCCCTGGCGGCGATCATTTCGATCGCCTCGGCTTCCTCCTCTCGGAAGCTCGTCACCGACAGCACCCGGCCCTTGCGGACATACTGCAGGATCATGTCCACGGCAGTGAGGCGCTGGCTGATGGACGTGTTGATGCCGAGCCTCTGGACGATCGGCAGGTAGTTGAGCCGATTGATCAGCGCCACAACCTTGTGCGCCCCCAGGCGTCTCGCCAGCAGCGAGGCGACGATGTTGTCGGCATCGTCGCGGGTCAGCGCCAGGAACGCGTCCGCCCCTTCGATGTTCTCCTCCTCGAGTGTCTGCTGGTCGGTCCCGTCCCCCTGCACGACGACGGTCTTTTCGAGGACGGTCGAGACCAGTTCGCATCGGGCCGGGTCGCGCTCGATCAGCTTGACCGAGACGCCCTTGCGCTGGAGCTCCTGGGCAACCCAGATGCCGAGTTGCCTGCCGCCGACGATGACCACCCGGCGCAGCGACGTCTTGGGCTGGATTCCCATGAAGCCGAGGACCGCGTCGAGGTTCTCGTGGGTCGTGCAGATATAGATGTGGTCGCCCGGCTCCAGACGCTGGGCGCCGTGCGGGATTATGACCTGCGGACCCCGAAAGATCATTGCGATCAGGCAGTCGGGGGGCGGGCCGGCCGCGTCAAGCTCCTCGACGGTCTTGCCGGCGAACCAGCTGTTCCGGTCGACGTTCATGCCGAACAGCTTGATCTCCCCATTGGCGAAGTCCAGGATGTCGGAAACGCCCGGGACATGCAGCACACGCATGATGCGCCGCATGATCGTGGTCTCTGGATGGATGATGCGGTCGAGCTTGAGGCCCATCTCGTCCAGGATTCGCCCCCACTGCTCGAATTCGTGGGTCCGGATCCGTGCGACCTTGATCTTCGCGCTCGATTCAGTCTGCGCGATCATGCAGGCCAGCAGGTTGATCTCGTCGGAGTCGGTCTCCGCGATGAACATCTCCGCATTGGCTATGCCCGCCTTGATCAGGGTGCGGATGCTGCCGGCGCTCCCGTGGACGACCTTGGCGTCCAAGTGCTCTTCCAGCTCGATGCAGCGGTCGGCGGCTTTCTCGACGATGGTTACCTCATTCCCTTCCCGAATGAGGCGCGCAGCGATGAGGGCGGCACCTTCGCCCCCTCCGGCCAGGAGAATGCGCATGCCCAACCGACCCGCATTCTGAGATTACCACGCTGCCGACGGTCCACGGATCGCCCGTCCCCGCCGGAACCGGGCCGATCCAGGGTGCCAGCGCACTCCAGTCCGGCTACCGGAAAGGCCGAAGCAGTGCCTCGCAAGCGGTGGCGGTTGCCAGCAATGTCGCATCTGCGCCGTCTGGGGCCACGAGCTGCAAGCCGTGAGGCAGCTCTCCGTCCGGGACTGGCATTGGAATCGAGATTGCGGGGACCCCGAGTGCCGTGAAGGGCGCGTTGCAGCGCGGGTCCCCTGTTGAGCCGATACCCGATGGTGCGCTCCCGGGCGCTGCCGGAGTCGCGACGACGGGATGGTCGGAGGACCATTCGGCGAAGGCCGTCCGGGCGTCGTGCAGGGTCGCGGCGGCCTGTCTGTAGTCCTCGTCGGGAATCGCCTGTCCCTCCTCGAGGAGGGCCGCTAGCTTCGTCCCGACGGCGACTCCGAAGGCGCGGTAGCGCTGCCAGTGCTCGCGGGCCGCTTCCCAAGCCATTACGACCCGCGCGGCAGCCGGCAGGCAGTCGAAGAACGGTGGACGGGTGGCCCGGGTCACGCGAAACCCCTGGGACGCGAGCGTCTGCACGGCGGAGCGGAACGCCATGGCCATTGATGGCTCGACCCTGTCGCCTGGCGGCCAGTCCAGCACGGTGATCGTCTTTCCGGCGACGGAGTCGGTCTCGAAACCAAGGGCCCGCCAGGCCACTTGGACATCGCCTGCGTCCGTGGCGAACAGGCCCGCGTGATCCAGCGTCGGGGCGAACGGCATGACGCCGCCGAGTGGGAGCATTCCGAAACTCGGCTTGAATCCGGCGATGCCACAGAATGAAGCCGGCCTGATGACCGAGCCCTGGGTCTGGCTGCCGATCGCGAGCGGCACCATCCCTGCCGCGACAGCCGCCGCCGACCCGCTGGATGACCCGCCCGGCGTATGGGCGGGGTTGTGGGGATTCCTGGTCGGGGCGGGGTCGAAGAACGCATACGCCGTCGTGTGAGTCTTCCCGACCAGAAGGGCTCCCAGCGACGCCAGCTTTGCCACGAGATCGCAGTCGCTGTCGGCCATGCGGCCCCGCTGCGTCGAGGAGCCCCATTCGGTCGGCATGCGGGCGGTGTCGAAGATATCCTTCGCCCCGTACGGCACACCCCGGAGCGGGCTGGAGGCGCCGGGTCCATCCGGCTGCGAGATCTGCCGAGCTCGTTCCCTTGTGCCAGCCGGGTCGAGACATGCCCAGGCCCGGATATCGCGTTCGAAGGCGCTGATGGCGTCTTCGGACGCCCGGAGCATGCGCTCGGCTGTCAATTCGCCGCTCCGGACGAGCGACTCGATTTCGGACAGGGACCACGGGTACGGCGGCATGGCGCGCTCCGGACGACGAGACATTGTCGCACCGGGGCGCTCGGTCGGGGATTGCGGGTGGCGGCCATTCCGGAGCGGCCCGTCCTGCGCCGCTCCGGCCGAAGTACAATGATGCCTAAGCGCTCGATGTCTGACCAGCCGCAGGAACCGCCGTTCGAGCAGGGCCTCGAAAAGCTCGAGGGAATCGTCAAGCAACTCGAGGAAGGAGAGATCTCCCTGGAACAGTCCCTGAAGCTGTTCGAGGAAGGCGTCCAGCTGAGCCAGGGGCTGCGAAACCAGCTCGAAAAGGCCGAGTCGAAGGTCGAGATCCTGACCAACAAGGGTGGCAGCCGCGAGCCGGAACCGTTCTCGCTCGACACGGAGAGCGACACGCCCTTCTAGCAGACACCGCCTGTGAGCCTACGCGACTACCTGCGCGGCCATCGGCTCGCTGTCGACAGGGAGCTTGACCGGTTGCTGCCGGCGGCCGACGAGCCGCCCGGCACCATCCACGCGGCAATGCGCCACAGCGTGTTCGCCGGCGGGAAGCGGGTCCGGCCGATCTTGGCCATCGCAGCTGCAGAAGCTTGCGGCAACTCCAACGAGGTGCTGCCGGCCGCCTGCGCCCTGGAGTGCGTGCATACGTACTCGCTCATCCACGACGACCTGCCCGCCCTCGACAACGACGACTTGCGGCGGGGCCGGCCCACTTGCCACAAGGCCTACGGCGAGGCGGTCGCGATCCTCGCGGGTGACGCCCTCCTGACCTCGGCGTTCCGGATCCTGGCGGGTCTCGACGCGCCTGCGGAGACGCGGACCGCACTCGTGGCGGAACTGTCCTCTGCGGGCGGGACGCCGGAAGGAATGATTGGGGGGCAGGTCGCTGACCTCGAGGCCGAAGGCGCGCAGCCGTCGGAAGAACGGCTGCAGTACATCCACCGGGCGAAGACCGCGATGCTGATTCGCGCGTCCGTCCGGTTCGGGGGCATCTGTGCCGGGGCTGGCCCGCGGCGGATGGCTGCGCTGGGCGAGTTCGGGGAGAGGATCGGGCTGGCGTTCCAGATCGTCGACGACATTCTGGACGTTGTGTCCACTTCGGAGGAGCTCGGCAAGACCGCCGGCAAGGACGCGTCACAGGACAAGGCGACCTACCCTGCCCGGTACGGGGTCGAGGGTTCGCGGGACCGGGCGCGCCAGTGTCTGCGGGACGCGCTCCGGGCGATCGAGTGCCTGGGCCAGCCGGGCTGGGCTCTTCGTGACATGGCGACGTTCATCGTCTCGAGGACCAACTAGCTCCGATTCCCGCCCGAGCGTGGTTCGGTCGGATACTCGACGCTAATCAGGAACAGGCCGCGAGCAGGTGCCGTCGGCCCGGCCGCGCGGCGGTCCCGGGCCTCGAGGATCCGGGTGATGTCGTGGGGGAGGAGGTTGCCGCGCCCGACTTCGAGCAGCGTCCCTACCATGTTGCGCACCATGCGGTAGAGGAATCCGGATCCCCGCACCCGGTACGCCAGCAGATCCGCCTCGCGGCGGAAGGACGAGGCTGAGACGGTCCGCACCGTCGATCCCGCGGCCCCTCCGCCCTCCGAGGCGAAGGAACGGAAATCCCGACCGCCCTCGAACCGTGCCGCCGCCGAGGCCATCGCCGCTTCGTCCAGAGGGTACGGATGCCAATACACGTAGCGCGATTCGAAGGGCGGACAGAACGGCCCCCGGTGAATCCGGTATTCGTAGGTCTTTGCGCATGCGGCATGCCGGGCATGGAACCCAGCGAACGTCTCGCGAGCGGCTGTGACACGAATCTCCGGCGGCAGGAGGCGGTTGAGCGCTTTCAGCAATCCGTGTGCCGGAATCGGATTGCGCATCGAGCACGAGGCGACCTGTGCGAGAGCGTGGACGCCCGCATCAGTCCGGCCGGATCCGGTGGCCTTGACCGGTGCGCCCTCGATCTGCTCGAGTGACTGCTCCAGCAGCCCTTGGACCGTCCGCTGCCGCGGCTGCACCTGCCAGCCAGCAAAGTCCGTGCCGTCGTACGATAGAGTCAGCTTCCATGTTCGGATGGGGTGCATGACCAAGAGCAGAGTAGCGCGGACCGGGCCCGGAATTGGTAACCAGCCGGCCGGCCGGAACGTCTAGCTGTTCTGGGACTCCGCCTATTAGCCGGCAGCGTTTCGTTCCCTTAGACCCAATGAAGAACCGGAGTGTTCAACTGCCACTGCTGTTGGCGGCGATGCTCGTCCTGCAGCCGCTCTCCAGCGCACAGACAATTCGTTCCCGGCCGGTTGACTTTAGCGAGGGGGTTTCAGCGTGGCCTCCGTTCATGAACATTTTCGACGCCCCCGTCGTCCCTGAGATCTCCTTGGGCAATTCCGGCCGCCTGGAAGCGCTCCTGCACGACGCGAGGCTGTACCTGTCGCTGTCGGACGCCCTCGCCCTGGCCATCGAGAACAATCTCGACATCGCCTGGTCGCGCTACGGACCGCAGAGCGCGGCGAATGACCTGATGCGCGCAAAGTCCGGGGCCCAGCTTCGGGGTGTGCAGAACCAGATCGCCACGCTCTCCACCGGTCTCGGCGACACTGGCGGGGCGAGGCCGGTCGGCCAGGCCACGGGCATCACTCAGCGGGCCGGTGGCGGCGGTGCGGGCTTGGCCGGTGCCGGCGGCGGAGGAGGTGCTGGCAGCATCGGTGACGCCAGCACGTTCTTCGGTACGCAGGCAGTGAACCTGGATCCCTCGATGTTCGGCAACGTCGACTGGGGCCACTTCTCGAATCCGCAGACCAGCAACTTCGTGACCGGTACCAACACGCTCGTCCGGGAGATCAGCAACTCGCAGCTGGGCGTTCGCCAGGGCTTCCAGACGGGCGCCACGATGGCGCTGATCTGGGCGAACTCAAGGGCCGAAACCAACAGCGTCCGGACGAACTTCAACCCGTCCCTGGTGAGCGCACTGACTCTGCGGATCACCCAGCCGTTGCTCCAGGGGTTCGGGATTGCTGTCAACACCCGTAACATCCGGGTGGCCTCCAACAACCACGAGATCTCCAACCTCCAGTTCAAGCTACAGGTCGAGGAAGTGGTCACGCGCGTGGCCGGCATTTACTGGGGATTGGTTTCGCTCCGGTCCCAGTTGGAGAGCCAGCGCCAGAATCTGGAACTGGCCAACAAGCTCTACGACGACAACAAGCGCCGTGTCGAGATCGGCACCCTCGCGCCGATCGAGATCATCCGCGCGGAGGCCGAGGTGGCTGCCCGTGAGGCGGACCTGACGGCGGCGCAGACCGAAGTCCAGCTGCAAGAAACGTTGCTCAAGGACGCGATCAGCGTAAACGGGATCGCCAGTCCCACGCTCCTGCACGCCGAGATCATCCCGACGGACGAAATCAGGGTTGACATGGAGGAGCAGATCGAGCCCCTCTCCGAGCTCATGGATCTCGCTCTGAACGCCAGGTCCGACATGGCCCAGAACCGCATCCGCATGATGAACACGGAACTTGGCCTGGTCGGCGTGAAGAACGGAATGCTGCCGAGCGCCAGCGTCACCGTCGACCTCACCAACAACGCCCTCGCGGGAGCAGTCAATGACCTCTTCCTGGCGAGTCCAGGGCAGAGTGCGTTCGTCTCCCCCTTCTTCCTCGGCGGCCTCGGTACTGCGACTTCCCAGCTTTTCCGACGGAACTTCCCGGACTACCAGCTTCGTCTGCAGCTCAACATCCCGCTAAAGAACCGCCAGGCCAGGGCGGACTACACGGCCGCGCTGCTCGAAAAGCGGCAGCAGGAGATCCAGCTGGTGCAGGCAGAGAACGCGATCCGCTCCGAAGTGCAGTCGGCGCTCATCCGCATCCAGCAGGCGCGGGCCCGCTACGCCGCGGCGATCAAGTCGCAGGAATTGCAGGAAGCGGCTTTGGACGCCGAGCAGAAGCGCTATGACCTGGGGGCTTCGACGATCTTCCAGGTCGTGCAGGCGCAGCGGGACCTGGCGAATGCCCGGACCAACGTGATCGCGACGATGAACGAGTACGCCATTGCTCAGATCAACCTGGACCAATCCACGGGCCACACGCTGACGACGCATAAAATCTCTATCGCGGAGGCGTACGATGGCGTTGTCAGCAAGCGGCCGGACCCATTGCCGGCCGGTTTGCAGTAGTTCCGGGCCGCGCCTCTGTCCGCTCGCGCAGGCCCGGGCGGGGCGTGCGGGCAGGAAGGGAGCGAACCGCTATGGCGGATACGCAGTACGACGTAGTTGTAGTCGGGGCGGGAGCCGGTGGCGGCACCATGGCGCGCGTCCTCGGCGAGAAGGGCGTCAAGGTCGCCTTGGTCGAGGCCGGTCCCATGCTCGACCCGCAGAGGGACTTCAAGACGAACCAGTGGCCCCATGAGTACGGGCACCGAGCGGCCGAGCCCGGAGGGAAGGCCTATTTCGGGAAGGGCACGGCCTACGGGTTCTTCACGACGGTCAGCGGAGGCTGGCAGCTCGACGGCGAGCCGTACACGTCGGCGCCCGGCACCCGGTTCGAATGGTTTCGCTCCCGGGTCGTCGGCGGGCGGACCAACCACTACGGGCGCATGTCCTTCCGTTTCTCCGACATGGACTTCAGGCCCTATTCCCGCGACGGGATCGGCTGGGACTGGCCCATCACTTACGAGGACATCGCTCCGTGGTACGACCGGGCCGAGGAGTACATCGGGGTCACGGGCACGATCGAGGGGATCCGGAGCGCCCCGGACGGAAAGTTCCACGAGCCTCCGGAACCGAAGGTTCACGAGCGGCTGATGCGGGCTGCCGGCGGGAGACTCGGCATCCCGTTCATCGCCAACCGTCGCGCGGTCATCACACGCCCGCTCAACGGCCGCGCCGCCTGCCACTACTGCGGCCAGTGCGGTCGGGGCTGCCTGACCGAGTCGAACTACTCCGCCTCCCAAGTGGATGTCTTTCCTGCCATGAAGACGGGCAACGTGACGGTGATCACGAACGCGATGGTGCGGGAGGTGGAGACGACCGACGCGGGCCTGGCCCGCGGGGTGGTCTACGTCGACAAGGAGTCCCGGACGGAGAAGAGGGTCGAGGCCCGGGCGGTCGTGCTGTCCGCCTCCGCTTGCGAGACGGCGCGCCTGATGCTCAATTCCAAGTCACGGCATTTTCCGAACGGCATCGCGAACGGTACGGGACTCGTCGGCCGCTACTTGATGGACACCGTCGGATTCAGCCTCCGGGGAACGCTGCCGGCGCTGGAGAACATGCCGCGCTACGACACGGACGGGTTCGGCGGGGCCCACCTGTACGCGCCGTGGTGGCTGTGGGACGACCACGGCAAGCTGGACTTTCCGCGGGGGTACCACATCGAGATGGGCGGAGGGTTCCGGATGCCTGGCCCCGGGAGCTTCGGCGGCATTGCCCGTGCGGCTGGCTACGGGAAGGCCCTCAAGCGCATGGTACGGGAGCAGTACGGCACTAGAGTCGGGCTCTCCGGACGGGGCGAGATGATTCCGAACGACCAGAGCTACATGGACATCGATCCCGACGTCGTCGACCGATGGGGCATACCCGTGCCGCGATTCCATTTCTCGTTCAGCGACTACGAGTGGAAGCAGGCACGGCACATGGAGCGCACGTTCCGCGACCTGATCGAAGCGGCCGGAGGGAAGGTCATGGGAATCGGCAACGAGGCCCGCGAGCGCGAAGGGATTGCCGTGCCGGGTTCGATCATCCACGAGGTCGGGACGGCGCGCATGGGAGACAACCCCTCCGCGTCGGTGGTCAACAAGTACTGCCAGGCCCACGACGTCCGGAACCTGTTCCTCGCCGATGGCTCGACATTCGTCAGCAATCCGGACAAGAACCCGACCTTGACCATCAACGCGCTCTCGTGGCGAACGGCGGAGTATCTCTCCGAGGAATTGAGGAAGGGCGATGTCTGAGATCCAGGGATTCATACCGGTCGACCGGCTTTCCAGGCGCGACGCCCTGCGGCGCGTCGCAATGGCCATCACGGCGGCGGGATTGGGCTCGCGCGTTGCCCCTGCTGGCGCGGCCCAGGTCCACGAACAGATCGAAGACGAACGCACATTCGCCGGCGAGTACACGGTCAAGTTCTTCAACACGCACGAGTTCCGAACGCTGGGGCGGCTTTCCGAGTTGATGGTTCCGGCCGACGAAGGCGGTCCCAGCGGTCGCGACGGCGGCGCCCCGGAATTCATTGACCTGCTGGCGAGCGAGAACCGGGAACTGGCCGACATCTTCACGGGCGGCATTCTATGGCTCGATGCCGCATCGCGGGCCCGCAATGGCAATGGGTTCATCGAGGCCGGCGAGCAAGACCAGCTGGCCATTCTCGATGCTCTCGTGGATGCGGAGCGCAACGAAACGGGCAGCGACACGCAGTTCCCCACGACGGAGTACGCGCGCTTCTCGGTGTTCGGTGTGAAGAGGCCGTCGGAGGTCCGGCGGGGCGTGCGCTTCTTCGGCTGGGCGAGACAGCTGATCGTGGACGCCTACTACACGAGTCCTGCCGGGATCCGCGATCTGGGGTATGTTGGCAATGCGGCGCACTCAGAGTACAAGGTGCCGCAGGAGGCGCTTGATTTCGCCATCAGTCGGAGTCCGTTCCGCGACGCCTAGGTCAGGCGGGACCCGCGGTTCGGCACAAGCATGCGATTGCCGCCGGACCTAGCGCCAACCTCCATGCTGCCGTCTCGCCGGACCTGGATCGCTCTGCTCGTGGCCGGGCCGGGCATCATGGCGCATCTGGGGCGTGCCCAGACTCCGGCCGAGGCCGCCGCGATCCGGCAGTTGATTCGAGACGCGAGCCGGGCCCTGCAGGCCGGCAATGCCCCGCTGTTCCTGGCCGCGCTGGACCGGCAGGCCTTCGCGGGCTTAGGGGAGTTCAGGGCGGAACTGGCTGCTCTCACCGCCCAGCGGCGCATTGCCTCGTCCGTCGAAAGCACGGCGCCCGTCGGCGGGCCCGAAGAATGGACCGTGCGTGTTGACTGGCTGCTCGACCTGACCCACAAGATTGACCCGGGCCCCGTGGAGAGGCGGAGGGCAACGCTGGAGCTCGCCGTGCGGAAGCGTCGCGGGAAGTGGCGCATCGTGAGGCTCGAGCCGCGATCGTTCTTCGCCGCAGCACGCGTGCCGTCCCGCTAGCCGGCTGGCTGCCGCTCAAGGCGGATTGCCTATACTGTCTGGCATGTCCACCCAGAGGCCCGTCAATGACGCCGCTGCGGCCTTGGCCGCCCAGGCGGTCGCGCAGGACGATGCGGGGCGGGGAGTCCCGACCAGGCGGCTCGGCCGGACCGGAGAACAGGTTTCCATCCTGTGCGTGGGAGGTGCCCACCTCGGCCGCGCGGCCCAAGACGACGGCGAGGCAGCGGCCAAGCGGCTCGCTCACGCGGCCGTCGACAATGGCGTGTTCTTCTGGGACAACGCCTGGATGTACCACGACGGCTACGCCGAGGAGTTCATGGGCAAAGCCATGGAGGGGCGCCGGGACAAGGTCTTCCTGATGACGAAGAACTCCGGCCGGGACGAGAAGTTCTCGCGGCAGTGCCTGGACGACAGTCTCCGGAGGCTGCGGACCGACTACATCGATCTGTGGCAGTTTCACGAAATCAACTACGACAACGATCCGGACTGGGTTTTCGACCGAGGAGGCCTGAAGGTCGCTTTGGAGGCGCAGAAGGCCGGGAGGGTCCGCTTCGTCGGGTTCACCGGGCACAAGCACCCGAGCATCCACGTCAAGATGCTGAACAAGGGATTTGACTGGGCGACGTCTCAGATGCCGATCAACCCGATGGACCATTTCTACCGCTCCTTCCAGCGGGAAGTCGTGCCGCTGTGCCTCGCGAAGGATGTCGGCGTGATCGGGATGAAGTGCCTCGGTGGCGGCCCGCGGGTGGCGGAAATCCCCTCAACGACGGACGTGACTGCCGAGATGTGCGTGCGCTGGGCGCTTAGCCTGCCTGTCTCGTCGATCGTAAGGGGCTACCTCAACATGGACCAGTTGATGGCGGATGTCAGGATCGCCCGCGGGTTCCGGCCGCTCGACGCCGAGGAGCGGGACCGCATCATGGCCCGGGCCGCTCCCGAGGCCGGTGACGGGAGGCACGAGCACTTCAAGTCCACGCAGCGTTACGATGGGCCGCTGTACCGGGAAATGCACGGGTTCGCGACCTGAGCCGAGTCCCCGTCTACCCGCGCGCTCGGACGGTATCGCCCGCCAGCCCCCAGAAGTCGTCCACGTAGTACGAAGAGAGCACGTTGCCGAACAGGAAGCAGTTGTTCTTGCAGGCCGGCACCTCACCGTAGAGCTTGCGGCCCCGCTCGAAGGCGGCGGAGATGGATCCGTCTTCCAGGACGTTTCCGGCAATCTTCCGCAGTGTCTCGCAGGGGTAGAAGACGTCGCCGTTGGGGTAGATCCGGGGAAACATCGTGGGATAGCACGTGAACGCCTCGAACAACAGCAGGGTACGCAGGAGCTTCGGTGTGCCGTTGATGCGGACTTCGCCTTGCTGCCTCATCCGGATCAGGCGGTCGACGAAGTCCCGGTAGCGCGGATCGCGCTGCAAATCAAAGTTGGGGAACTTGCCGTTCGTCTGGGCTGACTGTACGGAGAAGACGAACCCGTGGTTTCCGCAGAACTCGAGGATGCGCTCGGCCTCGCTCAGGTTCCATCGTTCGAGGACGCAGGAGACAGTGATCGCCCTGGGCGGAAGGATCTCCTTCGCCATCAGTAGGTTGGCGATGACGCGCGGCACGGAGGCGCTCTTGGAGAGCGGGTCCGACGAGTCGTGGGTGATCGCGTCGAGGCTGCACACCAAGCCGTTCAGATAAGGCAGCATGCGACGCTTCACGTCGAGCAGGACGCCGTTCGTCACGACGAGAACCGAGCGGAATCCCGCCTCCTCGCGTGCCGCGATCACCAAGTCCTCGATATCGGGACGCACCGTGCACTCGCCGCCCGTGATCAGGATCGTGTCCACGTCCTTGCGGATATTGCGGAACAGCCTCACGGTGTCGCGCGTGCCGAGTTCCTCGCTAAAGACCTCCGGGTTCTTCTGGGTGCAGTACGAGCAGTCGAGGTTGCATCGGTGCGTGGCGTAGAAGATTGCAGAGTACGGCACCACGACCGTCGAGCCCAGGACGCGCTTCCGGTAGAGATTTCCCGCGTAGGCCTTGAAGTTCTTGAGCACGAACGGATAGGAGGCGAGCATACCTCGCAGCAGACGCGTGCTGGCACTCTTCCGCATCCGGGACCGCTCCCCGAGCATAGCGGATGTGCTGGGGTTTGCTGTTCGCGGCCGGCTCCGGTCGGGCCCGTCCCAGCATTGCCTCGGAGGCCGTACAATCGGAAGAGCTTCCGTCGGCGTGCTGTTCCCGGGAAGCCAAGGTATGCCCGTCTCCAAGGAACTCTTCGGCACCGACGGCATTCGGGGCCGCTACGGCACGTTTCCGCTGGATGCGCAGACGGTGTACGCCACCGGTCTGGCCATGGCCCGCCACGTCCAGGGCAGCCGCAATCCGAAGGCCCTGATCGGCATGGACACGCGGGAATCCAGCCCCCGGATCGCCAGCCTGCTGGCGGCCGGGCTGGATGCGGGGGGCGCAGCATGGGAGTTCGCGGGGGTCGTGCCAACCCCGGCAGTCGCGCATGCGACGCAGTACGGCGACTTCGCGCTCGGGGTGATGGTGTCGGCCTCGCACAACCCTTTCGAAGACAACGGCATCAAGGTGTTCGGGCCGTTCGGCTACAAGCTGCCCGACGAGACGGAATCCGAATTGGAAGCCCGGATTCACTCCTTGCGTGAGAACGTCGCAGCGCATGGCGAGGCGCTACCGGAGCCGAGCGTTGACGTAGCTGTCGAGTATGCCCGGCACCTGCGCCAGGCCAGCCGGCCGCCCGCATCTGTCCGCGGCCTGCGGGTCGTGGTCGATTGCGCGAACGGAGCCGCCTCTCACGTCGCATCGCTGGCACTCGAAGGGCTGGGGATGGAGGTTCGGTACATCTGCAGCGAGCCGAATGGACGCAATATCAACGAGGAATGCGGAGCCCTCCATACGGAACGCCTAGCCACGGAGGTGACCGCCTGCGGGGCTCACTTCGGGGCGGCGCTGGACGGCGACGCGGATCGCTGTCTTCTGGTGGACGAGACCGGCAAGGTGCTGAATGGTGACAACGTCCTGCTCGTCGCCGCTGCCAGCATGCAGGCCCGAGGCTTGCTGCATGACCGGCACGTCGTGGCGACGGTGATGTCGAATCTGGGTCTTGAGGTCGCTTTGAGGGAGCAGGGAGTCCGCCTCACGCGAACGCCCGTGGGAGACAAGTACGTGATCCAGGAAATGCTGCGTTCCGGGGCGATGCTCGGCGGCGAGCAGTCCGGGCACGTGATCTTCGGCGATCATTCCACGACCGGAGACGGGTTGCTGACGTCGCTCATGATGCTGCGCATCCTCGCTGACGAGGGGCTGCCGTGCAGCGAGTTGCGTAGGCGTCTCAGGGTCTTTCCGCAGCAGCTGATCAATGTGCCCGTCCGCGAGAAGCGGCCGATCGAGGACCTTCCGGAGATCCGGCAGGCAGTGCTGGACAGGGAATGCGAACTCGGCGGGCGAGGCAGGATTCTAGTCCGCTATTCGGGGACCGAACCGGTCGCCCGGATCATGGTCGAGGCGGAGGATAACAGGGAGGTCCTGCGACACAGCACTGCGATTGCCGACCTGTTCGGCAAGCATCTCGGCCAATGAGCCTTGGGGATGAGACGCCTCGCGTACGGCGGTCCGATCCCACGCTGGCGAGCCAGGAGCTGCGTTCCGGAAACCGGGTCGGAGCCGGTGTTCTGCGGGGGCTGCAGGCGGTCTTGTCGCCCACGGTATTCGTCTTCCGTCGTGCGCGGGTCCTGCGCCGGAGCAGGGGATGGAACTGGATACGAGCCGTCCTTCTCGTTGGTGGGCTCGCACTCGCGAGTTCGAGCGCGGGCTGGATGCGGGTCGCATTCTTGGGATTTGCACTTCTCGCAGCTTTCCTCCGAAGGCTTCCCGATCCCGATTGGGAGCGTCGCATCCAACGGATTCACGGGGCGGATTACTTGCTCAACGGCGGAGAGTGGGCCGGAGGGCCGCGGGGAGAGGGCGCGGACCGACTCCGTAGCGGCACGGCCCTGCACCTGCTGGTGCGGGGATCTCACTTGCTGCTGCTGCCGAAGGGCAGGAACGCTCCCGTTCACGTCGCGCTCCGGATTGATGAAATCGATCGAATCCGCGTCGATGGCAGGGACTATGGCCCGGTGTACGTGCCGCAAGCCAAGCAGCCTCCTTCCCGCGATACGGAGTTCGACCGGCACGCTGTGGCTGACCTGTCTCTGGAGCCTCGTCAAGGCGAGCCGCTGAGATTCCGATACCGCGGGCCGTTTGCGTCGCACCTTGCGGAGACAGCCGCACACGCCGTGCACTCGGTTCGCTCCGGCCGTCCTCCCGGGGCGGGCGAACTGTGACAGGGCGGCACCCGGAACGGGCAACCTGGCCGACTGCGTCCCGGCCGTTCAATTCGCGGAGGAATCGACCTCTTCGAGCCAGTCCGGCCGTTTGAGGACCTCGCGCGGCCGGCTTCCGTCCGGCGGGCCAATGATGCCGTCGCGTTCCATCGCATCCAGAATTCGGGCGGCCCGCCCGTAGCCCAGGCGCAGTCGACGCTGCAGGGTCGACGTCGAAGCCTTCCCGAGCGAAAGCACCAGGCGCACAGCGTCCTTGTACATCGGGTCGTCGAAGCCAGAGCCGTCGTTCTCCTGGCCTTCCTGGTCGCCATCGGTCGACTCAAGATACGAGGTCTCGTAGTCTGGGCCCGCCTGCTCTTTCCAGTGGGCGACGAGGGCCTGGATCTCATCCTCTGACACCAACGGGCCGTGCAAGCGGAGCCGCCGGCCGGCACCGGGCGGCAGGAACAGCATGTCACCCTTGCCCAGCAGCGACTCGGCTCCCATCGAGTCCAGGATGGTCCGCGAATCCACCCGCGTCGCCAGCAGGAACGAGAGTCTCGCCGGGATGTTGGCTTTGATGAGTCCCGTGATCACGTCCACGCTCGGGCGCTGAGTTGCCAGCAGCAGGTGGATACCCACAGCACGGGCCATCTGGGCCAGCCGCTGAATCGACTCTTCCACCTGTCTGCCGGCCACCATCATCAGGTCCGCCAGTTCGTCCACGATGATCACGATGTAGGGCAGCCGCTCGGCTCCGCCGTCGGGCTCGTCCTTGCCCGCCGCCTTGTTGGCCTTGGCCATCTTCTCGTTGTACTGGCTGATGTTCCTGGCTCCCACCTCGGCCAGCATCTGCAGACGGCGCTCCATTTCGCGCGTCGCGTTCTTCAGCGCGTTGGTCGCCAGCTTCATGTCGGTGATGACGGGGGTGAGCAGGTGGGGAATATCCTGGTACAGACCGAGTTCGACAGTCTTTGGGTCAACCAGAATGAGCCGCACGTCTTCGGGCGAGGCGCGCAGCAGGATCGACATGATCACGCAATTCACCATCACGCTCTTGCCGGAGCCAGTCTGGCCGGCGACGAGCAGGTGCGGCATCGCAGCCAGGTCCGTGCACTGGATCTTGCCGTTAGCGTTCTTGCCGAGGGCGAACGTCAGGATCGACGGGGCCTCCCGGAAGGAGGGCGACTCGACCACTTCTCGCAGGAAGATCAGCTCCCGGCGGCGGTTCGGCACCTCGATGCCCACCGTTGCCTTGCCCGGGATCCGCTCGACGAGGATGGACTCGCACTCAAGGGCTAGGCACAGGTCTTCGGACAGATTGACCACCTTGCTGACCTTGATACCCCGGTTGGGCTTGAATTCGAATGTGGTTACGACGGGCCCCGGATTGATCTGGTTCACGGAACCCCCGACACCGAACTCCTCGCATTTCGCAACGATCTGCTGCGCCGTCTCCTGCAGATGGGCTTCGTCGTAGGGCTCCTTGGACCGGGAAGGGTTCAGCAAGGCAGTCGACGGAAGCGTGTGCTGCTTCTTCTGGACCTTGATCCGCGGGGCGAACCGCGTTCCACCGGGCGACCTGCTTGTCCCATCGGACTCCTGCAGCGTGCCCCCCGACCCTGTGTCGTCCGCCGGGTCCTGGTAGGGCACGATTGGCGGCCCAGCAAGCTCCGGGTCCGCCGAAGGTGCTTCGTCCTCGCTTGGCAGGGGTTGCGCTTCGGTCGGCGCGGGCACGGACTGCGTTTCGTCGGGGCGGCTCGCGACTGGAGGAGCGGAGCCGTATCCTTCCCCGGCCTCAGTCCCTCGCTTCTCCGTTGTCCCGTCGTGGGCGTCTGTCGTCTTGCCCCATCCGGCCAGGTCGCGCATGCGCACCGAGGTCAGCAGGTAAAGGCCGATGGCCAGACCCGCGAGCAGCAAGAGAATCGTTCCGCCGACGTTGAGCACGGACGTGGAGATGTCGGTCAGTACCTTGCCGAGCGCGCCGCCCGCGCGGACACTCGCGTCCCATCGCACTGGCATCAGGCCCTCGAGGAGCGGGCCGCCCAGGTCCAGTGCGCAGCAGAGCACGAGAGCCAGAAGGACCCCTCCGCTCGACTTTCGAGCCACGTGCTCCACGGCTGCGTTGCGGATGCGGTTCCAACTGACAAGCCCGAGCCAGACCGGCAGCAGGAAGCCCACCAGCCCAATGGACTGCAGGATCAGGTCCGCGCTGAACGCGCCGGACAGGCCCATCCAGTTGCCGGCTGGGGAGCGGTCCGAGGCGACATTGGCAGAAGGGTCGGCCGGCGAGTAGGAAACCAAGCAGAGCAGCAGGCCGACCGCCAGCAGGAATACCAGGACGCCGATGATCTCGCTGAGTCTGGGGTTGTCGACGAGGAGCTTGATTCTCATCCGGCTGGCATGCTGTCGGCCAGAAAGGCCATCGGCCCTGCGCTCCTGGCAAGAACTAGCACGATTATGCCAAACGCCCAGCGATAGTACACGAAGGGCGTCATCGTCGAGTGCTGGAGGTAGCGCAGGAAGACGGCAATGACGCCGTAGCCGGCTACGGCGCTCACGGCTACTCCGGCTGCCAGCGGGCCCAGATCCGGCGGAACCGGCGCATCCCCGGCAAAGGTGTCCAGCCCCGCCTTGAGCGCAGCCCCCAGGACGATCGGCATCGCCATTAGGAACGAGAAGCGGGCGGCGGCCTGCCGCCTCAGACCCAGGAACAGCCCTGCTGCGATGGTGATGCCTGCGCGGGAGGTCCCGGGCACGAGTGCCACAGCTTGGGCGCAGCCGATTGCCATCACCTCGGTGAACGAGAGGGAACCGAGTCCGCGGTCTCTCCGTCCTGCACGCTCGGCCCACCAGATCAGGGCTCCGACACCGATCAGCATCGAACCGATGACAAACGGGCTCCGCAAGTGGGTCTGGATGACGTCCTGCAGGGCGAGTCCCGCGAACCCGGCAGGAAGGGTCCCCGCCACAAGGAACCAGAGGAGGCGAGGATTCTCGTACAGATCCCGGTCCGGGTGTCCAGTCGGAGGTTCGAGCAGGCGCCGGCCGGCCACCAAGCTCACAATGCGGAGCCAGGTTCGTGCGAAGTAGACCGCCAGCGCCACGAGCGTGCCGAAGTGCAGGGCAATGTCAAAGGCCAGTCCGGGATCGTCCCATCCGAGCAGCCAGCGGACGAGGACAAGATGCGCGGAACTGCTGATGGGCAAGAACTCGGTGAACGCCTGGACCAGGGCCAGGACAACGGCTTGGAACAGGTCCATCCGCTCCAGTCCTAGGATTGGCCCTTTCCTGAGGGTCGGGCGGTGCTGTGATTGAGCGGCCCAGAGGTCATGCCGCTGGCTGGGCCGCCTCGGTGGAGTCGAACCGGCTGGCCAGGTTGCCGTCCGGATCGAAGGCCACGTCCTGCGCCGGTCCCGTAACCCGGATGGCAGGATTCGCCCGGATCTCGGGGAGGAGATTCTCGCTGACCAGAACGCGGGAGAGTTGCAGGGTGTTGCGGATCCACGCGATGGTGCACTCGGATGTGTCGATCCTGCCGCACGTCGCCAGGACCCGTTCCAGGCACTCGCGGTCAGTCGGGAAGTGAAGGGGCGTAAAGCCGGGGTAGGTGACCGAAGACGTGAGCGCGTTGACCCACGTGGCTTGGAAATCGACCTTGCCGACCAGCCGCTCGTGCGCGATGTCGGCGAATCCCATCCCGATTGCGTTGCCGTACGTGTTCGCGGTCAGGTCGCGGATGAATATGCGATTCACAGCGGGCACGCCGTTCCAGCTGTTCGGGCCCTGCGGCCCGCCCCGGTTGACCACCTTGGTGTCCATGCCCGCGCCGCTGATGTCCTTGCCGATCTCGTCGATGACCAGCAGGTCGATCTCGCGGGCCGGCAGGTTGGGCTTCCACTCCTTGACCCGCTCGAGGAGCTGCTCTTCCCTCTCGGCCATCCCGTCGGCACCGACCGCGTGGACTTCGGCCGTGTTGTGGTGGGCGTCCTCCAGGATTCCGAGGCCGCCGAGCATCTTGCCGGTCGCCAGGACGGAGGATCCGACGCTTCGGACGACTTGGCCCATGCCGACCCGCAGGGCCCAGCTGTGATAGCGTTTCGCTCCCTCCCACTTCCCGAGGCCGATGGCCATCATCTTGTGGATTCCGCTCTCCAGGGGGCCCTCGAAGTCCGTGTGCCACTTGATCCGGCTGCACAGCATCACCCCGTCGCTCTCGAAAGCGTTCCGGTCCATGGACACGTCGATTCCTTCGGGGGTCGTGCCAACTTTCGTCACAGCCAGTGAACTCTTGACCGGAACGCCCATCGTCGCGGCACTGATGCCGTAGTGGGCAAGCACGTCGGCCTGACCTTCCGCCGTGGCCGCACCATGGCTCCCCATCACCGGAATGATGAAGGGTTTCGCGCCGCGGGACAGCCAGAAGTCAACGACCGCCTTCGTGATCACGTCGATATTTCGGATCCCGCGGCTCCCAACGCCGACGGCAATACGGCTACCGGGCATGACCCGGAGCGCCCAGCCGGCCTGTTCCATCTCCGTGCGCACGGCGGCACCCACGTCCGCAAGGCTGCGGTCTGGGAACTCCTGATGGATGGGGACGAGTTTCTGGATCCTCATGCCTGGCAATCCTGGGCCGGGATGGTGCTCTTAATGTATCGAATCCAGCGCAATGCCTAGATGGCGCTTTGCATGGACCGCAGGTAGGACTGGATGCGGTTATCGTAACGGAGCAGGAGCCCGTTTTCGGCGTACTCGCGGACCTTGGCCTGCCGGAAGTACTCGAACACCTCGCGACGCTTCTCGTCCAGAATCGTCTGGCGGAGGGTTTCGCCTTCCACCGACAAGCCGGCCTCGTCGGCAGGACGCAGTTCCAGGGTCCGAAACACGATCCAGCGGTTCCCGACCGCTATCGGGCCCTGCACTTCTCCCTCCGTCTTGACGAAAGCGTCCTCTCCAAGCGAGCTGACCGGGCCGATGTCCTCAAGATCCCCGTCGCGCTGCACGTAGTCCGTGGTACTGGGGGTCAGTCCGCGCTTCCGGGCGGCGGCGGCGAGGCTGCCGGATCCTTCCCGGGCTTCCTCTGCGAGCTCCTCCGACTGCTGCCTTGCGAGGTTGGCGGACTCGGTGTCGACGAAATCCTGACGGACAGTCGCACTGACCTCCTCGTACAGCGCGTCGCGGGCCGGAACGGCCTCGGTAACGATTCCGATGTAAAGGGTGGCTTCCTGGGAGACGGTGAACACTTCTCCTACCGGCTCCTCGAAGACCGCCTGCACCAAGGCGGATTCCGTGGGAAGGGAGCCCGGCAGGTCTGCCCTGCTGAATGCAGGGAACTCTTGGTACGGCAGCTCCAGACGGGCTGCCACCGACTCGAGCGCCGGGCCCGCTGCCTGGGCCTGGGCCATCGCCCGCTCCATGAGGGCAAACCTGTCGCTTTCGGACTGCTGGGCCACGAGATCGTCCCGGATCACGCCGCTCACCTCGCTCAGCGGCTTCACACTGCCGCTCTCACGGTCATCCAGGCGGATCAGGTGGTAGCCGAACTGCGACTTGACCGGAGCGTCGGCCAACGTGCCCAGCTCAAGCGCGAAACTGGCCTCTTCGAAGGCAGGATCCATCTCGCCGCGGCTGAACCACGGGAGTTCCCCGCCGGTGTCAGCATTCGCGGGATCCTCGGAATGCTGCTTCGCGAGCTCGGCGAAGTCTCCCCCTTCGCGCAGTTCGGCAAGGACTTCCTCCGCCTTCTGTCGGGCCCTCTCCTCCTCCTCCTCCGTCTTGTCCATGGTCAGGAACAGGATATGGCGGACCTTCAGGCGCTCGGGCTGCTCGAATCGGTACTGGTTCTGGGAATAGTACAGTTCGATTTCCGTGTCGCTGACCTCGTACTCGGCCGTCCCGGCGTCGGGTGCGATCGTCATCAGCTTCAGCGGGCGGCGTTCGGCGTGGCGGTACCGGAGCTTGTTGGCGTCGAAGTACTCCTGCAACTGCTCCGGCGTGGGCGAGACCGTGTCCCGGAATCTGTCGGAATCGACTCCCACCCACTCGATGCGGACACTGTCGCGTTCTTGGTGGAAGCGCTGCCTGAGCTCGTCCTCCGTAACGGTGATCCCGTCGGTGACCATTCTCCGGAGGCGCTGATCAATGGCGATGCTCTGCATGACCTCCCGTTCGAATTCGCCTACCGTCCGGCGGAACTGCTGACGGATGAACCCCTCGTACGCCCGGGTGCCGATGAACTGGCCGTCGGGGAACAGGGCGTCCGGCAGGTACTCGCGCAGCCAGGCAGCAAGGTCCTTGTCCGATGGGATCAATCCGAGCTGTCCCGCCTGGGAGAGCAGCACCCGTTCCGCGATCAGGTTCTCGATCACGTTGCCGGCTAGCATCGCAATGGCTTCTGCGGGCACACCGCTCGCCCGCTGCTGCCGGAGTTCCACCTCGACGTCTCGGGTCGTGACCGCCAATCCGTCCACTTCGGCAAGAACGTCCCCGCTGGCCGGACCTGCCGGGCCGAAGACGTTCGGGATCAGGGTGATGACCATCGATCCCGCAACGAGGAAGAGGATGATCCCCATGAGCCAGCGCAGGGTTTTGCCCTGGTTCTGGAAAAGCTTCAGCATGGATTGAATCCCGCAGGACTCCTGCGAGGAGGAATGCGCTATTGCGTGCGGGAACCCGGCTGCCGCCGCGCGACACGCACCGCCGCGGCGAGGCTCACGCGACCTTCATTGTACTATGTGCGCGGAAGGCTAGCTCGCTAGAGGGACAGCATGGCGGGCCAGCTTCGCTCCCTGCCTTTCTAGGATGGTCACGGCCCCTATCCCGTTCGCAAGGAGATAGTCCCGAGCCTTGTCGAACCCGGAGCCGACCTGCCCGGGCCCGTGGCTGTCGTCACCGAAGCAGAACCCGACGCCGTGCTCGGCTGCCATGCGGACCAGCCAGGGAGCCGGATAGGGCTCGCCAAGACCCTTGCGCCATCCGGCGGTGTTCAAGTCCAGTATGCAGTTGCAGTCCTTCGCGGCGACGATGGCGCCCTCGGCCGCTCGCCGGACCCTAACGGTGCGGGCATCGGCTCCGGCCGGGGCGAACAGCTTGGGTAGGTCAAGGTGGGCCACGATCTCGGGACGCAACGCGTGGATCATCTCGCGGACTAGCCCGTAGTACCGCTCGAGGAACGGCTCCGGCCCTCCCGCCGCCTCGACGGCAGCCCGGAACAGCTCCGGCGACTCGTCGATCGAAATCTCGTTGACATGGTGCACGGAGCCGACCATGTAGTCGAATCCGTACTGACGGCGCAAGTCCCGCATGAGAGCGGCGTAGCTACCCGTCGGGACAGCCTCCGATTCGAATCCCCTGAGCACGTTCAGTCGGCCGCTGAACTCGGCCGCAAGGCGCCGCGATTCGGTCGCGTACGCCTCGAACTCACGCTCCAGGCGCTCCACGGTGTATCCCTTTTCCCGTTCCGAGGCATACAGAAAGCGGGCTTCGGCCCGCGGCGCGTGCTCGGAGATGCCGTAGGTGCCGCATCCCGCCCCCACCGCGGCTTCCAGGGACTCGCGGAGAGTGCCGGAAGCGTGCTCACAGAATTCGCCGGAATGCCCGCCGTGCAGGGAGACCTTCCACGGGATCGGTGTCATGCATCCAGCGTAGTGCTCTCCGCGGGGCCGGCGCAGGCTTGCCCCTGGCAGGGCCCTTGCGCGACAATCAGCGGCTATCGCGAGCAATCCATTGACGCCCGAACACTATCTTTCGATTGATCTCGGGGCCGGGAGCGGGCGAGTGATGCTCGGGCGCTTCGACGGGGAGCGGCTGGCTGTCGAGGAATTGCATCGGTTCCCCAACCCCGGGATCGAAGTGCTCGGCCGCCTGCGCTGGGACGCGCTGTTCCTGTTTCGCGAGATGCAGCAGGGCATGCGAGCCGCGGCGGCGCACAGGCCCGTTTCGGTTGGAGTCGACACGTGGGGAGTGGACTTCGCGCTGCTGGACCGTAGCGGAGAACTGGTCGGAAATCCGCGGCACTACCGGGACGCCGGAACGCGCGGCAAGATGCGCGAGGCCTTCGATCTCGTGCCGCAGGAACGCATCTTTGAGAGCACCGGCCTCCAGTTCATGGAGATCAACTCGCTGTACCAGCTGTTCGCGATGAAGGGCACGCCGCCGCTGGACGCGGCCGAATCGTTCCTGATGATGCCGGACCTGTTCCACTACTGGTTCACCGGAGAACGGGTCTGCGAGTTCACGGACGCGACGACTTCGCAGTGCTACGACGCCCGCCGGGGCGAGTGGGCGTACGGGATCCTGGAGGGCCTCGGCCTGCCGACACGGCCGTTCGGCGAGGTGGTGGCGCCAGGAACGGATCTCGGGAGGCTGCTTCCGGCCGTGGCCGAGGAATGCGGGATGGCTCCGATGCGGGTGGTCGCACCAGGCACGCACGACACCGCATCGGCAGTGGCCGCTGTTCCGGCGGAAGGGGACGAGTGGGCGTACCTGAGCTCCGGCACATGGTCCCTGCTGGGAGTGGAAACGGACCGGCCCCACGTCACGCCTGCGGTCCTGGCCAAGAATTTCACCAACGAAGGCGGTGTGTGCGGGAGCAACCGGCTGCTGAAGAACATCTGCGGCCTGTGGCTGCTGGAGGAATGCCGCAGGGAATGGTCGAGGCGCGGCTTCGAGACCGACTACGAGGACTTGATCCACCGGGCCTCGCGGAGCGCGGCGTTCCGCTCCCTCGTGCACGTGGACGATCCGGAGTTCCTCGCGCCCGGCGACATGCCCGACCGGATCGGCGACGCGTGCCGACGGTCGGGCCAGCCAGTGCCCGAGTCGCCCGGTCAGTTCGCGAGAGCGATCTTCGAGAGCCTGGCACTACGGTACCGCTCCGTTCTGGCCGATCTCGCCAGGATCACCGGCCGGCGACCGGAAGTGCTGCACATCGTGGGCGGCGGATCGCGGAATGCCCTCCTGTGCCAGTACGCCGCCGATGCATGCGGGATTCCTGTCGTAGCGGGCCCGGTAGAGGCGACCGCCGTGGGCAATGCCCTCATGCAGAGCATTGCATCGGGGCGGGTCGGAGACCTCGACCAAGCACGGTCCGTGGTTCGGAATTCGTTCCAGCTGGATCGCTACGAACCGGCCGCTAGCGCCGCGGCAGGCTGGGATGAAGCCGCAGTCCGGCTGGCACGGACGCTGGCGAACTGAAGCGGAGGCCGGGCACTGCTCCCGGGGTGCTACGCTCTGCGTCAATGACCGCGCTCAACGTTGCCATGATCGGCTACGGCTTCATGGGCAAGGCGCACAGCAACGCCTACGCCCAGGTCGGCCACTTCTTCCCGGGAGTCCGCGCGGTTCGACGGCGGGTGGTGTGTGGCCGAGGACGCTCCGGGCTCGAGGCTCTCGCGGGGGCCTGGGGGTGGGAGGAGGCCGAGACAGACTGGCGGCGCGTCATCGACCGGAAGGACGTCGACATCGTCGATATCTGCACGCCGAATTACCTGCATGCCCCGATTGCGATCGCCGCTGCGGAGGCCGGCAAGATGGTGCTCTGCGAGAAGCCTTTGGCAAACTCGGTCGAAGAGGCGGAAGCCATGGCGGCTGCCGCTGCCCAGGTCCCGAATTTCGTTTGGTTCAACTACCGACGCGTTCCGGCCGTGGATCTCGCCCGGCGCCTCATCGCCGAAGGGCGGTTGGGCCGCATCTACCACTACCGAGCCCTGTACCTCCAGCAGTGGGGTCCTGATCCGGGCCGCCCGCGGAACTGGAAGATGGCGAGGCGCACTGCCGGCTCGGGAGTGAACGGTGACCTCAACTCGCACCTGCTGGACACGGCCATGATGCTGCTTGGGCCGATCAGTGAGCTGTCTGCGACCTTCGAGACCTTCCTGCCGGAGAAGCCCGATCCGGACCGTCCCGGCCAGAGCTATCCGGTGGACATCGATGACGCCGTGCTCCTGCAGGCGCGCTTCCGGTGCGGGGCGCTGGGAGCGTTCGAGGCGACTCGGTTCGCCACGGGATATCAGAACGACAACTCGTTTGCTGTCCATGGGGAACGCGGAATGGTCGAATTCCATTTCGAGGACATGAACAGTCTCATCTACGCGGATGCCGCCGATCCACCGGACGTGCGGGGACGGCGGAAGGTCCTCGCGCCCCCTCCGGGTCCTCCCGCTGATCCGCACTACTGGAAGCCGGGCCACCCGATCGGCTACGAGCATACGTTCATCAGCTCGCTTGCCGACTTCCTCGCCGGTCTCGACGCTGACGAGCCGGCCAGGCCCACGTTCGAAGATGGCCTGGCCGTGCAGCGGGTGCTCTTGGCCGCTCAGCACTCGGCATCCGAGCGGAGATGGGTCGGGACGGGGCTCTAGCTTTCGGGCCATTCGCATCGCACCTTCCCGCGTCGTTTGCGGGTTCGCTACACCGGCTTCCGACGCTACAGCGCCGGGCGGGTCGGCGCCAGTCGCAGCGGGGTACAATCGGCGCGGTCGAGCGGGATCCCGTGTTCCGTCAGTCGAGTTGGGAACTCGAGCCGGCGACGCGGGTCCGTGCGGTCCAGAGGTGATTGAACGTGTTGCGCCGATCTTCCTTCCTCGCGCTGAGGGCTTCAGTTGCCGCCGTGGCGGCGGCGGCCATGACCGTGACGGTGCTCGGACAGCAGCCGGAACCCCCGCAGGCGGGAGCGATGGCGGCCGCCACGCCCGAATTCCTGGACAACTTCACGTGGCATCCGGGAGGCACTCGCGAGGCCGACATGTGGCAGGTCCTGCTCCTGTTCGGTGTGGGCGACGGCCCGGGCGAGTCCTGGGACGGAAGCCTTGCGATCGAGGGGGGTGAGATCCTCGGCATGGACCCGCACCGGCAGGAGCCGCCCGACCGCATTCTGCCCCAAGGCGGCTGGCGACTCCGGACGCAGGCCGTCAGGGTCCTCCTGCGATCAACGGTCGTGGCGCGGCCGGAGCCGGCCCACCGCGAGGAGGTGATGCCGAAGGGGCTCTGGGTACGCGGCAGCGGCAACGCCTCGACGACGGTCTCTGTCAGCACGGCCCAAGGAGAGTTCTCCTTCCGGCCGATGGCGCTTGAGGTGGGCCCGTGGACGCGCGCCCTCCGCGGTCGCGTGGCGATCCAACGCACTCCGCCAGCTACGGATCTGTCGGGGACAGAGCTGCGCCAGCACGATTCTCCCGATCTGGCAGCCGACTCGCAAGGGAACATTTTCACAACCTGGTACAGCTACCACGACCGTCGCGAAGAACTGAACTTCCGCCGCTACCACCAAGGCCGCTGGTCGCGGCTGATCCCGGTCGGCCGCGCTGCGGAGGACCTCTGGCGCCCGCAGATTGCCGTGGACGGCGACGACAAGCCATGGCTGATCTACTCGCAGAGGCCGTCATCGGACGGCCCGGGGAACTGGGACATTTACGCGATGGCCTGGGAGGATGACGAATGGGGGCGGGAGTACCGCCTGACCGACAACCCCCTGCCGGACATCGAGCCGCACGTGGCGAGGGCGGGCGACGGGACGATTTACCTCGTCTGGCAGTCCATGGCGGGCCGGTATTCGCAGATCCGCCTCAAGTACCTCAGCGACGGGCGCTGGTCGGAGACAGTCGCCATCACCAACACCGCTGAGAATGACTGGTCGCCCTCGGTGGCGGCCGCTCCCGACGGAACCGCTTGGGTGTCTTGGGACCGCTACAAGAAGGGATCGGGCGGCAGCTATGACGTCTTGGCGCGGGCGTACTCGCCGGCAAGCGGGCTCGGTCGGGAGATGGCTGTCGCGGCCACGACCCGATTCGAGGCCCACTCCAGCATCGCGGTGGACAGCCTGGGCCGGCCGTGGGTAGCTTGGGAGACCTCCGGCGTCCACTGGGGCAAGGACCTGGGTCGCGGCCTCGGGAACCGCCAGCCGGGCACTTCGCTGGGGGCCACGCGCCGCATCGAAGTCGTTTGCTATGACGGCGGTCAGTGGAAGGCGCCGGCCGTGGTTGGCTTCAATGATCCCCTGGCCACCGGCACGACCGGCGAGAGCCGACCGCAACTGCAGTTCGATCCGGATGGCAATCTCTGGATGTCGTTCAAGAGGCGCTACAGCAGGCACTCGTACCGCCCCACATCCTACTGGGAGTATTTCCTGACGCGCCTAGACGGAGCCCGCTGGACGGAGCCCATTACACTACCGTTCAGTTGGGCTCGCAAGAGCACGCGGATGGGGATGGTCGCCGCCGAAGGTCGGATGTGGGCTTTCTGGCCGCACGAGAGCCGCCAGTGGGGCTTCGCCAGCCGTCCCCGGCTCAACCGCGTGGTGGCCGGGTCCCTGGAACTGCCCGGTCCGGGTCCTTCGCCGCGACTGCGTCCGTACCGCCCCGAGCCCGGTGAGGTCCGCCCGGACTCGCACCCGACGGAGCTGCAGGACGTCCGCTTCATCCGCAACTACCGGGCCGAGCACGCTGGGCAGCGACTTCGGATCGTACGTGGCGACCTTCACCGCCACACGGAGCTCTCGCAGGACGTCGGGGGCATGAGTGACGGGTCCCTTCCGGAGTTCTACCGGTACATGATCGACGCCGCGGACATGGACTTCGGAGCCTCCACGGACCATCAGGCTGGCGGCACGGACTTCTGGAACGCCATGACCCAGAAGATGGCCGACATGTACCACTTCCCCGAGCGCTTCTCCACGCTGTACGGCTACGAGCGGAACCCTGGCAACCCGTTCGGTCACCGCAACCTCATCTACACCCACCGCAACTACCCGATCGTGCCGTTCTTCATACCGGCTCATCCGCGGTTCCTGCTCCCCGACAGCCCGGACGGGGAACTGCTCACGTTCAGCTCGATGGGTTTCGGCAGCGGCGTGCGGAACGAAACCAAGCTGCTGTTCGAAGTCGCGCGCAAGACAAACGGGCTGGCGATCCCCCACACGTCCGGAACGAGTTCGATGGGGACGGACTGGCGGGACAACGATCCTGCGGTCGACACGGTGGCGGAGATCTATCAAGGCGCGCGGCAGAACTACGAGCACAAGAACGCCCCGCGTGGAATCCATGACGGGGAGGAGGGCAATGCCGCCGGAGGCTTCCAGGAGCCGGGCATGATCTGGAACGCCTGGAAGAAGGGCTATCGGATCGGCGTGATCGCGAGTTCCGACCACTACTCGACGCATATCTCCTACGCCATGGTTTACACACCCGACACCAGCAGGGAGGCGATTCATGACAGCATCCGCAGGCGCCGGACCTACGGCGCGACGGACAACATCGTGCTCGACTTTCGGCTCGGCGATGCGTTCATGGGCGAGGAGGTCGCCGTCTCTGGCCCCCCCAGGATCCTGGTGCGGGCCCGGGGGACGGCCCCGATCGCCGCGATCCACCTGATCCGGGACGCTGATTATGTCTACGAGGTCCAGCCGGGCCGCCAGGAGGCGGAGTTCGAGTATCTCGACATGGAGGCTGGGTCCGGGGTGCACTGGTACTACGTCCGCGTTGAGCAGGACGACGGCGAACTCGCGTGGTCAAGTCCGATCTGGGTCTCACTGCAGCCTTGATTGGCTTCCGAATCCGTTGCAGCCCGGGGCGCTCGGAGCGGCTGATATCATCAGAAACGCGGGCACTCCGCTCGCTGCTGCAACGATGCAGACCCTGTTCGATGCACCACCGGAGGAGCCCGGCCTATTCCGGCGATTCCGACGTGCTGTCTCGAAGTCCCGCGAGGCGCTGGCTGACCAGCTTGGGGAGGTTTTCGAAGGGCGCCGCGAGATCGATCCGGAACTCCTGGAAGACCTCGAGATGACGCTCATCGCGGCGGATCTCGGGGTCCGAACGACAAGCGAAATTCTGGAAGACGTCCGTGTCGGGCTTCGCCGGGACCAGTCACAGGATGGCGTCGCGATCAAGGACCTGATCGCACGGAGGATGCTCGACATCCTGGGCGAGGCCGACAGCTCGAATGGCTTCCCAGCCGTCGGGCGCGGACCCGAGGTCATCCTCATGGTCGGAGTGAACGGTGTGGGGAAGACCACAACGATTGGCAAGCTGGCCTACCGCTACCAGCAGGAAGGCCGCTCCGTCCTGCTCTGCGCTGCGGACACGTTCCGCGCCGCCGCCGCCGAGCAACTCGCTATCTGGGGCGATCGCGCCGGATGTCCCGTGGTCCGGCAGAAAGCGGGCGCGGACCCCAGCGCAGTCCTCTACGACGGCATCGAGGCAGCCAAGGCGAGGGCGATAGACACGGTTCTCGTGGACACCGCGGGGCGTCTGCACAACAAGGCGGGGCTGATGGCGGAGCTTGAGAAGATCCGGCGCACTGCGGGCCGGTTGGTGCTTGGCGCTCCCCACCAAGTGCTGCTGGTAATGGATGCGGTCACCGGGCAGAACGGCCTCGAGCAGGCGCGGCAGTTCACGTCCACCGCCGGGGTCACGGGGCTCGTACTGGCGAAGCTCGACGGTACCGCGAAGGGAGGAATCGTGGTGGCGATCGCCCGGGAGCTCGGATTGCCGATCCGATGGGTGGGAGTCGGGGAGCAGCCCGACGATCTCGTGGAGTTCGACGCCGACCTGTTCGTCAGGTCTCTGTTCGTCGCGCAGCCAGCCGGATGACCGATCTCGACAGACACTGGCTCGGCGAGGCCCTGGCACTCGCCCGGAAAGGCGACGCTTTGGCGAGTCCGAACCCGCAGGTCGGGGCGGTCGTGGTAGACCCGGGGGGCAGCAAGGTCGGGGAAGGGACGTATACCTACGAGGGGCGGAAGCACGCGGAGGTGCTGGCTCTGGAGCAGGCGGGAGAACGGGCTCGGAACGCCACGGTATACGTCTCGCTCGAGCCGTGCAGCATCCATGGCCGCACTCCTCCCTGTGTCGAGGCGCTCGTCGAAGCCCGTGTCGCCAGAGTCGTCGCGGCTACGCGCGACCGGAATCCCGCCATTGACGGAACCGGGTTCGATGCGCTCCAGAAGGCCGGAGTGACGGTCGAGGAAGCCGATGGCGACCTTGCGGACGAGGCAGCCAGAATCAACGAGCCCTTCTTTCACTTCGTCCGAACCGGCCGTCCGCTCGTCACTCTGAAGACCGCGCTCACGCTGGACGGGAAGATTGCCGCTCCGGACGACAACAGGGGATGGATTACGAGCCGCATCGCCCGACAGCACGTGCAGTTTGTGCGGCACCGTCACGACGCCATCATGACGGGCATCGGCACGGTCCTCACTGACGACTGCCTCCTGACCGACCGGACGGGCCTTCCGCGTCGCCGTCCGCTACTGCGAATCGTTGCTGACTCGCAGCTGAGGCTTCCCCTGGAGTCGCGCCTCGTCCAGTCGTTCCGAGATGACGTGCTCGTGGCGACTTCGGCAGTTGCGTCCGCTGGGAAGCGTCAGTCGCTCGCCGACCGCAGCGTTCCGGTGGAGACCTTCAATCTCCCTCCCGGGCAGGTCGATTTGGGGAGCCTGTTCGACTGGCTTGGCTCGCGACAGATCATCTCTCTGATGGTCGAAGGGGGCGCCATCCTGAACTGGTCGATGCTGGAGACCGGGGTCGTTGACAAGGTCCTGCTGTACTACGCTCCCAAGATCCTCGGCGGAACCCGCGCCGTGCCCATGGTCGGCGGGCCCGGCCGGAAGTCCAGGGCGGGTGCAATGCGCTTTCGCAACCTCCGCACCTACATGGTTGCTCCGGACGAATTCGCCGTCGAGGCCGACGTCGTCAAGGATCCGCCTCCGGCCGAGTGACCGGGCGCGCGAACGGCCAACGGCAATGTTCACCGGAATCATAGAGGAGACCGGCAGCGTCCTGGATATGGCGCGCTCGGAAGCCGGGGGGCGGCTTGTGATCGGGGCCAGCGAGGTGCTGGGAGACTTGGCACCGGGAGGCAGCATTGCCGTCAACGGCTGTTGCCTAACGGCCGTCGAGGTCAGCCCGGATTCGTTTTCCGCCGACCTCTCGCCCGAGACGCTGGCCCGCACCAATCTCGGCGGGCTGGGGGCGGATGCGCTCGTCAACCTAGAACGTCCGCTGCTGCCGACCAGCCGGCTGAGCGGGCATTTCGTTCTGGGGCACGTCGACGGAATCGGGGCGGTGACTGCACTCGACTCGGTCGGCGAGGGGAACTGGTGGCTATCGGTTAGCGTTCCTAGCGATCTCGTGAAGTTCCTGGTCTACAAGGGCAGTGTTGCGATCGACGGCATAAGCCTCACGATCGCCACGCTGGAGGGGGCCTCCGTAGGGATTGCGATTATTCCCCACACCTATGAGGTGACCGCGCTCCGCTCCCTTCGGGTCGGCGGCGCGGTCAATCTCGAATGCGACATACTGGCCAAGCATATCCATCGGCTCCTCGCTGCCCGGGCGGAGTTGCCGTAGGAGGCGAACGTTACCAACGCCCACCAGGCTCGATGTGTCGGCGCAAGGCGGACGATTGGGTCGAGTCTTAGGGCCGAGGCACTTTCCGCGGCCCCCCGAACTCCAGCCCAATAATCACGATGTAAGGACGCTGGCGCGGATTGGGATCTCAAGGCTGATACACCGAGGGCAATGGCTGCTGTGGCCCCCTCGGCGGCCGAGTCGGCGGCCCGCGAACCCGACGCCGTCGAGTACCCGGAACGGCACTGGATCGCGCAGAGCATCTGGCACGGGGACGC
>CAYWUV010000025.1:0-69735 GCA_964461235.1 uncultured Bryobacterales bacterium | reverse complement strand
AGCGTGGGGCGGGGCACCCGCCAAGACGCCCAAGGCCGTCTTCGTGTATCCGTTGCAGCGGGACTGGCAAGCGGTCCTGCTCGGACCCCAACGCCCTGCGCGCTCGCGCTGAACGCCGGCCTCCTCGGGCCTCCCGAGCCTCGCCTCAGCCGACCCCTTGCGCCCCGGAACCCGAATGCTCACTCCCGCAACAACTCTGAAACAGGAGAATTTTCCCTGAATTCCCCCTCTATTCGCTTGACAAGATAATTCCCGACTATACAATGACATCGCGTTCAGCTTGCTTTTTGCATAGGGGCTCTTGAAGAGTCGCTGTTGGAAGATCCGCAGTTCAGCCGGGTCTTGAGCAGGCCTAATTCGAACAGCAAAGACGCGCAAGAAGGGGAAATGAAGTCAATGAGACGAATTGCAAGAATCCGGTCGCTTTTTGCTCTCGCTTTCTTCGGTGTTTCAATCGGGGCTGCACAGACTCCGACTGCCCAAATTACAGGCAGAATCACGGATTCAACCGGTGCGGTCATCGTAGGTGCCAGTGTCACGGTGACCAATGTCGATACGGCACTTCAGAATCCGACCGAGTCAAATGAAGTGGGATATTACACCGTTCCCCTGCTCCGACCTGGTGACTACCGCATTGATGTGGAAATGGACGGATTCCGGCCGATCACAAGGGCTGGGATTAGCTTGGTCGTGCAACAAGTAGCGCGCATTGACTTCGCAATGGAAGTCGGTGCCGTGACCGAAACTGTCGAGGTTTTCGGGGAGGCCCCGCTACTAGAGAGCGAGACTTCGTCCATAGGCCAGCTAGTTGATTCGAAGAGTGTTTCGGAACTCCCACTGCGTGGGCGGAACCCTTATGCCTTGGTGGCTCTGATTCCTGGAGCCCGAGTGCCTATTTCTTGGCGAAACTTACCCATGGATATGTTTACGAGCCAATACGCTTTGATCAATGGAGCACGTGGCAACCAGAACGAGTTCATACTCGATGGAATCGCAAACACCAATCCAGTTTCGTCCGGCCCGAACATCTTCCCAACACCGGACTCCCTGCAGGAATTCAAAGTGGTGACCAACAATTTCAGCGCGGAATACGGCCGTGCAGCTGGCGGGGTCTTCAATGTAGTAACAAAGTCGGGGACAAATGATCTCCACGGAAGCTTCTGGGAATTCCATCGCAATGAGAACATCAATGCGAACGCTTTCTTCGCCAACCGCTTTGGGCGACCGAAGCCGGCTTTCACCTTCAACCAGTTCGGTGCAACTGCTGGCGGACCGATTCGTCGCGACAAGACGTTTATTTTTGGAAGTTACGAAAGGGCGCTCCAGCGGGAGGGGCAGGTTTATGTGGGGCAGGTGCCGACAGCGCTGGAGAGGACAGGGGACTTTAGCGAGATCCGCAACAGTGCGGGGCAGGCAATTACGATTTTCGATCCGCTATCCGTAGGCGGCGACACTGATAGCCCTGTTCGCGCGCCCCTCCCGAACAACGCCATCCCATCGGATCGCATCAATGGGGCGATGCGGACCTTGCAGGACGAGTTCCTGCCTCAACCTAACACCGCGGGAGCACAGTTCACGAACGCTGACAACTTTACCAGCGCCGCGCCGATTGAAAGCAACAAGACCACGTTCATGACGAAGTCGGACCATATTGTCAGCGAAAAGCAGCGGATCAGCGGTTCTTTCCACTTTGACCGTTCGCCGTGGCTTCGTCCAAATGCCTACGGCAACGTTGGCAGCCCGGTATGGGGTCCGCAGATCTTCCAGCGTCGAGCCGTCGTTTTCGACGACACCTATACGATCAATCCGAGCACGGTCTTCAATTTCCGGTACGGGATGAGCCGTTTGACCAACGAGCGGACGCCACATAGCTTTGGAACCGACATCAGTCAATACGGGTTCGCGAAGCGCTACGCCGACGCCAGCCAAGTGGCGAGTATCCCAGTGATTCGCGTCCAAGGATTCTCCGGAGCGTTCTCCACGCCGAATCTGGCCAACAACGCCTTGCTTGGAGCTAGCGACGTGATCTTCTTCGGGTTGGACAATCATTCTTGGAACGCAAACCTGACGAGAGTCCAAGGGAAGCACTCCCTGAAGACAGGCTTCGAGTTCCGTCTGGTTCGAAGTAACACTTGGCAGGTCACTGAGAAGGATTTCACGTTCAACAGAGGTTTTACGCAGGGACCGGATCCGACACGGGCGAGTGCAACAGCTGGCTATGGCTACGCCTCGATGCTCTTGGGGACTCCGTTCACAGGGAGAACTGCATTCTCACCTGCGATCGCGGCACAGTTCCAGTATTACGCCCTCTACGTCCAGGACAGTTATCGCGTGACTCCGAAGCTCACGCTCAATCTGGGCGCTAGGTGGGAGTTTACGGCCGGCAAGACTGACCGGTACGATCAGCTGACGAACTTCGATTACGGAGGGGCGGTACCCTTGGATGCGCCTGGTCTGGACCTGCGTGGTGTGTTGCAGTACCCGGCGACAGAGGGATTGCCCCGTACCCAGACCGATGGCGACTTCAATAATTTCGCACCGCGCTTCGGGTTTTCCTATCAGCTCACCCCTTTGACTGTCATTCGGGGCGGAGGCGGACTTTCCTATGCCCCCTACCAGAGCGGCACCGGCGCGGGCGGACTGAGCGGATTTTCGGCCACCACCGCTTTTGTGGCCTCACTGGACGGCATCACCCCTATCAACTTCATTGACGATCCGCATCCGAACGGGATCGTGTTTCCCACCGGAAGCAGTCTGGGGGCGGCCACCCTATTGGGCCAGGGTGTGAGGTTCGTGAATCGCAATGAAGTCACTCCCTATGCGATTCAGTCGAACTTGAATATCCAGCACCAGCTGCCGGGTCAGGTGCTGTTCGACGTGGCTTACGTGGCAAACAGCGGGGTGAAGATAGCGAGTAGTCGAGTTCTGAATCAGCTGCCCACCTCTGCTCTTGCGATGGGCAACGAATTGAGGCGGCAGCAGCCCAATCCCTTCTTCGGCCAAATTACCAAGGGGGCGCTCAGCAGACGAACTGTTCCCCTTGCCCAACTCCTTCGCCCATTCCCGCACTTCACTGGAGTTACAGCGACTCAATCGGCATGGGGCAACTCGATCTACCACGCCTTCCAGGCGAAGGTTATGAAGAGAGCTGGATCTGGCCTGACCATGCTGGCTTCGTACGCTTTCTCCAAGCTGATCGATGATGTCGGGAGCGCGTTCGCCGGGGAGGCTACGGGACAAGTCGGGTATCAGGACTGGAACAACCTGAGGGCCGAAAGGGCCGTATCGGGATATGACCAAACCCACAGCATGGTATTCAGCTACGTTTGGGAATTGCCGTTCGGACCGGGAAAGTCGGTGGGCGCCTCTGCGGAGGGTGCTCTGGCAAAGTTGATTGGGGGCTGGCAGATTCAGGGTGTCGCGTCCTTCCAGTCAGGCGGTCCAATTGGAGTGGTGACCTCGCCAAACACCACCTTTTCGCAGGGTGGCGGCCAGCGTCCTGATTGGACCGGGCAGAATCCTAGTCTAGGAAGTTCCCGCACCATTGACCGTTGGTTCGACACTACCCAGTTTTCTGCACCACCTCCGTTTACGTTTGGCAGCGCTGGACGAAGCATGGGTGGTTTGCGAACGCACGGAACCAAGAACTTAGACTTCACGATCGCCAAGTACACGCAGATCGCCGAGGGGCATCGGATACAACTACGCATCGAGATGTTCAACGCCCTCAACACGCCTAGGTTCAATCCTCCAGGACGCAACTTGGCAACTCCCACGTTTGGGCGTGTAAGTGTCCAAGCAAATCAATCGAGGGTGATTCAGCTCGGACTGAAGTACATCTTTTAGCAATCCGCCTCCAGAGGCTCCTGACGTTTTCGCGGTGCTGTGCTCGGCGAGTGTCCTATCGCGGTCAACGTAGGGAGTCGGCTGTGGGGCAGCCCAGCACGGAACAGGGATTCGGACGTGGGCTTCACGCCGTGCATCTCTCAGAAATAGCTGTGTGCATGGTTTCCGCACACAAGGTTCGCAACGCAACTTGCCTGCATGTCCCGCGTTCTGCCACCGACCACCAGGCACGTATAGCTGTCACTGCCCCCTCCGTCCCGGATGAGGCTTGATCGCACGTCGGGGAGCCCCGGCTACAGGCGCTTCCTCCGCAGGAATTCGCTGGCCTTGGCCGTTGACCTCCGTCTGCATGATGGTTATGAGCATGAACAAGGTGCGGAAATGGGGTTTCGTTGGCGTTGAGGTCGCTTCGGTAGCACTCGGTTGCTGCAATGCCACGCAACCGAATAGACCGAATATCGTGATCATCTTCGCCGGTGATCTGGGATACAGCGATTCGTTTTCATATGGCTCGACCAGGATTCGGACGCCACATTGCGATCGCCTCGCACGGGAGGGGATGAGGTGCACGAACGCGCAGGCAAGCATACAAGTGGCGAATCTGCCAAGGAAGAATCTAGCTACCGGGTAGATCGAGCCATTCCCCTATGACATTTGGGATTTCGACAAGGAGAATCCAACCTACCGTCTTTACAATCTGCGCGACGATCCGAACGGAATCAACAGACCTCGCGGCGCGAAATCCTGAGAGGGTGGAGGAGCTAAAGGCAGTGCTGGATTGCTACCCAGAACCTGACCGGAGTGTTCCGCATCGCCCATGAGCGTGAAATCTCGGACGGTGGCGGTTGACCGCTCGGAACGGCCGACCCTCCCTACCGAGACGTGGTGACCTTGACGATCGGTGATGAATGCATGGCTGATTGCAGCCGTTGCATTCCGGTTGCGAAGTGATCTCAACGATTCTAGGATTGTTCTGCAATCGTGGTGTCGACTTGGCATGCGAGTTTGGTCGCACTTCATCAAGGGATCAAGGACCTGGGCGCTTCTAGTCCCGCCTGATGGCGTCCACTTGCCGCTGTTCCCCTGTACCTTCGCGTAGTTTGATCTTCCCGGGGAGAACGTCGTGCCAAATCTCCCGCTTACCGCTAGGCCAATCCACCTCGATCCTGAAGGGGGATGTGTCGTCGCCGAGCCCAAAGTGGAGCGTCGCGTCGCTAGAACTGAAATAGCTGCCATCGCTATGCACTCGCTTCCACAAGGGCGCTTGCCCGTTGCGTAACACCGCAACACGCGCACCGATTCCCTCAGGATTGCTTTCCACTCCTTCCAGGCGTACGCTCAGCGACTCGCGACTCGATCCAACCTCATTCAGCAGAAGCCTAACCGGTCCGTTATTGTTGGTGACTAGAACGTCGACATCGCCATCCAGATCCACATCTCCGAAAGCCGCGCCCCGACTAACCTCAGACAACGCGAGCGCAGAGCCGGAGAGAGGACGGATTTCCTCGAATTGACCTCGCCCGAGGCCTCGAAACAACTGGTTTCTTTGGTGGAACGGGTAGCCAGACGCCCTTAGGGAAGCAATATTCGTTACAGCGCCGCTAGCCACGTACACATCGAGCCAACCGTCGTTATCGTAATCAAGAAAGCCAGTGCCAAAGCCAGTAAATGTCATGCTGGCACCTCCGAGGATCGCGTGATTCGTAGCGTCATGAAATGAACCCGAACCGTTGTTTACGTAGAGCGTGTTCGTTTCGAAGGCTAAGTGGCTGACAAACAGGTCTTCGTCGCCGTCTTTGTCGAAGTCACCGGCCGCAAGGCCCATGCTTGCTTCGGCGAGCCCATCTGCGTTGTAAGCAACGCCTGACATGAGGGCAACATCCTCGAAAGTGCCATTTCCCTTGTTGCGCCATAGTTGGTTGGGGTTGCCGTCATTGGCGACATAGATATCGATCCAGCCGTCGGAATCGAAATCTGCGCAGACTACGCCCAGCCCGTTTCCGAAGGCCTTCCCGATACCTGCTGATTCTGAGACGTCCCTGAAGCGTCCGGTTCCCTCGTTGTGAAATAGCCTGTCGGGAACCGGTCCGTATAGTGCAGGGTTGCAATAGTCCCGCCTGCCGGTAGGATCGTAGCAGGCCTTGTTGTTTCTGACTGTGAAGTCGACGTAGTTCGTGAGGAACAGGTCTAGGGCTCCGTCCCGGTCGTAGTCAAGAAAGGCCGCGCTGGCGCTCCAGCGGGAATCGTCAACTCCCGATTGCCCGGTGATCTCCGAGAACGTTCCGTCGGCGTCGTTCCGATACAGAACGTTCGGGCCGAAGTTCGTCAAATATATATCGGCATCTCCATCATTGTCGAAATCGCCGATGGCGACACCTTGGGAGTATCCTTGGTGGCCGACTTCGGCCTTGGCTGTGACGTCTGTGAACCTCAGGTTTCCGCTGGGCAGGAGTTCGTTGCGAAACAATCGGTTTCCTGGCCAATGCCCTTTTGGGGGCGGATAACGCAGGGAGTCTGTCGAACTAGTTGGATCGAGCAGGGCACCTTGGAGAAGATAGACATCCAAGTCTCCATCAGCATCGTAGTCAAGGAGGGCGCCCCCGGCCCCCATGATTTCCGGCAGGAAGAACTCACCGGTCGAGCCTATGAAGTGCCGGAAGTTCAACCCGGTCTCGCTGGCGACCTCTCGAAAAATCGCCTGTTGACTCAACGTCTCTGGAACTGGAGGTTCGACTGTGCCGCATCCCCAAGCCAAGCTTGCACCAATGGGCGCAAGAACCCTACACCCGAATAACCTGAGGGTCCGCACCCGATTCCATTGGCGTCCAAGCCCCTCGCAAATGCCAATCCTCGTGCGCCGTTCGCTGGCCTGTCGCGAGGGCCAGTGAGGCCCTTGTTCGCATTCGGTAGCCACCACGATCTATTGACTTGACTTCGCTTTCCGAAGGTCCCTTTCGATCATCGCCGCCAGTTCTGTCTGCCCGTGGGCAATCGCACGCCGATGTGCTTCTTGGGCGTGATGGAAGGCCTGGTCGCGATTTCCTGCCCGGCCATATGCTGCCGCAAGCCCGTACATGAATCCGGGCGTTTGATCGTCCTCTGGGGTGAGCGTCCCTTGAAACTGCTCGATAGCTTCTTCATATTGGCTCTGATTTAACAGAACCCAGCCCAGGTTATAGTGTGCAAGACGGTAATTTGGTCGATTCTCAATGGCCTTGCGGTAGTGAGTAACAGCCTCGTTTTCCCGGCCGTCTTGCTCTAGAACATGGCCTAGGTTGTTGTGAGCCTCCGCGTAGTTCGGACGGATCTCGATCGCTAGCCGAAGTACGTCCTCGGCCTCGCTGTAGCGTCCGATCCGAGACAGGAATACCCCGTAGTTGTTATGTAGTTCCGCCTGATCGGGATTGATCCTGACACCGGTTTGATAATGCTGTTCCGCCTCTTCAATCCGCCCCATCTCCCCGTAAGTAATCAGCAGATTGATGCGAGCCTGCTCAACTTCCGGGTCTATTCTTAGCGCCTGCTCGAACTGAAGGATCGCTCCCTCCTTGTCCTCGGCTTCCAAGAGTGCTTCGCCCTTGGCAAGGTATTCCAAGGGCCCGGTGTTGAGGGCCTTGAGCTCCTCCATGAGCGGATCGATGTCGGACGGAACAACCAGCCTCCCCTTTTCGTGTAGCAAGAACAGTTCCCGGGCCCTTTCGTGTTCGCCAAGATCCCGGTAGGCGAGCGCCAACGCATAGTGGGCAGATCCAAAGGTCGGGGCCAGATCGCAGGCTTTGCGGTAGGGCCCAACTGCGTCCTCAGGCCGGCCGAGCGCTGACAATGCACGTCCTAGGCCATAGTGAGCTGTAGCCATCTGCGGCCGTTCGCGGACCAGTGACCCAAACAACTCGTAACTCTCGGAGAATCTTCCCGCAGCAAATAGGGCCTCGCCCAACCGTGTCGCAATCGCAGGGTAGGTCGGATTCAGTCGTTGGGCAGCGTGGAAGCTGGCTACAGCCTGCTCGTGCTGCCCGCGCTGGGTCTGTATTATTCCCAGGTAGTAGGCCCATCGGAAGACATCCGGGGCCATCGCTCTAGCCCTCGAGTAGCAGGCCTCCGCCTCGCGGTACTGCCGATGGGCATGTAGCCAGTCGCCGAGATCGCCGTTTGCTCGAGGATCATTCGGGTTGTCGAGTGCCGCTCGATAGGCCCTGCGAAGTAGATTCCACGTCGCCTCCGGAAACTCGTCAGGGCTGAGCAGCGGCAGGTCAGGAAGTTCTGGATAGTCAGGCTGGCCCGAGGAGCAACCCACTGGAAGCAACAGGCTTACTCCAAGAAAAATTCGGCCGAATCCAATTCGTCCCGTTCCCATCCTGTCGGCGCAATGCTCGCTTGCCATTCTCGCGAATCAGGTTTGTCGGCGCAAGGTGGCATATGCAATAGATCTGATCACCAAAGAGGCGAATCAGGTTGACCTTGCGTGTCGTCTGCGAGTTGTCGGTCAGCGAGTAGAGGACTACCGGCCGTTTCCCCGCGACCCTTGCGATAGGAATTCCTCGCGGGTCTTCGGGGTTTCGTGAAAGACGCCCGTCATGTCACTCGTGATTGTGGAGGAGTGCTGCTTTTCCACGCCTAGGATCATCATGCGGAGGTGCTGGTCCTCGCAGATCACGCCCAAGCCTTCCGGATCGATCGATTCCTGGATCGTCACGGCGACCTGCTGGGTCAGCCGGTTCTGGATCTGCAAGCGGCGGGCGAAAATGTCCACGAGTCGGGCGGTCTTGCTCAAGCCGATGCCCTTCTTGCGGGGAATGTATGCGACATACATCTTGCCGTAGAACGGCAGCATGTGGTGTTCGCAAAGCGAGAACACCTCGATGTCCTTCACAATAGACACCCCGTCATACGTGACGTCGAAGATAGCGGACTGCACGAGTCTTTCCAAGTCCTGTTCGGATCCTCGGGTGAGCTCTCGCAAGGCCTTGGTGACCCGGTATGGCGTCGTCCTCAGGCCGTCCCACTCCGGATCCTCTCCCAAGTGCTGGACGATTCCGTGAACTAGCAGTTCCAAGGGATCTATTCGGTGTTCCGTTGTCAAGGTTTGCCTCGAGCCCCTCGAGGTATCCGGTAACGTTGAATGTTGGGATGCTGCGTTCGGATTCCCCTCACCTAGACCCGAAAGCTGTTGCGCGACGTCTCCTCCAGGCGCAGCCCGGCGAGTCGAACGGCCTGGCCGGGGGAAGTGCTGGCCCCAGCGCTGGCGCAGCCAGGCTTCGACGAGGGCGAGCAGATTCTCGGATGTCGGGACGAGATTGCGGAACTCCGGCAGTTCGGAATTCAGATGGGTGTGGTCAATGCGGGCAAGCATCGAGTCCTCAACCCAGCCTTGGGTGCGGGTCAAATGCCTGGCGTCGAGGAGCCTGGGGCTGAGCCTACACTGGCTGGCCGACTGGCAGCGGGCGCAAGGAGGCTGCCCCGTACTGGTCGAAACCTATATCGACGAACGCCAGCACAAGGGCACCTGCTACCGGGCCTCGAGCTGGCACTACCCGAGGCAAACCCAAGCGCGGAGGGCCATGGGCGGCGTGCCGGCCAAGACGCCCAAAGCGGTGTTCGTGTACCCGCTGCAAGAGGATTGGCAGGCCGTCCTGCTTGGCTGCTCACCGACGTCCCGCTCCGGCCGGAATTTCCGCCCCAGGGGCCTTCGCAAGGCCTGAGTGTGGCGGGCCGGTTGCTGCGAACCAAGCCATCCCGCTCTGTGTTCCGCGGCTGCGGGCGAGCGACTGCATGGCCCCTGAAGGCGGCGGTGTCCGTCCCTCATCCCAACTACCAGCTGACCCCGGAGCCTCGCTGCCCAAAGAGTCCCACACCCCGCTTACTGAATGGTTACGAAGCGATTTCATATTGGAACACGACTGCGGGCATGACAAATGTGGCACCGGATTCAAAGATGACCTCGATGAATCCTGCCGAGTCGAAATCGATCAGAATATTCGAATCAATTACGAAGCTTGCCATCAAATCCCGTGATGCGGTATCTGTTCGCCAGATCCATTTGCTGAATGCCAAGCAGTTCAGAAGCCTTCGATTCAGTCACAAGATTCTCAATCAGCGCACGGTAGACCCTCAGTTCAAAGAGACGTGGGCATTCCTTGGGATACTCCATTCCAGGTTCAGTCTTGTGCAACTTCCGTGTTTGCAGCACATTCCGGAACCTCCGGTACTCAGATTGAGGCACGATACCCAAGTCGAGCGCTCGGTGGCTCCAGCCTGCGATGCTGAGTCCAAACTTGTGCTTGAGCCGATAGAGTTCATATAGGTCCAAGACCTTTCGATGCGCACCCAGAAACTGCTTCACCGTCGGCTCGGGTGCAAGAAAAGCGCCAGCGAAGCGATTGCAGGCTTCTTCTGTCTCGATGCCACCGGCCAATCGGCTGTCGAGCACCAAGTGCCCGAGTTCGTGGGCCACCGTGAAGCGCTGCCGGTCACCCGGCCAGGATGTTCCCACGACGACAATGCTCCGGTTCCCAGAACGGGAGCTCATGCCCTCGAACCGATGGTCGTTAGCATTGGTGGTTAGGACATCAATGCCGATCGTCTCGAGTGAGTCCATCAGATTGGGGACGGGACCTAGGCCGAGATGCCATTCGCTCCGAAGCCGAAGCACTAGCGCTTCGATTTGATCCATAGCAGTAATCTCGGCGGGCAAGCCGTGAGGCAAATCCAATCTTTCTGGCCGGGCCGCCGGCGCAATCGAATCGAGCATCGTCCGGCGCTCAAGCTGATCAAGGACGTCCGCGAGGATCCGACGTTCGACCTTCAGGGGCAGGTTCCATCGGTGACGATTCCGATGTTCGACCCGCTCGATGCCGACCGTTAGTGGCCGCGAGAAGTAGTCAGGTTGGACCGAAAATGTCGTGGCTAGCGAGACGAGTACGGGAGTGGATGGCACGCAGAGACCCCGCTCGTACTTGGACACAGCCATCGCAGAAACGCCCACCTTCTTCGCCAGGACCCGCAGTGAGAGGCCATGAGCGAGCCGAAGCCCCCGCAATCGTTCTCCGTGCATATCAGATTCCAGCCTCTTCTTAGTATACAGTAAGGATGTAACTAGAATATTTTGTAAACTAAGGTTCGGCGACTACCGTAGCGGACAGGCCGTGAGCTCTCGTCAGGAAAGCACTTCAGGCTGCTGGAGCTGGGCCTTGCCAAGGGAACGAGCCAATCGTGGCGCGGTTGAAATGCCTGTCTACAAGTGCCGCAATATCAAGCAACTACGGACGCAATCCCGCGTGCAACCACTGTCGAACTGCGGAATCCAGCGCAAACACTGCCGTGGTCTGCCTGGCCTTGGTCAGGGATCCGCTCAAAGAGTTGTCGGCTGTCCTTCAGGCCGTCCCCGCAGTTCGCGGCTCCGTCTGCGAGAAGTGGTTAAACCTCAGTCCCGTGACCAGTCCGGGGAAGTGAGCCCCCTTTTCGACATGCATCGGGTTTCGAGCAATATCGTCCGCTGCGGCGAGTCACGTTGGCCGAATCTCCGCGCCGTAGGAGGTCCCGGCCCGCTCCCGCAACCCGGTCGCAATGCGGGACCATGCGTCGGCTCGTCCATCGTCCGTGTCGAGTTCGGGGCTGCGGCGCAAAGGCTCCGCGATGGTGCTTGGCTGCCGCGTCCGACGGCTCTCGACCGGCGCGAAGGCAACGAGACGCGGTGAATCACCGGATCCTAGGAGAGCGGTATACTGCCGGCCCCGATGCGGCACGAAAGCTGTCGTGTCGGCAGCCGCGCGACCTTGCGGACGGAGTGCGCCAATGCTCCTAGCGACGACCGGGTCTCCGAGACCGACGTGTACGAGTCCCTGGCGATGAGCGTGCCGGGCATCGTGGCGCACCCCCATCGCTTGGGAATGGCGAGCAGATTGCCGTGGCGGGTTTCGATCAGTCCGCCTGCGCCGTTTCACCTCGCGCTTAGCGGGACTTGTGCCTAATCGAACGATGTCGATCTGGAGGGTCTGTGTAAAGGCTCTCTCGCGCCGGTCTTCAGTCGATGTACAGGAACTCGTTAGAGCTCATGAGCATGTGCACGAAGCTCTCGACGGACCGCGTGAGCGCCTCGTCGTCCGGGCTGTTTGCGCGGGAAAACAATCCGCGCCCTCTCTCCAGGTGAGCGGCAGCGAGTTCGATCTCTGCCTGCGTCGGCTCGCGCGACAGCACGATCTGGTACCCGGCGCGAATGATCGGCTCCACGCCGTTCGCACCTTCCTGCGCCAGTTCCATCGCGCGGTGCGCGACGGCCAAGGCGTTCTCGGTGACGAGTTCGCTGTTCATCATCGTCAGGGACTGGAGAGGGGTCGACGACGGGACCCTGTTCGTGCAGGTGGTGTCTATGTTCGGGAAATCGAACGTCGTCATGAACGTCGAAGACCAGGTTCGGCGGGCCAGCAGGTACACGCTTCGCCTGTTGGCACCGTCCTCCACCGGCAGTTGGAGGCCGTCCGAACGGGCCTCCAGCATCACCGGCGGACCGTTCGCTGTCAGGTCAAGACGGCCTGCAACAGAGAGGATCGAGTCCCTGAGGGCCTCAGCTTCCAAGCGTCGCAGCGGCCTTCGCCAGAACAGTCGGTTTTCGGGATCCTTGACGTCGGCGAGTCCGGCCGACGGGTTGTGCTCCGGGCGCGACGACTGCTGGTAGACCGACGAAAGCATGATCAGCTTGTGCAGGCGCTTGACCCTCCACCCGTGGTTGACGAAATCGACCGCCAGCCAGTCGAGCAATTCGGGGTGAGAAGGCGACGCTCCGTATCGGCCGAAGTTGTCCGGCGTCGAGACGATCCCAGTCCCGAAGTGATGCTGCCAGATGCGATTCACGACCACTCGAGCCGTCAGGGGGTGCTCGGGGTCGGTCAGCCATTCCGCCAGGGCCAGCCGGTATCCCATGGTCTTGCCGACTCGGTTCGGAGAGGGAGCCGCCAGGCAGTCGTTGCCTTCCTTGCAAAGGATCTCGAGGAAGCCGGGCTTCACGGCCGGGCCCGGGGATTCGACGCTGCCTCGCTGGAGCAGGCGGATGACGGGCAGATTGTCGCCATCCCACAGCGCTCGCAACTTGTGCAGTTCGTGACGGTAGCCGCGCCACGTCTCAAGTTCCTGCTCGAGTCGGGACAGTTCCTCGCTGTCCGATGCCGAGACCGTGGAATCGATTTCGCCGTCCTTGACTTCGGCGGACGGCCCGAACTTGCTGACCAGATATTCCTGGACCTCCGTTCTGTCAGGAGCGTCCGTCGCTAGAGCAGTGCGCAGGTCCTCGCGGATGACTTCCGGGACCGCCTCGAGCTTGTCCGCGACCAGCTGCTCGCGGTAGGGCGCTCGAATGGCGTTCATGCGGGCGGTCAGATTCTTGACTTCGGCATCCACCTCCTCGTTGTGCCGATCGATCTTCTCTTTCTCGGCTGCCGAGACCGTGTAAAGCACGCGGTTCTTCGGCTGGATCCATTGCGACGGGTTGTAGGCCGGAGACAGGAGGGCCAGGAACCGGTAGTAGTCGCGCTGCGGGATCGGGTCGAACTTGTGACTATGACAGCGGGCGCACGAGAGAGTGAGTCCGATGGAACTGCGTGCTACCTTGTCGATCAGCGCGAAGAGTGTGTCGTACCGGTCCGCAGGCCGGTCGGAAATGTCTTCGTCCGTCGCGTCTAGGACGGTGCGCAGGTAGCCCGTGGCGATCAGCCCCTCAAGCATCTCCGGCGTGTAGCTGGCCGCGTTCCGCCAGTCATGGAGTTCGTCGCCCGCAAGCTGCTCGGTCAGGAACCGGTCCCAAGGCTTGTCCCGGTTGAACGAGTCAATCACGTAGTCGCGGTAACGCCACATGCCGGGAGCAAGGATCGGATTCTCGGCTCGGAAGTCCTTCCCGGTGGTGTCGACGTAGCCGGCTGCATCCAGCCAGAAGCGACCCCAGCGCTGGCCGTACCTGGGCGATTCCAGCAATCGATCGAGCAAGCGCTCGAAGGAACCGGGGGCCTCGTCCCCCATGAATGCAGCAGCCTCGGCCGGGGTCGGGGGGAGACCCCACAAGTCGAAGTACGCACGGCGCATCAGGGTCCGCTTGGACGCTGGTGCCGACATCGAGAGGCCTTCCCGCTCCAGGTCGCGTTGGACGAAGGAGTCGATCGGGGTTTGCACTCGCTCTAGCGAGGCCACGTCCGGCACGGGACCGGCGACTGGCTTCCGGAATGCCCAGTGCTCGCGATCCTCCTTGGTGATCGGCGGGGCCTCGGCTTCGGTCAGGGCCCTGTCCAGTGGATTCCCCAGATCGACGTGGTCGGCGAACGATCCTTCGTCAATCCATGATCGGATCAGTTCGATTTCGTCATCGTTCAATGCCTTCCCAGCTCCCTCAGGAGGCATCACTCCGCTCACCAGCTGGCGTATCAGAACACTCTTTTCCGAAAAGCCCTCGATCACGACCGGTCCGTGCACGCCGCCGCGAAGGACCGAGGCCAAGGTCGAGAGGTCCAGGCCGGATTGCGGCCGGTTGCCGCCATGGCATACGACGCACCGCTCCTTGAGAAGGGGCCGGATCTCGCTCTCAAAACGTGCGATCTGCCGGCGGGAGATTTCGGGAATCTTTTCCGTGATTTCGGACGGTGCCCCGCCCTGGATCCAACGTCGGATCGTCTCCACGTCCGCCTCGGGAACCGTGCTGTTGAAGGCCGGTGGCGGCATTTCCGCCGTTGAGACCTTCTGGAACAGCGGACTCTCTTCTGGAGAGCCCTTATGGATGACCGGGCCGTTGAATCCGCCTCGCAAGACGGACCGGGCCGTGCGAAGGTCGACACCCAGTTCCGGAGAGCTCTTTCCGTGGCAAGTAAAGCAGTAGGTCGAGAAGATCGGCAGCACGTCCTTCTCGAACACCGGAACACTATCGGCTGGCACGGCCGCAGCTGCGGCGGCCGTGGCCACCAGGCCTGTATACAGCAGGACTCTCATCCGGCGTGGACCCCGTTCGTGAGGAGGTCTCCCACTACTCGCGCACCGGTGACCGTGACATCGGACGGCGTTTCCAGCCGGCCGGCATGCGGAAAGACAGTGTTGCGATGGTCGAGTCCGAGCTGATGAAGCACCGTTGCTGTCATATCCGGCACGCTGACCCGGTCAACCACTGACTTGTACCCGAAGTCGTCAGTCTCGCCATAAGCGACGCCGCGCTTGAAGCCCCCGCCCGCGAACCAGAGCGTGAACGCGTTGCGGTTGTGGTCGCGTCCGCCGCTTCGCTGCGTCGTCGGGAGCCGGCCGAACTCGCCCGCCCACATCACGATGGTCTCGTCGAGCATGCCTCGCGCTTCGAGATCGGTCACCAGGGCAGCGGCTCCCTGGTCCGTTTCCGTGGCGATCACGGGCATGTTCTTGCCGAGTTCGTTGTGGTGATCCCACGGCTGTCCGGGTTTCGTCGTCACCTGCACGAAGCGCACGCCTGCCTCCACGAGCCGTCGTGCCATTAGGCAACGGGTGCCGTACGGTCCCCGGACCGGATCGTCGATACCGTAAAGCTGCTTTGTGGCCTCGGACTCGCTGTTTATGTCGAGGATGTCCATGGCCTCGACCTGCATCCGGGCGGCAAGTTCGAAATTCCTGATCCGGGCCTCGAGTTCGCTCTCGCCGGGCCGCTCGTCGAGATGCAGTTGGTTGATTCGAGCCAAGTAGTCAAGACTCTCGCGCTGGACCCCGGGCGGCAGCGGACGGGCTGGCTTCAGGTGGTGAACCGGAGCGCCGGTGGTTGCAAATTCGACGCCTTGGTACAACGCCGGTAGAAAACCGTTGGCCCAGAGTTGCTTGCCTCCAATCGTGTAGCCCTTGGGATCCCGGAGCACGACGTACGCCGGCAGGCTCTGGTTCTCTGTCCCGAGGGCGTAGGTGATCCAGGCCCCCATGACAGGCCGGCCCGGAAAGATCTTGCACGTGAGCAGCATGTTCAACCCCTCCAGGTGGTTGTTGTGCTCGGTGTGCATGGAACGGATGAAGCACAGCTTGTCGACAATCTCCGCCTGGTGCGGCAAGGCTTCCGAGACGTCCATGCCGCATTCGCCGTGCTTGCGGAACTCGAACGGAGTGGGCAGGAGCGTGTTCTGGTTGCCCGGCTGGTGGATCTCGACGCCGTCGGGATGAGGCTGGCCTGCGTACTTCGCCAGCATCGGCTTCGGGTCAAAGAGGTCCATCTGGCTCGGACCGCCGTTCTGCACCAGCTGGATCACGGCCTTCGCCCGGGCAGGGAAGTGGCCTTTTCGGGCGACCAAGTCGTTGTGCGTGGTGATGCGCCCCGTCCGGGATTCTTCGGCCAGCAGATGGGAAAGAACAATTCCCCCGAAGCCCAGAGGACTCAATTCCAGCAGTCTGCGTCGCGATACCAAGGCGGGCCTCCGAAGGTCGGCCATGTTCAGGTTAGATCAAACCCGGGAGTCGTGTAAATCCCAAGAGTTGTAGCACTGCGATCGCACGGCCCTTCCTCGAGGTCCTACCGGGGCACTCCGGACTGGCGAATGGCCGACATCAGCCTGCCGATCCGCAATTCCTGGGGTAGTTCGGCACAGGAACGGCATTCGTACCAAAGGGATTTGGTCTCTGCATCGCTATGTGACCGCCCCGCCGTCTGACTTCCACCTGACCGTTGGCGGCGAGGATGCGGCAGGCCTCGCGGCCGGACAAGACGTGACGCCTAGCCAACCGCGACCTCAATCTGGGTCACATAGACTTCGCCACGAAGATGCCGGTCTACTTCCTCGGCGGGCGCGGTCTCAAAGAACAGGTTGAGAGCCTCGGCAAGGTTGTCGCGTGCCTCGACAACCATCTTGCCCTGACCCGCCACGTCTACCTCAGGGCAGAGTCCAACATAGCCGTGGGCCTCGCGCTCGACAATCGCCGTCAGCCGTCTGTTCATGCCAAATCTCCCGTTTCGGGTCTGCTTGGCCGCGGCGTACCGCTGGCTTCATACGATGATTCGTCCACTAGGACTTGACGTATCGAGCACACGCGATCGCCGTTCCGCTTCCGCCACCCTTCTTTGATTCCTAGAAGCGGAGCATCGTGCCCTGCTCGAGAACTGGCAGTGTAGCGATCCCACTGTAGTACGTTCGAGTCGGCAGGCGACTTGCTTCGTAACAGATCAATGCACGCTGGACAGACGTGTCCAACAACTTCGGACTGAACTTGCAGCGGGCGTGATTTGCAAGCCCCGTTACTGCGGGCAAGGGAGTCCGCATGCCATTCGATCACTTACTTGACCGGAGCCGTCAGGCTCCCCTCAGGAGTGCCTCCAGTTCGGCAATGCGAGCTTCGGCTTCCTTGCGGGCTTGCTGCTCCGCTTCCGCCCGGAGTTCCGCCGCGCCGCGGGCCTGCCTCTCCGCTTCCGCCCGGAGTTCCGCCGCGCCGCGGGCCTGCCTCTCCGCTTCCGCCCGGAGTTCCGCCGCGTCGCGCGCCTGTCTCTCCGCCTCGCGCGCCTGTCTCTCCTCTTCCGCCCGGAGTTCCGCCGCGCCGCGGGCTTGCCTCTCAGTGTCCCGGGCCTGCTCGACCTCCTCGGGCAACTCCAGGTCCCGGCCCGATTCCAGGTCGCGCAGACGCACCCGGTTCCCGTCCGCCCGGAACCCCACTCCCAGCACCTCGCTCGCGTACTCCGGCTCGCCCCCCACCTCGCCGTGCGGGTCCGCCTCCACAAGCTGCCCGCCCCACTGCCGGTACAGCCGCACGACCCCGCTCCCTGTTTCACCCCCGTAGTCCGGCCGGAACAGCAAGTACTCCCGCACGTCCAGCCTCCCCAGCAGCTCCCGCTTCGGCCCGCTGTCGTGCCCGTACGAGTCCGGCGAACTCACCTCCACCACGAAGTCTGGCGGCTTGCCCTCCTCCCACAGCCGGTAGCTGCGCCGCTCCTGCGGAGAGGTCCCCACCACTACCATCACGTCCGGTGCCACGCACTGGCTCGGATCGTAGCGCCGGTAGTACATCAGCAGGTCGCCCGAGACGTAGGTGTCCGCGCTGCCCCGGTAGCGGGACGCCAACGGCTCCCGGATCGAGCGGATGGCCCCGTAATGGGTGTCGTTCTCCGCCATGGGCCGGCCGTCGGAATCCGGGTAGAACTCGGTTACGGGCTCGCTGGCCGGCTTGGCCAAGCCCTGCTGGATGACCCGCTCGTCCGCCATGCGACTCCCGGTGGGCGCGGGTTCCGCGCTGTCGCAGTATACCAGCGGCAACCAGGAGGGCGGACTCCCGGGGCCTGGCCGAGTTGCTCCCGCCACGACTCTCTCATGCGCCACGGCAGCTAGGGATCGAACTGCGGCGGGGTCTGGCCCCGTGGCGGGCGCAGGCCGCCAGCCAGTCCAGCATCCAGGCATAAGGGTTCAGGCCCGCTAGGCGGACCTTCGCGAGCACGCCGAACAGCATGCCCGCAGCCCGAGCCGAAGCTGGTGCAGCAGGCGATCACCGGCCCTCGCAGCACGCGCTTCGAGAGGTTGGCGTCGAGCGGGATGCGCGGGTCCGCCACGATGTCGCCCAGCGATTCCCGGTGCTCCGGCGAGGCTCCCAGTGCCCGTCCTTGCGCATCCAGGCGGGCCAGTTCGGCCCCATTCTGGCCCGCCTGGTCGAGCAGAATCCAGTCCACCGCGCGCCCGGCCCTCCTTCCGGACACGCTCGAACAGGGCCTCGACCCGCGCTTGCAACTCCTGCTGGAGCGCCTCGAACTCCGCACCCTGCCGTTCCAGCGGTTGCTGCGGATCCCGCTGCCGGAGCCGCTGCTGGTTCGGCCGGAACAACTTGGCGATGGCCTCGATCCACTCCTGGGCTCACGCCTTCAGTTCCGGGTGTCCGGTCCCGGCCCGCACCCACTTCCTACGGACGTGGACCCAATCATGTGATGCAGCTCATAATTGGGTGCAACATAGCCGTCGGCCTCGCGTTCGACAAGGGCAGTCAGCCGTCTGTTCACCCTAGATCCTCCGTTTCGGGACTGTTTGACCCCAGAGTTGAAGCTAACATCTGGCGGGCCGCTCCAGGCGAGGAACAGTTGGGCCCTGCGGAGTTGAACAGCTCAAGATACGTTCACACTTCCGGCATAGGAACCTAGGTGGTCTTCGTATCCCTTGGTGACGAGGTCGAATAGCGTTCGCAGTCGAAGCGACCAGCGCCTCGCAAATGGGGACGAAGGCAATCTGGAGTCGTGGTTGGTCCGGAGCCGCACTCCCGTTCCCTTGCAGGCGGAACATAAAATGTAACGGGTGCGCGCCCGGGAATCAGGGGTTGAGCTTTCCAGGTGGAAGAAGACCTGCTACGCCTTGGTGACCCTTTGCCTGTTCTTTGTTGCGCTCGAGCTGGCTCTCATGATCGGAGGAATCGATCCGCTGCCGTTCGCTCGCGACCCGTACGTGGGATTCTCCGGAACCGTTGACCTGTTCGTGCTCGAGGACGGGGACTATGTGACCGCAGTTCCGAAACGCAGTTGGTTCAATGAACAGCGATTCCCGGCAACTAAGGCCGAAGGCACCTTTCGGATTTTTTCTATTGGCGGGTCTACGACTTACGGAAGACCCTACGAAGACCAGGTTTCGTTTAGTGGGTGGCTCCGGGAGTTGCTCGCGGAGAGCGCCCCGAATCGCCATTGGGAAGTCGTCAACGCAGGAGGAATCAGCTATGCGAGCTACCGAGTGGCCCTGCTGATGGAAGAGTTGGCAGCTTACGAGCCAGACCTGTTCTTGGTGTACACCGGACACAACGAGTTTCTCGAGCGGCGAAGCTATTCCCGGATTCTCAATACGCCCAGGGCCGTGAGAAGCGCAGGCGACATCGCAGCCAGATTCAGAATCTTCTCGGCAGGCCGTCTAGTGGTCGAGCGTGCCGCAAGGACGGCCAGCGATCCTGACCTACTGCCTCCGGAGGTTGATACGATCCTAGAGCACTCGGTGGGTCCGAAGGACTACCATCGAGATGACGAGCAGCGAAGACTGACGGTTGACCACTTTCGCTTCAATCTCAACCGAATGGTCGACATTGCGAGGTCAGCCGGCGCTCAGATAGGGTTCATCACACCCGAATCGAACCTGCGCGACTGCTCGCCGTTCAAGGCTCAGTTCGACTCGGACCTGAGCGTCGGTGATCGCGACCTGCTCAATGACTTGTTGGTCGAGGCGGATGAGACCGCTGATCCCGAAGTAGCGGTCGAGTCGCTGACCAAGGCAGCCGCAGTCGATCCTCGATACGCGGGCACCTATTACGCCCTCGGCCGAGCCCTGTATGCGTTAGGGCGTGATGCCGAAGCGAGGCAGGCCTTTGAACGCGCCCTTGAAGAGGACGTTTGCCCGCTGCGCGCGATCGGTGCCATTCGGCAAGCAGTTGTCGCGACAGCTTCCGAGCGGGGAGCTCTTCTGGTGGATCTTGGCGAACACGTCCGGGAAGCATCGGAGCGTGGAATCCCCGGAGCAGAGATCTTCCAAGACCACGTTCATATGACCGCCGAGGGGTACGGAATGATTGCAAGAGCCACGATTGAGGAGTTGGTACTCGACGGCATTCTCCCTGGGGCTCCCGGTGCCCAAGTCTTCGAGCGCGTCTCAGAACGGATTCTTGCAAGCATTGACGCGAGGGCCCATGGTGCAGCGCTTCGTAACTTGGCCAAAGTCCTCGACTGGGCCGGGAAGCACGAAGAAGCTGCTCGGTTGGCCAGTCAGGCTTTCAGCTTGCTCGGCGAGGACCTTGACACTCTTTCGGTACTGGGCCATGCAGCGGCAAATAGGGGAGACCTTCGAGCAGCGGAGAACTATTTCAGACTAGCCGCTCGCATGACTTCGGACACATCCGAGCCGTTCTTCGACTGGGGTACGGCGCTGCTCAATCTGGGGTGGGCGGACCAAGCCATTCCTCCGTTAACGAGAGCGATGGATTTGAGTCCGAAACCGGACCCAGACGTCCTTTTCAACCTGGGCCTTGCCTTGCAACAGGCCGGGAGGGCCACAGACGCTGAGGCACGCTTTCGCGAGATTCTTGCTCTGGACAAAACGGCAACTGACGCAGCCAGCAGCCTCGCCGCAGTGCTCCTTGAGACGAATCGACCGACCGCTGCGGCGGTCGTACTGGAGGAAACGGCGAGACTGGCACCCAAGGACGCACGGCTGGAGTTTGCAATGGGCACTGTGCTGGTGGCCTTGGGAAGGAACGCGGAAGCAGCCCAGCGCTACAGGGAAGCCATTCGCCTTGATCCTGGACATACCAAGGCGCACAACAACCTCGGGATGACCCTTCTGTTGCTGAACGACAGTCAGGGAGCCATTGAGAGTCTGAGACGGGCGGTCGAGATTGCTCCGGAAGCCGAAACACACAATCACCTCGCGAATGCGCTGATGCTGGCCGGAGATCCGAAAGAGGCGGGAGAACAGTTTGCGGCGGCGATCCGCCGGCGTCCCGACTGGCCGCTACCCAGGACTCAATGGAGTTGGTTCCTGTCAGCGCACCCCAATCCAGGCTTCCGGGACAGCAATCTGGCGATTCAAATGTCCGAGAAGGCTGTTGAACTGACTTCCCGGACCGATCCGCAGGCACTTGATGCGCTGGCCGCAGCCTATGCTGAGTCGGGTCGCTTCGGCGACGCCGCGGGAATTGCCCGCGAGGCGCTAACGCTACTGGAGCCTCTCGGGCGCCACCAACTGGCAGCGGAGGTCCAGGGGCGGCTGGAACTGTACGAGAACGAGCGCCCGTTCAGGCTGCGCTGAACGTTGCCGGGCCACGACCGAGTCCCTGGTCGGACCAACAAGAGTCGGCACAACGTCGTCCACTCGGCCGAAGCGACCCTTCGGGAGGGCCCTCGGAACTCATTGCTCGGAGTCTTGATCGGATGGCGGCATGCAAGGCACCCTCCGTCTGTTCCTGGCCATGTCCCGGTCGCTCTCCTGCAACAGAGGTTCAGACAAGTGCCGGTCGCTGATACGATCAACGGTCAGGGACGTGACTTGAAGCGATCGGAAAGCGCCGATCGTCGTTCGTCGACAACTCGGCTGGCGCTTCGAACGAGACGTGGCCGCCAGAATGCTGGATCAACGTCGTAATCGATTCGAAAAGCAGGCGGCCTCCCGCCGGCCGGGACTGGTGGCTGAACTCATCGAATTCGTTGTCAGCAACAAGAAATGGTGGCTGATTCCGATCCTCGCAGTGCTGCTTGTACTGAGTGGATTGGTTCTGCTGTCTAGCACTGCTGTAGCACCCTTCATCTACACGCTTTTCTGACGAAGGCTCGTCCAACTTGACGCGTTGCCACCCTCTTGGATCGTGCATTCGCCAGAACGATTCGGACTGACCAGCGCGCTGAAATGGCGGTGACCGGGAGGCCGGGAACGATGCCCGCGGGCCGAGTGCCCGGTTCAAGCAGGGGCCAAGCGGTCCTGCGATCACGAAACCAGGATCTTGCCGAGTCGCCTCAGTATTGCTTCAGGTATCTCTCTGGCTCGGAAGACTTTGGGCGCTTGATCCAGTACGTTTCTGCCGAGCGGTCGAGTGATCGCTCCAAGGGGTCCCGGCGAAAGACTCGCATCACGAGACCAATCGGTGTCAAGACGAGAAAGTAGGCTCCCGCTACCAGCAGGTACGACACCACCGTTCCGATCGGCAACGCGGCATAGAGCCACCCGAGGTAGATCCATCTCCTTAGGGATGGAATCCCCGTGTACAGGGCGACGATCACGATTCCTGTCACCCAGATTGCTTCAGCTACGGGTTGAGAATCGAGTTTCCATCGTGCAAGAAGTCCCGCCAGGGCGAAGAAGCCAGCCATGAGGGCACCGAACCAGCGAAGGTCCCTCGCCGAAGGCTTGGTATTGAGGTCGATCAGAGCCATACCGCTCAGTCCGGTTCGAATCCACCGACATAGGACTCCAGGTCAGCGACCGTGGCGTTCGGCTGACTGTCTTTCCGAAGTACGAACCGTTCAAGCACCAAGACGTCCATTCCAGTTGCGATGAAGCATCGATAGGCCTGCTCGGGTGTGCAAACGATCGGCTCGCCACGCACGTTGAAACTGGTGTTGACGATGAGCGGGCACCCTGTTCTCGCCTCGAAGGCACGGAGCAGTCGGGCATATCTTCCATGCCGTTCGGTATCCACCGTCTGGACGCGCGATGAGTAGTCGATATGGGTCACGGCGGGAACAGTCGATCTGACGAATCCCAACGCCTCGAGACCGCAACCATCGTTCCGTTCTGCGTTCGTATCCAGCCGATGCCGGGCGCGCACGGGTGCTACCAGCAGCATGTACGGACTTTCCACGTCCGGTTGCATGCTGAAATACTCGCTCGCCCGCTCACGGATCACCGATGGCGCGAACGGTCTGAACGATTCTCGGAGCTTGATCTTTCGATTCAATACCGACTGCATGTCACCGACTCGGGGGTCGGCAAGAATGCTCCTGGAGCCCAAGGCGCGAGGACCGAACTCCATGCGCCCTTGGAACCAACCCACCACCAGTCGATGGGAGAGCAGGACCGCCACCGAATCGCACAGCGATCCGTCGTCGGGATACTCCTCGTACACGGCACCGACTTTGTCAAGGAGGTTCCGGATGCCTGCTTCGCCCGCTCGCGGACCAAGAAGCGACCCATGCTGCCCATCGGACTTCCGAACAACTCGGCGATTCTCGAGAAGCTGGTGCCAAATGAACAGAGCGACTCCAAGCGCTCCGCCCGCATCGCCCGCCGCCGGCTGGACCCACAGATTCTTGTACGGCCCCTCGCGCAGCACGCGGCCGTTTCCCACACAATTCAATGCGACCCCGCCAGCGAGGCACAGATTGTTCAGACCGGTCTCGCGGTGGACATGGCGGGCCATTCGGAGCATCACCTCCTCGGTAACTGCCTGAACCGAAGCCGCGATGTCCATTTCTCGCTGGGTGATGGCGGATTCCGGCTTCCGCGGGGGCCCGCCAAAGAGCGCATGGAACCGATCCGATGTCATGCGGAGCCCGTGGCAATACTCGAAGTACGACATGTCCATACGGAACGAGCCGTCCGGCTTCAAGTCAATCAGGTGCTCCAGGATGCGATCCGCGTAAGCTGGCCTGCCGAAGGGCGCCAGTCCCATGAGCTTGTGTTCCCCGGAATTGACCTTGAATCCCGCAAAGTACGTAAACGCAGAGTAGAGAAGTCCGAGCGAGTGCGGGAAACGCAGCTCGTGAGTCAGCGTGATCCTCTCACCTCGTCCAGAGCCGAACGTGGCGGTGGCCCACTCTCCGACGCCGTCCATGGTGAGGATCGCAGCCTCTTCGAACGGGCTCGGGAAAAACGCACTGGCTGCGTGGGACTCATGGTGCTCGACGAAGACGATCTGTGGTCTGCCCTTCCTGCCGAGCCCCTTTTCGATTTCTCGGGGGATTCGGAGCTTCTGCTTGGCCCAAACGGGTACGAAGTGCAGGAACGAGCGAAAGCCCAGCGGGGCGTACGACAAGTACGTCTCAAGTAAGCGGTCGAACTTCAGGAGCGGCTTCTCGTAGAAGCCGACGTAGTCGATTTGATCGATTCCGACGCCTGCCTCCTGCAGGCAATAGCGGACTGCCGCTGCTGGAAAACGGTGGTCGTGCTTTCTCCGGGTAAACCGCTCCTCCTGGGCCGCTGCGATGATCTCTCCGTCAACGACGAGCGCCGCCGCAGAGTCGTGGTAGAAGGCAGAGATACCGAGAATCGCCGTCAATCTCTGACTCCCCAAGCGTGCGTACCAAGCCGTGGACCGCAGGTCTGACTTCGACACACAGGCTTCGGCACGGCAGTTGCTCCGAGATTCCCCATCACGAAGGTCGGTGATTGTACAGTACAGGGCCGGGTCAGTCGCGAGTCAAGCCGGTGAGTCGAGACACAGTTCGGCTGCAATCGCACGTTCCGTGCAAGGCTACCCTCGTCAGTCCACCGCGATGCGTCCCGCCTCCACCGCGGAAACCGGTCGGGGTCGCAGACCGAGAATCCAGCTTGGATAGTTCAGATGCCCCAAGCGGTTCCTGCTGTGAATGACCGTTTTCGTGCACGCATCCCTACTTGAGCGACGCCAACATTCCGTGCTTTGGCAAGCTCGGCTAGCAGAGGCGCCGCTGTATACCTCTCGCTCGCCGTAGGCGACCGGAAAGCGGCTGCAAGCCCCGGCCCTGGCGCATTTCTCGAACTGTGCGACAGGCGATCGTGCGAATCGCTGCCTGACTGGCGCAAACCCTAGAACAGATACCGCAAGCCGAACTGGATCCTCCTCGGTTCGTCAGCCTGGGTGATCCGTCCGGCTGCTGGCGTGCCGATGTTGGTGTTGGGGCGCCCGAACTGCGGTGTGTTCGTGAAGTTGAACGATTCGAACCGGAATTGAAGCGATTGCCCCTCGGCCGGTAACAGAATCTGCTTCGCCAGTATGAAGTCGTAATTCGTGCGTGTCGGCATTAGGATGAGATTGCGTCCGGCATTGCTGATCACACCGGGCGCACTGGCCGTGACGAAATTCTCGGTGTTGAACCATCGATCGATTGTTCTCTGTCCCGCCGGGAGATTCGGATTCGCAACAGCGTCGCCCCGCACGCGACCACCGAGATTCTGATTGTCGACATTGAACCTGTGGTCCGACCACATCCCGCCTTGCAACGCCAAGATGCCGCCGACCTGCCAATTCCCAAGAATCCAGGAACCAGGACCGGATTTCATCCATCGGCGGCCTTGGCCCAGGGGAATCTCGTACAGCCAGCTCAAGTTGTAGGCCAGGCGCCGGTCGAGATCGGAGTTACCTCGTTCGAGGCTGGCGTTGTGATCGCTCGCCAGACTGGAACTCTCGTTACTCCATCGCTCCGGGCTGAAGTCAATATTGTGCGACCAGGTGAATGAGCTCAGCAAGGTAAGCCCTTGACTGAGTCTCTTCTCGGCCTTTACGGTCAATGCGTTGTAGTTGGAGTTGATTCCGGGGTCTGTTCGCAGCATGTCATTGAAGTACGGGCGGATCCTCCGAGCCTGCCAGCGAGTGGTTGGATGAGGCTCGATTGGTTTGTTGACGTTTCTCTGATACGCCAGCTGCGAAGCGGATTGCCCCAAGTACGCTAGCGTCAGCAGCATGTCTCCCGGCAGGTTGTGTTGGATGTCCAAGAACCACTGAGCGGAGTAAAGCACCGGCTGTTTGTCCGGCGTCGTCTTGACCCGCGTGCCGCGAGGCACCTCGTCCGTCACCACGAAATCGGGGAACCCGTCCTTGACGAAGATCTCTGTCGTGGTCCGGCGCTGGGGAGCGAGTATCTCGACGTGCCTGGGCGGGCCGGTCCAGAAGCGTCCTCGAAGCTCTCCGATGGCGTCCGAACCACCGAAGTAAACGCCCCCACCCGTGCGGATTACAGTCTTGTCATTAATCTTGTATGCGACTCCGATCCTTGGGCCGAAGTTGTTAAGGTCTTCCACGCAACCGCAGTCGCGTCCGTCCCTGGGGAAGACGATCCCCTCTTCGGACGCTGCGACCCCGTTCACCTCCGGAGTCAGGTAGCGACCACTTGTCTGGGTGTCGGGATTCGGATAGACCGGTTCCCGGAAGACCTCGTACCTCATGCCCAGGTTGAGGGTCAGGTTGCTGGTAACTTTGAAATCGTCCTGCAGGAAGAAGGCCATGTAGCGCTCGACGACGTTCTCGCCCTGCTGATTGCCCCAGCGCCGATTGCTCGCCCAGCCCAGAAGCAGGTCCGCGAGCCCGTTCCCGGTACGGCCTCGGCTCGCGCCGCTATTCGGCATCTCGGCCGTGTACACGCCATTGTGCTGGAACCACCCTCGCCGGAATCGCTCCGCCTGGCGGAACTGGTCCACGTGCCTGTACTCGGCCCCGAATCGAATGCTGTGCCGGCCCTTTTGCCAGAGCACGGTGTTGCCGAACAGGAATGTGTCCAGCCGTCCGGTATTGGGCCAGTTCTGGCGGGGGCCTAGCTGGTTGAACCCGCTAACGGTAAATCGAGGATACCCTTGATCCAGCCCGTCGTCGAACGAATCTCCCGGAGCGTTGAGTATGCCGAGTTGCGAGTTCATGTTCTCCGTGAAGAGGTGATTGAAGATCGATTGCAGCCTCGAAAAGCCGAAACGGAAGTTGTTGTGAATCGTCGGTGCCATTGTCGAATCAACGTTGGCAACGAAGTTCCGCCCCATAATGTCTCGGTTCTGGCCCGAAGCGCCATCCGCTGGAAGTGGCATGCGGCCAGGTTCCAAACGGAACTGATCCCGGAAAGAAGCCCGCGCAAAGAACCGGTGCCTGTCCGTGATGTTGTGGTCGACGCGATAGTCGTGTTGGTCGGTGTCATTCTCTTCCGAGGGGCCGTACAAGAAGTTGTTCGGCGCGTTCTCGCGCCCCGAGATCGTAGGCGCGGGATAGAGATTGGCGACGTTCGTGCTTACGGGGTCGAAACGGCTGGCCGGAACCACATTGTTCGGAAACTGCTGCCGAACGCCATCACTGATTGTTAGAGGATCGAAGACATTCCTCCTGATCGCGGGCTGCTCGGAAAAGTCACCTGCGACGGCGGCCGTGCTCGGAACGCTGGAAATGAATGTCTTCCCAAGGCGAATCCGCGTTCCCTGATAGCTTGCGAAGAAAAACGTTCGGTTCCTGACGATGGGACCGCCGATCGTTCCGCCGAATTGGTTCTGCCGGTAGCTGGGTTTCCCCTGGCCGGTTCGGTTGGCGAAGAAATTGGTCCCGTCGAGCTTGTCATTGCGCAGGAACTCGAACGCCGATCCGTGGAATTGGTTCGTGCCGGACTTCGTGGAGACGAGAATCTTCGCCCCGGACTTGTAGCCGTACTCTGCCGAGGTGTTGTTGGTGACGACCTTGAACTCTGACACGGCATCCACGGACGGTTGCACGGATTGCGCCTCGTAGCTGAGTCCACCGCCTGCGCCGCGACTGGAGTTGTCCATCCCGTCCAAGAGCACATTGTTCTGGAGAGGGTTCAGGCCTATCGCCTGAAAGCCTCCTTCGTGGCCCTGCCGGCTGCCCTTGCCGACCGCCCTTGCCGGGAGGACCCCAACAGTGAACTGACCAAGCTGTAGGTAGTTCCTGAGGTTCAGGGGCATCTCGACGATCCTCGTGTTGTCGATTACCTGCCCCATTTCCGTCGTTTCGGATTGCAGCAACTGGGCCGCGGCAGAGACTTGCACGACCTCGGTCACGGTCCCGACGTTCAGCGCAAAGTCCACGCGTGCCGTTTGGTCGACCTCCAGGCGCATCTGTGGGCGAGCCTGAGGGGCGAACCCGTCCGACTCGCATTCAACGCTGTACTCTCCGGGCTGCAATAGCGGCACGGTATACAGTCCCGCATCGTTGCTTGACACGACCGCGGAGACACCAGTCGCCAAGTTGGTCACCGAGACGGTCGCGCCCGGAACCAGTGCACCGCTGCTGTCGGTGACCACGCCTTGTATGGTGGAAGCCCAAGCCAGTGAGCCGGCCGCAGCCAAGCAGCAAGCCAAGAGCAGTGGACGGGAAATGGCTTTCGTTGTCATCCTGGAATTCCTCAGCGGCACCGAAGCCGGTCACCCTACGATAGTCAATCGCCCGGTGCCGATCCCTTGGTATCACGGCTTTGCTTGCCCGTCAATGTGTGCAACCCCGGTTTTTGGAGATTTCGTTGCCTGCGTCGCGGCTTATCCAGTGTCCGATGAGTCCTCGCAGCGACAAGGGTTGATTCAGCGGCGTGGCGAGCGGGTGCCCTGGAACCCTTGATGCTCGACCTGATCCCAAATTGCTTGAGCCGCGACCGGACACTCCTCATGGGCCGCATTCCGAGACCACGGTTCACGACGCCAGTAGCTCCCGGCCTGTTGTGGTCAGCCTCGATCTTGCTCCTCAGCCGCGGAGCAAGATCGTTCCCCGGGGCCATCGATGGCCGTGGCTGGTCGTGAAGCAGACCACCGATCTGGTAGAGGCTGCGGAGGTGCCCCGAGCCTCCTAGGGCCTGGCTGATCTCATCATCCGCCTAGTCCATCTCCGTCAATTGCCAAGCAGTCCGCTTGAAGATTGCGGTTTGCCCCCGCAGCGTGGTGTACGGAACTGGCCGCCTTCTCCGGTCTCCAACCAATCCCCAATTGCTCGCGTCTACCGGCGGTCGGGGAGCATGTCTTTACGTATCTTGGCGACAACCGTGAAATGCGGATCGACTACGTTCGCGATGTCATATTCCATCGCATGCCCGAAGAGTAGGGACGAGCCGCGCTCGTCGAAGCCGTAGTCGGCCATCAGCCAGCGCTGGAGTTCCGTTGTCGCGTGCTGGAGGGCCTGCAGGAGGGGTCGTGCGCTGCCCAGCGTCATGATGTATTCGTCGGTCTCCAGCCGCGGCCACCCGATCTTTCCCTCCTTGATCAAGTCGACCGTGAATTCGACATCCATCGAGACCTCGAGAGCATTCCCGACGACCTCTCCATCGCCTTGGCGGGCGTGTCCGTCCCCAACGAAGAGCAGGGCTCCCGGCTCGGAGACCGGTAGCATCAACGTGACTCCGGCAACCACGCCGTTGTAGTCCATGTTTCCGCCGAAGGCCCCCGGCGTGCTCGTTGCTACGGCCTCCTTGCGCGCCGGCGCCACCGCGACGCATCCCAGCATCGGCCGGAGAGGCACTTCGATCCCTCTCGGCTTGATCGTCTCCGAGGCGACTCTCGCCACACCGCGGTCCTTGTCGATCTCCCAAGTCTCCGTCGTCTGTTCCCGCTCGGCCTCGTGGCGCAGGTAGGCCGGATCGGCGGTGTATGGCGCCAGGACGCTGCTCGACCAGGCGGTCGGTCGGCTGGGTTCGATCTTCTCGAACCGCACCACAAGCACGTCGCCGGGCTCGGCCCCTTCCACGAAGAAGGGGCCGGTCTGGGGGTTCGGTCGCTCGCCAACTTGCTCGTTGTCGGCATCAAAGCCGCGTGCGTCGATGGTTTTCGTGATTACGCGGTCGCCCGGCTTGATCGAGAGGACCGGTTCGTGGGCGAACGAGAACGTGTTGTGGTACTGCGAAGGCTCGAACCGATTAGTCTCCGCAGCCGCGGATACGGATGCCATGAGCGAGATGATAACGAGCGCCGTAGCGGTTGCGGACATCGGACCTTGACCTACCGCGGCGATTATAGCCACAGGGAACAGAGCCTTAGCGGGTTCGCCGACAATCTGATGGCCTCCGGGACTCAACATCCACTCGAGATTCGCTATCGGGCCTTACGCAAGTGCGTTAACTCGAAGCACGGATCGCCTTCGACGGCCATGACGCAATCGCCCATCATCGTGACCATGCCCCCGGCGTTAGTCGCAGGGCTCGGCCTCGGTTGAGACAGGTGTCTTCGGGCGGACCCAAAATCGGTCCGGCTGCCGTTGCGAGAAGCTCCGCCCATTGCCTCTCTGGCAGGTGGAGGCTACTTGGAACTCCCGGCGAGTGATGCTGCCGGTAGAGGATTCATTGGTCTCTAGCCCATGTACCTCCGGCCTAGCTTCAAAGCCAGCGCATCTCCGTGCTGGTCCCCCCACTTGGCGAGCCTCCCGGCAAGTTCCTTTACGACGTCCTGTCGCTCCGAGAACAGGTTCTTCGTCTCGCCGGGATCATTCCTCATGTCGTACAGCTCGTCAACACGCTTGTTGGGCCTCGCTGCAAAGTCGCGAAGGATCAGCTTCCAGCGCTCGCTACGCAGGGCCCGCTCCTCGAACAGGATTCCGTCGATGCCTCGTTGCGCAATGTTCTGGATGACGATCTCCCGCTTCCATTCGTCCTGTCCGCTCAGCAGATCGGGGATCAGGCTGCGGTCCTCGTATTGCTCGTCGAGCCTGCCATAGAGACCGGCGGCGTGCATGATCGTCGGCATGAGGTCCACGGAACTGACGCCGGACTGCCACTCGACCCCGGCCGGGAGAACCCTGGGGTAGTGCATGATCAGCGGCAAGCGGGCGGCCTCGTCGTATGAAATGCTCATCCCGGCTACTGTGCCAATGCGATCGATCCATGTCCTTCCGTGCTCGGTAGTGAGGATGATGAACGTGTTGTCGAGGACATTGCTGCGGCGCAACGCGTCAATCATTCGGCCGATCTCTTCATCGAGCGCCGTGACCGAAGCGTAGTACTCCTCATGCTCGACGTTCTTGCCCTCGTAGGGTTCGTGGAACCTCTTCGGGGGGTTGTTCGGCTCGTGGGGCGAGTAATAGGACTGGTACAGGAAGAAGGGCCGGTCAGCATTCTCCTCGATGAATTCGATGGCCTGGTCGGTCTGGATGGTGGGCCTGTAGGGTGACTTTTGTGGCTCGCCAAGCCAATGGTGGATCAGCGAGTTGAAGCTCTTCCAGACATCGAAGAACCCCGGATTCCCCTCTCCCAGATGCCACTTGCCAATGTGCGCCGTGCGGTACCCGGCGTTATTGAGAAAGTGCGGGAAGTTGGCCCACAGGTCGAATTGCGGGTCGGCGAATGGAGCGGGAATGGGCTCCTGGTAGACGTTGTTCGAACCGTTAGGCACAAACGGATACGGGTTCTTGCGCATCCCGTGCTCATGTGGATACTTGCCTGTGAGAATCGAGGCCCGACAGGGGGCGCACAAAGGCTGCGGGGCGTAACAGTTGTCGAAACGGATGCCGCCTGCGGCCAGTTGATCGATGTTCGGCGTGTGGACGTCCGAGCGACCATATGCGCCGATGGCGTCTCGCCGGCACTTGTCAAGAAGGATGAACAGGAAGTTCGGCGGGCTCTGGTTGCCACTCTGGTCGGCCGCCGATCCGGCTTGGGCGAAGGCCCGCTGAGCTGCCGATGAGCTCCCGAGGATTCCCAGCCCTCCGAATGCACTGAGAACAGAGCGTCGCTTAACTGCTTGAGGCATGACTCTCTCCCTTTATCCCCACTGCCAACGCAACTCGAATTTCGGATTCGTCTTCCACTTGCCCTTGGAAAAATCCGGCATCTCCACCGACTTGGACTTGCCGGCGATTGACTGCTCGCTCAAGGGTCCGATCGCGCTCCAGGTCGCCGCGTCAACGATCGACACCGGCGGCGGAGTCCCGTGCCGCAAGCTCTCGGTCCATCCGCGGAGTTCCATCCAGTCCGCTCCGCTGTGTCCGAACCGTAGCGCCCGCTCGCTGTACATCTTCCAGATGGGATGGTCGAACTCGTCAAGGAAGGGGTTCAGCGAATGCCACCGACGGGCGTCCACCGCCTTGCCGTCCCAGTGCCGTTCCTGGACCCAGATCGAGCCTTCCCCGGGGAACGGCCAGCGGACCATGCCCTTTGTTCCCTGGTACTTGTGTCCGTCATCACGGGGATGCCAGCTGTGGGTGTCGTGGAAGTTCAGTGCCGTGCGGCCGTCTTCCAGATGCAAGAGGACGTTGGTGCGGTCGGAGTTGGCGTAGACGCGTTCGGCGTTCGGGTGATCGGGCCCCCACCGGTCCACGACGTATTGGTTCATCCCTCGAGAGACGCCGCCCATTGCGATCAACGACTCGATGCGCGTCCCGTGATTGATGTCCATCAACATCGCGACAGGGGCGAACTGGTGAGTGGGGTACAGGTTCCCGTTACGGGTCACTGAGTGCTCGCCGCGCCACTTCAGGTCGCCCTTGTCGGCGGACCGCGAGTCGAACTTGACACCCCGCACATCGTGGCCGTACCCGGATTCGCAGTACACGATCTCTCCCAGCAGTCCGGCACGCATGATGTTCAGCACCGCCAGCGGTTCCCGGCGGTACACCCAGTTCTCGAGCATGGTCGCGGACACGCCCGTCCGCTCAGCCGTTTCAACGAGCTGCCAGCACTCGTCGATCGTGATGGCCGCAGGGACCTCGATCGCGGCGCCTGTTCCTGCTTCGAGGGCGGCGACGGCCATGGTCGCGTGCCATGCCCAGGGCGTGGCGATGATCACGCCCGCCAGGTCTTCCAAGTCGAGGAGGCGACGGTAATCCTCCGGGCCGCGCGCGTAGATCGCAGGCGGCGGTTTCCTGGCGTCCTCGCAGAGCTTGCGAGCTCTCGCCGCCGCATTGTCGTCGAGATCGCATATCGCCGCGACTTCGACTTCCGGGAGATCAAGCAACGGGCGCAACAGAGATGTGCCGCGCGTACCGGCGCCGATGATCCCCACGCGGACTGGCGTCTCCGCGGCCCGGGTCTCGGCGGCGGCAAGAGCGGCGGCGGCGCCCACGAATGTTCGTCGGTTGATTCTGTTTTCCATGGATCCCATTGGCGGCTTGGTTGGGGCCGAGCCGAGTCCGGCTCTATGGTACAGCGATGATTGCGTGGCTCGGGAGCCGTAACGCGCAACGATCGCCTCACGGGCACGTTGGCTTGTGGCGCGCAGCGCTTGACTGGGGGGACTCCCAAGGGGCGTCGCCTTCTTCGATTTGGAAGGCCCGTTCAAGCTCCACGTGATCGGCACCAGCGCAGGAGAACACCGCGTCCCCTGCTAGACCCGACTTCGATGGGGGGCACTGGTGCGACGCGACACCAAGGGAGCAAGCGGCTACAGTTAAGTCACCACGGTGCTTCCGCGATTGCACTGTGACGAGGAGCGCGCATGGGGGTTCTAGGCGAGGATCCCTTGGGAGTGATTCGGGAACTTATGGAGCCATGGACGATGAGAAGAGCGACTTTGACCCTACGGCGTGGCTGCGCGGTGGCGCTTGTGGCTGGCGCGGCTTTCTTATTCGCGGCGGACGAAGCCCCCGATGCGAAGCCGGCCCGGATCAACAAGGCGATCGAGCTGCTAAGTCAAGATCAGCCGATCTACTACTTCACCGAGGGCCGCGGTGGTAGCCAAGGCGGGTTCAAGGAAGGCCTGCGCCTGGCGCAGACCTGGGCGGACCTGATCATCTACGAGATGGAGTTCGGCCCTTACGATGTGACCGAGCTACGCGAATTCATGGCCGGGCTGGTTCAAGGCGGACCGACTCGCAGCGGACACCGTACGCCGGCCGTGCAAGTCGTCGTACCGTTTAGCGGGTACGACGTCACGACGGTGCGCGCGAATCACTGGGTCGTACAGCAGATTCTTGCCACCGGTGTCCACGGCATCACTCTCTGTCACGCACGCGATCCAGGGGCCGTTCGGGAGTTCGTACGGGCGGCGCGCTTTCCTCATCACCGACGAGGCGTAGACGGAGGCCCCCTCGAGGAAGGTTTGCGCGGTAACGGAGGTCAAGCCAATGCGGCGCAAATCTGGGGAGTTTCGCCTCAGGAGTACATGCGCCGCGCGGATGTCTGGCCATTGAACCCGGAAGGAGAGATCCTGATCGGACTGAAGATCGAGGACAAGTATGCGCTGGCTGTTGCCGAAGAGTCGGCAAGCGTGCCAGGTGTCGGCTACGCAGAATGGGGTCCCGGCGACATGGGGCTCTCTCTCGGTCATCCGGAGATCCACGACCCACCGTATCTGCCAGTAGTCGAGCAGGCCCGCCAACGCGTGCTCAACGCGACCAAGGCGGCCGGGATTGCTTTCCTTGATGTTGTGACTCCCGAGAACGTTGAAGAACGCCTTCGCGAAGGCACGCGAATCGGAGCGACGCGCAGCCGGGAAGCGGCCGAGAGAGGCAGGCGATTCACCAACAGACCGCAGCCCTAACCGGGTCAATTCGAAGCACGGACAGGCGACTTCATTGGACCTGTATTCCCGGTCCTGGCCGATACGAGACCCCTATGGCCCGCCAGATACCGAAAGGCAGTACCCTAGGCCACGGGAGCTTGCCTGTGGCGCAGCGAAAACAACGAGCCATCCGATCCGCTCTATTGGTCCTCCTCCTGACAGTGGCTGCGAGTAGCCAGGAGACCTTGTGGGTAACGCACGGTCCTATCCTCGGGAGACTCAGCGCCCACGGCGTCGGTGTTTGGGCGAGAACAGCTGACTCCAAGCCGTTTCAGGTTGCGTATGGACAGGACTCGGAGAATCTTGACCAACTCTCTGCCGTGGCCTCCCCGAAGTTGGAGCAGGACAACACGGGGTGGGTGGAGCTTGACGGTCTCCGACCAGATACGAAGTACTTCTACCGACTTGTCGTGCCGGATACGGGCCAGCTCCAATCAAGTGTTCACTCGTTCAAGACACTTCCGCATCCGGCTGATGTACGGGACCCCGATTACAACCCTGAAGGACTCTTCAACTTCAGCTTCGAGTTTGCGTGCGGAAACAACCAGCCAGCCAATCGGGACCTCCCGACATTCGCCACGATGCTCCGCCAGCTCAAGGACAGGATCTACTTTGCCATCCAGAACGGGGATTGGCTCTACGAGGAGCGAAGGGACTATCCGCTCGACCGATGGGCGGCGACCCAGGGGGCACGTCGGGAGGCGCTTCCCCGGCTGCTGCAGATCGCACCCACAATCGTCGGGGTTTGGGAGAACTACAAGCTCTATCTCGATCGCGGGAAGGCCATGACCGAATGGCACAAGGAGGTTCCGTCTTTCTTCACGTTCGATGACCACGAAATCCTGGGAGACGTGAATGGTGCGGGAACGGTCGGCCTGCGAAGCCGCCGTGCGGTGTTCCGCGATATCGGAGTGCAGGCTTGGTACGACTACCTCGGCTGGAGCAACCCCGTCCACAACGCGCAGCCGATCCATTTCGGGCGCGCGACGCTCGAGGCCGGAAGCGACATCCTCACCGACGCAGCTGCGGATTTCTCAGAGCTCGATCTGGCGGAGGCCTCCAACCTCCACGTGCACTGGGGAGGGAGGACCGCAGGTGTCAACTTCTATCTCCGTGACGACATCAATCACTTGGACCGCGAGGGAGGGGAGCCCAATGCGGGCGTCTACGCAATCGAGGAGATCATCGACCGACAGCGTTTGCGAATCCGGCCAGCTGCGAAGACGGATGGGGAGGTCAGTTACTCGGTAGGGCGGTTGTCCTACTACCGAATGCGCGTGAGCAATGCAGACTTCTTCGTGCTCGACACCAGGTCACATCGCCAACTGCATGACAGGGACGACCCTTGGAAAGAGGGGGTGTCCCTGCTCGGAGAGAAGCAGAAGCGGTGGCTGTTGGAGGGGATGCGTACGAGCGACGCGGACTTCTTTTTCATTGTTTCTTCTGTCAACTTCATGGTTCCGCACGTCGGACCGGGAGCTGCTGGTGCGAACAAGGACGAGGCGTGGACAGCCGTTCCCCGCGAGCGGGAGGAGTTGATTGATTATTGGGACACCCTCGGCAAGCCGGTTTTCGTGCTGACCGGGGATCTCCACAACAGCTTTGCCATCAAGATCACCGACTCGGTATGGGAGTTCGCGTCCGGGCCCCATAATTCTGGCAATCACCCTGTGTCGTCGGAGGGTGGCCGTCCTCCGAACGGAACCTTCGAGTCGCGAGGCCGGGAATGCGAGATTCGTTGGTCGACCTATTTCCTCGACGAAGTCACCCCGAGGCACCTGCCCGTGTATTGCGTTGTACAGGTCAACAACGTGATCCGGAGTCCCACAAGGCAGGGAAGGGAGCGCTGGGTGGCATATCCAAAGCCTCAGGTTGTTTTTCAGTACTACAGCGGGCTGACCGGGGAACTGCTGTACGCCGAATCAATCCTTGCTGAAGACTGAGCCGAGGAGCCCAGCCACACGGGCCGACACCAGCGCGGCCGCCAAACCTGAAGATCTGGGGTGAACCAGAGCACACGGGGCATTTGCTGCAATCCCGGGTCCTCAAATGCCAGCCAAGTTCCAGCGCCGAACCGGCGCTGGATGGCGCATCCGCAAGGAGCCTGGGGCAATGACGAGGCTACTGCGACGTGTCTGGTCGGTCAGGCAAGGATTTCCTTGAGTACCCGTCCGCCAGTATCCGTGAGGCGCTTGTGCCGTCCCTCGTGGAGATAGGTCAGCGCATCCGAATCCAGACCCATCAAGTGCAGGATCGTGGCGTGAATATCGCGCACGTGGATCGGTTCGTCCGCGCAGCTGAGGCTGAACTCGTCGGTGGCTCCAACTGTGGAGCCCCCCTTGACTCCCGCTCCGGCGAACCAAGTCACCATCGAGTGTCGATGGTGGTCGCGCCCGACCCGGGCCCCGTATGCCTTCCGGGCAATGAACGGGGTCCGGCTCATCTCCGTGGTGAAGACCAGGAGTGTCTCGTCAAGCAGCCCTCGGGATTTGAGGTCCTGGATCAGGCCCGCGATCGGCAGGTCCACTTCCTGTGCCCGGGCGGGCAGCCAATCGCTGATTTCCTTGTGATGGTCCCAGCTGTATACGCCGTTCTCCCAGCCATGGACCAGCAGGGAGTACCGGACTCCTCGCTCGATCAGCCTCCGGGCGAGCAGACACTGCCTCCCAAACGGTTCCGTGACCGGGTTGTCCAGACCATAGAGGTTGCGGACCGAAGCGGGCTCGTCGGACAAGTCTACGATCCCCGGAGCGTGAGTCTGCATCCGGTACGCCAGCTCGTACGCGGCAATGCGAGCCTCCAGCGTGTCGGTTGAACGCCGCTCGGCCGCATGGCGCTCGTTCGTCCAGCGGAGCAGGTCGAATTCGCGCCGCGAACGCTCAGTCGACTCTCCCGGCCGCGATTCCAGGTTCAGGATCGGTGGACCCGAGGACCGCAGCAGCGTCCCTTGGTACGAAGCGGGCAGGTAGCCGCTCTGCCACACGGCCGAGCCGTTGACCGGACCGCCGCGCCTGTCGTGCAGGACCATGTAGCCGGGCAGGTTTTCGTTCTCGCTCCCCAAGCCGTAAGCGACCCACGCCCCGACGGACGGATTGCCTGCGAAGACCGAGCCGGTCGTCACATGCAACGTGGCTGCCGAATGCAACGGCGACTCGACTTCGATGCCGTGGACGAAGGCCAGTTCATCAGCGACGCCGCCAAGATTGCCGAACATGGTCGACATCTCACGGCCCGAACCGCCATATCGCAGGAACTCGAACGGGCTGCCCACTGCGACGACGTCGGACCGAACATACGCATCCAACTGCGTCGCCAGGCCGGGAAGCACGGGCATGCGCTGGCCGTCGATCTTCTTCAGTGCCGGTTTGTTCTCGAAGGTGTCGACCTGGCTGACGCCGCCCGACATGAACAGGAAAATGCAGTTCTTGGCCTTTGGCGGGTGATGGGGTGCGGGCCTGCCTGTTTGGGTCGATGCCCGGGAGTCTTCCGATAACAGCGACGCGAGAGCGAGACCCCCGAGGCCGTTGAAGCTCTGCAGCAGCATCTGCCGCCGGGAGGTGAGCTTGCCGGTCTGGAGGTCAATCAACATGGACGAACTCGTTGGCGTTGAACAGAACGCGGCAAACTGCCGTTAGCCCTTCGCTGTCGGCGAAGTCATTATATCGATGAAGTTCGGCTTCGGAGGGCTCTCTCGAGAATGCGAGACGAAAAGCGAGCCTGACCTGATCCTGCGAGTCCTGTCCGGCTTCCTTTTCCAAGCGAGCCGCGAAGTGTTGCGATTCCTCGGCGACGAGTCGGCCGTTCAGCATGGCCAGAGACTGAATGGCCGTTGTCGATATCCTGCGCTCCTCCAAAGAGACTTGCGGGACCGGTGCATCCAGCATCTCCAGGAGGGGCAGGGCCAACTGGCGACGCTGGAAGACGTAGACGGACTTCTTTCTGGAGTCCGGTCCACTGCTCGGTTCCCAGGCAGGCCAGTTCTTGACCAGCATCTGGTCCTTCATCGCTTCGGGCAGGCGGGGATACACGCCGGGCCCTCCCCGCGCACGATTGAGGCGTCCGCTGACTGCGAGGATGCTATCGCGGATGACCTCTCCTTCAAGACGGCGGCTCGGCATCCGTGACAGCAGGGTGTTCGACGGATCGATCTCGCTTGCCCGTCTAGAGAATCTGACCGAGCTCTGGCGGTACGTTGCGGAATTGAGGATCAATCGGTGTACGGCCTTCACGCTCCAGCCGCTCGCCACGAACTCGCTGGCCAACCAGTCCAGCAGAGCTGGATGTGACGGGCGGATGCCGTTCGCCCCGAAATTGCTGGGTGTGGCAACAATACCCCGCCCGAAGTGCCACTGCCAGATGCGATTCACCATCACACGGGCCGTCAATGGATTTTCCGGACTGGCGATCCATGTGGCGAGGGGCAGCCGCCATCGGTTGATATTGCCCAGCGAGTCAAGCGGCATTGGAGCGGGGTCGTCCGTTCCCGTCAACGCGCTCGGGAAACCCGGCAATACACGTTCGCCCAGGTTGTCAACCTCTCCCCGAACGCGCACGAACTGCACTGGCAATCCAGCGCTGTAAGGGGATTCCCTCGCGTTTTCGACCGTGTGGATCTTGGGGAGATGGCGTTCCACTTGGCGTCGGTACACCCCCATGTCCCGTCCACCGCGGAAGCCGTCAACAAAGCTAAGACGGCGAATGTACTCGACCTTCTCAGCCATCGAGAACGACGGTTCGTCCCGAGGGACCACGCCGTTCGCGACAGCGTCCGTCAATCTTGCGCGCAATGCCGCGGCGGTGGCGGATGACGGGTCCTCACCTTCTTCCTTCAGTACGGTACGGAACTTGGCGAGCAGTTGGTTCTCATACGTCTCGTAGGACTCGCGGGCTCGGTTCAGTCTCCGCTCGGCAGCCTCGCGCCCGCGGGCTGCCAGTTCTTGAGTGGTGTCCTGCGTGAATTCTGCATCCACGTTGGTGTTCTCGATTGGCAGGAAGAACGCCTGGAACCGATAGAAGTCCTTTGTGGGGATCGGGTCGTACTTATGGTCATGGCACTGGGCGCAACTGACGCTCAGTCCGAGGAACACGGAGCCCACGGTTCCCGTAACTTCGTTTAGGTGCTGCTGGCGCGCCACCCGTCGAATCTGGCTCTGAGGAGGCGCTCCGAGTCGCAGGAACGCGGTCGCAACCCGTCTGTCCGGATCCGTGGGGGCAAATTCGTCCGCCGCGAGTTGCTCCTTGACGAATTCGTCATACGGCTTGTCCCTGTTGAAGGCGTCGATCACATAGTCGCGGTAGCGCCATATGTGATACATCTCCCGATTCGCTTCGCCCCCCGTGGTGTCCGCGTACCTTGTGACGTCCAGCCAGTGGCGGCCCCAGCGCTCCCCGTAGCGCGGGTCTCCGAGCAATCTGTCCACGAGCCGGTTGTAGGCTCCGGCATCCATATTGGACAAAAAGGCCTCGGCCTCTCCGGGAGTCGGAGGCTCTCCAATCAGGTTGAAGTAGAGCCGTCGCATGAGGAGGCGCCGGTCGGCTTCGGGCGCGGGATCGAGGCCCTGCGCCTCCAGACGGGCAAGGATGAATCGGTCGATGGGATTGCGGATCCATGACTCGCGCGAGACGTCCGGCGGGTCCGGTCGGCCGTTTGCCCGGAACGGGCTCCAAGCATTGGCATCGATGTGTTCTTGTGTCGGGCTGAACTGCTCGATCCACTTCGCTATTGCCCCGATCTTGCCGTCCGGCAAGCGAGCCGAACCCATAGGCATGCTGGGAGTCAACTGTCCTTCAAGTGCCCGGATCAGTACGCTTTGCTCGGGATGGCCGGGGACTATGGCGGGACCGTGCCGGGCACCCCCCGAGAGCAGTCCCTCGAGTGTGCTCAAGTCAAGTCCGCTGAGTTGGGTGTCCGGACCGTGGCATGCAAAGCAGTGCTGAGTCAAGATCGGCTGGATTTCGGACTGGAAGGGGTCGTCTGCTCCAAATGCGGGTGACGCGAAACTAACGACGGCGACTAGCGTTAGGAGCCGACTCCAAGCGCATCGGAAGGCCACTGAGGCATGGGGTCCGCAGGACGGGATTCGACTGCTATTCGTGGTGCCCCTCATATGTGAACCGATGGGCGTCCGCTAGTTCGCCTGCCTGATTGTACCCATTGCTGTTTGCGAAGAGGCGCGGGGCGAGGGCCTGTCCAAGGCGCTTTCTACTCATCAGTTCCGGCCTGCCGCCTGTTGGCGAGAAACCATGCGTAGAGGTCCCAGCCTTCGTACACACGGGTCCAGACGTTGTGCCCCAAGTCCTCATGGACGGTGAAGCGAACCTCGGGATGGCCTGCTGCCTCCAAGGCTGTTACGGTTTCCAGAACACGCTCCGGACGGACCACTGTGTCACGACCTCCCTGGAATACCCACACGGGGGTACTGGCGTTCGCGATCCGATCGACTCGGCTGGGATCTCCGGGACCGCAGATGGGGGCGATCGCAGCCCATCGATCCGGGGCTGCCATCGCCAGGTGCCACGTTCCGGCACCGCCGAAGCTCAATCCGGTCAGGTAGACCCGATCCTCGTCGGCCCGGAACTCACGAAGGGTGGAATCCACCATCGCCAACACTTCGGTTTCCATCCTAGTCCAGCTGTCGCTCAATGTGGGGCCCGCGTAAGACGGGATGCTCGGGTCGGTCACCCGCGCCATCGGCTGAGTTGGACGCCGACCGTACCGACGTGCTGGCGGCGGGCCATCCTCGATTCGCTCGGGAACCGGCTGGTCCGAGCTGCGGCGCGGTCGGTCGAACAAGGGCATCTGCGGCGAGATCATGATGAATGGCAGGTCTCGCCCCTGGATCCAGGCCTCCGCCACCGGGCCGTGAACGAGGACCAGATCGAGATCCTCCATGGCGTCACCGCGCTCGCCCCCACCGTGGAGGAATAGGATCACCGGCCAGCGCTTGCCGGATTCCGTGTGATAGCCAGTCGGCAGGTATACGAAGTACTCGCGACGTTCTCCCGTGACTTGGCTGTCGTACCCTCTTCGCAGAAGCTGGCCCTGACTTCGGCCTGCTGGCTCAGCGGCAGCCTGATTGCTGGCAATGGCCAGGCCGACAGCCAGCCCGACGCCGGTGGCGATCAGGCGTCGATACGCCATTCGAAGTGACGTAGTTCGGACAGAATGTTCCATAGGCGGGCGCTATCGTCGCACAAGTCGCCAACTCCCGACTGGGTGGGTCCCCAGTTCCGGTTGGGATGGAAGGCACGTCGCGAGTCTCGAATACCGACAACCCGGGATGGGGTCGAAGACTCTCTCACGGACTGGTCGACACCCCTGCGATTCGGTCCGCGAATCGATTGACTGTGTACGAACAGGTTGTGTGCGGGAGCTTCGCTCGGGCCGGGCGACTTCTGATGGCCCCGAGCGCCAAGGATCAACGGGAACGATATGATCTATCGTGGAATGATTCGGTCACGATCAGGAGCGATGCGCTGGTTGTTCATTCCCCTCATAGCCGGGCTGTTTGCCGTGGCCCCTCTAACTGCGGAAGAGCTTGCTGCGGAAGAGCTTGTCGACGGGCGGCGCTCGATCGTGCTCCAAGGGCGCCAGGCACGTCTCGTCGTCGACATCCTCGGCGGCTCGATCGTTGACTTCCACTTGGTCGGCCATGGCTTGAACCCGTTGCGATGGGCGAACGACGGGCCAACTGACGAGACCCGGTCAATGAGCCACTTCCTTTGCCTGGACCGATGGGGGCTGCCATCGGAGGCCGAAGCCGCGAACGGCATGCCTGGGCACGGTGAAGCCACCAAGGTTGCGTGGACGGTCCTTGACTATGACGCCACGAGCGTACAGATGTCAGCCGACCTTCCGATGGCAGGCCTGCGAGTCGAACGCCGTCTCGAGCTCGCTCCTGACGGGCCGTGGTTCTACGCCGTCGAAACTGTCACTAACCTCAACAAACTCGGGCGGGTCTACAACATGGTGCAGCATCCTACCCTCGGCCCGCCTTTCCTGGACGAGACAGTCGTGGTGGATTCCAACGCTACCAAGGGGTTCGTGCAGGGCGGATCCATGCCGAATCCGGAAGAGCCGTCCGTGGTCTGGCCGAACGCGCTCAAGGAAGGGCAGTCCGTCAATCTCCGCCACCTCACGGACGACCACGATCCGAACGTGGTGTCCTACGTGATCGACGACGAAATCGGGTGGGTGACCGCTGCCAACGCGGCCAAGGGTCTGCTGATCGGCTATGTGTGGCACACAGCAGAGTACCCTTGGCTCAACATGTGGCGTCGCGTCGACGCAGGCGAGCCCTTAGCGAGAGGCTTGGAGTTCGGTACGACCGGCCTTCACCGGCCATTCCCCGACCTGGTCCGAAAGGGGCGGATCTTCGGGCGCCCCATCGTGGAGTTCCTAGATGCTTCGGAGAGCGTGACTCGGTCGTTTGTCGGCTTTCTTGAGAGGGTTCCACATACCTACTTGGGCGTGGCCGATATGGAATTCGATGAGGGAGTTCTGACACTCGTCGAGCGAGAAACTGACTCCGAGGTGACAGTAGACTTGCCTGCGGAATTCCGCTCCGAATGAAGCGTCTGGACTAGCGCGAACGGAGCACGCAACAGCAGAAATGGGGCACTGTTCCACGACACTTGATCGGTCCTGCTTGAGTTAGCTGAGTGCGCAGAATCCAGCACCCCGTTTCTCCGAATGTGCACCTACTGCCAGCGGGCTGAAAGGGGCGCCTGAAGAATCACTCCGTGGCTCACTGAAGGTGCACAAGGCCGTTCCGCACGGAATACCATTGCCTTGGCCAGTCTTGCCCTTTATACGGACCCGCAGCAACAACGGTTCCCGGACCGGGTCGAGATCAGAGTACAGAGTAAGCATGAGCGCCTCGACCCGCCGATTCGGTAACCTTCCCGACATTTCCCATCTGCGTACTGCATACATGGATTTCTCCAGTCCAAGGGGGGGTAAACGGGGACCCCTTGCATGGAAGGTTGGGGAGGTGTGAGCCCTCTCAGGACGAGACCCGCCGGCCAGAATTCCCGGAGTTCGCACAGCCAGTTGACGCCTATTCGACTCGTTGCTGAATGGAGGCTCGGGTGGCAACCGATCCGCAGCATCGAGGGGTGTTCAAGGGTCTCAGGGTGAATACTCAAAACACTGATAACAAGATAGTTATTGAATTTTATGGGATGCTTGGGTTTCCGGCGTTCTCTCCATGAAAGGCATAACTGAAGGCATAACCTCACAGGCAACACGAACCCCGAAACGGCTCTCCGCTACCTTCGTCAAGACAGTGACGAGACCCGGACGCTACGGTGACGGACGGGGCAGCCACGGGCTCTCGCTGCTGGTCAAGCCGATGAAGCTCGGAGGCCATTCACGGACCTGGAGCCAGCGGCTGCGGATCCATGGCAAGCCCGTCAGCATCGGGCTCGGCTCGTTCCCGGTCGTCTCGCTGGCAGAGGCTCGCAAGGCCGCCTTGGAGAATCGCCGCGCACTCGCCAAGGGCCATGACCAGCGCGACTCCGTCCCGACGCTCGCCCAGGCAAGCGAGAGTGTGCTGGCGATCCATTCCGCAAGCTGGAAAGACGGCGCTCGTTCGGCGCAGATCTGGAGGAACAGTCTCCGCGATTACGTGCTGCCGCAGCTGGGCCGCGTCCGCATAGACCGCATCACCACGGCCGACATCATGGCCGTGTTGCTGCCGCACTGGGCGAGGAAGCACGAGACGATGCGCCGCATCAAGCAGCGGCTCAGCCGGATCTTCCGCTGGGCCGTGGCCGAGGGCTACCGGACGGACGATCCCGCCGGAGCCACGCTCGACGCGGCCCTGCCCCGGAACGGACGATCGACACGGCATTTCACGGCGTTGCCCCACGGCGAGGTCGCGGCCGCGATCGCTACGGTTAGGGACAGCGGAGCCTGGCCGGGAACCAAGGCCGCCTTCGAGTTCCTGGTCCTGACGGCGTGCCGGTCCGGCGAGGTCCGGCTGTCGGAGTGGCGGGAAGTCGACCCGGATTCCGGGATCTGGACCATCCCGGCGGGTCGATCCAAGACGGGGCGCGAGCACAAGGTGCCGCTGTCTCCGCGAGCGCTCACCGTGCTGGACGAGGCGCGACGACTCTCGCACGGCGAGGGGCTGATCTTTCCGTCCGTGACCGGCAAGCCGCTCTCGGACGCGACGCTGTCGAAGCTGCTCCGGGAGCAAGGCATCAAGGCGGTCCCGCACGGATTCCGGTCGTCCTTCCGCGATTGGTGCGGGGAGACGGGCCAACCGCGCGAAGTTGCAGAAGCGTGCCTGGCCCACGCCGTCAAGAGCAAGGTCGAGGCGGCCTATGCGCGATCGGACCTGCTCAATCGGCGTCGGGTACTGATGCAGGCCTGGGCCGTGTATCTCTCAGGTGCTGCCTAGACGAACGGACCTTGTACCAATCCTGGACATCAGCCCTGGCGAAACGAGGCTGGATTGTCAAAGGTGGAATCCGTGTCCAGAGCCCGACCAGGGCGCGTGCCGTAGGTCCCGGTACAAGGCAACCGTTCCCGCGATCACCGCGACAGCCGTTCGCGCTGTCATCGTGCCCTCTTCCGCCCTTGCGGGCTGTGGTCGCGCCGGCGCAACACCTGCGCACGCTTGTTGCGGGGAAAATGCCTCGGCGCAACACGCTCTTGCCTCAAGCGCAACACCCGAAGCCGTGCTAAGACATTGCCCGGCAGTGGGTTAGCGATCCGGGCTGTACGTCTGGGGCAAGGGCTCTGAAGAATGGGCCGTGCGGGAGCGCCCCCCCCGAAAGCGGCCCTCGCTTGCGCAAACTGGCCTTTCGGAGAGGTCGCTCCCGGGATCTTTCCTTGCAGGAAGGCCCTCCGGCCGCGGGGGCCTGCGGAGGCGCTCCCGGCAGGCGGCCGGTCGGTCCCACATCGCTTCCCAGAGTCGCGACCTCGTCTCGGTGGAGACCCAGATCGTCAAGCAGTCCATTGTCACGGGACCGTACGCCGCTCGGCCGCACCCAACACCGCATTCGAGGTCAACGTCACCGAACTCTTCCCTCGCGAACCGATCCTGTTCTCGTCGTTTAAGGCAGCCTCCTCACCAAGCCGCAGGTTTCCGGATGGTGGTGCCGGGAATCGGGTCAGGCAGTTGCGAGTGCCGTAAGCCGTTGGCTCGGATACGGCGCACGAAGTCGGCGTGTTTCTTTAGCTGCTGCGAAGGTTTCCGTGTTCTTGGGGTTACTAGCCCAATCCGCTTGCCATGCTGCTCACGCACGAGACGCATGGCCTCGGCAATGTCGCTATCATTGCTCACCACCACTCCGCAGTCGTACGAATCGAGCCAGCGGTCGTTTAGCAGATGCACAGCGAGATTGACGTCGGATCCCTTCTCCTCGGTCTTGACCACCTCTGCCGTGTGCCGTCCCCCCAGCGGCTGTGCAAGTGGCGCTCGGACTCTGTGCCCAAGAAAATGACCAAAATGCACCTCCACTTCCGGTCGGAACCGTTGGAGTGCGCGGAGATACACGTCCTGGCGCTGTGGCTTCGACTGGTCGGACGGCACGCCCGAGACTCTCGCGGTGAAGTACTTGACCTTGAGAATGTCGTGATGCTGCTGTAGAACAGTCTTGAACAGAGCGACTAGGTCCAGCCACTTCCATGAGGTTCTCTTGAGGGCGCCGTAATAGAGATTGAACCCGTCAACATATACGAACGTACGCATCACTGCGCCCAAAAAAAGCAAGGGCCTCCGAAGAGGCCCTGCGCCCTGCGATCGAAACCGCAAGGGGTGTAACTCAGAGCACGCCGATTGCTGAATCCCATGCTGGAAGTGCATGAAGCTGCCAGATAAGGAGACCCGTGTCTGCCCCGCTGCCCGACGCCAGCAACTCCTCCAGCAGATCGCCGCTCTCGATGACTTGCGCCCCGGCTCCCTCGTGGCCTCCTACCGCAAGTGCGGCAAGCCCAACTGCCGCTGCTCCGGCCCGGGCCATCCCGGCCACGGCCCCCGCTGGATCCTCACCCACCGAGTCAATGGCAAGACTCGCATTCGCACCATCCATCCTGACCAGCTCGCAGCTATCCTTGCGCAAATCGCCGAGTGTCAGCGCCAGCGCCGCCTCGTCGCCGAGCTGATCGAGGTCAGCGACCAGGCCTGCCAAGCGCAGCTGGAAGCCAGCACGTCGCCCTCGCTGGTCAGATAGGCAGCCATCAGCCCTGTGTGCCCTAGTCCGCGTCTTCGCCGTAGTAGCCGAGCTGGAGCTCGAAATCGATCTGGCGAGGAATGCCCCCATCCAGGAAGACACGGCCAGTCTCGTTGATCCTCTGGATGACTTACAGACCGAAGACGATGACCGTTCCTCCAACCAGCCGCAATGGCCCTCTCTTGCCGGCCTCCGCACGCATCCCGTCGATCTGGCCGGTGCTTCCTCGGTGGGTCGGCAGGACGGTACCCCTGAGGTCGGTCGTGGCGGCGCCGGGCCCGATGTACAGGCGGGCGCTGGGTGCCGCGGCCGATGCGGTCCCGTCTGGCCCAGCGGCACTCAGTGGTCCGGGTCAGCTTGTCGTAGGCCGCAGTGTCGATCGAGAACCGATAGTCCCCCAGGACCATCAGTTCAAGAGGCATCGAACTGGCCCTCCCTGCGTTCCTGCTGCTGGCGACGCCCGATCCCATCCACTGCTCGACCCGCCAGTTCCCGACGGTCTTCACCGGGCTCCTGCTGGATCGTGGTCCGGTAGTGATGGTGCACGATCCGCGCCGGTGCCTCCGAAATGATGTCTCCCGGGCTGGGCAAGGCCGGTGCCGGACGTGCAGAGAAAGAATTCTGATTCGCGCCAGAGACGGCTCGCGGAGCTGGCCCGGACTGGACGGACGGACAGGGCGAGACCGGCCGCGGCCGCTCCCAGGGTCTTGAGGGCGCCCATCGCGAGAGGGGCGAAGCGAAGCGCCAGCGAGCCGAGCGTCTTGCCTGGGCTCGCGGTCTCGCCGCCGAGCTTGCCGGCCCCGGTCGTCGCCGCGCCGAAGGAGGAGGTGGCGAGTTTCCCGTCGGTTCCGCGCGCACGCTTCGCTGCCGGAGACGTCACTGCGTCCCAGAGGCCGCCGTAGAGATCCTTGGCCGTCTCGACTCTCCTGCGTCCGCCCGGAACCAAGCCGCCCCCGATCGACAGGGCCTTGTACGCAGCGAAGGCCTTCAGCGCGTTCCCCCAGCCGTCGACAGCGATCGCCACACGGTGTGACCGATGATCTCGGGTGGAAAACGGTGGCCTCGATACAACGATTTCACCTATCCGATGTCTCCCCACGGACGCCACCTTGACAGTGCCCTCGGGGAGGCTTCCAAGGGCACGGGCGGTTCTCGCGAGCGCCTCGACGGAGAGGCTCCGGCTGCCAGAGTCGGTTTTCGCCGAGCATGACGTTGACGAGGGTGAGTAGCCCGCTTGGATGGGCGCGACTACCGGGGACGCGGCGCCCTCTCAACAGAGTCCTCGCCTCCGAGTCGATGACGGGCGGAGCCGACAGAAGCAACCCGAACGACAGAACCCGTGAAGCCGATTTCGGGGCTGGCGCGAGAGTTGCGTCGGCCAAACGTCAGCAGGTAGTTCCCATAAAGCGGCCCGAATCAGATTAGCGGCCCGTTGGGCTGCATTGGAGCTTCGTCAGAGTCTTGCGAGGAGTCGGTCGTAGTAGGCGTGTGATCCGATCCGAAACCATGTAATGTCATCACCCTCGAGGAGACTAACCCCACGGTATCCGGAGGCGACGTGAACTGAGTAGATCGGCTCGCGGCCGTGCACCCTCTTGAACCGGAGGCTTAGGTGCCGGGGATTGCTTGCGAACAGACGGTACGCTTTTCTTGCGAGTCCCTGAGTATCCGTTGGCGGTTTGCGGTAGGCAACCCAGAAACGGATCGTTGCACTCGATTTCACAATTTGTCGGGATGGGATCGAGTTGCGTCGCTCTGCCAGCTCTAATGTCAGCACGGGCCTCATCGGCGAGCCTGCTCAGGGTGTCTTGAGAACTCGAAAACGCTCGAGTCCAGCGTTCCTCATCCTGAAGCTCGCCGATAAGCCTCTGCGCAATTCGGTCCTGTTCCTCGGGCGGGAGCGCCGACATCTTCTCCATCGCTGTTTCAAAGGCTCGGCTCACAATAGGGATTTTGCATTGATGCAGGCACCCAAGCCCACAAATGAACGCCGTGCCAGTTCCAGTAGTATCGCGCCTACTGGGCCACACCAACGTTGGAAAGACACTGCGCTTTGCCCACATGGGCGACTGGGAGACGCAGTCGGCAGCAGCCGAAAGGGTTGGCTCGGCCATAGCGGCAGCTTTAGCCGGGTTGGTACGTGTAGCTGCTAACCGCCAGCACCAGCCAGCGAGTGGTGATGAGCATGGCGCACCCCCGCGCAACTCGTTTCCCAACCGTATGCCTGCAAGATTGATATGGTCATCGATGTGAAGGCGACGCTTGAGATCGACGACTCCTTAATGGAGCGTCTACGAGAAGAAGCACCTCGACGGGGCACCACGATCTCCGCCTTGGTTGAGGCTGGGCTCCGTTACGTGCTTGAGAAGCATGCGCCAGCCAACGATCCAGCAGGAGACCTTCCGCCGTTGCCATCGTGGGACAGCGGAGGGCATCTTGCAGACATTGACAACCGTGAAGATCTCGACCGGGTGATCGACGAAAACTAAGCGGTGATCTTCTGTGGAATGTGTCCATCCCCGTTGCGGGGGAATCGCTTCCGATACACTCGCCGACAGGCATGCTCGCAATTGGCCGAAAACGGGACCTCTCCGCGGAACAGGTTCCGTAGGCGGATCAACTACTTGGTGGCCCCGCTGATGAACTGCTCCGGCTCGACCTCCGTCGACAGCCCCGCAGCCTCCAGCACCTCGCGGATGGCTGCCGCAGTCTCCGGGGAAAACCGGAAGTTCATTCCCCGATGAACGCCCGTCGCGATCCGGAGCGGCGTCCAGCCAAGATCATTCTTGCGGTTCCATGCATTAGTATCGGCACCGGCCTCGGCCAACAAGCGCACGGCCCCCGGAACGTGCTTGTATGCAGCCCCGTGCATGGCCGTGTTCCCGTTCCGGTCAATGGCGTTGGGGTCCCCGCCCAGTTCGAGCGCAACCTTCACCGCTTCGACCACCTCTTCGGGAGTGCCGGCATCCTCGTCCGGAGCCCGCACGCCCACCCCCGCGGCCACCATTAAGGGCGTCGTCCCGGCTTCGGTGGGGATCAGCGGGTCGGCTCCGAGGCTGTGGAGGAGTCGCATCAATTCGGCATCTGCCGTTCGGGCCGCCGTCACGAACGGCGTCGCACCCATCGTGTTGAGGCTATGGAGGCCCGGACTGGTTCCAGAGGTCATGCGAGCGTTCACATCCGCTCCCGACGCCACCAGCTTGCGCACGATATCGAGGCTGCTCAAACTTCCGGATCCTACCGGCGCAGGATCATTGCTCCCCACGCCGGGCTTGCGGACCCAGCTCACCGTGTGCAGCGGTGTCCAGCCTGGACCTGAGGCATTCGGGTCGGCTCCGCGGTCCAGCAAGAGAGCGGCCACCTCGAAGTGGGCGTTTGAAACGGCAATATCCAGAACGCTCGCGCCGGGCTGTGGAGCCGCTTCCTCCTGGTTGCCCCACTGGCCGCGACGGCGACGAGGCAGGTAGTCATTGACATCCGCACCCGCGTCCAGAAGTGCGCGCGTGACGGCAAGGTGCCCTTGACGCACGGCGAAGACGAGCGCGGAATACCCCCGCTCGGATTTCGCGTGGACATCCGCACCCGCTTCAAGAAGTGCGCGGACCGCTTCGAGATGCCCCTCGCCAGCGGCCCACATTAGCCCGGTCTGGCCCCGCCAGGATTCTCTCGCGTTGGCGCTCGCCCCATGGGCCAGCAGGGCTCGGATCGCTTCCGGCTTGCCGGTCCTCGCCGCCGTCATCAACACCGTCTCTCCGGCCGGCAGGGAACCGCTCGGATCCGCCCCGGCCGCCAGCAGCGCCTCGATCATGGCGGAACTGCCGTTGGCAGCGGCCAGCATCAAGGGGGTTACATCAAATCGGTTGGTCGTCTCCACCTCGGCGCCTGCCCGAATCAGGGCCTCTGCCATGGAGAGGTCATCCCAGTGGGCTGCCCAGTGCAAGGCCGTGGTTCCGTCCGTCGCCCGACCGTTGACATTGGCACCATCCTCCAGCAGCGTCTGCAGTCTGTCCGAATTATTCGCCCTAGCCGCCTCGACCAGTTCGGTGTCGGTTCCTTCCGACGGCGGTGCCGAGGCACCGACACCCGCCGAGCAACACAGCAGTACTGCGAGGACGATGCAACGCATGGCTATAGGACAAGTTCCTCGATGCGGCCTGTGCTGTCGCCAAAGCTGTCCAGGTGGACACCGACCTTGTCCAGCAGCGTGACGTGCAGATTGGCGAGCGGCTCGGGCTCCTTGTATCGGATATGCCGCCCCCCCGTGAGTCCGCCCGCCGCTCCGCCGGCGACGATGATCGGCAAGTTCAGGTGGTCGTGAATGTCGGGGTTGCCCATCCCGCTGCCGCACAGCAGGACGCTGTGATCCAGCAGGGTTCCGTTTCCATCTGCCGTCGAGGATAGCCGATCGAGGTAGTAGCGGAACAGGGACACATGGAACGAGTTGATCTTCGCCAGCTTCTCGAGCTTCAAGGGATCGTTGGCGTGATGCGACGTCGGGTGGTGGGGGTCCGGGACTCCGATTTCCGGATACGCGCGGTTGCTCGTCTCGCGAGCCAGTTGGAAGGTCATGACGCGCGTGATGTCCCCCTGCATGGCCAGCACTTGTAGGTCAAACATCATTCGAGCGTGGTCCGCATACTTCTCCGGGACTCCTATGGGGCGGTCGAGATCAGGAAGTGGTACTTCCTCAGCCCTGCTCTCGGCCCGCTGGATCCTGCGCTCCACCTCCTGCACCGCATCCAGATACCCATCCAGCGTCCGTTTGTCACTGGAACCCAGCTTGCCCTTGATCCGGGCAATGTCCTCTTGGACCCAGTCGAGAATCCCTTCGTCGATCCGGAGTTCGGCTCGACGCTCCGCGGGGGAGCCTCCGTCACCGAACAGGCGCTCGAACGCCACCCTGGGATGCGGGATGGGAGGGAGCGGCGTGGTCGGCGAAGACCATGAGAGATTGTTCTGATAGACGCACGCGAACCCGTTGTCGCAATCTCCCACGTTGGTCTGGAGATCCATGGACAGCTCCAGTGAGGGCAGGGCAGTCTCCCTGCCAATCCTCTGCGCGGCGATCTGGTCGACCGTAGTGGCGAGTTCGTAGTCGGCACCCTCGGTCATCTTGGCTTTGGCCGCGCTCAGGAATCCTGAGTTGGCGGTCGCGTGGTTGCCCGCCGAGTATGCGTTCTTGTTCTCCAGGTTCGTGATGACCGTGATGCCTTCCTTGAACGGCTCAAGCGACTCGAGGATCGGAGAGAGTTCCGCCAAACGCTCGCTGTCCCCTGGCGGAGTCCATTTCTCGAGGTTCGCTCCCATGGGGATGTAGACGAAGCCCAGCCTCCTGACGGGAGCGGCAGCCGTCTTCGCCTCGGCGGTCATCGCGGGTACCATCGCATCGAGCAGAGGCAGTGCCACTGACGTGCCGATCCCCCGAAGGACGGTCCGGCGGGGCAGGCATTTCTTGGTGATGATCATGAGGGCCTCCTCATCTGGAATGGCGTGCTGCGGACTACTCCAAGTATCAGGGACGAGAAACGGTAATCCTCCCGCTCCGCCTCTCGAACGATCTTGCGGACCGCAGGGGCATCGAAGGCCTCGAGCCCTCGTCCCAATGCATAGATCAGCAACTTCTCCGTCGCAGTTGACACGAAAAGTTCAGGGCGCCGTAGAAGCGCCTGGCGAAATTCAGTGGGTCCGCTGAACCGGGTCCCGTCCGGGAATGTTCCTGACGCCTCCACCGGTATGTCCTCGTCATGGGTCCGCCAGCGTCCGACGGCGTCGAAGTTCTCCAGCGCGAATCCGATCGGATCAATGATGTCATGGCAGCTGGCACATGCCGGGTCTGCGCGGTGCTCCGAGATGCGCTCGCGCAGGGAGAGTGCCGCATCGGAAGCCGACCGTTCTCGCAGCGGTGTCGCCTCGGGAGGCGGAGGTGGCGGGGGCGTTCCGAGGATGTTCTCCAGCACCCATTTGCCTCGAAGTACCGGCGACGTCCTGTTGCCGAAGGAAGTCACTGCCAGAATGCTGCCATGGGTGAGCAGTCCGCCCCGGACACCGTTGGCGGGGAGCTTGACCCGGCGAAAGTGATCGCCGTAGATGTGGGGAATTCCGTAGTGCTTGGCGAGCCTCTCGTTCAGGTACGTAAAGTCCGCGCTGAGCAGTTCGACGAGGCTTCGGTCCTCGCGGACGATCGCCCCGAACAGAAGTTCGGTTTCGCGCCGGAACGACTGCCGTAGGTTGTCGTCGAAGTCGGCGAAGAGGCGCCGGTCCGGGGTCCAGGAATCAAGGTTCCGGAGATACAGCCACTGCCCGGCGAAATTCTCGATCAAGGCCTTGGATCGGTCGTCTGCCAGCATCCTTCGAACTTGCGATTCCAACTCCGCTTCGTCCCGCAACCGCCCGTCACCGGCCGCCTTCAGCAGTTCGTCGTCCGGGATGCTGCTCCACAGAAAGAACGACAGCCGGGACGCTAGCTCGTATTGGGACACTCGGTGCGGCTCATCCGTCCCCTGGGTCGCAGGGTGTTCTGCACGGAAAAGGAAATAAGGGCTCACCAGTACGGCGCGCAAGGCAGTCTCGATGCCGTCTTCGAAGCCTCCGCGCTCCGATCCCTGCCTGTAGAACGCCATCAGATCATTCACATCTTTGGTCGTTGGCGGTCTTCGGTACGCACGTCCAGCTAGGCGCTCGACGATCCTCGTCGCACAGGTTTCCTCATCCGCTGCAGAAGACGGTCGGCACACGAATATCCGCCGCCGGCTCTCGGTCTCGCTCTTCTTGGCCGCGCCGTAGGGCCCGACGATTGACACCGAGTACACGGCAGGCTGCGTCCGAGGATGACGGTCCATGTTGAAGCGTGCTAGGTAGGGTTGCCGTTCGGATTCGATCAATGCCGAGGACTTCTTGAGGAAAGTGGCCCCGATCTCATGGCGGCCGGCACTCACCGGAATCCGGGCAAACAGGTGCTTGTCCACATCCGTGTGGTCTCTCCCATCGGCAGGCTCCACCACAAACCTGCGGACCTGACGTCCGTCAATCATCAGTTCCACCTCGTGCGGAACGTACAGCCCTTCCACGTGCTCGTTCCGGTCTCGGCTCAGAGTGATGTGGATCTCGTACTCCCCGCCTGCCGGGAAGTTGTGCGGGATGAGCACGCCTCCTCGCGTTCCGAACGGTAGTTCCCGGAATTGCGATTCCTGCGTTCGATCGACTGGGACCAACACCAGCTCTCCGCCCGGTGCTCTCGGTGGAGTGCCGATCGCCAGGCGGCTGATCTTCCGCGCTGCTGCGAGGTACCGCTCAAGGAGCGTGGGCGATAACTCTCCGGTGATGTTGTCGAATCCATGCCCGGTCTCGTCTCGGGGCAACAGAGACTCCACGTCCACCTTGAGATTCAGGAGGTCGCGGACAGCGTTTCGGTATTCCGACCTGTTCAAGCGCCGGAAGGCGCTCTCTCGGCCAGGATTCGGGTTCGCGGCAGCGAACGTGTCCAAGCGATGCTCAAGATCCCGCACCACTGCGTCGTAAGTTGCATCGTCAGGTCGAGGGATCCCCGGGGGAGGCATATGCCGATGCGTTAGCTTCCGCACCACGGATTCCCAAGCGTCTGAATGCGCACCGGGAGAATCCGGATCGAGGTGGTCCAATGCCAGCCCGCCGTTGGCGACTTGGGCGTTGTGGCACGCATGGCAGTACTGTTCCAGTACGGCTCGGGTTGCGGTCGAGGCGTTGGCAGGCTGGGTGACGGCCGTCTGAATGACGAAGAGCCCGACAGTAATCGCTAAGGTAGCCCCACTGGCACGCCACTTCGAATTCGTCGAAGTGACGGCGATTCTGGGAGCCGACTCAACTCCAGCTTCGCCAGCCTCTACTGTCCTCATTACGTCCGCGCACCCTGCTTCGGGCCTGTTCGACCCCAACTCGTCATTGCCGACGAGGCGCAGCCTTGGGCAAAGCCGGAGGTGTGCCGGTACTCGTTATCGTAAGGCCTGAGGTTGATGGCCCGCAATACAAATGCGGCCTCGGTGGAAGTGCCGTGACACATGTGACCCGCCGGCCCTCGCCAATTGACCGATGAACTTGCATAGCAGTCCATCCTTGTTTGGACGAGCTCATCATCCAGGGCACTTGACTCATGCAATCGTCGATCCGCCCGCCGGGACAAGTGGTGGAGTTTCCTGCTGCTATCCTGAGCGTTCCTGAGTTGCGTCCAAGTCGGATTGATGGCCGAACGGAGATTTCATCCGCGCGCCATGCAAGCGTTTCGCGATTGATTCCCAGCGGGGCCTGAAAGCACGGACTGAGTACTTTGAGCGTTTCCCCCGAAGCCCCGATGGGCACGGCGAACGAGCCGGATCCCGCAGACGGAGCCGTACTCGGTTTACGAACTGGATCCGGGGGCACATCGCTCCGGCTGGCCCTCGTGGTCTGCGTGGCAGTTGCGATTGGCCTCGTCGCCGAAGGGCGCGCCAACACTGTCGAGCCACGGGACGTGCTCGAAGACTGCGTGCCCGGCGAAGGGCCCAGGGAGGCTCTGTGCGGTCGAATTCCTGTGTTCGAGGATCGGCAGAGCGGGACCGGACGCAAGATCGAGCTGAATGTTCTGGTGTACCCGGCCCTAAGCCGGGAACCGCAGCCAGACCCAGTGTTCTTCTTGGCTGGCGGCCCCGGACAGGCAGCCACAACGATCGGGCCGGTATTCGCGAATATCTTCCGCAACCTCAGGGAGCACAGGGACCTTGTCTTCGTGGATCAACGCGGAACCGGCAAGTCCAACGGCCTGCAGTGCGACCTGGATAGCGACGATCTGCAGACCGTCTTTTCGGACGAGCAGGCGGTCGAGCGGCTGAGGCAATGCCTGGAACGATATGACGCGGACCCGCGGCACTACACTACGCCGATTGCCATGGACGACCTTGACGAGGTACGGGACAGGCTCGGCTACCGCAGCATCAACCTATGGGGAGGTTCGTACGGTACCCGGGCGGCGCTTGTGTTCTTGAGGCGCCACGGTGAGCACGTTCGCAGCGTCGTGCTCGACGGTGTTGTTCCCATGGCGATGACGCTCCCAGGCTCGTTCCCCGACGACTTTCAGCGAGCTCTTGATCTGACCTTGGGGGCTTGCGAGATGGACGAGGCTTGCCGGAAGCGGTTTCCCGACCTGCGGCGGAACCTCGGCGAATTGCTGGATCGCTTGGAACGCCGGCCTATCCCGGTCCGCGAAAAGCACCCGAGGACAGGTGAGATCGTCGAGTTCGAGTTGCGTCGCAGTGTCTTTGCCGATGTCATCGGCAGGTCCCTGTACGCAAGTGAAGGCGCGTCCTTGATTCCCATGGTGATCGATATGGCCTATCAAGGGGATTTCTCGAGCGTCATGGCTCTGGCACTGATAGACGAGGTCACTCCCGTTGAAGCCAGGCCCAGCCTCGGAATGTTCTTCTCGGTCGTCTGCGCGGAGGATTGGCCGTGGTTCGATTCGGAGCAGTGGCGAGAAGGCCAGCCGGTCATGTTTCGCGATGAGTCGCTCGTCGAGACGTGGACCAATGTGTGCTCGTTTTGGCCGACGGGTACGGTGCCGGAAGGCTACCGCCAGCCGGTTCGCTCGGACAAACCGGTATTGGTGCTCTCCGGCTCGCTCGATCCAGTGACACCTCCGCGTTGGGGGGAGAAGGTGTTGGAAAGCCTCTCCAACACACGTCACGTGGTTGTCCCCGGCGTTGGCCACGGCACATCGTTCTTCGGTTGCCTGCCTTCCCTCATTGCCGACTTCATCAACGGGGGTTCACTCGACGGGCTCGATAGCGCCTGCGTCAGCAATCTGAACCGCGCGCCCTTCTTCCTGACCCAAGGCGGCCCATCCATGGAGCCGGACGAATGATCGAAGTCCGCAACCTCACCAAGAGGTTCGGGGACATCCTTGCAGTGGACGATGTATCGTTCCAGGCCAAGGACGGGGCGGTCACCGCGCTGCTGGGTCCGAACGGGGCGGGGAAGACCACGACGTTGCGAACGATCTACGGCCTGATCAAGCCCGACAATGGCGAGGTGTTTGTCGATGGCGTAGATGTCGGTTCCGAACAGATGGCCGCGAAAGCGCGTTTGGGCGTGCTCTCGGAAACACGTGGAGTGTACCCGCGATTGACAGCTAGAGAGCAGGTGCTCTATTTCGCTCGACTGCATGGACTGGCCGCTGCAGATGCGGAGGAGCGGTGTGCAGAGTTGATCGACTTGCTGGACATGGACAGCATTGCGGACCGGCGGAGCGAGGGTTTCTCCCACGGCGAGAGGACCAAGGTGGTGTTGGCCTCGGCCTTGGCGCATGGACCTCGAAACGTCATCCTTGACGAGCCGACCAACGGTCTTGACGTGATGAGCACGAGAGCGGTTCGGGAAATGATCCGCCGACTGCGAGACGACGGCAAATGCGTGGTCTTTTCCAGCCACGTAATGCAGGAAGTTGCGGCCGTCTGCGACTCGATCGTAATCATCGCCTCTGGTCGGGTGGTCGGGGCAGGCACGCCCGACATGTTGCGCGCCGCCACCGGCCTCGAGAGCCTTGAAGACGCGTTTGTCGCGCTGGCGCAAAGGACCGAGGAGGACGCGTGACCTCTTGGGTGTCTTTGCTCGGAGTCGTCCTGCGGAAGGAACTGCTGGACGGCGTCAGGGACCGTCGCTCGATCATCTCTGCACTGGTTCCGCTGATCTTCTTGCCCGTAGCGGTTTTCTTTTCGGTCAAGGAAGCGTCCGACCGGATCGAGCCGGATCCGGAGATCACAGTCCCCGTTGTCGGGGCCGAGCACGCACAACCGTTGGTCGACTGGCTGGGACAGCAGTCGGGGGTCGAAATCGAACCCGGTCCGAGTGAGTACCGCCAGAGCGTCAGGGACGGGGATACGGGCTTGGTCCTCGTGATTCCCGACGACTTCGCCGACCGGTTCGGCCGGTCCAAGACAGCGGAACTCGAAATCGTGGTCGATGGCCGGAACTCGGATGCTGACCGGGCCGCGGGACGGGTCCGAAGCCTGCTCCGGCAGTACGGCCAGATGATCGGGGCGCAACGCCTGCTCCTTCGAGGCGTGAGTCCGGAGGTCATTCGCCCGTTGGATGTCGAGACCATCGACATGGCGACTGACCAGGAGCTTGCCGCACGGTTCCTCATCATCATGCCGATCATGCTCATCATGGGCGTCTTTATCGGGGGCCTGCAGATCGCCATCGATTCCACTTCGGGTGAAAGGGAGCGGCGGACGCTCGAGCCTCTCCTTGCGAAGCCGGTTTCCCACCTGTCTGTCGTAGGGGGGAAATGGCTCGCATCCGCTGCCTTTTCCGTTGCCAGCGTTGTCCTGACGTGTGGGCTCTTGCTATTGAGCTTGGAGATCGCCCCACTGCATCGCCTGGGCATACGGCCGGATCTCGGTGTGCCCGGAATCGCTCTCCTCCTTCTGGCCGTTCTGCCCTTGGTGCCCCTTGTCACGGCCCTGCAGATGGCTATCGCCACCCTCGCACGGTCATACAAGGAAGCTCAGTCCTATGTTTCGTTTCTGATGCTTCTGCCCGTGCTGCCGATGCTGATGATGTCCGATCCGGCTGCTGAACAGGCAGCTTGGAAGCTCTGGGTGCCGGTACTCGGCCAGTACGTATCGGTACTGGACATCTTTGAAGACTCTGCCGTTTCACCTCTGACGTTCGCGATTCCTGCCATCGTCTCGATACTCGGAGGCATCTTGTTTCTTGTCCTCACGGCCCGCCTGTTCCGTAGCGAGCGGATCGTGTTCGGACGCTAGCATGCCGATGCTGCCCCGAAGTACCGTGCCCGGCAGTGAATCCGCTCCACGATCGTTGCGGGATTCAGGGACCTGCCCCGCAGATCGGCTCCCATGGTGCTACGAACTGTTCTCGGTCAAGGCGATACGATCGGACACTTCGGGCAGCACGACTCTGTGTGACATGATGCGCGGTGGCGCTGGGTAGAATCGGCCAGGAATGCAAGTGCTGACTTCTCGTGCTGGCGTTGCCTTGGCAGTCCTGATGTGGGTCGGCGGCTGCGCGCCCGATCAAAACCCGTTGGTGTCGACGGGGCCTCTTGAAGATCTGGAGAGAATTCCGCAAGACGCAACGGCCCATATACCGTCAGGGGGCATCGCAGTACCCGAATCAGGCCAGGATCTCTATAGCAATCTCCAAGACTACTGGTATGGGCCTTGGGAGCAGGACCGGCCGGAAATCTGTACTCCAGAGGAGTTCGGCTGGGCCGCGGCATCGTTCACGAAACAACCGACTTTCGGCCCCAACCTGCTGGAGGTTTCTGTCTCGGCTCTCGAAGCCGTGATCGGGAATGCTCAGCTTGACTCGTATCCCAGTCGAGCCTTGCGGGCAATCGCCCTTCGCAATTCCTCGTTGCGTGCATTGCCCTCAAGGGGCCCCTTCTACTACGACTTCCGTCGGGCCGGCGAGGGCTATCCATTCGACTACAACCAGAACTCGGCGGTGTGGGCCGGCACGCCCCTCTTCGTTTCGCACCTCTCCAGGGACGGCCGGTTCGTTGCGGTCGAAACGCCCTACACGTGTGGGTGGATTGACAGTCGGGACCTCGCCTATGTCGACGACGAATTCGTGTCGACGTACCGCTCCAGAGACTTGGTGGCAATCGTCAGGGACCGGATTCCGATCGGGGATGACGGGGCCGGATTCCTGTTCGAGGGCAGGGTAGGAATGCTGCTGCCGGCTGAGGCCAGCACTGAACCCGAGAGTCGTCTGCTAGCTCCTATAGCCGACGAGAACCGACGTGCGTCCATCACGCGAGTCGTCCCCGGTCCCGGAGACATTGCTCGAGTGCCGCTGCCGTTTATCGGGAAGCGGCTCGCAGCGGTGATCAACGAGATCATCGGACAGCCTTACGGATGGGGAGGACTGGGCGGCTACCGGGACTGCTCTTCGACACTCCTGGATGTCCTTCTGCCGTTCGGGCTGCCCCTGCCACGCAATTCGGGGCAACAGGCCCTGGCTGGCAAGAAAGTGGACATGGGACAGCTCACGACAGCTCAGAAAGAAGAGCGCATACTCGCCGAGGCCGTTCCGTTCCGGACGCTGCTGAACCTCCCCGGCCATGTCATGCTCTACCTGGGCGTCTTCGAGGGCACTCCGGTAGCGTTCCACACGATCTGGGGCTTGAGAACGGAGTCGGCTGACGGATCGAGTCCCGGCCGCTTCGTCATTGGCAAGTCCGTGATCACCAGCCTCTCGCCCGGTACGGAACTCGAGGCGTTGTCTCGCACCAGGGGTGACCTGCTGAGCCGAATCGGCTCGCTAACTCTGGTCGGCGAACAGCCGGAATTCTAAAGCAAATCGTTGGTTGCGAGGCTGCTCGCAATCCCCGTTCGGCCGACGCTGGCGCCTTTTCTGCAGCATGCCGCCGGGAGGAGACTGCGAGGCTAGGGCCGTTCACTACGAAGTGACCGATAGCTGATGGAGGCCAATTTCAGGCTCGAGCACGACTGCTCTAGAGGCTCCGTCAGCAAAGCCCTTGGTCCCCTTGGGTGGCTGTCGGACGTGTAGGGAGAGCCAGAGGACTCCGGCCCCTTAATCGTTCTCTGCCAGCGCGTCGATGGGTTTGCCACCGGTTTGCGTCCACCACGCCAGGACGGCCGTGCGCATCTCGGCCAAAGGATGGGCGAGTCCGGCTTTCGCGGCCAGGTTGGTGAATTCTCTCGGATCGGCTTGGAGATCGTACAGGTCTTCGTCGCCGTTTCGACGCGTGGGATAGTCAGTTTCGATGGACTGAATGCGGAAGTAGTCTTGGTTCCGCGAGGCAACGACATCCTGCAAGAACAACATGTACTTCCATCGCTCATCCCGGACATAAAGCGCGAAAATGTCCCGCTCGGGCCGCTCGTCGTTCTCCGTCACAAACGCCGGGTAGATCACCCCGAACAGGCGCTTGCGGCTCTCGGTCATTTCGCCTTCGATGATCGGCCGTAAATTGTTTCCCTCGGCGGAAGCTGGCGCCCTCACTCCGGCATAATCCAGGATCGTGGGGTAGATGTCCAGAGTGCTGGTCAGATAATCGGATCGCTGTCCCCCTTTGATCTTGGCGGGCTAGGTGAAGATCACCGGCGTGCGGATGCCTTTCTCGAATGGCGAACCCTTCGAAATCTGGCCGTTGCACCAGCCGTTGTCGATGACGAACACGAACAGGGTGTCTTCGTAGACGCCCTCTTCGCGCAGCTTCTCTTGGAGCTTGCCGATACCGTCGTCCAGCCACGCCTCCATCGCTAGGCTCAGGTGTTCTTTCTCGAGGAACGATTCCCGACGGTCCTCGCCGATCCACGCAGGCACGGGGATCTGATCCCTGTCGAACTACGCGAGGTATTCCTGCGTAGGATCATGCGGACGGTGCGGGATCTTCGGCGCCCACCAGATGAACATGGGTTTTTGCCCGCCGACGTCGTCAATGAACTCGAATAGATCGGCCTGTCCGTCGCGCACGAACGTGTCCGCAGTATTGCCTTTACCGTGCGTGAAGCCCATCGCCCTCGGATCGCCTTCCCAGTACTTGCCCTCGACATACGTCGCGTAGCCGGCGTCCCTCAGGAGCCTCGGCAGCGAGTTCGTCGGGTCGAGCTTCTTCGTTCCGAAGTTGTGGTAGACGCCCGTTTGGTGAGGCCAGCGTCCGCTCAAGAAGCTGGCTAGCGTCGGATGACAGCGTGACATCGGCAGGTGTGCGCGGGTGAACACCGTCCCGGACCGAGCCAGCAGATCGATATTAGGCGTATGCACGATCTGGTTGCCCATGAACCCCAAGTGCTCGTTGTCGTGGTCGTCGGAAACGACGAACACGACGTTCGGTTGCTCGACGCCGAAAGCCAGGGGTGCCAACGCCGCGCAGGCAATCGCAGCAAGCAACACAGTCCAGTTAGTCGCTTGACGAAGTAGATGGGTCATGCAATTGCCTCGGTTCCGGGGCCGAAGGTATTGTAGTTCGACCGTCCCGGTTCCTCCGGCGAGTCCCCTATTCACCATCGGGAAACTAGCAAACCGCGTACGGCTGGCTTGCTATGCTGTCCGTGCCGTAATGGCCGAAGATGGAGGCCTCCGGCCCATGAATTTACATCCACTCACTGCCGCTCTCGTTCTTGGCCTGGGAGCTCTCTCCCAGCTCCCGGCTCATGGGGCCGAATCGTCGAGGCCGAACATCTTATGGATCATCGTCGACGATATGTCGGCCAATTTCTCTACCTACGGCGAAACGCTCATCGAGACACCGCATGTCGATCGATTGGCGAGAAATGGGGTTCGATTCACCAATGCGTATGTCACGGCCCCGGTCTGCTCGCCCAATCGTTCGGCGTTTATCACCGGGATGTACCAGACATCCATCGGGGCTCACCATCACCGCAGCGGCCGAGGCGAGCTGAAGATCAATCTACCGGACGGTATCCGGCCGGTCCCGGAACTGTTCCAAGAGGCAGGCTACTACACGGCGATTACCAGGTGGCCGGATCGAGATCGAACCTCCCCGGGGAAGACGGACTACAACTTCGAATGGGACCGAGCCATGTATGACGGTCCCGACTGGAGTCGACGCGAACCGGGTCAGCCTTTCTTCGCCCAGATCCACCTCCCCGGAGGGAAACATCGGGGCGGGGCCCTCAAGTCTTTCGATGCGATCAGCGCTCGCGTCGAGAAGCTGTTGGGGAGCAAGACCGATCCCGCCGAAGTGAAGCTCCCGCCGTACTACCCAGACGATCCGGTGATTCGAAGGGATTGGGCCGCCTACCTTGATTCTGTCCGCCTCACGGACAAGTTCGTGGGCGATATCGTCCAACGACTCAAGCACGAAGGCGATTACGAGGACACGGTTGTCCTGTTCATGACCGACCACGGTATTAGCCACGCCCGAGGGAAGCAGTTCCTTTACGACGAGGGTTTGCATGTGCCGCTCGTCATCGCTGGACCCGCCATCGAACCCGGGCAGGTTCGCGAAGATCTGGTCGAGCACATCGATATCGCGGCCCTTTCGTTGGGACTTGCCGGGATTGAGATCCCCCGATACATGCAGTCCCGCGACATCCTCAGTAAGGACTACGAGGAGCGGACGGCAATCTTTGCCGCACGAGACCGATGTGATGAGACAGTCGACCACATGAGAGCGGTACGTACAAAGCGTTACAAGTACATCCGCAACTTCCTGCCTGATCGCCCTCACCTTCAGCCCAATCGCTATAAGGATGGGAAGGATATTCTCAAGGCCTTAAGGAAGGCTCACGCGGCCGGGACGTTGAACCGAACCCAAGAAGGGCTTCTGTTCGCACCCAGTCGACCCAAAGAGGAGCTCTATGACTTGGCCGTGGACCCCTTCGAGGTGCGCAACCTGGCAGATGACCCGAAGCACCAAGCCCAACTCAAGACTCTGCGGAAGCGCCTGGACGAATGGATAGAGCGAACGAACGACCACGGCGCAGAATCGGACACCATGTACGACAGTGACATGGCCGTGTATTCCGACTCCCAGAACGCGAGTGCTGAGCAGGCAACCATCCTGAGCCGCAACATCGCCCTGATGAAACGATGGGCGGCCGAGGGCAAGTAGCTTCGCCCGTTCCGTCGCGCTATTCAGGCCCCGGCTCGAGCAGGACGTAGTTCGCCGCGCCGGAGGCGTGGAAGCGACCTGGCAGGAGGTCGGTAAGCCGGCGGCGGTCCTCGGGCAGGTCCCGGAATTGCATAACGTTCTTGCGTGAGGGGCTTTGGGGAAGCATTGCCGCAAGCCGCTGCTTCGTTTCGGCGTATTCGGGGACTCCCGCCAGGTTGTGCCATTCATTCGGGTCGTTGTCGTGATCGTAGAGTTCTTCGCCGTCCGGGTAGCTCGTGTATCGCCACCGCTCCGTGCGGAGGGAGTTTCTGTCGGGCGCCATCGAGGTGATCGCCGGGTGATCCCACTCCGCATCGGGGTTCTCGAGCAGGGGCCGCAGGCTTTCGCCGTCGAGTTCCTCGGGCTCTGGCCAGCCGGCCAGGTCGCTCAGCGTCGGGTAGATGTCGAGCAGTTCCGCAGTGCGGCCACAGAACTGACCCTTCCCCTCGACTCCGGGACCTGCGAAGATCATCGGCACGCGGCAGGCGCGTTCCCACAGGGTGAACTTGCGCCAGTGCTTTTTCTCCCCGAACTACCAGCCGTGGTCGCTCCACAGGGAGATGATGGTGTCGTCCGCGTGAATTCCCGCGTCCAGCGCCTTCAGCACGCGCCCGACATTGGCATCAGCAAAGTTGATGCAGGCGAGATAGGATGCGACCGCGCGCCTCCACTGGCCCGAGGACGTCACAATGTCGTGGTCCCGGAAGCTGCGGGCCGACGTCGATGTGCTGATCGCTGATTCGGGGATGTCATCGAGGTCGTTCTCGAGATAGCTCGGCAGCTCGATCACAGCTTCGGGAAACTTCTCGAAGTAGTGCTGAGGCGCGTAGAACGGCAGATGCGGACGATAGAAGCCGCAGGCCATGAAGAACGATTTCGAATGGTCCTTCGAGAGATAGTCTGTCGCCCAGTTGGCGAGCTGGGTATCGGAGGTGTCCTCGTCGTCGCCGTCGAGTCCATTCCAGTGGAAATTGCCGCTGTTCAGCCTGTTCAGCGGTGGATCGGGCGCCTTCACAAGGCCGCGGGAGCTGCCGTAGTGGTTCCACGAAGCGTCCTCGTTCTGGGTGTTGCGAAAGCTCTTGCTCCCTCCGATGACTTCGTAGCCGTGCTCCACGAAGTGCTGAGGCAACGTTACGGCCTGCGGCATGGCGTCACGCCAGACGTGGCCGTTGGCGTAGCAGCCTCAGGTCGTCGGTCGCGTGCTGGTCATCAGACTCGCCCGAGAGGGATTGCAGGCCGGGACCCGGCTGAGATGATATGGGATTCTACACGAGGGTGCCGTCGGGCCAACTCGGCCCGGATCCGCGGTCAAGCCAGCCGCTGCGAGGATTCCCTGTTATTTCGGCCATTCGGCACGGGATGCCGGGCTGCCAGTCGGGTCGAATCCCGGGTTCAAGCCGCCTGTCCGCGACGACGAATGATGAAGTTCGATTGCTCAGCAGCTTATGTCCCGCATCGCCTGACCCGGGACGCTAGCGGGCTCTCATTGGTTGTCAAGGCAACGAGAAGCTGACCATTGCAGCAGTGTTTTCCCACATCAGGGCGAGGGTGCCACCCTCATCGGTCACGTCAACGAACGAAATCGTGAGTTGCTCGTACGAGACGGGCATGCTACTGACGTCCATACTGACACGCAGAACATCCTTGTCGGGCGTGTAGTTGTACGCACCCCACAAGCCCTCTCCCGGCTCGCGGAAACCATCCTTGGCCGCGTGCGTGGACAGGATCAGCGTCCAGTCTCCCTCCTTAAGGTCGACGAACATGCTGTACTCGCCCGCTGGCACCGTCTGATCACCGAACTTGAGGTCCACCTCGGTCATCAAGCGGGTCGACTTATTCGCTCCGGCCCTCCAGACCGGAGCGCCGGCGTTCGCACCCTTGCCATAATCACTTCCCTCGCCGAAGATCCCGGTGCGCCCACGCAGGATGGGCCGCCCGTAATCGACGGTGATCCACTTACCGCCAACATAGCTACGGTCCTCGTATTCGCCACCTACCTGGATGGCGGCCTCTCCGCGCGGCGAGGCGGGACGCTGGGCGAGAGCTGCGCTGGCAACAACCAGCAGTACAGACGCGATCAGCGGAAATCGAAACAAGCGCATCGTTCAAACTCCTTGCTCGGGCATTTGCCCATAATGCTGAGCCTACCAAACTTCGCCTGTATGCCCTGAGCCTCTTCCGATGAAGAGACGAGGCTGAAGGGAGGGGTTGTTTCCAACGACAAATGAGCCTGAAGAGGGCTCTCGGGCTCTCTGGGGGATGTGGGAGCCATCGGAGGATGGTTTTGCATCTCGACCTGGTGGCCTACAGGTCCCGGGAGGACACCCTGGGGATTCTCGAGGGCATCACCGAGGGATCTGTGCTGATAGCGGGTCGAAGGAGGCCTACGAGGACATCGGCCGGGTGCTGCGGCGGTTCTTGTACTGGAGGCTGGCGAGACGGACACGGGCCTGTTGCGCCGTTACCACCAAATAGGAACGTGAGCCGCGCGCCGTGGTAGTCCCAAGCGGAAGCTGCTCGATACAGAGCCGAGCATCTGCTGGTTACCGTGGTTCGACTCCGAATGCTCGCCCTCAACTGCCTGTACTCTCTGCAGGAGCAGCGATCGCTTCAAGGGACTTGCAGAGAAGTGCTCGGCTCGATCGCAGCCGGCGGAGTCGCCCACCGAGCTCCCGATGCGGCGGCCGGCGAGCCGCAGCCCTTTTCGTGGACCGATTCCTTCTGCTCGAGACTTCTGAGGAGCGCGCCTGTTGGCATAAGACAACGTTGACGTCGTCATCATCGGCAGCGGCGCAACGGGCGGAATGGCTGCTTGGAACCTCACTCGCAACGGAGTCAGGGTCTTGGTGCTAGATCCTCGCCGACTGGCGGAAGCAGGGTCTCGACTGCCGGCCGAATTCAAGGTCGTCCGTTCGCATCTCGACTACGAAGTTAGCGACTAGCGGGCAGCGGGGTCAAAGTCCGGCATCGCCTCGGCCCCTGGCGCAACGATCGGGTTGCGGTCCGGAGAGCCCCTGCGAGTTGCCTGCTCGGAATCCCGCTGAACACCTTAGCGCACCCGCGACTGAGGCATTGGCGAGGTTCCCGGCTCGGGGCTGCGCTCAGAACTGGAACTTCAAGCTGATCTGCAAGATCCGGGCAGCCATGGCGCTGTTGACGACCCCGAAGTTGGGATTGCCGAAGGAACGGCCGGGCTCGTTGAAGTTGACGTTGTTAAACAAGTTGAACGCCTCGAATCGGAACTGCACGTTGTATCGCTCGGCCCAGCGATGGTTCTTGAGCAGCGACATGTTGAACTGAGTGATCCCGGGCCCGGTGAGCAGGGACCGCCCAGCGTTGCCGAACGTGAACGGCGCAGGCGCTTCGACAGCTTCGGTATCGAAGAATCGCTGGGGCGTCCGCTGCGATGCAGGGAGGGTCGGGTCTCTCAGCACGTTGACCCTAACGGGGCCGGGAGTGAAGGCGTTGCTCCGATTGGTTTGCATGACCAGCGCCATCGGGCTGCCTTGCTGCAAGGTCACAATCCATCCCAGGTTCCAGCCGCCCAGCACCTTGGCCGCGAGGCCCCGGTTAAGGACGGCGCGGTCTGCTCCGACCGGGATTTCGTATACGGAACTCCACACGAACCGGTTCCGCACGTCGTTTCCGGACAGTCCCTTCTCCGATGCGCGGTCGTACAGGTTCTGCATGCCGATGCGGACCTGCCCGGCTTCGAAGTTGGCCGGCACGTCGTCGATGAACTTCGCGAAGGTGTAGTTGCCCAGGAAGTTCAGGCCATTCGAGAAGCGCTTCTCGAACTTCAGGTTGATTCCGTGGTAGCTCGAGTTGCCCCACATGCGCGCCACGGTTGTGACGGCGTTGAACTGGGGGAACGGGCGCCTCGCCTGCGCGCTGCCCGGGCCCATCAGCTCAGGGCGCACCTGATTGATGCTGAAGTTGCGGGCGGGCAGCTTGTGGCCTACGTTTCCGAGGTAACTGAGCTCGACCACCGTGCTCCACCCCATGTCGCGTTGAATGCTGAAGTTCCACATCTGGGAATACCCCAGGCGGCGGTCGCGGTCAATGAATTGGGGCGAGAACCGCGCCCGCTCGCCTACCGGAACGGCACCGAAGCCCGGGCCAAGCTCACGGCGGGCAGTGGAGGGGAATCCCTCGCGCAGCAGGAAGGGTGCCGTGATGCCGTTGTCGGGTGTCGAGAAGTCGCCCTCGTCGGAGAATCCGGCGGCCATGTTGTTGGAGCCCGGAAGCGGGACGCCGAAGAACACTCCGTACCCGGAGCGGACGACCCATCGCCCGTCAGCGGTGGGCTTCCAGGCGATTCCGATTCTCGGTCCGAAGTTGTTGTAGTCCCCGTTGTATACGTTGCGCCCCTCGCCGTCGCGCCCGGCGAACGTTATCACGCCTGGCGTGCCGGAAACCGGGTTGATAGCGTCGAGGTCGAACCCGTTCTGCCGGTCGTTCTGATCGAAGCGCGGGGTGTGCGTCTCCCAGCGCAGTCCTAGGTTGAGCGTGAAATTCGACCTCACCTTCCAGTCGTCGTGCACGAAGAGGGCGAAGTACTTCGCTCGGCGGTCGAGGATGTCGGCGACGAACACCTGCCCTCGGTTCGGGAAGCCGACGAGCATGCTGGCGACCGAGTGGCCCGTGTTTCCGGTGCGGGGCAGCCCCGTCGGCTGGCGGTTGAAGGTCAGGTTGCCCGATACCCACCGTCGCAGGTCGTCCTGGTTGCGAGAGAACCGCAGCTCGCCTCCGAACTTGAGCGAGTGGTTGCCCGTGAACTTCGAGACGTTATTCACCAGATGCATGTCGTGAATCGGAATCTGCACTCGCTGCTGGTTGCCCCGGCCCATAGCCACGAAGCCAGCCGCTCCTATCCTTGGGAACGGCGAGCCCGAGACGCCCTGCAGGCCGAGCTGCTGCGGCCACATTCCGTCCCTGCCGAGCGTTAGCAGCTTGAAGCGCCGGGGCTGCCAGTTGAAGCGGAAGTCGTTGATCGCGGTGCTTGAGAAGTTGTGGATGTAGTTCCACAGATTGCTGTATGCGCGCCGATCGGTCTCCACTCCGAAGGGATCGGCGGCCGGTTCGGCGAAGACCGGGGTGTTGTTTGTTGGGAAGTTGTGCAGTATGTACCGGTATGTGATGCGATTGCGCGCATCGAAGATGTGATCGATCTTGGTGGTTAGCGTGGACAGGTTGAGAGCGTTCGTCTGGTTCCCGACGAAGTTGTTCGCCCCGGCTAGATTCGTAGGCGCGGTGTTCGGCGAGGGATAGAACTGCACCAGGTTCGCGCCGACCGAGTCGACTCCGCTCGCCGGGATGACATTGTTGAGAAATTGATCGCGAACGGTGAGGCCGGGATCGCTAGGATCAGGCCGCTGGGTGGTGTGGTCGAACACGCGCGTCAGGTTGCCGCGCCGGTCGGTCGTTTGCGAGAAGTCCCCGGCTTTCTCCAGAGCCGTCGGTACCGTGAACCGGCGCACCACGCCGATCCTCTGCTTGGTCCACTCGTTGTGGACGAAGAAGAACGTGCGGTTGCGGACAATGGGCCCTCCGACCGCGGGCCCGAAGATATTCCAGCGTAGCGGCGCTCTCGTGCGGGCGAAGAAGTTCCTGGCGTCGAGCTTGTCGTTGCGAAGGAACTCGTACAGTGATCCGTGCAGGTCGTTGGTGCCCGATTTGGTGGTAATGGTGACCACGCCCCCCGAACTGTTCCCGTACTCCGACGAGTAGTTGTTCTGCTGGATGCGGATTTCCTGCGTCGCTTCGACTGGCGGGTTGAACAGGGCTTGCGGAATCTCCAGAGCCACGTTGGAGGAATTGACCCCGTCGATCATCCACTGCTGCTGGTCGCCCCTGCTGCCTGCGACAGCGACGCGCGGCCGGATGACGTTCCCGCCGATGAAGACGGTGTTTCCCATGCTTCCCAGCAATTCCCCGACCCGTCGCCCGTTCAGCGGCATGTCCGTTACGTACTTGTTCTCGATGAACTGCCCGACGGTCGAGGTCTCGGATTCCAGCAGTGGCACGGAAGCCACCACCTCGACCGTCTCGGTGACCTCCCCGATCTCCATGGCGATGTCGATCCTGGTGACGCGCCCCGACTCGATGAGGATCCCTTCGCGAGCGTAGGTGCGAAAGCCGGCGGTCTGCGCGGTCAGCCGGTACGGCCCGGGCTGCAGCAGCGGGAGCGTGTACTCGCCTGCCTCGTTGGACGTCGCGGTGAGAGTCACGCCCGTGTCCAAGCTCGCGGCCTCCAATGCCACGCCCGGCAAGCGGCCTTCAGTCGGGTCGGTAACGATCCCCGTGATCGAGCCCGTCGAGACTTGGGCCAGTGCTGCGGAAGAAGCGAGCAGAAGCGCGGGGCAGAGGGCCCGCAGGGGCAACTTTAGGAACGCGAGTCCTATTCTGTGGCTTCCGGTATAACGCATAACGAACGCCTCCTGGATTCCGATTCTGCGCCTCTAGGGAGGCGTGGGAACAGCCAGGCTAACTGGCGAAGGACAGGGAGTGAGAGTCTCCCGAAGCAAA
>CAYWUV010000024.1:0-71213 GCA_964461235.1 uncultured Bryobacterales bacterium | reverse complement strand
CATCGTCGAGTCCAACCACTACCGCTGGGCGCGCCTGCTGAAAGCCCTGCTGCAGAAGGCCTGCCGCAAGGTCAATCGCAGCCCGAGCAAGGTCTTGAGCGCCGCCTGCAAGGCCCTGCGCAAGCGCTACCGCACCATCCTGACCCAAGGCCACAAGGAATTGCCCGTGATCCCACCCCGCCGCCCGGGCCAGCGCGGACGGATCGCCAAATCCGATGCCCACAACCTGCACGAACGGCTGGCCAAGCACGAAGAGTCCGTGCTGCGCTTCCTGCACGACCCCCATGTCAGTTTCACGAACAATGCCGGGGAGCGCGGACTACGCATGTCCAAAGTGAAGATGAAGGTGTCGGGCTGCTTCCGCACGCAAGTCTACGGTGAGGCTTATGCCCGCATCTCCAGCTACCTGCAGTCGATGGCCGCGCTCGGCTCCAACCCTCTCGTCGCGATCCAAATCGCGCTGACCGGCCACGCTGCCGACACGGTCAAGGAACATAAGGGCCCGACCCTGACAGAGGCCGAACAGAGGCCTGAGTAGTTACCGGAATCCTTGGATTTCGGGGCCGTTTGCGAGCTAGTCGAGCAGCCGCAATAGGGCGACAAGGATGCCCAGCACGGCGAAGCCGCCGCCGACCATCCAGCGCAGGGCGTCGAGCTTTGCAGTCACTTCGGCCTTGTTGGCCTCAATCGCGGCAATGACGTTCTTGCCAGCCATATTGCGCAGTCCCTCCAGCGCATTATAGGCGTCCTCGGGGCTGAGCGCATCCCTGGACAATGCATGCAGGGCGGCGAGGGAGTCGGGATCGGTGGGAGGTGTGGAAGTGGGCATCAGGATTGCGTCTCAGTCTCGCGCGGTCGACAGCACCGAACGCATCGTTATGGGACACGTTTCCCCGCCGCAGCTGCGAGGCCTCCGCCCCCCGCGGGCTCGCGGCCAGCGACGCCGGGCGCGTCCGCAGGGCCCTTTCCTCCTCACTCGCCGCCAGCTTTTCGAGGATGTCGGAACGAAAGTAGGCGCGTTCCGTGGTGCTTCCACTGACGTGATCTAGGCACGCTTCTGCCACTTCGCGGGGCGCGTCGGTGCATTCTGCAGCCCAGTCCCTGAAGCTGCTTCGGAATCCACCCGTCGTGGAGTTGATCCCGCGATCACGCAGCGCCTTGACAATGGTTCCGCGACTATAGGGTCCTCCTGTGCGGCTGACGAATGCGATCTCGCTCGATGCGTTCTTCGGTCTAGATGTGAATGTGCAGGCTAATGTGCGGATGGACGAGGATCCTCCCATGGTCAGTCCGGGCGAGTGGGGCGCCAAGGCGCACCTCCGGTTTAATGGTCCTCCTGGCCATGGTAATCAAGGGATTCCGCCACCACACTGGCCCCCGCCGAGACAGAACCGAGTGAAACAGCGGGCGCGGAGACAGTTTTCTTGGTCTTCTCACCGACCCGCGGAACAATGACGGCGACGGCGGGACCTAGACCCGTATACTCTAGTCTCGACTGTCCGGCGCTAGGAGGCGGCGCCACCGGCAGGAAGGAATACGTGCGGTTCCGGAAGCGTTTGGTCGTCGCGATCCCGGCTTGGACGGTAGCACTCGTTGTTGCGGCTCACGCCACCCTTGGTGCGACTTCAGACCGTACCCCCTTGCTGGCGGAATTTGCCGAGCGTTTTCAGGCGGAAGTCTATCCCCTGCTGGCCCGGAGCGTCAATGGGTGCGAGGTGTGCCACAGTGCCGCGTCTTCCCAGATGTTCCAGGTCCTCGATTCGCCCGGTGCGACGTTCAGCCTATTGCTGGACCGGGAACTGCTCGACCCGCATGATCCCATGGCAATCCCCAGCCGTCTCACGAGCCACGATGCCGACTTGCGCATGCCGCAGTCCGGGACCCTGCACGACGCCGAGGTTGCCAGCATCGTCCGATTCGCGTCGGACCTGGAAGCCGAGCTTGGGAGCGGGACTTCCGGCGAAGGGGACCGGCAAGACGAGCGCTTCCCGGACAGCCTGCTGCTCGCATACGACGGTGAGGAGCAGACCGACCGGGCCCAGCGCAGGATGAGCTATTTCCAGCTCAGGCGGTCCATCCAGACCCTATTCGGCTCCGAATGGCTCGCAGCTTCCGGTCCTGACCCGTTCAGCAACAAGGCCCACGCCTTGGGCGGGGCGGACTTTCGCAGCAGCTTCGATGAGTCCCGGACGATGACCGCGAGCTACATAGCCGCCTTGCAGCAGATCGCGCGGGAGATTGCCCGCCGCTTCGTTTCCGCACCGAGCGAAGTGCTGTTCGAAGGATTCGATTCGGACGTTCTCGTCGACCGTTCCCGCAGAGCGGCAGCGCGCAACGTGCGGACACTGTACAGACGGATTCTGTTCGCCGAGCCCTCCGAGACCGAGGTCAATCGGGCGTTGCGCTTGGTGCGAGACCTGCAGGCGCGGTCCGAGGATCGCAGAACCGTCCGGTTCACTCTGAGCGTTGAGGACCCCGCCGGACGGAAGGATCGCCGCCGAGTCGACGTAACGCTCAGAGCTTCGAAGGCGGCCGTTTCGCGACATCTGGTCGACCAGACCTCACAGCCGGAAGGTGGCTCATGGGTCCGAATCGGCGATCGCCCGTTTCGGTTCGAATCCGCGAACCCTGAACATTTCGTTCGAGTGGTGGCCCGTCCCGGGAGCCGAGTCACGGTCTTTGACGCGGTGAGATTCGTCCGGGTCAAGGATGGAATCGAAACGAGCCAGTCCATAGTCCTAGACAACCTCGACCCGGAATGCACGTTCTCTGGTGAGTGGGAACCCGTCGCCAAGGATGGCGAGCGCAGTCGCGCCGGAGACCCCAAGAAAAAGTACGAGATCGATCTGGATGTGATCGGCACCAACCATCTCGAGCGGCGCAGCGTTGACAACCGACTGGGATCTGCGACGGTCGCCCTGCGAATTCCGGAAGACGGCGATTACAACGTGTACCTGACCTGGCCGAGGATCCCCAGGGCCGCCACCGCGGCCTTGGTGGAGGTCCATTCGGCGAACGGGTCAGCGGTCCCCGTCATCGACGATCGTCGGCAGTCCACCGGGTTTGCCACGACTTTCCTCGACCAGACCGAGAGCAGCCTGGACGACGACGGCGATACGCAGTGGGAAATGATCCTGGGAGAGGTGCTGCTGGAAGGACCGGATGACTACGTCGAAGTGAGCAATCGAGGCGTGGATTCGGCGTCCAAGGTCATCGTTGCCGACGCGGTAAAGTTCGTCCCGCTCGGAACGGGGCCGGAAATCGTTGTGGACAACGCGTCAGCCGATGGTTTCGACGCATCGGATGGGTGGGCTCCGGACAAACTGGTGCGGAACCTGCCGGGAAGGGGCAAGATGTACGGCGAGGACATCTTGCACTATCCGCCCTCCAAGAGCGGGGAGCCCGTCAAGGACCAGGAAATCGATCCAGAGAAGAGGGTCTGGGCTCGGTATCGGCCCGTGCAGGATGGTGAGTTTCGCCCGGGGTGGTACAGCGTTCATGTGTGGACACCCGGAGGGCACACCCATGCCGATTGGGTCCCGTTCGACATTCGTGGAAGCTCGTTCGCCCCCGTGGCATCCGTGGAGGCTCCTCCGTCCTTCAACGTAGGCGAGACGGCAGTCCTCAACGCCAGCGCGACGTATCATCCCGGAGGGCAGCCGCTGTCGTACCGTTGGACCCACGACGCCAGCGACCTCGGGCTCCGCATCGAAGGCGCAGCAACGCCTGCGCCTCGGTTCCGAGTGCCGTCCCTGCAGTCCCCCCGGCCCGGATGGGCCGGACTCATTGAGGCGCTGTTGCAGCGCCCCGAGTTCGTGATGCCCTCCGACAGCCAGGATGCTCCTCCAGCACGCCGGCTTGTCCGTGCTGCACTCGACCTGGCCGGTCGAGTCCCGACGACCGATGAGTTCCGACACTTCCAACGGGAAGGGCGCATCGAACCCTTGATTGACACCTATCTGGCGTCCGAGGATTTCCGGGACTTCTTCTTCCACCGAGTACGCGGGATTCTCCGGTCGCGCGGCACTCCCGAAAGCGACGAGCCTGCCCGTCTGTGGACTTACATCGCCATGAACGACCTGTCCTATCGGGAGCTATTCACGGCGGACTACACGGTTGGGCCGGATTGGGAGAAGGCGGACCGCCGCCCGGTCCACGGACCCACCGGTTTCTTGACGATGAAAGGCTACATGGAAGGCAAGCCCGGTCTTCCGAAGTTCACGTATCCGGCTCAAGTGCTGACGTTCGCCTTGGGAGTACAGTTCGAGGTTTCGGACGCCGTCGAGGACGCCCGCGACAAGGTAGTCAGCACGACGGACCCCAGCAGCATCTGCTACTCCTGCCATAAGCTGCTCACGCCGCTGGCTTTCCAGCGGGAACGCTGGGATGTCCACGGGCATTACCGCACCGTGGATGACGATCACCAACCGATTGACGACAGCGACAGGGGCGTCGTTCCCGACTACCCATTCAAGGGAGAGGGTTTGGCTGCGTTCGCCACGCAAGTGGTTCGCAAGGAGCGGTTCGTGCGGGCTTTCGTTAACCATCATTACGACATGCTGTTTCACCGGCCGCTGCGGCTGCATCAGGACCAGAGGGACGACTACAGGAATCTGTATGGCTTCGCTGTTGCGAACGACCTGCGAATCCGGCCGCTGCTCAAGCGGATGGTGCTGATGCGGCTCGGAATTCAGGAGGGCGGCCTCTAGATTCCGTCGAACGGGGACGCTGCATCTGGCTCTGGTCCCTCCGCCAGCCGCCGTCTGACGGTCCGCTCCCCATCCGTACCGGAACGGCTCGGGTAGAACTGCGAGACTGCCATTTCGCTCCCCAAGCTAGCGGGGAGCGCTTGAGCGAACGGGAGGTCCGGCCTATAATCGGACCGACGCGAGGCGTCAATCGGATCGGAATAGAGATGAACCGCCGGAGATTCTTGTCAAGTGGTGCCCGTGTAGCGGGTGCCCTCGCGGCTACGGACTTCTTCAGCTATTCCCTCAGCGGGGGCTTGGGTTCCGTTAGCCCGGCGTTGACCGGCGCCGTCAAGGAGCATGCCGAGGAGGCGTCGCAGCCTCGTTTTCTCATCTATTGGTTCATGGAAGGAGCCTGGATGAGTTATGACATGTTCGGTCCCGTCGTACCGGTTCGCAATGACGCCAACTTCTCGGAGCTACCTAGGGACCCGAACGATTGGGGCGTGATTTCGGAGCATATCTACCGCACCAAGGACCTCGCACCCGAGGACTTCCGCCGACACGGCGAGATCTTTCACGGCCCGCTTGCGGAAGACGGTCGCGAGTTGTTCGGCGAGATGGCGATCCTTTCGAGCGCCCTAACCGGTAGCGGGCACACCAGGGACCGCTTCAAGGCGCATTACGGCCAGTACGTCGTCGACATGAAGGCCAGGCGGGAACCCGACGAGCGCACCGTCCTGCAGGCCTTCTGCGAGCGGGCCGGACGCCCGTTCCTGCTGCCCAACCTGAACTGGCACCGCTGGCTGTCCGACGGCGAACTCGATATCGCCGCTTATCCGGAGGGCACGGGCATCTATCACGCACTGGGTCCGCCGTGGGCGCACAGCATCTACCCGCAGACTCCGAAATTCACTCGAGGCCTGATCGAGCAGACTCTCGCGATGCGCAACGATGAGCGCAATCACTCTGTGCAGAGGTTTCTCGAGCAGTCCCGCCGGAGCCTGCTGGCTGACAGCAACAGCCCGGAACTCCAGAGCTTCGCCTCCGCTCTGGACGTTTACAAGCGGCTCACCGAGGGTGGTGACGATAGCATCGAGACCCGGTCGATGTTCCTCGACCCGGGGTTGAGGGAGGAATTCCGGGTCAGTCCTGCCGACGAGGAAATCCACTTCGAGCTCATCAATCAGACGTTGCCGCGCAGCAAGTACACGCCAAACATCAACGTCCAGGCCATGATGATGTTCGAATTGATGACCAAGGGACTGAGCTGTGCAGGGTGGCTCGAGAACCGCTTGGTCCGGGGATTCGACCATCATTGGGCCCGCAAGAAGATCCTGTCAGGGTATCCGTTCGACCAGCGCGAAATGATACGGACCGAGCTATGGACCCCGCTCAAGACGTTCGTGCGCAAGCTCAAGGAAACCGAGTACGGAGCCACCGGGAACTCCTACTACGACTACACGACGATCGTGCTCAGCAGCGAGTTCGGAAGGACCGTGGGCGGGAGCATCGAGAGCATCCTCGCGAATTCGGACCTGGACGAGTCCGAGAAGAGAGAACAGATTCTGTCGCAGGACATCAGTGCTCATAATCCAGTCAATTCCTGCGCTTTCCTGAGTCCGCGCGTGCGTGGCGGCAGGCAATTCGGATGGGTCGGTCAGAAGACCTTCCAGCCAATTCCCATCCACCCGGTGACCGGGGACCTCGACCCTCGCTTCGACCGCGACGGGAATCTCCGGGAAGGCTTCAACGAGCCGTCGGAAGGATTCATCATGCCCAACCACGGCCATATCTACTCCACGGCGCTCAAGCTGGCTGGAGTGGATCCCAAGGGTGCCGGGAGGAACGAATCCCCCCATTTGCCGTTTATCCTTGCGAACGGTGCCTAGAGCCCGGCGCGTTGGCATGAACCGCTGCGCGACTTCGCACAACAGGGCGTTCGGGTGCTCTCGGAACGCGTCTCGTGCGACCGCGCAAGTCCTGGACGGATTGGTCCGGTTCGGAACCTTGCGACTGGTCTGCTGGTCCGCATTGCTGCTAGGGCCTCTCGTGGGAATCGCACTCGCCGGGCCCGGCCAGACGGTGCATTTGGACGACCCCGTCCGATTCTGGCAGCATGAGTCCGAGTATCGTGGCTCGCAGGGTTGCAAGACCTGCCACGCGGAGATCTATGCGCGTCAGAGCGCGAGCAATCACGCCCACTCACTCCGCCGCGCCGGCATGGTTCCGGAACTGGCAGATGCCCTGCCTGTCAATCGCTTCGACCGCGTCTCGGGATTCACCCTGACCCTGTCCAGGGACTCCTCTGGCCGCGTTCTTCTCGAAGCAGCCAACGATGCTGACTCGAGCCGAGCGGCGCTCGAGTGGGCCTTCGGCAGCGGACTGAAAGGCATCACGCCCATCGGCCGCACCGATAACGGAGAGTGGGTGGAAAGCCGCCTGACTTGGTATGAGAGCCTGGGTGCGATCGATTTCACGACCGGTGCTTCGAAATACGATCCGCAGAATGCCGTCGAGAGCCTCGGACGGGGACTGACCGCGAAGCAGGTCGCTGAGTGCTTCGGCTGCCATACGACCGGATACCATGAACGTGCCTCGGTCCCCGAAGAGGATGAAATGGGGATTCTCTGCGAACGATGCCATGGCCCCGGTCGATCGCATGTTGAAGCCGCGGCGAATGGCCGGGCCCTGGACGGGACGATCTTCAACCCCGGCGTGCTTCCGGGATTCGAGCAGGCTCGGATGTGCGGAGCCTGCCACGGTGTTCCGCCACAGGACAATGATTTCGACGCGTTGGCGCTGCTGGAACGGACTCCTCACAGCGTCCGGTTCCCGAGCCAGCGAATCGTCTTGAGCCGGTGCTTCAACGAAACGTTCGGAGAGCTGGCATGCACGACCTGCCACGATCCGCATCGCGATGTCTCCGCCGAGGCGGATTCGTTCGACCGGTCCTGCCTGTCCTGTCACGACGCCGGCGTCCGCGAGCACGCCGCCGTCTGCTCGGTGGGGTCCGGAGACTGCGCGAGTTGCCACATGCCGAAGGAGCGCGTGATGCGCCACTCGCTGTTCAGCGATCATTGGATCCGCGTCGTACGGTAGAGATAGCTGTGGCCTCCGCACTGGACACCCTGCCGGATTCCACCAAGACGCAAAGGGAACGTCGAGCATCGTCGCGACTGGCGATTGCCCTGCTGCTTGCGAGCGTGGTGGCCGGCGCGCAGCAGTCGGCTCTCGCGCCAGCGGACTACCAGTTCATCGAGACGCGGTTTCGCGCGGCCAGGACCCTCGAACAGAACGGAGAGCTCGCGAATGCGGCTTCCGAGTACCGCGCGATCCTCGAGAGATACCCGACGGCGGTACCCAGGGTCTATCACAATCTCGGCCTTGTCTACTACTACCAGCGGGATTACCTGAATGCCATAGACGCCTTCGAGACCGGAATCGATCTTGACAGGACGATGGTCGGAAGCCGGCTGTTCCTGGGCGTCTCGTACTTGAACGTCGAGCGCCCGGAGAGGGCCCTGCCGTATCTCGAGGCTGCGCACAACCTGCAGCCGACATTCGAGAGCGCGCTGCACCTGGGCCAGGCCTATGCGGCCAATCTCCGCTACGGGGAAGCCGTCCAAGCCTACCGCCAGGCTCTGCCGCTGGCCGGCGAAGAGGCTCCGAATGTGCTGTATTCCATCGGACAGGCCTACCTGGATCTCGCAGAGAGAATCGTCAACGAGCAGGCCGTCTCGCATCCGGAATCGAAGGAGACATTCCTTGCTGCGGCCCGCCTGTTCGAGAGCCAGCAGGTGTACCAGGTTGCGGCGATCAAGTACCTCGAAGCAGCGGAACTGGACCCGTTCAATGCGTCCATCTTCTTCCCGCTGGCCCGGATGCTCGCGATCCTGGGACTGGAAGTTCCTTCGAAGCTCGCGCTGGAACGCTACTGGAGTCTGCTGCCAGCCGTGCCGCGAATGCCAATCGACAAGAGCATGTTGCCCAAGGAACAGGTTGCCGAGATCGGAACGAAGGTGGAATTCGAGGGGATCCTCCGGTCGCTGCCTCCCGTTGACCCCGAGCGATTGCCGCCCCTGCCGATGGTAGGTCGCGAGATCAACGAAGAACTGGCCGACCACCTTGACGGCCCGGAGTCCGAGGCTTGGGGCCAAGCGACTCAAGCTGTCGCGGAGGGAAGATTCAAGGATTCCCTGGCTGCTCTTGACGGGCTCCGGCTGCGGGGTGGTGAATGGCTGCGCGACTACCTGAAGATGACCGTCCACGTCTGGCTGGACGACTACAAGTCGGCCGCCCTTGTCGCTGACGATCCGCCCCTCTCAGCCAGTTCCCTGCAGGCTGTTCAGACCCTCCGGGCGGAAGTGTTCCGGCAAGTATCGCTGGAGTACTTCGACTCGCTCGTGAGCGACCATCCGGGTTCGTGCCGAGCCCGGCTCGTCAAGGCGATGAACTTCGCTGCTCAGGAAATGGCGGAAGCCGAAGCAGAGTTTCTTGCAGCCATCGAGGCCTGCCCCCTCGACACCCAGATCCGCATTGAGCTCGCGGACTACTACCTTTGGAACTCGCAGTACGAGGAGGCACGGCAAGCCTGTTTGGACGAGCTGGAGATCCACCCTCATTCGGGTGCCGCGAAGAAGAGGCTTGGAAGAATTCATGTCCAGCTGCGCGAAGGAGAAGAGGCTCTGCCGTACTTGCTTGCCGCCACCGAGGCGGACCCCGAGGATGCGGATGTCCGGACGGACCTTGGAAGGGCGTACGAACTGCTGCAGAGATGGGAAGACGCGGTTGCGGAGTACCTGCTGGCCCTGGACATGGATCCGACGCTGAACCGGGTCCATTACGTGCTGGCGAGGCTGTACCGTCAACTCGGGCGAAACGACTTGGCGCAACAGCAGTTCCAGTTGTTCAAGCAGAACGAAGACGAGGCGAGGCAAACGCGCACCGCCAGAATCCAGCGCCTTCGCCAGAAAGAGGCACCCGATTCCACGCCGGAGGAGCAGTAGGGGCCCAGTGGCAAGGCCCGGCGTGACCGTCGCTCTCGTCGTGGCGGCCGCATCCCTGACCGATCTCGCGATGCCGGCTTCCGCCGGTCAACCGGTGTTCGTCGATGTCGCAACGGAGTCCGGATTGACGGACGTCTTCCGCTGCGGCAGGGATGACCGCAAGGAGTTCATTCTTGAGGCCATCGGGTCCGGGGTGGCCCTTCTGGATTACGACAGCGATGGGCTCCTTGACGCGTTCTTCGTCTCGGCCAGCGCGTTCGAGGGCTTCCCTCCCGGCCAGGCGCCCAGCAACCAGCTGTACCGCAACAATGGTGACGGAACGTTCGCGAACGTCACGGACCGGACAGGATTGCGAGGTGTCGGATGGGGGCAGGGGGCGTGCGTCGGCGACATCGACAACGACGGCTTCGAAGACCTCTTCGTCACGTACTACGGAGAGAACCGCCTGTTCCGAAACAGTCCGCGCGGGGTGTTCCGTGACGTCACGTCGGAATCGGGTCTCGGTGCTGACCGGCGATGGTCCACGGGGTGCGCGTTCCTGGACTACGACCTTGACGGCCGGCTAGACCTGTTCGTTGCGAACTATCTCGTCTTCGACAAGGACCGCATTCCCTCGAGGGGCAGCGCCCCTTCCTGCCAATGGAAGGGGCAGGCCGTCCTCTGCGGCCCCCGGGGCTTGCCGGGAGAGACCAACCAACTGTTCCGCAATCTCGGGGAAGGCCGGTTCGAGGACGTTTCGGAAGAATCCGGAGTATCCGATGTCACCGATCGCTATTCTCTCTCCGTGACGCCGCTCGACTACAATCTCGACGGCTGGCCGGACATATTCGTCGCGGTGGACTCCCAGGCCAGCATCCTATTCGAGAACAACGGCGACGGGACCTTTGCGGATGTGGGGCTGTTCGCCGGGGTGGCCCTGGACGAGCACGGGGAGGTCCAGGCGGGCATGGGTTCGGCAGCCGTCGACATCGACGGGGACGGCCTCCTCGACATCATCAAGACCAATTTCATCGAGGAGACGTCGAACATCTACGTGAATTCTGCGTCAGCGTCGTTCGAGGACAAGGTGCATGCCATGGGTGCGGGGATCAGCGTCGGTTACATGGGCTGGGGCATTGGGGCTCTTGACTTTGATCGAGACTCCTGGCCCGACGTCTTCGTCGCAAACGGGCACACGTATCCGGAGATCGAGGAGCTTGTTCCGAATAACCCCTATCGGCAGAGGCGGCTACTCTACAGGAATGTAGGCGGGCGGGGCCTCGAGCCAGTCGAGCCGCCCGCCGGGTCCGCCATACTGGCCGAGCATTCAAGCCGCGGGGTCGCCGTTGGCGACTACGACAATGATGGGGACGTTGATCTGTTCGTCAACAACATGAACGAACGGCCCAGCCTCCTCCGCAACGACTCTCTGCCTGCAGGGGGGTTCCTTTCGTTGCGGCTGGTGGGAACGAAGTCCAACCGCAGCGCTATCGGCGCGCGCGTCACAGTGCAGATGGGCCGCAGGGTTTTGGTCCAGGAGGTCCGGTCGGGGTCCAGCTTCCTGTCGAACAACGACCTAAGGCTGCATTTCGGATTGGGGGACAACGCCAGGGTCCAGAAAGTCGTCATAGACTGGCCATCTTCGTCCCCCGACACTCTTGAAGACCTGGCAGCCGGCCAATTCCTGGAAATCACCGAAGGTGAGGGCATCACAGCGCGCTCTCCGACCGGTCTGGCGGAGTGATCATGACTCTGTCCCGACGCCGGCTCCTGAATCTGAGCGCTTCCGCAGGTCTGGCCGGATGGGCGTCTCTCGGACGCGGTGGCCTGCTTGGGGCAGCTCCGGACGGCATGCCCGACGACCCCTACGGGGTGCGATTCACGGACGTTGCCAAGGACGCCGGACTCACGGAGACGGTCTATTACGGAAGTAGCGAGCAGGTACGCTACATCGTCGAGGCGAACGGTTGCGGGGTCGCGTTCTACGACTACGACAACGACGGGTGGCCGGACCTCTTCGTCTTGAATGGAACGCGTCTCGATGGTCTTCCGGCAGGGGCGAGTCCCACGAACCGTCTCTACAAGAACAACCGCGACGGTACGTTCACGGATGTCACCCAGGAAGCCGGATTGGTCCGTTCCGGCTGGGCGAACAGCGTCTGCATCGGGGATTTCGACAATGACGGCAACGACGATTTGTTCGTCACGTACTGGGGCCAGAACGTCCTGTATCGCAACAACGGCGACGGCACGTTCACGGATGTCACCGAAGACGCCGGACTGGGAGGCTTCCCGGATCGCTGGAACGCTGGCGCCACATTCATCGACTACGACCGTGACGGGTACCTGGACCTCTTTGTTTCGAACTACGTCGAAATCGACCTCGAACGGGTCCCCTTGCCCGGTCAGGGCAACAACTGTGAGTGGAAGGGCGTTCCGGTCTTTTGCGGGCCAAGAGGGATGCCGGGCACGAAGAATTACCTGTACCGCAACAATGGCGACGGCACTTTCTCCGACGTGAGCGAGCAGGCCGGGATTCATAGCCCGCACGGCTACTACGGCATGACCGCTGTCGTGACGGATGTCGACGAGGACGGCTGGCCCGATATTTACGTCGCTTGCGATTCCACTCCAAGCATTCTGTATCGGAACAATCGGGACGGGACCTTCACCGACATCGCAGTCGAGTGTGGCGTTGCCTACAGCGAAGACGGACGCGAGCAGGCCGGAATGGGTCTCGCAACCGGGGACTACAACGGGGACGGCAAGGTGGATATCGTGAAGACCCTTTTCGCGGACGAGATGCCTGCCCTGTACAGGAACTTTGGCAACGGAACCTTCGCGGACATGTCGGTCGAGGCAGGCCTGCACGTCGTGACACAGCACATCCAGTGGGGAACCGGCCTCGTGGATTTCGACAACGATAGCTGGCCGGACCTCTTTTATGCAGTCGGGAATCTGTTCCCGACGGTGGAACGGTTCAATCCCCGCTATCCGTACCGGGGGCCGCGGTTCCTGTTCCGGAACATGCGGGACGGCTCGTTCGCGAACATCACGGACGGGTGCGGCCCCGGACTGACCACCCCTCACTCGAGCCGAGGCTGCGCCTTCGGGGACTTCGACAACGACGGAGACATGGACATCCTCGTCATGAACATGAACGAACCGCCCTCGCTAATCCGAGCGGATGTCTCGACAGGCAATCACTGGATCAAGGTCAAGTTGTTCGGCGTCGAGTCGAACCGGACCGCGATCGGCGCTCGGGTCGACGTGGAGTCGGGAGGCCGGCGGCAGGTTCAGGAGGTTCAGAGTCAATCCAGTTACTACTCGGTCAATGACTTGCGTCTCCACTTCGGTCTGGGCTCGAATTCCAAGGTGGACGAGCTGAATGTCCGGTGGCCGAACGGGAAGCGAGAGAGCTTCCGGGACCTTCCTCCGGACCGCCTGGTCCACATCGAGGAGGGCCGCGGAATCGTTCGATCCGAGAAGCTCTGACGGCTCCGGGCTCGTGCTCCCGCCGATAGGCTGCCAGTCAGGGTCTGCCGGACAAGAGGCTGACGATCCTGCGGTACCCCTTGGACTCTGCCAGCGACAGGGCGGTGGCTCCATCGGCTGTCCGAGCATTCGGGTCGGCGCCTCGGTTGAGGAGTTCTTCGACTACCAGCGTCTGGCCTCGCGTTGCCGCAATGAGCAGGGGAGTGAAGCCGCGCGAATCCGCAGCATTCAAGTCGGCACCAGCCTCGGCGAGGCGCCGGACGCCCGAAAGCGTACCGGAGGACGAGGCCAGCATGAGCGGCGTGACGCCGTCGGGACGCCGTCGATTGGGATCAGCCCCGCCCTCCAGCAGGATCTCTATCGTCTCCGCGTGCCCCTCTGCCGCGGCAAACATGAGTGCAGAACCCCCTTCCGCGTCCGCGAGATCCGGTGTTGCGCCGTGTTCCAGCAGGGTTTCAGCCGTAGTTGAGAAGCCTTCGAAGCCCGCCATCATCAACGCAGTCCGCCCCTGTGGGGTCCGGGCGTCTGGCTCGGCTCCGTTCACCAGCAGGGTTTCAACCGCTTCGCGCCGGTTCTGACCGGCAGCCAGCATGAGGGCCGTTCCGCCCTCTGGCGTCCTGGCGTTCACGTCTGCTCCCCTGGCGAGGAGTTCCGCCACGGCCGCGACGTGCCCGGCAGCGGCTGCGAGCATCAATGGGGTGTTCTGGCCTGCGTCCCGGCCATCCACTTCGGCTCCGTCGGTGACCAATGCCGCGATTCTGTCAGCGCGGCCCGTGGCAGCCACGATCCGGAGCAGTTCATCCACGTCCTCAATTGCCCCGGCACTCTCCAGCAGCAAGGCAGCTTCGTCGTGGCCGGCTAGGGCGGCGTGCACCAATGCAGTTCGGCCAAGTTCGTCGGATTCACTAGCTGGGGCGTCGTGCTCCAAGAGAAACCGGATTGCACCGATCTGCCCAGTCGCGGCGGCCAGCATGAGGGCCGTTCTCCCGTCGTGCATCTTGGTGCGAACGCTGGCACCCCCTGTCAATAGGATTTCAAGCGCCATGACGTCTCCCCTGCTGGCCGCGAGCAGCAAGGCCGTGCGCCCGTCAGCGGATTGCACCTCCACGTCGGCGTCGCCGGCCAGGAGTGTGCGAAGCATCGGGCGATCCCCCGAGGAAACCGCAATCATCGCCGCCGTGCTGCCATCGTCAGCCTGCGCGTCGACGTCTGCGCCCGCCTTGAGCAGGATGCGGACCATCGTTGGCAGGCCCTTGGTGACAGCAAGGATCAACGGGGTCCTGCCGCCTTCGCCCCGGGCGTTCGGATCAGCCCCAGCCGACAGAAGGGTTTCCACCACGGACGTCTGGCCTTCCCAAGCGGCCATCAGCAACGGCGTCCAGCCGGCATGGCTCGCCAGAGCTGTAGCGGCGCCAGCGTCGAGGAGCTCTTCCACGATCTGTAGATGGCCTTCCGTCGCGGCCAGCATCAGGGCTGTGACGCCGCCCCCCTCTACCGTCCCACTCTGAACAGCGATGGCCACCCCCTCCTTGCTCTGCCGGTTCACTTCTGCGTCTCGAGCAATCAGGAGGCGCGCCACATCGAGATGGCCATGCACGGACGAACTCATGAGGGCCGTCACCCCCCGGCTATCGCTCGCGTCCGGGTCAGCTCCTCTCGACAATGCAGCCTCGGCCTCCTCGACCCGGCCGACCCGTGCCGCGAAGAGCAGGTCTTCTCGCGGCGTCGAAGCCGCACCCCTTCTCCGAAGCTCTTCGACGACTTCGATGCGCCCCAGGAGAGCCGCTTGGGCGAGGGCTGATTCGTTAAGAGCGTCGACAGCGTTGATGTTAGATCCATGCTCAAGCAGAGCCCGCACGATGTCCGTGCTCCCGTTCGACGCTGCGTACATCAGTGCGGTACGACCGTCGATCGACGCGGCATTCACCTCCGCCCCGGCTCTCAGTAGAGCCATGACGACCGGGGCGGTGCCCTTTGCGGCCGCGAGCATCAGGGCCGTGACGCGCCCCAACGGGACCTCGAGGCTGCCCGAGGAAACGCTCGCGCCCTCGGCCCCTCGAGCATTGAGATCCGCACCCGCGTTCAACAGTAATTCGACTACCGCCCTATGCCCCCGGAATGCCGCCGCCATCAGGGGCGTTTGCCCCGAATCGTCGGAATGGTTCGGATCGGCACCAGCCTCGATCAGTGCTTCTGTCATGCCTCGGTGGCCGCTGGCCGACGCCATGAGGAGGGCCGTCTGGCCCTCATCGTTCCTGACATCGACGTTTGCAGATGCCAGAAGAATCCGAACTACCCCCGTCCGGACCTGGGAGACAGACAGCATCAGGGCGGTCCGGCCCCGGTTATCTTGCCCATCGGTGAGGGCTCCCGCATCAAGCAGGTCCTGGACGATATCCTGATGCCCCTCCGAGGACGCAGCCATCAAGGCAGTCATGCCCCTGTCGTCGGTCCGCCCGACGTCCGCTCCCTCGGAAAGCAGAATCCCCACTGCCGCTCGATGGCCTTCCAATGCGGCGACCATCAAAGGCGTCGTCCCGTGATCGTTGCGGGTGTCAACGTCTGCGCCCTGATCCAGCAACTGGCGGATTCCAGCGACATCCGCCGACTCCGAGGCCTTCAGGAGGGCCAGGTCCATGACACGACTTTGCGGGTACGACGGTGCCAGATGCCCTAGCACCAGAAATGCGGCCATTGCGCTCAGGCCGCCCCAGTAGATGCGGATGCTCGTATGGTCCTCCGGTAAGATAAGCCAAGATTCTCGCCCGGGACAGCGTCCAACTGCAAGACCTTCCCGGGGATTTCTGTCGGACGTGACAAGGCGGCGCCTCCTGAAGCTGTTGTACGGGAGCGCTTTGGCCCTTCCCACGGCGCTAGGCCAACGGAGACGGGGGGCGGTCCCCGCTGAACCGGGTTCCACACTTGGCGGGAGCGCGGTCGGATACCCGGTCCGCTTCTTGGACGTTGCGCGGGAGGCCGGACTCACGAACACGATCTACTACGGAGAGGTCGACACCTCGGACTACATTTCCGAGGCGAACGGTTGCGGTGTAGCGTTCTATGACTATGACAACGACGGCTGGCTTGACATCCTGCTGCTGAACGGGTCGCGCCGGAGCGGCATCCCGAACGGCGACGTTGCCACGAACCGCCTCTATAGGAACAACCGTGACGGGACCTTCACGGATGTCACGCAGGAGGCCGGTCTGATGAGGACCGGCTGGGCAAACGGCGTCTGCATCGGGGACTTCGACAACGACGGGTTTGACGACCTGTTCATCACATACCGGGGAAGGAACGTTCTGTACCGCAACAACGGGGACGGGACGTTCACGGACGTGACCGACAAAGCGGGTGTGGGCGGGGACCCGCGGAGATGGAGTACCGGCTGCACGTTCGTGGACTACGACCGGGACGGGAACCTGGATCTCTTCGTTGCCAACTACGTGGGTGTCGAGAGTCTGGAGAACCTGCCTCCAAAGGGCCGGTCCACCTGGAAAGGCGTGCCGGTCGCATTTGGTCCCCAGGGGCTCCAGAAGGGGTCGCACGTTCTGTACCGCAACAACGGGGACGGAACCTTCACGGAGGTCACGAAAGAAGCGCAGGTGCTCGACGCGCTGGGCTACGGGTTGACCGCGATGTCCACGGACTACAACGAAGACGGCTGGCAAGACCTATACATCGCCTGCGACTCGAGCCCGAGCATCCTGCTGCGCAACAACCGTGACGGAACGTTCAGCGACATCGCTACCGAGCGGGGACTAGCCTACAGCCCCGATGGAGTGGCCCAAGCAGGCATGGGGCTCGCGATCGGGGACTACACCTCAGACGGGAAGCTCGACATCGTCAAGACCCACTTCGCAGACGACATACCGGGACTCTACCGCAACGACGGGCAGGGATTCTTCTCGGACGAGTCGACGATGGCAGGCCTGCAGGCCAGCACGAGGCATCTGGAATGGGGAGCGGGCCTCGTTGATTTCGATAACGACGGCTTGCCGGACCTGTTCTATGTCGCGGGCAGCGTCTACCCGGAGGTGGAAGCGGTCAACCCGGATTATCCCTACAGGGGTCCGCGGTTCCTCTTTCGCAACCTCGGTGACGGTTCGTTCGCGAACGTCACCGAGCAGTGCGGCCCGGGCCTTACGGCGGCCCATTCGAGCCGCGGTTGCGCCTTTGGTGACTTTGACAACGACGGCGACATGGACATCCTCGTGATGAACATGAACGAACCGCCCTCGCTCATCCGGTGCGACGCCGATTCGGGGAACCACTGGCTGAAGATAAAGCTCGTCGGCGTCAAGTCGAATCGCACGGCGATTGGAGCTCGAGTGTATGTGCGGTCAGGCAGGTTGGTGCAGGTCCAGGAGGTTCACAGCCAGGACAGCTACCTGTCCGTCAACGACTTCCGCCTGCATTTCGGCTTGGGCCGAGCGATTCAGGCGGCCTCGGTCCGGGTGGAATGGCCGAGCGGCGAAAGCGAGGCCATCGAAAATGTCGAGGCCAACCAGCTGATTCACATCGAGGAGGGCAAGGGGGTCGTTCGAGCTGCGAAATTCGCAAAGACCGGCTCGTAGATTGCTCCTCGGTCCGGCATCGTTCGAAATTCAGAAAGAGAACGGGCCTCGCGCTTCGAGAACGCGAGGCCCGCAGGATTTCAGGCTTGACGCCCTAGGCTGTTACCACTCGACTCGCATCCGAAGCTGGATCGTCCTCGGCCCTTTGGGTTGTTCCGGGACGATCCTTCCGAAATTCGAGCTGTTAATGTTGTTGCCGAACCGCCCGGCGATCCAGCGGTGCCGGTTCAGGCAGTTAAAGCAGTCCGCGCCGATCTGCAGCCGAACCTTCTCGGTCGCCAGTGGGATACGCTTGACGACGGAGAAGTCCTCGTTCAGGTTCGGACACTGGCGGGTTTCCTGATCGACCTCCGGCGCGTTCCCCTCCACGAAGTCACCCGGCGGGAGCCAGGCCTGCGGCCTGTTCGAGGTAACCTGGCTCGGGTTCCCCGCGTTCAGGATGTAGTTCCGGTTGGGGTCCCCGAACACCATGTTTCCGCATGAAATGTTGCTCCTCCAAGGCACGTCCGGAGCTCGGTCCGCGAGGTTCCGAACTCCGCCTGGGATTCCGACTGACAGCCCGCCGCCGGTCGAGATCGGGAAGCCGTTGACGTATTCCTGGACACCGGATACCGTCCAGCCGCTCAGCACGTACTTGCTGAAGGCACTCGTCCCTCCCCACCGTTCGCCGGGACCGAAGGGCAAGTCATACGAGTAGTTGAACACCGCCCGGTGGGTGGTGTCGTAGCGGTTGACGCGCTTGTCCAGCTTGCGGTTGTACGAGTTCCGGGTGTTGCTGCCGAATGCGCCCGGAGCCCAGTCGACGTCGCCCAGCTGCTTGGCAACTGTCCAGTGCCCGAGGAACGACAGGCCATTGGAATACCGCTTCGTCGCTTTCAGCATGAAGGCGTTGTAGTTCATCCCCGTGTTGATTCCGGCGTCGTTTGAAATGTTGCCGTACTGCGGGAACCGTCGCAGGGCGCGGTGCAGCGGGAGGTTGTCAGGGAATTCGGGATACGGCTTGCCGAACCCGGCGGCGGCGACTGCGGGATCGTTGATCTGCAGATTGAGCAGCGGGCCCAAGTGCCAGTAGTCCGGGTGGAGGTCGTTGATGCGTTCGTGGTCAGCGTTGTTGCGGCCCATGTTCGAGTAGAACGTCGTCTCCAATACCCAGTTGCCGAACTGGCGCTGGAATCCGCCCGTAATCATGTAGAGCACGGGAGGCGTCCCGACGGTGTTCGGGTTCATCCAATTCGTGATCGACTGGTCGTTCAGGAACGCTGGATCGATGAATGGCGGCGTTCCCAACTGGGCGGCGGGGAAGCCCTGATCCCACTCGTAGTACGTAGCGAACGGGCTCGTTCTAGGCGGAGGGTTGCCACGCGCCTCGTGGCCAACGCGATTGACGGACCTAACATTCGTGTTTTGAATCGCCATGTACTGGACACCGGCACCCGCCCGGAACACCAGCTTGTCCGTGATCTGGTATGCCAATCCAAGCCGCGGTCCGAAGTTGCCCCAGGTGGGTGGGCCGACCCTGAGCTTGCCGTTCGCGCCTTGAGACGTGCCGAAGAACTCAATGGCCCCTCGGTAATTGCCAGTAATTCCCGGATTGACAAGAGTTTCGTCGAATCCTGAAAACTGACCTTTGTTTTCCTTGAACGGCATCTGCAGATCCCAGCGCAGGCCCATATTCAGCGTCAGTCGCGGATGGACCTTCCAGTCGTCCTGGATGTACAGGGCGTGATAGGCCTCCCGCTCCTCAAGTGCCAAGCCCGCGGCCGTGCCAACGAAGTTGGGAAGGCCGAGGAAGAAATCCGCCAAGTGAAAGCCGCCCGAGCCGTTCGTGTCCTTGGTCTCACTCCCGAGATTGCCTTCCGAAACGCCGAACAGATAGGTGCCGGCCGATCCGACGGTCAAGCCCCCTGCGAAGCCCCCCTGATCGTGTCGGTTGATTCGCCAGTACTGACCTTGGTAGCCGAACTTGATAGTGTGCCGGCCCTTGTTCCAAAGAGTGCTGTAGGCCCAGTTCGGAATGATCTTCGACTCGACGTTCGAGGGTGGGTTCGCACAGATCGACACCCCGAAGCTCGAGGCGCGAGCCAGCTGGATCCAAGGGCATTCATTACTCGGCATTCCACTGAGACCAAGCTGTGTCGACAGGCCCTGACCGAAGTTGCTCTGCTCTCTTCCGTTTTCCTGGAAGTTGAACCCGAACAGCACTTGATGGACAACAGTTGGGCTCTGGATCCAGGTGTAGTCTCCCCTGAGACGCTGGAACGAATTGATGTTCGTCCGTCCGAAGCTGTCGTCCAGGATCCCGCCCGGGTCGCTCTCGATCCGTGGTGCAGTTCCATACATGTAGAACGCCGACAGCCGGTGGCTCGCGTTGAACTGATGGTCGATCTTGGTAGTCAGGTCCCATGGCTTGAACGTGCTCGAGACGGCACCGAGATGATTGAGCTCCGGAGTCTCGCGCGCGTTGGGAAGCGGCAGAAGCTGCATGACGTTCGCGCTTACACGGCTCAGCCTGCTCATCGGGATTTGGTTGTTGACAAACGGCCGGAACCGTACTTGCCTGTCGGCGTCTTCGAACTGGTCCTTTCGGTCATAGAGCGGGTTCAGGTCCGGATGGGAAAAGTCCCCATTGCGCATTGCTGCTGTTGGCAGCGTCAGGAAGTTTGTTGCGCTCCCAGTTGCGCTCTGGCGGTAGTAAGCCAATGTCGACCAGAAAAACGTCTTGTTGCGGCCGTTGTACACCTTCGGGATGACGACGGGGCCGCCAGCGGCGACACCGAATTCGTTGTTACGACTGTTTGCTCGCTCGGCAGCCTGCCACGGCCGGGCATTCAGGAAAGAGTTGTTGTGAAAGTTCCACACCGATCCGTGAAAGTCATTGGTGCCGGACTTGGTCGCGTAAGTGATCATGCCTCCGCTGCTTCGTCCGTACTCCGCGGATGTGTTACTCAGCAGAAGCTTGTATTCTCCAATCGCTTCCACACTGGGCTCGGTGCCCTGGGCCTGCTCCCCGATTCCGTTGTTGGTGGTTTCGGTCGACAGTCCGTCCAGCATAATCACCGTGTTGAGTGTGCGGGAGCCGGCGACGTTTCCACGGCCGTTTGTATTGTTCACCCCCGGCGACAGTGAGATGTACTGGTACGGCCGGCGTTTCTGCCCCTGCACGGGAATCGGGGCATGGCGCATCAGGTTCTCCTCGATAGCCGCGCCGACGGTCGTGTCGCTGGTCTCCAGTTGGGCCAACGCCGCGGTGACGCTGACTTGCTCGGCCACCGCCTCGACATCGAGTTCCACGTTGACCGTGGTTTCCGACGCGGTTGTCACGATGACTCCTGTGGTCACCTTGGTTCCGAAGCCCGGCGAAGACACCCGCACGTCGTAGGTGCCGAATGGCAGGTACATGACGTACTGCCCGACCTCGTTGGCGCTGATTACCTGGGAGATCCCCGTCGATGGATTCACCGCTTCGACTTCGGCTCCAGGAATCATGGCACCCGAGGTGTCCGTTACACGACCGTTGATCTGGCCCTGCGTAGTCTGCGCCCAGCCGCTGGGTGCGATGATGACCGCGGCAACTAGGAACGCAACGAGAATCGCTGCTCTTGGCATAAGCCCCCTTTCTTTCCCTTTCCGCTCGTCCGAATGGTCGGACTAGCCCCGATAGTGCCCTTTTTGTACCACGGAACGCCCGGCAAGGACCTGGAAAATCGGCGATGACAGGGTGGAATCTCGCCGCTTCCTGCCCGTTGCCGAAACAATCACGGGTATCGCCACGCGAACGCCGGAACCTCCTCCAAGGCCGAACCCTGCCGGTACGCGGACACAGATCACCAGTCCGCTGCCGAATCAGCGATAGTGGAACTGCTGCGTCATGGTCAGGCAACGAATCGAAGACTACTTTGAGCTAGGCCGTCTCGGCACGTCCGTCCGGACCGAGGTCGTCGCCGGGACGACGACCTTCCTGGCGATGAGCTACATCATCGCCGTCAACCCGGCCATCCTGGCCGACGCCGGCATCCCGCCGGCCGCGGCCGCGTTCGCTACCTGCCTGGTCAGTGGACTCGGCACCATCGCCATGGGCCTATGGGCGCGCGCCCCCCTCGCCCTCGCTCCCGGAATGGGGCTGAACGCCTTCTTCGCATACACCGTTGTTCAGGGTGCTGGCCTGACTTGGCAGGAGGCCTTGGGCGTGGTGTTTCTCTCCGGCACGATCTTTGCGCTGACGACTGTCGTGGGCGTGAGGCAGGCCATTGTGCGGGCGCTACCCGAAAGGCTCATGCCGGCGATCAGCGCTGGCATCGGGCTGTTCCTCGTTGTCATCGGGCTCAATAACGCCGGGATCATCCGCAGCCACGAGGCGACGCTGCTCACCCGCGGCGACCTGACAACCCCCAATGCCCTGCTGGCCATCGCGACACTGCTATTCACGGCCACGCTGTTGTCCCGGGGAATCCGGGCCGGAATCCTGATCGGCATTGCGGCGGCCACCGCGGTGGCGCTTCCGTTGGGGCTTTCGGGCACGGGATCGGCCACTGCTGGCGGTGCACTCGACGCAGCGTTGCAACTGGACCTGGGGGGCATCTTGTCAGTCGGCGTTTTCGACCTGCTGCTCGCCATGGTCTTCGTCGACTTCTTTGATTCCCTGGGCACCATGGTGGGCGTGATCAAGAGAGCAGGCCTGGAGGACGAGTCGGGCCGTGTGCCTCGGCTTGGACGGATGCTGGGAGTCGATGCAGCCTCCACAATGGTTGGATCGCTGGCCGGCACATCCACGGTCACGACCTACATCGAAAGCGCGGCAGGCATCACGGCCGGGGGGCGCACGGGGCTGACGTCCGTCGTCACCGGCACGCTTTTCCTGATCGCACTTCCGGTCGCTCCCCTTGTTGCCGTGATACCCTCTGCCGCCGTCGCCGCGGCCCTGATTATCATTGGAGCGTCGGCGGTGGGGCTGGCAGGTCAGGTCGACTGGGACGACATCGATACGGCCGTGCCGGCCCTGTTCCTCATTGCCGGCATGCCCTTGACGTTCAGCATCGCCGACGGCCTCGCGATGGGCTTGATCTCGTACTCGGCTCTGAAGATCCTGCGCGGCCGGCCCTCGGACGCCGGGTGGCCTGTCCACCTGCTCGCGGCGCTCTTCGTCGCCCGTTACGTCTTCCTGTCCTGAAGACCGGCGATCACGCTGCCCGCCGTATCGCTTCGGCGAGCACCTTGTGGATCATCCGGCCGACGACCCGCTCGTCGCCCGGGTCCAGCATCCACACAGCCACTTCGAGGCCGTCCTCAAACCCTGGACGGACCTCGATGCTCGGCTCTCCCGCCCGCAGCCTCTCGGCCGCCTGCTTGGCGTCGAGCCCGGTCTCGGCGTAATCCCACCGGATCCGAAGGTGCGGCACAGCATTCGCGATCTCCGGCACGAACACCTCGGTCGCAACCCCTCGCAGGCCTCCCACGGCCTGCTCGATCCGCCGGCAGCGCCGCGTCCATTCCCGCCAGGTCTCGTCCTGGTCAGTTTCCAGGAACAGCTCCAGCGCGACCAGCATCCCGATGATCTCCTCCTTGTTCACCTTGTTCGTACGGGCGACCGAATCCGAGTTGGGGCTGTTGTTCATGCGTGCTGACTCAATCAGGTCGCGACGTCCAAGCAGCAAGCCGGCCGATTGCGGGCCGCGCAGGCCCTTGCCGCCCGAATATGCGACTAGGTCGTAGCCCATCTTGGTGAATCGGAACAGGTTGTCGACCGGGGGCACGTCGGCCGCCGCGTCGTTCAGCGTCGGTACCCCGTGCTCCTTCCCGATCCGCACGAACTCCTCGTGCCCGATCTGGCCGTCCTTCTCGTTGTGGTTAAGGAAAAACAGCATCGCCGTACGATCGCCGATCGCCGCTTCCATCTCTCGTGCGCTCTCCACCTCGACGAGCCGAACCCCGCAATTGCGGATCGCGTGGTCGTAGCCGTTGCGATGAACCTTCTGCATCACGACTTCGTCCTTCATCCCCGCGGTGTCCGGCAGGCGCTTGATCCGCTGCGGGTCGTTGCCAGCGACGCATGCCGCAGTGGCCAGCGTCAGTGCCGACGCGCAACCTGCCGTAACCAGCGCCGCGTCGCATTCCAGCTGTTCGGCAATGCGGTCGCCAGCCTTCTCATGGAGTTCGTTCAGATCTACGTAGCTGGCAGCAGCCACCTGCATGGCACGGACCACTTCCGGGGACATCTTGGAAGCAGTCAGCCGAGTGTAGGTTCCTGCGGCGTTGAGAAGAGTCCGGACGCCTAGCTCGCCGATGACGTCCCGAGTTGCTTGGACCCGCCTGTTCTTCTTGGTGGCACCTGCCAGGCTGGGCCCGGCCTGGCCCGCCGCCACCAGGCCCAGGATCGAATTCAGGAATGCGCGACGGTCGCGCGCTAGCCAATTGAACATGGACACCTCGCAATCAGGCCCAACGTTAGGATAGACGAAAATTACGGTATTCCAGTGCCCGCCCGGCCTTGGGACGGCCTCAAAGTCGCTTGATGCGGATGTTGCGGAACTCCACCGGCTCGTTGTGGCCCAGGAATCCGACGTGGCCGGATTTCCGCTTCAGCCCTGGATGCTGGCGGAGAATCGCTCGGTCCTTCACGTCGGCCGTGTCGACGTCGAGTATCGTCGTGCCGTTGAGCACCACCCGGATCCTTGTTCCGTCGGCCGTCACTTCCTGAGTGTTCCATTCGCCGACGGGCTTGAGTGCGCCGGTCTTCGCCGAGGCGACATGGTAGAGCGATCCGTGCTTCTGCCAAGGCTTGATGTTCTTGTAGCGCTCCGCGGTGTTATCGATGATCTGCAGTTCGTTGCCGTCGTAGGCCAAGTTCCGCCAAGCCAGCGGGCAGCGGATGCACAGGCCGTTGTTCGAACCCGACTCCAGCTTGAACTCGAAGCGGAACACGAAGTCGGAATACTCTGCGGCCGAGAGCAGGTTTCCGCCGCTTCCGCGGGGGCACACGATCTTGCCGTCCTGGACCAAGTACCCGTGGCCGTGCTGCCCCAAGAGGACCCAACCGTCCAGCGACGAACCGTCGAACAGCGATTCGAAGCCCTCCTCGTCGGCCAGTGCAGGGAACACCGCGAGGAGCGCGACCAAGAGAAACGAGAGAATCCTTGACATGACTAGCTCGCATGGTACCAGCGCGAAGCGGCCGGGTCGAGCTACGTGCATCCGGAATTGCAACATAGTCCGGCAGGCTGGAGAATAGGATCAGATGCCCCGAAGTTTGTACGAAGTCGTCGGGGAGACCGGTTTCGAGCGGCTGACGCAGGCGTTCTACGCCAAGGTGCCGGACGACGACATCCTCGGCCCGATGTATCCGGCCGGGCAACTGGAGGCGGCGCGTGTGCGGCTGCGCGATTTCCTGATCGGGCGGTTCGGCGGTCCGCAACGTTACATTCAGGAGCGCGGACATCCGCGGCTGCGGATGCGGCACATGCCGTTTCCGATTGACGGCAGCGCTCGCGACCGATGGATGGATCTGATGACGCAGGCGCTGGACGAAACCGGGTTCGAACCGGAGGTCGCGGACATTCTGCACCGCTTTTTCGGGGACACGGCGACGTTCATGATCAACCGCGCTTCCTCGTAGCGTCTGTCACTGGACCGCCTTCGCGAAGGCGTCGGCGACCTGACGGGCGATGATCTCGTTGCCCTGGCGGTTCGGGTGGATGCCGTCTCTGTTATTCAGCCCCCGCACCATCGCCACGTTCTCAAGCAGGAAAGGAATCAACGGCAGGCCCAGCTCCTCGGCGATGCGTGGGTAGACCGACTCGAACTGGGCCACGTACTCCGGTCCGTAATTGCGGGGCAGCATCATGCCGGCCAGCAGGACCCGCGACCCGCTCTCCTGGAACCGAGCGACCATATCGCGGAGGTTGCTCTCCATCGCATCGAGGGGCAGGCCCCGCATGCCGTCGTTGGCCCCGAGCCCGAGGATCACCCATTCGGGATCGTGGGCGATGGCAGCATCGACACGGCTCAAGGCCTTCGCCGTCGTGTCGCCGCTGACGCCCTCGTTGACCACTCGGAAAGCGATGCCGCGACGGTCGAGTTCCGCCTGTAGCAGGGCAGGGTAGGAATCCTCCGGGGCAACGCCGTGGCCGGCGGTGAGGCTGTCGCCGAACGCCACGAGCACCGGCCTGGGATCCTCGCGGGGGGAGCCCTCGGGATCCGCCGCAAGGGCCGCCGCAGGCTCGGTTTGCGGACTCTCTGACGGCTCTTGGGAACCGCATCCCGCCAGCAGCAGGATGCCTGCCAGCGACGCCCGAGCGCCGTCGGCGAGTAACGCTTCGAGGCGGCCGAGCACCTATGCACATAATAGGGAACCCCGGTCCGTCCATGCCGAATCTTGGCCCCGTGCTCGAAGTGCGAGGCCTCGCGAAGTCCATCCGCAGCGGTTCGCGCGTGGTGGAGATCCTGCGGGGCATCGACTTCTCGATTCCCGCCGGCACCTTCACGGTGATCCAGGGGCCGTCCGGCAGCGGCAAGAGCACGCTGCTCGGTCTGCTCGCCGGACTTGACAAGCCGTCCGGCGGCGAGATTCTCGTCGACGGTGACCCGATCACCGGACTGCCGGAGGACCGGCTGGCGCTGCTGCGAGGGCGCAAGATCGGCTTCGTATTCCAGGCATACCAGCTCGTCCCCACGTTGACCGCGCTCGAGAACGTCATGCTCCCGCTGGACCTGGCTGGGCTGGTAGACGCAGAGTCCAGGAGGCGGGCTGCGAGGCTGCTCGGAGAGGTCGGCCTCGGAGATCGGACGGACCATTACCCGGTCCAGCTCTCCGGCGGGGAGCAGCAGCGCGTTGCGCTCGCACGGGCGTTCGTCACGGATCCGCCGATCGTGCTGGCGGACGAGCCGACAGGGAACTTGGACAGCCGCAACGGCGCCATGGTGCTGGACATGCTGCTCAGGCTCAACCGCGAGGCCGGAACCACCCTCGTCATGGTCACGCACGACGAGCAGATTGCCTCCCGGGCGGGCCGGCGAATCTCCCTGATGGACGGGAGGGTCGTCTCGGACGACGTGCGCGAGCCCGTGGCGGACGCCGTGCCGGCCTGAAACCCGAACGGGGGCCGGGTGCTAGACTGACTTTGGGCTCCGGACCCGTGCAGCGGGATGCCGTGAACCCCGCCAGGTCCGGGAGGAAGCAACGGTAGCGGCCACTGTCGCGTGCCGCGGTTGTATCCGGAGCCCATCTCCAACGGCGCCCCCGACCATGTACCAGGTCATCGCGCGCAAGTACAGGCCGCAGACCTTTGACGAGGTCGTGGGACAGGAGCATGTTAAGCAGACGCTCCGCAATGCCATCGACCAGGGCCGGATCGCCCACGGGTACATCTTCTCGGGGCCCCGCGGTACGGGCAAGACCACCTTGGCCCGCATCCTGGCCATGGCGCTGAACTGCGAGGACGGGCCGAGTTCATCGCCGGATCCGGATTCGGCCGTGTGCTCGGAAATCGCGGCGGGAGGCTCGCTCGACGTTATTGAGATCGACGCGGCGTCGAACAGACGGATCGACGATATCCGCGACTTGCGTGAGAGCGTTCGGTTCCGGCCGGTGCGCGACCGTTACAAGGTCTTCATCATCGACGAGGCGCACCAGATCACCGGCGACGCATTCAACGCGCTGCTGAAGACCCTGGAGGAGCCGCCGGAGTGGACCGTGTTCGTCCTCTGCACGACCGAGCCTCAGGCGATTCCCGCGACAATCGTGTCGCGGTGTCAGAGCTTCGCGTTCCGCGCGGTGGACCAGGCTGCAGTGCTCGAGCACCTGCGCAAGATCTGCGGGAGCGAGGGCGTGGTGGCAGACGACGACGCCTTGGTGGCGCTTGCCCTTGCGGGGGACGGTTCGATTCGCGACTCCCTGTCAACCCTGGACCAGGCGATCGCGGCATTCGGCAACCGACTTGAGGCCACTGGCGTGCGTGACCTGCTCGGGTCGATTCCCTCGGAAGTTACCGAGCGAATCCTTGGCGCGATCCGGGACTCCGACCCCGCCGCCATGCTGGCTGTCACCGATGACCTGTTCCACCAAGGCCGGCATCCCCAGCACTTCTGCGGGGAACTGACGCGCCAGTTCCGGAACCTCCTGGTCATGAAGGTGGCGGGAATCGACTCGAAGCTGGTTGCTGCGGGCCAGGGCGAGCGAGAGTCTGCGGAGAAATGGATCGCGGACTTCTCGAACGAGGACCTCACGCGCTACTTGCAGATCCTGCTGTCTCTGTACCAAGATCTGCAGCAAGCGACGCAGCAGCGATTCCGCTTGGAAGTGGGTTTGCTGAAGCTCGTCTACGCAGGTCGACTCCGGCCGATCGAGCAGGTCCTTTCGGGAATGGCCCCCTCCCGTGCGGTGCGAGCGGCGCGCCCCACACCTGCGCCGGCCGCGTCCGGCTCCAAGGGCGTCTCCTCGCCAGCAGCATCCCCGCAACCGAAGCAGAGCGGCGGAACGCCGACACCGAAGGCATCTCGGAGCGCCTCTCGACCCGCCAAGGCGCCGGCACCCGCATCGCGGGCTTCCGAACCGGGCGGGCCTGCCCCCGAGCCCGAAACGGTCGCTCAGGATGATGGCGCATCCGCCCAGCCAGCCTCCCCTGACGGAACCGGGCCGTCGCCAGCGGACGAGTTCAAGCGGAAGCTGCTCGATGCGATCAAGGAGGCCGGCGACGACTACCTGCTGGATGGACTCGAGAGCAGCCGTCTGCAGCGCGAAGGTCGCGCAGTCACCGTGCGCGTCGACCCTCAGTGGATGCCGATCGTGGAGTTGCAGAGGTCCCTCTTGGAGGCTGCCCTTGTGGGTCTAGTTGGGGGCAAACCCGATGTTAGACTCGTAAGCGACGCTGGTGGCTCGGAATCAGGGGGCCAAGTCGCAGTTGCCGGTTCTGGCGGATCCGGCGGGTCCAGGGCAGCTGCGGTCGAACCCGCCAGCGAGCGCGCCCAGTCCGACCCGGCGTTCCTTGAGTTCAAGAAGCGCATCGGCGGCCGAGTTACGAAAGTGATGGACTTGAGGGGGAGGAAATAGTGAAGTTCCCGGGCAATCCTCAGAAGATGCTCCAGCAGGCGCAGGCGATGCAGGAGCGCCTCAAGAAAGAGATCGCCGCGATACGTGTCGAAGCGTCCACAGGCGGGGGCATGGTCACCGTCAAGATGGACGGCAACAAGAACATCCTGGGGATCGCAATCGAGCCAGAAGCCGTCGACGACATTGAGATGCTGCAGGACATGATTCGTGGCGCATGCAACGAGGCTGCGCGACGTGTCGAGCAAGAGACCCAGCAGAAGGTTGGCGGCATGATGGGGGGTCTCGGACTCCCGCCGGGTCTGCTGGGCTAGCCAGATGCGGTAAGTCCGGCAAGGACGCGACTATGCCCGCCGAAGATCTCGCGGCCCCGATGTCCCGATTGGTGGACGAGTTCAAGCGCCTTCCGGGAGTCGGTGCCAAGTCCGCACAGCGCCTCGCGTTTCACCTGCTTGGAATCGACCGCGAGCGGGCCGAGGGCCTTGCCAGGGCCATCCTTGAGATGCGCGAGAAGATCCAGCTTTGCGAGCGCTGCAACAACATCGCGGAGGGGGCGCTGTGCCCCATTTGCAGCGACGGCAAGCGCGATCACGCCCTCGTCTGCGTCCTCGAGCAGCCCAACAACATCATGGTTATCGAGCGCACGCGTACCTACAAGGGCACCTACCACATCCTGCACGGGGCACTGTCGCCGCTGAGGAATGTCGGGCCGCGAGATCTCAAGATCCAGAGCCTCTTGCAGCGGTTGCGTGACCGGGCGATCCGCGAGGTCATCCTAGCTACGAGCCCGACCACGGAAGGGCAGGCCACCTCCGCGTACCTCGGGCGACTGCTCAAGCCGCTCGATGTGAGGGTCACCAGGATCGGGCTCGGAATACCGATCGGAAGCGAACTCGAATTCGTCGACGAGGCGACGATGATCGAGTCCATTGAGGGGCGGCGAGATTTCTGACCGCAGGCGGGAAGGCTGCGCGGGTCTCAGGTCAGCTGCATGAAAAGCTGGATGAGGGCAATCAGTTCCGGTGCCGCGTCTTGTTGGCAGAAGTGGCCTGCCTGCTCGAGCTGCACTACCGGGCCTTCCGGGAATAGCGCCTGAAAGTCCGCGATTGCGAGTGCCGGCGGGATCGCCCGGTCCCTCATTCCCTCGGCCAGCATGGCTGGCTTGGAGCACAGGGCCGGCACGCCGGGTGCCCCGGCCTTCACGTACGGACCGATCCGATTGAGAGCGACGTCAAGGGGGAACTCCACGGCTCCCTTGCACTCCTCGGGGGAGCCGAACGGGGCGGCGTATGCCCGTCGTTCGACGTCGCTCAGGTCGGATGCCAGCCCGAGGCGCGCCATCAGGCCGCCGGAAGTCTCTCCCAGCCCTTGCATGGTGCGGTGGTACGAGCCATCCTGCAGTCTGGCGCGGACCCATCGGAACCAGTCCGATTCGTGCAGCTTCGGCGGCCTTGGAGCATCTCTCGGTGCCACCATCCCACCGTAGCCGCACACGCTGTTCATCAGGCAGACGCGCTTGACCCGGTCGGGATGCCGGACCGTGTAGGCAGCTAGCATCGGGCCGCCCCAGTCCTGCCCGACGAACGTAATGTCGTCGAGGCCCAAGTCATCAACGAGCGCTGCGAGGTTGGCGACGTGGGTCTCGAGGGTGTACTCGCGGTCCTGAGGAGTCTCGCTCTTGCCGAAACCCATGTGGTCAGGGACGATGACACGCCATCGCAGGGCGAGCGGCGGTACGAACTTCCGGTACAGGTACCCCCAGGTGGGTTCGCCGTGCAGAAGTACGATCGGCTCTCCGCTCCCCTCGTCCACGTAATGCATGCGGAAGCCGGCTGCCGTGCAGTAACGAGGCCGGAAGGGGAACGTCCCCTCGAACGTTTCGTCAGCAGGGATCATGTCGGCACCATCATATGTGCTGCAGGATACCCGCGGAATCGCGTGCGGGCGAAGCATCTGGCGGGTGCTACACTCTTGCGAATCGCTACTACCATGCGCCGAATCTCCCTGTTGCCGATCCTGCTGGCCGTGGTAGCTAGCGCTGCCGCACAAGCCCCTGAAAAACCGAACTTTATCGTTCTGTTCGCTGATGACCAGGGCTGGGGCGACCTTGGCGTGTACGGCCATCCGGACATTCGCACTCCGCACATTGACCGGATGGCCCGCGAGGGCATGCGGCTCACCAGCTTCTACGCGGCACCGTTCTGCGGTCCGTCCAGAGCGGCCCTGATGACCGGCAGCTATCCTCCGCGTGCGAGTCTCGCCTTCAACCACGGGCCTCGAGCCACTACGGGGATCCATCCCGACGAGATTACGGTTGCCGAACTCCTGAAGGAAAGGGGCTATGCCACGCGGATGATCGGAAAGTGGCACCTCGGAGACGCGCCGGAATACCTGCCGCACCGTCACGGGTTCGACAGCTGGTTCGGTATTCCGTTCTCCAACGACATGTGGCGGTATCACCCGGTCATGCCGGTCCGCGAGCCGGAAGACGAGCGGATGATCTCGGCGCGTGAACGAGCGGACATGACGGGGTTCGCAGGCAAGGGGACCTACTACGACCTGGAGCGGGGTCAGGGCTTCCCGCATCCGCTGCCTCTGATGCGCGACGACGAAATGGTGGAAGTGGATCCGGATCAACGCAGCCTCACGACCGACTACACGGAACTGGCCCTCGAGTTCATCGAACAGAACCGCGACGGGCCGTTTTTCCTGTATCTTCCGTACGCGATGCCGCACGTCCCGCTGTTCGTCTCGAACCAGCGCTGGGGCAAGTCGCTACGAGGCCGGTATGGTGACGTGATCGAGGAACTCGACTGGTCCGTCGGACAGATCCTCGGCAAGCTCCGCGAGCTGGGCCTCGACCGAAGGACCTTGGTGGTATACACATCGGACAACGGTCCGTGGCTCCAGTACGGCATCGATGCGGGTTCTGCAGGCCCGCTGAAGCTGGGCAAGGGAACCACGTGGGAAGGGGGAATGCGCGTACCAGGCGTCTTCTGGATGCCGGGCTCGATTCCCGAGGGCCGGGTCAGCTCGGCAGTGGCGGCAAACATGGACCTGCTACCCACCTTCGCGGGCCTCTCGGGCGCAGACCTCCCCGCGGACCGGGTACTGGACGGTCGCGATCTCTGGCCGTTGCTGAGCGGGGTGACACACGAGTCTCCGCACGAGTACTTCTATTTCTTTGCGGGCAGCGCCCCTGGGGCTGCGGTCCGGTTGCAGGGAATCCGAAAGGGGAGGCACAAGCTCCGCTTGCAACGGAGGGCGGATGGCGAACTCGAGGCTCGCGAGCTCTATGATTTGCTGGCTGATGCCGGAGAGAAGTTCGATATTCGGGAGCGCCATCCCGCCTTGGTTGAGGATCTGCTGGAGCAAGCGGCGAGCTTCGTAAAGGAACTGGAAGCCAATACCCGCCCCTTGGGGGGACGCTGACCGCTCTGGCCGAAGGGAGATTCCTTGGTGCCAGCCATGGGAGAGGTTGCGAATGGCTGGTTGGGGTCGCGAGGATTAGGCCCAATGGGCGCTCCCAGAGCCTCCTGATTTCTACCTGTGTCCCCGCAGATCATCCGTCAGATGGATGATCTGCAGGGATGATTGCGCGACGGGCAAAGGAGATCATTCTAAATGCCCTCGCGTTTCAGCCCGCAGTCTCGATGGTTGGGCCGAGACAGGCCTGCAAGACAACCCTGGCTCGTGAAATAGGAGACCAGGAGAACGCGCTCTACCTGGACCTCGAAGATCGAACCGACCGAAAAAACTCGAGGAACCGAGGATGTTCCTCGAACGATACCAGCGCCGTCTGATCATCGTGGACGAGATCCACCGGGTGCCCGACCTGTTCAGTGATCTACGAGGCATGATTGACCGCGACCGTCGCAAGGGACTCCGAACTGGTCGATTCGTGGTACTCGGCTCCGCATCGGTAGATCTGCTCCGGTAATCGGGCGGAACCCTCGCTGGGAGGATGGCCTACGTGGAGCTGGGTCCGCTGAACATCCTCGAGATGGAACCAGGGATGGACACCCTTGTGCAACTCTGGGTTCGGGGAGGATTCCCGGCCAGTTTTCTTGCGCGTAGCAGCGCAATCAATGTCAAGGTCAGGCAGCACTTCATTGGAACCTACCTGGAGCGCGACGTTGCCGCCATTGGACCTCGCCAGACGGCGGCCTCTCTCGAACGGTTGTGGACGATGCTGGCGCACAGCCAAGGAGGCATCCTGAATGCTTCTCGGTTCGCGAGTGCGCCAGGTACGAGCTACCAGACGGTGACCTGATTCATCGACGTAATGGCAGGGCTCCTGCTCGTCCGCCGTCTTCCGCCTTGCCGAGCCAACGTAGGGAAGCGCTTGGTCAAGTCGCCGAAAGTACACGTCCGTGATAGCGGACTGGTGCACGCCCTGCTCTCGGTCGACGACTTCGAGACGCTCTCGGGCCATCCGGTGGTCGGCCAAAGCTGGGAGGGATTTGTCATCGAGAACCTATTGTCGGCCGCTCCGGAACGGACTCTGGCGAGTGATTACAGAACGGCCGCCGGGGCCGACGCAGACCTGGTGCTGGAGTTTCCGGGCGGCCGGCGCTGGGCCCTCGACGGGAAGCGCAGTCTCACACCCTCTCTGACGAGGGGCTTCCACAACGCAAGAAAAGACTTCGCACCGGAGCGATCCTTCGTTGTGTACCCCGGCCAGGAGCGCCACAGCAATGGCCCAGACGTCGAGGTGATCGGCTTGCGGGAACTGGCGTCCGAGGTTGCCTGCGTCGGAGGCGGTTCCGAGATACCGCGAGTCTTGGCGCGAGAGTCCCGCAACCGGATTCCGTGGAATCACCGGATGAGGGTTCATTGGCGATGCTGAAGATCCAGCCGATTGATGGGAATAGCCGGGCGCGTGACAGACGTGACAGAATTACCCTTTTCCCGCAGCCTCGACTACCCGTGACGCTAGGAAATGAGAGCATTACTGACGGTTCGTGGCAAGATGTTCTCCGCAGTTCGACGAAGACGGGCCGGTCCAACGACGAACATCCTGCTGCGCGAGTACTGGATACCCTGGGAGGGCTGGCTTCTTGCGATTCCGTCGGTCTGTACCCAGAAGTCCGCCCAATGTGCGGCCGGTGTGCTTCCCTGGTGTCACGCAATTGCAAGGCGGAATTGCCTGGGCACTTCCAGGCGGTGGTCCGCGACCTCGTGGTGACCGTTCCGCAAGCGAACGGCACTTCGAGGGACCGAACATGCCAGACAGGTTTTCCGGGAATGGGTCCTTTCGGTTGCGCGTGGCGCTTGGACAGGACGAGCATGCCGTGGAGTCCACAGGCGAACCTGCTTGCAATGCGACAGAGGTCGAGGAGTAGATGTGGGGGTAGTGGTCGTAGTTTGACAGGTCGGGAATGGTCCGGGAGGATGATCGGATGACACAGAATCGGAAGTCGTTTGAAACTGGTAAGTGGGGCGTGACGCTCTCCGCCAGACAGAGGTAACGTGTGTTGGACGTTTTGGGAATCGACTTGAATGCGTTGCTGGAGTGGTGGAACGGCGCGGTCAGCTATGTCGCGATCCGCTGGGTTCCAAGCCTGACCACCCTACTGGTCGCCGGACTCGTCTACCTGGTGGGCGGCTGGATTCTTCGCGTTGTGCAGCGGCGCTTCACGGCCAAGACCGAAACGGACCTCGACGACGAACTGATTCATGCCGTCCGTCGGGTGTTCCGTATGACCGTGGTCGCGTGGGTGTTCTGGCAGGTTCTCGACACATGGGTGCCGGTCCTTGGTGCGGAGAATAGCGACGGGCAGTGGATTCCCTACGAGACCCAGCCCCGCGACTGGGTGTGGGGCATCTGGATCGGGTTGGTCTTCTTCCCTTTGAGCCGCTTCATTGGCTACCTGATGGGCAGCTTCGAATCGGCGGTCCTGGCCCGCACTTCGGGAACAGCGCTGGACGAAACCGCTCTGCCGATGATCAACAAGTTCATCCGGTTTACGGTGATCGCGACCGGTGTACTTCTGGCGCTGACCCATCTCGGCATCCAGATCGCCCCCCTCCTCGCGGGTGCCGGTGTCGTGGGGCTGGCGCTGTCCCTCGCTGCGAGGGACACGCTGTCCAACCTGATCGCGGGAGTCCTGCTGATCATGGACCGCCCCTTCCAAGTAGGCGACCGGATCGAACTGTGGAACGCGCCTCAAGAGACAGGCACTTGGGGCGACGTGATTGATATTGGCCTTCGCGCGACGAAGATTCGCAACCCGGACAACCTCGTTGTAGTCGTTCCCAACAACCAAATCATGCAGCGCGACATTATCAACTACACGATGTCAGGTGAGCATATTCGGCTGCGAATCCCCTTCTCGTGCGCCTACGATTCGGACATCGAACAAGCGAAGCGGCTCCTCAAGGAGGTTGCCGCCCAGGTGCCCGGCGTGCAGATGGACCCTAAACCGGTCGTGATCGTGCGGGGATTCGGACCGTCGGAAGTGAAGCTTGAACTCCGAGTGTGGATCCAAGAGGCGAGGGCTCGGCGTCGAATCGCGGACGAGATCACCGAGGGTGCGATGCTGAAGTTCAACGAGGGTGGGGTGGAGATTCCGTATCCCAAGCGGGATCTCTATATCAAGACCCAGGAACCCGGCGGGGAATCCGCGCTTGGCCAGGCTGGACCAACCAAGTCACAGTGAGGCTTCTGCGTAGATCCAAGCCGGGTCGAACGAATCGCGCCGCGAGGGAACCAAGGCCCCGTCGGCCACGGTCAGGAATCGCAACCGGCGTCCCATGACGCGATCAGGCGTATCGGTACTAAGCGCTGGCGGATGTACACCGGTGGTCCCGACGACCAGAAAGTAGGCTCCCCGGTGCCGTAGAACCGGGAGATCGGGCACCGCGGACCTCCGGTCGTCCTCGCAGGGGCGCTCGATTCGGGGCGGCGGCGTGAAGCCAATGTCCGGGGTTACGTAGCAGAAGTTTGCGGGCCTCGTCGGCGATCGGACAGCGACTTGGCTGTCGAGTGGATTCCGCTCCATCACGGTGCGGTGTGGCGTTCATGTCGGTCGAGTGCTACTTCCTGGCCCGCTCAGGGTGTCGAGGGAGCACCGGTTGGAGTGAAAGGGCATCTGGTACGTCTGGCGCACTGGCTATAGCCCAGCGAACCCGAGCAAACCTCACCGAGTCGGCAATCCGATCGTATAATCCTTCTCATGAAGGTGCTCGAGAGCTTCACGCGGTGGATTGCGTGCGCCGCCTTGGCTTCATTCAGTGCAGTCGCGTCAGAGAAGCCCAACATTGTCCTCTTCTATATCGATGACTGGGCTTGGAACGGCACGCCAGTCCCCATGGATGATTCCATGGAGAACTCCCGCATGCCTGCCTTGCAGATGCCGAATCTCGAGAGCTTGGCCCGTCAGGGAATGAAGTTTCGCAATGCCTACGGTTCACCGCAGTGTTCCCCGGCTCGCGTGGCGCTGCAGACGGGGCAGTCTGCTCCCCGCAGCGGCTTTACGGTATATCTCGGGTCCAGGGAACCCTATTACGACAAGAGCCGACAGTATCAGAGGTATCCGCTGATTCCGAACGTGTCCGATCGGGAACTCGATGAGAGTGCAATCACCATTGCCGAGGCTCTCGAGCCGCTGGGTTACGTCAGCGCTCATGTTGGCAAATGGCATATGAGGGGAGATCCAGGAAAGGAGGGGTACGTAGTACATGACGGAAATACCGACAATAAACCCGGCAATCCCCAAGCTGGCATGAAGAGGATGCCAAAGGTCGTAACGGATCCAAAATTGATGTTCAGCATTACCGAAAAAGCGATTGGGTTCATGGAGGATCAGGTAAGAGACGGGGCGCCGTTCTATCTTCAGATTTCTCACTACGCCATGCATTCAGGGCGGGAGTGTCTGCACGAGACTCGCAACAAGTATGTAGATCATCCGCTCGTGCAGGCTTGGTACGAAAGAAACAACAAACATCCCGAAACAGTCAACCGGAAGGATGATCCCGCCATCTGGCTAGGTATGGGGGAGGACCTGGACGGTCGGATCGGTGCGGTGCTTGACAAGATCAAGCAACTGGGAATCGAGGAGAACACCTATGTCATCGTCGTAGGCGACAACGGTTACCGACACGAAGAGCTCGAACTTGAGCCCGGCCTGAAGCAGCCGTTGCACGCAAGGAAATGGTGGTTGTGGGATGGAGGTCTGCGGGTGCCCATGATTGTTCGGGGGCCGGGAATCGAGCCCGACTCAACCTTTACCGGAAACGTGGTCAACTATGATTTCCTGCCGACGTTCGTTGAGTGGGCTGGGGGTGACCCGGAAGGGTTGAAGAACCTCGACGGCGTCAGCCTTGCGGCTTACATGGCCGGGGACGAGCCGAACGAGGCCTTCCTGAATCGCAATCTCTACTTCCATTACCCTCATTACCGGAGCAGCGTGCCGCACTCCGCCATGATTTCCGGTGCGTACAAGGTCATCCACTTCTACGACAGTCCGGAGATCCCGATGCTGTTCGACCTTTCTGGCGACATTGGCGAAGTCAGCAACATCGCAAAGGAGCAATCGCAAATACACCGGAAGATGTATGGTGCGATGATGCGCTACCTGGAAGAAGTCGAGGCTCGATTCCCGAAGGTCAATCCGGAATATGATCCGGAGTCATATATGGAAGAGAAGGCCTTCAGAGAGCGCAAAATGTGGGGGCCATTCGAAGGAAAACGCACTCTCGAAGAAGACGAAATCTAGGCTGCCCCTGGCCGGCAAGAACCGCAGGCCTACGTGGTTGCGGCATGGACAGATGTTGCTAGCTGCGTGATCTCGGCGGATGCATCCCGCACTGCCCTAGAGCAGGTTCCCCTGCCAGAGGCGGCGTGCGAACGTCGATGCGGGAAGGATGCTGATGCCGTCCCTGGTTTGCCAAGCTCGTGGTTCCAGGCACACGACAATACGCTGCCCGACTCCGGGATGTTCCTCCGCTATCGTTCGAAGGCCCTTGAGATGATTCGCGGAAATCCTCTGGGCTGCCTTGGCTTCGAGCGCAACTTGCATGTCTCCCAACACAAAGTCCACTTCGGTGCCGCTCGGCAGTCGCCAGTGCGCAAGGTCCAGGTCCGCGCTACGGTAGCTGACGAAACTCGCGAGCTCGTGGTAGACCCAGTTCTCGAACGCCTGTCCGTACGCTGCTGATCCAGATTCCACGACTCCGCGCTTGGCCAGCCGGTTTACGACGGCAACATCCGAGAAATAGAACTTCGGAGAGCCAATCACCCTGCGCTTGATTCGCTTCCGGTAGGCGGGAAGCCAGTTCCCGATCAGGGTGTCTTCGAGGATTCCGAAATAGCTCTTCGCCGTGGGTGTCGACACCCCACATTCTCGGGCGATGTTCGAGAAGTTGACGAACGACCCGTCACTGAGCGCGGCGGCCTCCAGGAATCCTGAGAACACAGGAAGGTTCCGGACAAGCCCCTCGGCCAGGATTTCCTGCTTGAGATAGTCACTCACGTAGGCCTGGATCAGTCTCCTGTGCCGATCTGATCCATGAATGCGGGGCAGGTAGCCTCGGTTGAGCATTCGATCGAGGTCAAAATCGTTTCCGAGCTCACCTGCTGTCAGGCCCCGCAGTTCGTAGCGCAGAGCACGTCCTCCGAGTAAGTTGGCGGCGCCGCGACGGACACTTCGGGCGCTGGAACCGCACAGTGCGAAGTGGACGTCTCGATTCTCGATCAGCCAGTGGATCTCGTCGAGCAGGGCCGGCACCTTCTGGACCTCGTCGATGACGACCTGCTGGCCGGGGCGCGGTGGCTCCTCTTCGATCTCAAGCCGCAGCAGTTCGGGGCGTGTCGCGTACCGGATGAAGACATCGCTCTTCAACAAGTCGATCCAGCGTCCGTCCGGATAGGCTTGTCGAAGCAGGGTGCTCTTGCCCGTTTGGCGGGGACCCCAGAGAAAGAACGTCTCCGTTCCCGGTCGTGGCAGCGAGAGGAAACGACTAAACATCAACTTTAAATTATCATGATGCTTGAAGGTTATAGTTGGCGTCCGACGCAACTCTGGCCGGCGGTTGGCGCACCGTATCCCGAGTGGCCGACCAACGGCCCGGCTTCGTCCGCCTACAGTGACGGCACGTCGAACAGGACCCCGCCGAACAGCAGCCAGGCGATGACGAGGGTCCAGGCAATGTTGATCCCCTGCGCAAGCAGGAAAGCAGCCGCCGGTCGCCCCTCGTCCATCGACACCAGGTCCCGGAAGCGGGTCTCCAGTCCTATACAGACAAAGGCAAGTGCGAACCACCAGGTACGCAGTCCCCTCATCAGGCCCCTGGTCGAATCGACGAATTCCGGGCTCAGGGCGAACGAGAACAGCAGCGAGGCGACGATGAAGCCCAGCACGAACTTGGGGAACCGCTCCCAGATGATCGAGGGCGAGGGCTTCTCGCCCGTGACCGCCCCCGACCGGAATGTCCACCAGACGGAAAGCGCAAAGGCCGCCAGGCCCAGCATCGCGTTCTGCGAGAACTTGACGATCACCGCGGCGTTCATCGCCGAGTCCCCTACGATCTCGCCCGCGGCGACCACTGCGCCCGATGTGTCGATGGTCCCTCCCAGCCAGGCGCCCCCGACGACCGGCGGGATCTCGAACTGGCTGATGACCCAGGGCATCACCAGCATCATCGGGATCGCCACGATCAGGACGAGCGACGTCACGTAAGAGAGCTTCTTGCGGTCTCCCTGGATCGCGCCGCAAGCGGCGATTGCCGCGGAAACGCCGCAGATCGAGACCGCTGTCGCCAGCATGGCCGAGAATTCATCGTCGACCTGCATCTTACGGGCGATCCAGAAGCACGCATACCAGATCACGAGGATGACCAGGAGCGCCTGCCCGACTCCGAGCATTCCGGCCTGGAGGATATCGCCGATCAGGATGTTCGTCCCGAGAATCACGAGTCCGGTCTTGATGTAGTACTCGGTGCGAACGGCCTCGCGCATCCATCCTGGAACCGAGAACACGTTCGAAATCAACAGGCCGAGCAGAAGACCGGTGATCACGTAGCTGAGCCCCCATTCCTTCATCGCGGAGTGGCCGGCGATGAATTGCGACAGCCAAGCCAGCGCGAAGATCGCCGGGAATCCCAGGCCGAACGCGCTCGGCGACCTCCGCAAGAGCAGGATGCCTCCCAGCGAAACGACGAGGAGGAGAGCCCCCAGGACGCCGCCTGCCATCAGGTTGTCTGCGGCGAAGACCGCGCCCGCTGCGGCCCCATCCCACGAGAAGCCCGGCAGGTCAGGCCGCACTCCGGCCAGGGCCAGCGCGATGAATGCGAATCCCAGCCAGCATGCGACCCAGTCTTCCGATGAGAGGAGGCCGGATTTCGGAGTCTGGCTCTTGGGTGCGGTCATGGCTGTGCCTTCCCGACGGGGCGAACCCTAGCCAGCGGCTTCTGCGTACGAGGCAGTGCGGCACTCATAGTGCCTTCTCCGCCCCCAGGCCGGTGTTCGCACGCACCGTCAGCTCGATGTACTTGCTTTCCGCGGACGGTTCCCTTGAGAGGACCGAGCCTAGGTAAGCGGCAAGGAACCCCAGCGGGATGCTGATGATGCCGGGGTTCTTGAGAGGGTACAGGGCTTGCGCTTGGATCATCCGACGGGCGTTCTCCGCGACCTCCGGTCCATCGATTCCCATGAAGCTGGGGCTGACGAGAATGAGGCCGACCGACGACAGCAAGCCGGCAGCCAGGCCCCAGACCGCTCCTCTCGTCGTGAATCTCCGCCAATAAAGGGAAAGCAGTATGACCGGAAGGTTTGCCGAGGCGGCGACTGCAAACGCGAGACCCACGAGGAAGGCGACGTTGGCTTCCGGACCCAGCCCGATCGCAATCAGGATCGAGACCGCCCCCACGACGAACGCTGTCCAGCGCGCGACACGCACCTCTTCGCCCGGAGTGTCTTCCTTGCCGTGGTGCAAGACGTTCGAGTAGAAGTCGTGCGCGAATGATGTCGACGCACTGATCGTCAGTCCGGCGACGACGGCCAGAATCGTCGCGAACGCGACGGCCGAGATGAACGCGAAGAAGACATCCCCGGCCAGCGCTTGGGCGAGCAGCGGCGCGCTCATGTTCGTGCCGCCGTTCGCCGCGATCTCGACCGGGCCCAGGATCGTCGCGGCTCCGTATCCCAGAAACGTCGTCATGATGTAGAACGAGCCGATCAGGATCATCGCCCAGAACACGCTGACCCGGGCGGTCTTTCCGTCCGGGACGGTATAGAAGCGAATGAGGATGTGGGGCAGGCCGGCCGTGCCGAAAATCAGCGCCATGCCCAGCGAGATCAAGTCCAGGGCACCGTAGGGCGGCTGGTAGTAGCGCCCGGGGGTCATGAAGTCCTGGGTTGTCTCGGTGCCCCCGGACTGGATGGTCACGTTGCCCGCCGCGTCGAACAGCGCGCCGAGGCTGAATCCGAAATGGGCCAGGACGAGAACGCTCAGCAGGAGCGTGCCGCTCATCAGTAGCACGGCCTTCACGATCTGCACCCAAGTCGTGGCGAGCATGCCGCCGAACACCACGTAGACGATCATCAGGATGCCGACTCCCGTGACCGCTGCGGTGTAGCCGATCCCCGAATCCGCCAGGAGCAGGCTCACGAGGGCTCCGGCTCCCACCATCTGGGCAATCATGTAGAACGTCGAGACCGTCAGGGTGCTCAGCGCGGCCCAGGCCCGGACCGGGCGCTCCCGGAGCCGGTACGCCAGCACGTCGGCCATCGTGTATTTGCCGGTGTTGCGCAGGGGTTCCGCAACGACCAACAGCACCGTCAGGTACGCGACCAGGAAGCCGACCGAGTACATGAATCCGTCGTAGCCGTAGAATGCGATGAGGCCTGCGATACCTAGGAACGACGCCGCGCTCATGTAGTCCCCGGAAATGGCCAGACCGTTCTGCCACCCGGTGATGCGACGCCCTGCAGCGAAGAATGCACTGGCTCCGGAGGAGCGGCCCGCGGCCCAGTAGGTGATTCCCAGCGTCGCGGCGATGAACGCCAGGAACATCAAGAGAGGGAGCGACATGTCAGGAGGTCCCCTCTCCGTGTCCGGTCACGCCGGCCTCGGCGAGGACCTGTTCGGACATGCTGTCGAACTGCCCTGCGTAGCGCATGTAGAGGTACGCCACCCCCCAGGTCATCAGGAACTGGGAGAACGCAAACAGGTAAGCCCAGTTCACGTAGCCCCATACCTTGCGGGCCATCAATTCGGGCCAGTATCCCACCAGGATTGGCAGGGCGAAGTAGTATGCGATGAAGAATACTGCCATCGAGACAACAGCCTTGGTCTTCCGGGCGATCATCTTCCTGTAGGACGGCAGATTATGGATGCGATCCCAGTCCGTCATGGTCAAGGTCCCAACAGCATACATGGTTGCCCCCGCCAAGCGGCCCGGCCATCCTTGGTCGCGCCGAGGCATTACTCGGGGGCTGCAGCGGGGCGAGCCTCTTCAGCTGGTGTGCCTTCCACTCGGTCCAGCGGTAGCTGACGGCGGATCCTGTCTCGCAGCCACAGCGCCGCCTGCCTCGGGGAGTCTCCGCCTGCCTCGACTCTCAGATTGGCGGTGGCCATCATTTGGTCGTCGATCCGGTTCACGAGCCCGGACAGGGCTCCCAAGAGCGCCGCGTCCTTGGATGCATCCGGGGACACCAGCAGGACCGCATCGTAGGGTGGAAGTGCCTGCTGCGGATCATCCAGAAGGACGAGGCCCCCCTCGGCCAGCCTTCCGTCGGTTGTGTACGCCGTGATCACGTCCACTTGGCCGTTTCTGACGGCGTCGAACATGTAGATCGCCTGCATCGGGCGGGTGACAAGCGAGTCGAGCCCGTAGACGCTCCGCACTCGCTCCCACTCCGGGCGCCCGAAGACTTCCGGATCCCCGCCGATTTCCAGGTTGCGCCCGGACAGGTCCGGAATCGAACGGATGCCCAGCTCGCCGGCGCGAACCTCGTTCATCGCGAACGCGTAGTCGTTCTTGAATCCGAGGGGTCCAACCGACAAGACTCCGTGCTCTTGGTAGAGGAAGTTGGTGACCTCGATCCGCGTCCGCAAGCGGGATGCCGGTTCCGTCCGCCTCATCAGCGTCGCCCAGATGGTGCCGGTGTAGTCGACATAGACGTCCACCGAGTTTCCGCGGAGAGCGTCGAAAAGGATCGTCGATCCCATGCTTGGTCTGTTGACGACCTCCGCACCGGCCTCTTCCAGGGACAGGCCGATGAGTTCGGCCAGCAAATGACTCTCGACGAACGACTTCGATCCCGTGATGTATCCCCTGCCGGACAGCGGCCCGGGCTGCGGGACGCCCCCCGCTGTGACGTTCTGGTCTTCCGCCATGCGGCCTCCAACCGGTTGAGTGAAGGTTGGCCAGAACGCCCCGCCAACCGCGGCTGTCAGGGCGACAGCGAGCACGGTCCCTATCGCTGCGGCGCGGCGATGGCGGCGCTGCTTCACGGCCGTCTCGACCAACCGCAGCGCTTGGTCCAATACCACTGCAAGCAGGGCGGCGAACAAGCAGCCGAACAGGGTCATCGCGTGATTGCGGGTCTGGAGTCCCGTGAAGATGTAGGAGCCGAGACCGGAGGCACCCACCGCGGTCGCCAGGGTTGCGGTTCCCACGGTCCATACGGTCGAAGTCCGGAGGCCGGCCACGATCACTGGCAATGCCAGCGGGAACCGAATGCGGAACAGGATCTGCCGGTCTGTCATGCCGAGGCCCCGCGCCGCCTCGACAAGTTGCGGTTGGGTGGCGGCCAGCCCCGTCACCGTGTTCTGCAACAGGGGCAGCAGGGCGTACACCGTCATCGCGACGAATGCGGGAGCGAACCCGATCGCTCCCCCTAGGACCGGAACCATCAGAGCGAGCAGAGCAAGGCTCGGGACCGTTTGCAGGACTCCGGCGATCGAGAGAATCCAGTTCTGGAGCCGGGATCGCTGACTGGCGAGCAGCGCCGCTGACAGCGCGACTACCGAGGCCGACGCTATGGCGCAGATCGAGAGGAGGACGTGGCCCGAAAGGAGCTTCGGCAGGTCGGTGAAGTTCTGCAACAGTGAGTTCACGGAACGAGCAGGTCCCTCCAAGCCTCGGCCTGCCGTCGCGGGGTGGTCAGCAGCGCCTCGACATCATCCGTTGCAGGATTTTCCAGGATGTCGCGTGGCGTTCCTCTCTGGACGACTCGGCCGAGCGAGAGGATTGCGATCGTGTCCGCGAGCAGGAGGGCCTCGGCAATGTCGTGGGTCACGAGCACGACCGTGAACCCGAGGCTGCGCTGTAGTTGCTGGAAGTCCGACTGCAGCCCCTCCTTCGTGAGCGCGTCAAGCGCCCCGAACGGCTCGTCCATGAGAACCAGTGCCGGCTCGACCGCAAGGGCGCGGGCTACGCCGACCCGCTGCTGCTGCCCTCCAGACAGGCTTTCCGGAAACCGATCCCTGTACTCCGGAGGATCCAGCCGGACGAGTTCCAGCAACTCGTCGACTCGTCGCGCGATGCGTCCTCGGTCCCAGCCGAGCAGCCTCGGCACTGTGCCCACGTTCTCGGCGACCGTCCAGTGCGGGAACAAAGCCGCCCCCTGCAGGACGTAGCCGGTCGAGAGCCGTAGCGCGACCGGGTCGAGATCGGAGATGTCCCTGCCGGCGACCTCGATCCTGCCGGCTTCCAACGGCACCAGCCCGTTGATGCTTCGCAGGAGGGTTGTCTTCCCGGAACCGGATGCCCCCAGCAGCGTCAGGACTTCACCCGCTTCCGCATCCAACGCTATGTGGTGAAGAATCCGAGTCGGCGGCGCGCCTAGGCTCACGCAAATCCTGTCGATCCGCAGGCTACTCATGGCCGACCCCCGGAGTTCGCGGGCTTTCCGATCGTGGGGTGGTGGCAGCCTTCACCCGGCGCGCGGCCACGCCTGTAATGCACTTCCGGGGCCGTCGGTTTCAAGCGAAGTAGACCAGCATGAAGACCGTTGACGCTCCAAGCAGCCAGGCCCACGGACGCTCGCTGCGCCAGAAATTCCGGCCGGGCTGGCCGGCTGCGGGCGCAAGAGCCCTCCAAGTCAATGCTCCGACCTCGCGTGAGCCCGCGCCCTTCGTCTGGCTCAGCGCCACGAGAACCACCAGGGCGAACGCTGCCGTCAGAGCCGTTCGGTGCAGGAAGTTGAGTTGCGGGCCGAGTGCTTCAGCAAGGCCCGATTCAGGACTCACCCAGGCCCCGTACGCCCACTCGATCGCAAACGAGAACGCTGGTGAGGACAGCATGGCCCAGAATGCCCCTGAGGCCGAAGCCCGAGTCCAGAGCACCCCCGCCAGGAATGCCACTGCCATTCCGGGAACAAAATGGCCGATCTGCGCAGGCACCTTGAGGAAGAAGTTGTCCGCAGCGTCCTCCGTGTAGATGGCTGCCGCAATGCCCGCAGCAATGACCACGAAGGTGAGGATCGCGACCCGGCCGACGAGAATGAGCCTTCGCTCCGAGGCCTCGGGGTTCACGAAGCGGCGGTAGAAGTCGAAGGTGAGGAGCGTGGCACCGGAGTTCATCATCGAGTCGATGCTGGAGAGGATCGCGCCGATCAGGCCTGCCGTGATGATGCCCACCAGTCCGTAGCCTGCCGGGACGATCAGTTGGACCAGCAGCGGAAAGGCATCGTCGGGAAGGGGCAGGGCGGATATCTCGCCCCTGGCCAGGCGGGACTCGAACAGGAATCCGGCGGCCACGCCGGTGGCGATCGACACGAATGGAATCAGCAGCTTCAGGAAGCCCGCAGCGAGAATGCCCATCTTCGCGTCAAAGTCCGTTCGCGCCGCGAGCGCCCGCTGGGCGATGAACTGGTTCGTCGACCAGTAAAAGATGTGAATGATCAGCAGCCCGGTGAACACGCCGGTCCAGGGCAGTTGCGGATGGTCGGGCGGGAGGTAGAGATGGAACTTCTGGTCCGCAGCGGGGAGTGCCGCGTCCTTCGCCAGAAGGCCGCCCAGCCCGCCGATCTCGGGCTGGGAGAATACGAGCACAGCCACGAAGATCCCTGCCAGCAGCAGGAGCACGGACTGCATGAAATCCGTCCAGATGACCGCCTTGAGCCCGCCGACGATTGTGTAGGTCGCGGTGACGGCGGCGAAGATCAGGATCCCGGAACTGTACCCGATGGCTAGCGGCGTCCCGTCCAGCAGGAAGCTCAGGGCCCGGGCTCCGATATAGAACCCGAGGGCCATTCGCACCACGACGATCATCACGATGTTGAACGCCGAGTAGAGAGTGCTGCTCCTCTCGTCGTAGCGCTTGGCGAGATACTCCGAGAGTGTGTACAGGCCCATCCTCCGGTACAGGGGCAGGAAGATGAACGCGAGCATGAGCAGGCCAGCGATCGCACCGTATTCGAAGTGCGCTTGGGCGAATCCGATCGAATAGCCGATTCCGAGCATGCCGACCAGATGCTCGGCACTGACGTTCGTTCCGAAGATCGAGCCCGCGACCCCCCACCACGGCACGGTTTTCCCGGCGAGATAGAAGTCCTCGCTGGTGTCTTCTTTCCGGCCTGCCCAGAGGCCGATGGCCAGGACGACGAGGATGCTCGCGAGGAATATGACCGTATCGATCGTTGTCAGCGGAATCGGCACGTTTTAGAACCTCGCGCAACCGGGCCCGTGGCTTCTACCAGATCCCCAGCAGACGCCACCAAAGGCTGCCTACGGAGCACCAGACCAGTATGTTCCATAGGGCCACCAGGAAACCAGCCAGCCACCACTGCTGGAAGCTGGCGTATCCCTGCGAGTAGAAGATCGGAGACGGAACGGTTCCATAGTGGGTCAGGCCTGCCGACAGGTTGCCAAGGCAGGCGAACAGGTAGACGGCAAGGCCGGCGGGAGCCCCTTGCTCGAGCAGCATCAGCAGGAAGACCGGCAGCATGGTCAGGAAGTGCATCGTGATGCTCGCCAGGCCGTAATGGGCGAAGAAATAGATGGGAACAGCGATCGCCAGCATCGGCAGCCAGGGGATGTCCCCCAGGCTCCCGCCGATATAGTCCGTCAGAGCGTTCGGGACTCCGGCGTCACTCAGCGCGCGGCCGAGAGTGATCACCCCGCCGTACCAGATCATGATGTCCCACACAGTGTGCTGGCGGACCGCGTCCCGCCAGCGGAGGATGCCACACAGGAGCAGCGCGGACGCTCCCGAAACCGAAGCCAGCGCGACGGGAATGCTGTGCAGATTGGATGTGGCCCAGAGGCCGCAGACGACGCCGACGATCGCTATCGTGGTCCACTCGCGGCTGCCCATGCGGCCGAGCTTGCGCAATTCGTCGCGGGCGAACTCCCTGGCGTGGGGGGTCTGGCGGATTTCGGGCGGTAGCAGCTTCGAGACGATCCAAACCAAACCCACGATGCTCACGAGGGACGGTACGATGCCGGCTGCCGCCCACCCAGCCCATGTCAGTTCGTAGTCCGCGATGCTGTTGGCGATTTCGACGGCGATGAAATTGCCCGCCTGGCCGGTGAGAAACGTGGCCGCTGCGACGGCCTCGCCCTGGTAGACCGCCACCATCAGGAAGGTGCCGAGCAGTTTGGCCGTCGATCCCGGCTTGGATCCATACAGCTCTGCCAGGCTCCTCGTGATCGGCATGATCACTCCTCCCGCCCGGGAGGTGTTCGACGGGATCATGGTTGCGAGCGACACGTCGCTGAGAATCAGCGCGTACGCGACTCCGTTCGAGTTCGCACCGAAGAACCGCACGAAGAGCAACGCCACCCTCTTGGCGAGGGCTGTCTCGATCAGGACATGAGCGATCAGCAGCGCTCCGACCACCAGCCAGACCGCAGGGGTCGCGAAGCCCGAAAGGGCCTGTTCCAGCGTCATCGAGCCTGTCCAGACAGCGGCTACCAAGGACAGCAGCAGGACAGCGCCGCCCGGCAGCGGCCGCAGGATCAGACCCGCGATGGCCGCGGAGAATACGGCCAGTAGCCGCCAACCCGCGTCGGAAACGCTTTCCGGTCTGGGCAGCAGCCAGTAGACCGCCAGTCCTATCGCGACAACTGCTGCGAGGCGCCGGAGGTCCGGTAGTCCGGTTTCCGCTGCGTTCCCGGACATAAGCGGGTATTGTACTTGGCTCCCGGATCCGAAGGAATGCGCCTACCCGCTTGACTGCCGGTCAGACGACGGATAGCGAATCTGCGTCCCAGCCTACCTTCCGCCCCTCTCGTATGGAAACGTTGGCGAGCTGGACGATCAGCGCTGCCTGGAAGCCCTTGTCCATGGTGGCCCGGGGCGTCTCGCGCGTTCGGACGCAGTGGAGGAAGTTCATGACGTGATCGATCGTGGCCTGTGCGAAGCCGCCCGGCTGCTCCCTGGAGAACGAGACCGTCTCCGGCGTGTCTCGCGGGTACACCCTGAGAAACTCCCGGCCGATGTCCATCCGGGCCAGCGAGCCGTCGTACGCATTGAGCTGGTCCGCTCGCATCGCATATCGCATTGCGTTGTAGTTGATCGTGAAGATCGCCAGAAATCCCTGCGGGTATTCGGCTGCGACGACTACGGATTCGGGCTGGTCCATGCCTTCGACGTGCGGTCTCAGGGCCGTGGCGTTGACGGAGACCGGATAGCCGGCATCCATGATGAGGTGGATCGAATCGAAAATGTGGCAGCCTTGGTCCTGGGCAATCCCGCCCGAGTAGGCGGACAGGCTGCGCCAATTGAAGAAGACGAGCGGGTCCTCGGGCGCGTCCGGGGCCGGGCCGAGCCAGCCCTTCCAGTCGATCGGCCCCTGAAATGGAGCGCGACGGGGCTCGGTCCGCGAATTGAGCCAGTAGGTCCGAACCATACGCACGGTACCGAGTGCCCCGTCGCGACGCTTGTCGCGCGCCTCGAGGTAGAGGTGGTAGCTGCGGCGCTGCATGCCGACCTGCACGATGCGATCCGACTCGCGTTCCGCTTCGACAAGTTCTTTTCCCTCTTCCGGCGTGTGGCACAGCGGCTTCTCGACGTAGGCGTCCTTGCCGGCGGCCATCGCGTCCAAGGTCATGCGATGGTGCCAGTGCTCGGGCGTCGCGATCAGCACCGCATCGACAGCGGTGTCGTCCAAGACCTTCCGGTAGTCCCTGTAGGCGACCGTGCCCGGCCCCGCCGCCGACAGCCCCGCTTCGAGGTTGGGCTCGTAAACGTCGCAGACGGCATGGACTTGCAGGTTTGGGTCGCGCTTGAACTCGGTCATCACCCTCCGTCCCCGGCCCCCGGCTCCGATCAAAGCGAGGCGTACGGTTTCGGAAGGCGATTGCGCGAGCGCCGCGGTGCCGGCGGAGGTGAGCAAGAAAATGCGACGGTCCATGGCACTGTGAATTCTCGCATAGGGGTTTGAGGTCCTCCGACGGATCCGGCTGCCCACAGGCATCACCGACATTGCGGCGAGTTCTACACTGTTCTCTGGCTCCAAGCCCGTAGCGAGGAATGGTACCGGGCCTTGGAGCGCAGGGCCGTGCTTACCAAGCTGAGCATCCGCAACTTCAAGCGCTTCGATCAGGTCGATCTCAAGCTCGGCAACCTAGTGGTGCTGCTCGGCCCCAATGATTCGGGCAAGTCCACGGTGATGCAGGCGCTCTCGCTTTGGGAGATCGGCCTTAGGCGCTGGCTGGAGAAACGGTCCAGGTCGAGGGGCACTGCGAGTCGCCCGGGGGTGATCCTCAACCGGCGGGACCTTGTCTCGATGCCCGTTCCCAAGACGAACCTTCTTTGGAGGAACGTGCACGTTCGCGACGTGAGCCGGGGGGACGATGGCTGGCAAGCCACGGCGAACGTGAGAATCGAGATCGTGGTCGAGGGTACTAGCGCCGGCACGGAGTGGGAATGCGGCCTGGAGTTCGACTACGCGAACGAAGAATCGATCTACTGCCGGCCGCTCCGGACCGGGCAGGGACCGGATGCGCCAAGGATGCCGATCCCGGACCAGGCCGGTGACGTTCGCACCGCCTTCCTTCCTTCCCTGGCAGGCCTCGCTTCGACCGAGATGCTGCTGGCTCCGGGTACCGTTGCGGTCCGGATCGGGGAGGGGAGAACGTCCGAGATCCTGCGGAATCTCTGCCGGAATGTCAATGAGGGGCGGCCGGAGGATTGGAACCGACTGGCAGAGCACGTGCGTGCACTGTTCGGGGTAAGAGTTGATCCGCCGCGTTATCAGGCTGATCGCGGCGAAATCACGATGTCCTACAGGGATGGTGCTCTTCACCTGGACATTTCGTCGGCGGGACGCGGGCTCCATCAGGTGTTGCTGTTGCTCGCTTACATGTATGCTCGCCCCGGTTCGGTCGTCCTGCTCGACGAGCCCGACGCCCATCTCGAGCCCTTGCGTCAGCGGCAGGCATACCGCATGCTCCGCGAGGTTGCGAATGAGACCGGGAGTCAGGTCATCATCGCAACGCATTCGGAGGTCTTCCTGAACGAGGCTGCGGATCAGGATCTCGCAATCGCCTTTGTGGGGCAGCCGCACCGGATTGGCAAGGAGCGCCGCGAGGGTGCTACCTGGGCGCTTCGCGAAATCGGGCTGGAGCACTGCATGCAGGCCGAACAGACCGGATGGGTGCTCTACCTGAACCGACCTGCTGACCTTTCCGTGCTGCAGAGCCTCGCCCGCCGGCTCAATCACGCCGGTGCGATCGAGGCGCTCCAGCGCCCGTTCGTCCACTATGTCGCAAATTCCATCGCCGCTGTCGAGCGTCACTTCAAGGCGTTGGCTGCCGTGGTTCCAAGAATCCGGGGCTGTGCGCTCCTCGATAGCCGTTCGCCTGACACCAGAGACGATTCCGGCTTGTCCGGCGTCACGGCCCTTCGGTGGCGCAAGGGGACAATCAACGACTACGTGCTGACCGAAGGAGCACTGGAAGCGTATGCTGCCAGGGACGACCGGTCAAAGGCGACCGGGCCTCTGTTTGCCGCAAATCGGGCGGACACACGTCTGAAAGCCATGCGGGAGGCGATTGATGGGACGCAACCGCTGCCGGAGCGGAGCCCAGATGGACTGCAACGTGCGGATGGGGGATGGGTCGCCCTCGATTCGATCTTCCAGCTCTATCGAAGGAACTTAGGAGTCGAAGACAGCACCTCACCGCCGACCGTCCGGGACCTCGTCGAGGGTCTTCCGGAGAGCGAAGTCGACCCAGAGATCCGGGAAAAACTGGATGCCGTCGCCGCTTTCGGGGCTGGCATTGCCCCTGAGATCGGTCCTGTGTAGCACGAACAACACCGCTCGACCGGCGCGACGAGAATCTCGTGGCACTTGAAGGGCAGGTCGGACAGGTTGGAGTAGGCGACTACGCCTTGGATGGCGAATTCAACCCCTTTGCCTCGCCTACTCGCGCCAGACGCCGGTGCAAGGGATTGAGCGCACCGTCAGGCTGGCCGGTCTTGGAGGTCACGAACCGTCAGCCGGGCGGGTGTTCGGGTCGAACAGGTACAACCTGTAGAGAGCCAGCCGAATTGTGGCACGCGCACCTCTTTGTCCCAGTCGCTTCAGAAGATGTACTTGAGGCCGAACTGCAGCTCACGCATCGTTCGCGCGGAGGTGACCACGCCGAATGTCCTTGGCGCTCGGATGTTGCGCCCCGGTGGGTTCCAGTTCGGATGATTCGCGAAGTTGAATGCTTCGAAGCGAAACTGCAGCGTCTGACCTTCGGTGATCGCGGTGTTCTTCGTTAGCGAGAAGTCCCATTGCGCCACTCCGGGTCGACGCAGCACATTGCGTCCAGATGTGCCTTCCCGAACCAGGAGTTCGCGGCTGGCGTCGCTGAAGGCGTCAATGTTCCAAAAGCGGTCGGCCGTGGGGTTTTCCGGATGAGGGTCGATGCCAGTCGCGTCAGGCCTTGTTCCTGTGCCAGTGTTGTTGCGGTCGCCAATGCGAGAGACGTTGATCGGTGTTCCGGTTGAGAACGTCAGGATACTCCCGATTTGCCAGCCGTTGATGATCTTGGCTAGCGCGCCTTGGCGATTGACTCTCGGGATGTCCCACAGGAACGAGGTGACCCAACGGTGCCCGGTATGGAACTGTGACAGGGCGCGCTCGGCCCTCAGGTCATAGAGAAAGGCAGCTTGCTCTTCCTCACCGCCCCGAACACGGATTCCGCTGCCGTTGTCAATCGACTTGCTCCAGGTGTAGCCCACCAGGTAGGTCAGCCCGCCGCTAAACCGTCGCCGCAGCTTCAGGTTCCCGGCGTTGTAGCTCGAACTCACGACGCCGTTGGATGTCTGTATCAATCCGTACTCGTCGCCCCATGGCCTCCGATCAACAACGGAACTGAAATCGTCAGGCCCGGCGCGGTGAACGGCTTGATTCCACAGGACAAGGCGCTCCAGCTTGTGGCCGCCTGTCCCGAGATAACCCAACTCCAGGGTTGTGGAATCGTCGAGTTGCCGCTGCACGTTGAACATCCATTGCAGCGAATAGGGTGTACGCCGCTTGGTGTTCACTGCCAGCGTGAAGGTGGGACCCTGACAGTCGCCTGCCCAGTTTGAGCAGACAAAGCGTTCCCGCTCGACCCTCCAGGGGTCGGCGAGATCCGCATCGTGCCTCTCGCGATCAGCAATGAAGTCCGAACGGCCGCCGATGTTTCGCGCTAGATCGTAGTGAATCTCCGCGATGTCCTGAATGTAGAAGGCTCCGAATCCGGTGCGGATCGTGGTCTTTTCCCCAGGCCTCCACGCGATGCCGATTCGCGGCGCGAAGTCGTTCCGGTCGTTTCCGACCAGCGACTTGGGTAGTCCCGCCTCTTCGGAAGAGGCCTTCGGAATCCCATCGTGCCAGTGGTACGGAAGTCCCTCGTGGAAGTCGCCTGCGCCAGCGCGCACCATCAGCGGGACTTGGCTATTCGGGTCCACCCGAACGTCGTCCGTGACTCCGGGGTCAAACAACAGAACGTTCATCGCCCCACGGTATTTGTCGTGATACGGTGGCGTGTATTCGTAGCGGAGGCCGAGATTGATGGATAAACGGTCCGTAACCCTCCAGGTGTCTTCGAAGTAGGCTGCCACCGCGGATCCACGGAGCAGCCCGTTCGCCGGAACTCGTGAGCGTTGTGAGCGGTTGGGTTTGCCTAGCAGCAAGTCCGCCATTGGATGCCCGGTTCGACCCCGGTTGGTGGGATCTTCCGTAGTCACGCCTCTGAACGCGAAACTGCCGCGCTGGAAGGGAACTCCTGCCTCGTTGAAGCGATCCCGGCGGAATTCGCCTCCGAACTTGAGAGAGTGCTTTCCACGAACCACTGAGACGTTGTCCACCCACTGGAACACGTGCGAATTCTGGATGAACGGTCCGTTCACCTGCTCGCCGAAGCCCGACAATCCCAGTCCGAGACCGGTACTAGGAACTCCCCAGGCCAGTGGCGGAGGCGAGACCAGGCCGACGATCCCGAGTTCCGTGATAACGTCTCGCTCGTTCGAGAAGAACCTTACCTGATCGTTTTGGAACAAGGTATACCCGAACCGGAACTCATTGACGATCGCCGGTCCGAATGTTCGGGTATTCTGCACCATCGCCTGCATCGGAGTCGTGATAACATCCTGCTCCTGGTGCTGGAAGGTCGCGATCTGGCCGAAGAATTCGTCCGACCAGCTAAAGCGCCCGAACCAACTCGACGAGTCGCTCTCGATAAAGTCAACTCGCTGGGTAAACTGGTCCCAGTCGACTTCCTGCTTGGCGTCGCGGGTGAAGTTGCGCAGGATGCGATCGCCTGGAACCGTTGCACGCGGGTAGAACTCGAGCAACTTTTGTGCGGTCGGATGAAACCGAGACTGGGGAACGGTCAAGTTGGGAAACAACTCGGCGGAAACAGCTCGCTCATTCCCTTGGGAGTCCGTTGAATAGGTACGCGTCAGCGGATCGAAAATCGTGCGGCCGGATGCGCTCAGGTCCCCTGACCGCATGCGGTCAGTCGCGACATTCGCGCGACGCTCCAGCGCCTTGCGCTCCCTGAGCCCCTCGTAATTCGCCATGAAGAAGACCCGTTCACGCACAATCGGTCCGCCGACGGTGAACCCGAACTGGTTCCGCACGAAAGGGTTCCTGTCTCCTGTGAGTAGCCACTCTTTGGCATCAACGTTCTCGTTGCGGTGAAACTCGAAGATCGTGCCGTGGAACTGGTTTGTGCCCGACTTGGTGGCCACGATCACTTGGGAGGGATTGCGGCCGTACTCCGCTGAGTAAACGCCGGTCTGCACGTTAAACTCTTGCAGCGCATCGATCGATGGTCGAATGGCGAACAGTCCGTAGCTGTGCTCCGTGTTCTCGATGCCGTCAAGCGTGTAGCGGTTGAAGGCATTGCGCTGTCCGGCGATGGAGAATACCTGCTGGGCGCGCTCGCCACCCTTCCGCGCACTCCCTTCGGTCTGCGGTGACATCTCCGCAGTGACGTTGGACGTCAACGCGATCATCTGCAGATAGTTGCGGCCGTTGAGAGGCAGCTCGACGATCCGCCTGTTCTCGATGACCGTGCCGACCACAGCGTTCTCGCTGTTCAGCATCGGTGGTGCACCGGTGACCTCCACGACCTCTGTGACCGTACCGACCTCGAGTTCAAAGTCCACACGGGCTACATCGCCCAACTGGAGTTCTATCCCTTCACGGGAGGCAGTCTTGAAACCTTCGTGTCCCACGGTAAGGTCGTAGATGCCGGGTACGAGAAACGGAATCGTGTAGTTGCCCGAGGCATTCGTCACGGCTTCACGAGCCTGGCCCGTGGCGATATTGATTGCTGCGACTGTGGCTCCACCGACAATCGCGGATGTCGGGTCCGAGACGTTGCCCGTGATTTCCGCGTAGTTCTGCGCCTGCAACGGCTGGAAGAAGGCGCTCGGCGAAAAAGCCAAAAGGGTTACGGTTAAGGCATGTCTGCCTCTGATCAGCATGGGAAGTCCTCCTTCGAGACGATCGCTGTCCGATTCGCCGGATTCGGGGATTGAGGATCCGGGCCTATTCGCGTTTGCCTTGCGAGAGAAACAAACGTAGGGAACATGCGTTCTCCGGTCCAGTCCTTGATCGGCAATTCGAACGAAATCACTCTTTGTCGAAGCCCCTCGCGCGCCATCGTATCGGCCCCCCTGGGGGAAGTCAAGAGATTTTTTGCGCGTCGTACGCCCCGCTCTGGTGCGAAGATATTGCCTCTAAGAGATTGAATTAACTTGCCTTAAGGGATTGATAGAACCTGAGCGTCATTCGTTGAAAATAGGTTGGTCCTAATGATGGAACCGAGTTACGCGATTTCAACCTGTCAGCTGACTGGAACCCGTCCTTTCGGGTTCCACTCCCAGCGGGGCCAACGCTCCAGCCATCTCGAGCCTTTGCGCTAGCGGCAGGGCTCCCTCATGATTCGCGAGGTCGCACACGAGATCGAGAATCGGGCCATATTTGCGACCCATTCGGAGGTGTTCCTGAACGAGGCTGCCGATGAGGGTCATGCAATCGCATTTGTGGGGCAGCCGCGCCTGATCGGAACGAGACTCCGCGAGCATGCGGCCCGGGCGCTTCGCGAAATCGGGCTGGAGCACTGCATGCAGGCCAAACAGACCGGATGGGTGCTCTACCCGAACGCGCCTGCTGACCTTTCCGCGCTGCCGAGACTCGCCCGCCGGCTCATCCACGGTGGTGCGACCAAAGCGCTCCAGTGGTCGTTTGTCCACTATGTCGCAGACTCCATCGCCGCTGTCGAGCGTCACGTCAAGGCATTGGCTGCCGTGGTTCCTGGAATCCGAGGGTGCGCGCTCCTCGATGGCCCTTCGCCAGACACGAGAGACGACTCCGGCTTGTCCGGCGTCACGGCCCTTCGGTAGCGCAAGGGCACAATCAATGACTATGTGCTGACCGAAGGAGCGCTGGAGTCGGATGCCGGCAGGAACGACCGGTCAAGCGCATCTGGACCGCCCTTCGCCGCAAATCGGGCGGATACACGTCTGAAAGCCATGCGGGAGGCGACTGATGGGACGCAAGCGCTGTCGGAGCGGAGCCCATATGGACTGCAGCGTGCGAACGGGGGCTGGGTCGACCTCGATTCGATCTTCCGGCCCTATCGAAGGGAGTTAGGAGTCGAAGATAGCACCCCACCGCCGATCGTCCGGGACCTCGTAGCGGGTCTTCCGGAGAGCGAAGTCGCCCCAGAGATCCGGGGAAACCTGGATGCCGTCGCCGCTTTCGGAGCGGATGTCGCAGAAGTCGGGCCGCTGTAGTGCGGACGAAGCCGCACGACCTCCTTAAAGCGGATTTCGCCGCAGCCATCGGATTGATCAATAGGGCGACTAGTTCCCGTCAGAGTTTCCTGTCTCACGAGGACCTGCTGTGCGAAGTGCAACGATGCCCAACTGATCCAATCGTTGCGATTCGTGAGTCAGGGCACGTGCCGATTCCCGAGTCGTTACGGGTTTCCGGTTCGTGAGGCGATGCCCGGTACGGAGTGACCGAGCCGCACACCGTCATCCACGGGCCGACCTTTGAATCCCGCGCTGCCGCCAGAGCCGGCCCTTCAACGGGATTGAGCCTCCCCGCTAGCTGGGCGAATCGTATCGATCACTTGCAATTCGTATCCTGTCGTCGGAGTCGCCCCGGATCTCGAAATCGGTCCCCATAGAGTTGACATTTTGGGTGTGCCGTGGATTGGTTGATTCCGATTCTCATTGGAGCGGGGCTGTTTGCTGCTAGAGACTGCCTTGGGCTCGCCGCGTTTCGAATCCGGGGCTTGCGCTTGGCGTATTCGATCTCGGCGCTTTTTGCCGGCGCGCTTCTCGGGCTGGTAGCCGAGCAGTTGTCGCAAGCCGACGCACGGTCGATGGCCCTCGAGCCTTCCTTATGGGGACCGGCGATTGCCGTTCATGGCCTGCTATGGCTCGCGTTCGAGCGGGCGAATCGATCCGGCCAGTCCTTCTCCTGGCCTGCGTGGCTGTACGTGATCCCGCCGCCGCTCCTGCTTTACGCCGTTGGCGCCTCCATATGGCATGCCCTTCGCTGGACCAACCTGTCGGGGCCATTGGCTGGTGCCTCTCTCATGGCCGCCTATGGCTCGATTGTTCTGGGTGGCTCCTACGCCGTCCGCCGCTGGGCTACCCCCGGCGTGAGCACTGGCACGGCCCTGAAGTTCTCCGCTGCCTCGAACATCACCGGTTTGCTGCTCGTCCTGCTTCCGCGCGAGGCGCAGCCCGAACGGGTCCTGACGCGGCACGTCGACTGGGTCGAGACGCTATCCGTTCTCGGCATCGTCGGGTCGATGGTGGGCATCTCCTTCTTGTTCGCACGTCATCGAACGTCGTCGTGACTCCGGATCCCCATGGAAGCACTGTCGGGAATTCTCTACTCCCTCTCCAACGCGTTCCTCGTGCCGACGCTGGTTGCCATTCTCGCTTTGTTCGTCGCCACGACCTACCTCGTCGGGCAGTTCCTCTCCGAGGCTCTGGACCGGCGCGCCAATCGCGGCATGCTGGCGGCCTGCCACGCGGAGGAGTCGTCCTTGGAAGGATTCCTGCGCAAGGAATGGCGAGGCCGGTTCGGCGCCGTGCGGCGTGCGGTCAGTGCCCACGGCGTGCAAAGCGTGCTCGTTGACAAGCGGGTCACAGACATCGAGACGGCCCTACGCGCGCGCATCGAGAAACTCGCAATCGTGTCCCGGGCCGGCCCGATGCTGGGCTTGGTCGGGACGCTCATTCCCCTCCAACCCGCTCTTGCCGGGCTTGCCGAGGGCAACATGCAGCAAATGGCTTCCAACCTCCTACTGGGATTTACCACGACCGTCATCGGATTGGTCATCGGAGGGGCCGCCTTCGGACTGGGGACCATCACGAGGACCTGGGGGCGCGCGGACTTGATCGAGATCCGATTCCTGCTGGAACGTTGGCGCGAAGAAGAGGAGCGAACGTATGCGAACTAATCGACCGCAGCCCTCGCGGCTGCGGGACTGGAACTCAGCCGCTGACCCCCTCGAGGCCGCAGGGGGAGCCGGCGACCCGCTGGTCGGCGTGGTCAACCTCTTCGATGCGTCGATGGTCCTCGTGGTCGCGCTGCTGCTCGCTCTTGCCGGAGCGGACAGTCTCGCCGAGATCGCGGCACGAATGAGCCAGAAGGACATCACGATCGTGACGAATCCCGGCAAGCCGGACATGGAAATGATCGTCAAGCGCGGCGAGCGGATGGAGAAGCTCGAGGCCTCCGAGCTGCAGGGAGCCGGGAAGGGCACGCGCCTGGGCATAGCTTACCGGCTGGAGAGCGGAGAGGTTGTGTACGTGCCGGAGGGAGCGCCCACCGCGGCGGGGGAGTGATGACAGTTCGTTACAAGAGGCTCCTGAAGTGGCTGGCCGGAGTGGCGCTGGCGCTCTTGCTGGCAGGAGGCTTCGCCTACCACGTTCTGATGCCCAGGATGCTGTTCCTCGGCGTGCCGCCGCAGCAACTGTTCCTGCTGGCTGACGCTGCCGATGCGACGGGGGTCCGATTCTGGTTCTGGTCGCGCGAGCGGATGGACGACCCGGCCCTTGAGACGGCCGACTTCTCCCGCTACAAGGTGATCCTCGTCTCGAGCCGGCGTATGGAGCCGCTGACGGGAGCCGTGCAGGAAGGACTCGCCGCAGCTGCCGCGAGGGGTGCCGGGGTGTTCTTCATCCCGGCCGACCGGAACAACCGGTTCCGAGCCAGCCATGCGGATCCGGACCGCGCCGAACAGGTCAGCGCGTATTGGGAACACAGCGGGCCGCGCAACATCGCCAACCTGTTCCGGTACGCGGCCAGCCACTACCTCGGGAGCAGCGAGCCCTACGAGGATCCCCAACCCACGCCGGAGGACGGCTACTACCATCCCGAGGCTCCCGACCTGATGCTATCGACGCACGAGTACATCCAATGGATGCGCGAGTCCGGCCGGAACTTCGAGGCTGGACCCCGCGTCTTGCTGGACTTTGCTGACGGTTGGCGGCTTGGCATGACGGCCGGAACGGCGGCGTTGCTGGAGGCCTTCGAAGCCAGGGGCGCCAATGTCGCCGCGATCTTCGGAAACGAGAAGCTGCCGCAGTTTGTGCGGGAGTTCCGCCCTGACCTCGTGATCTCCCGGCGCCACGGGCGCTGGTTCCAAGGGGCCCGCGGCGTCGGACTGCTCGAGTCCGAGTTTGATTTCCCTGTCATGCGGGGAGCATCGCTGATGTTCACCGGCGAGACGTTCGAGGACTATCGCCAGACCAAGAACGGGCTCCGCGGCGTCGGCCTCGCCATGGGAGCGATCGTGCCCGAGATCGACGGGGCGATCGAGCCGACCCTGATCGAGGGGATGCGTGCCGAATGGAGCGGCCGCCGATTCGAAGCCGTAGAGAGGGAGCGGATCGACCGCCTGGCCGACCGAGCCCTGCGCTGGATCCGGTTGCGGGCCAAGCCCAATGCGGAGAAGAGGGTCGCGATCATCTACGTCTCCGGTATCGGGAAGGGCAAGATCACAGCTGCCAGCCTGAACGTCCCGAAGAGCTTGATTCGCTTCCTCGACAGCATGCAGCAGGCTGGATACCGCGTGGAGGGCATCCCGTCGGACGCAGATGCGTTGCTGGCCGAAATGCTGCGCAAGGGGCGCAACATCAGCGAGAGCCAGCGCGGCGAACTTGAGGAACTGGCCTCCCTCGAAGGCGTCACCCTGATCGACGAAGCGGACTACCTGGAGTGGTTCGCAACCCTTCCCGAACCCTTGCGCGAGGAGGTCGTCGCCTCGTTCGGTCCGCCGCCGGGCCGGTTCATGACGGTCGAGCGGGACGGCCGCCGCCAAATCGTGGTGCCGAAGCTCGAGTTTGGCGACGTGATTCTCATGCCGCAGCCGGCCCGCGGCGCCAACATGGACTCCCGGCTCCAGCACAACGACCGCGTGCCTCCCAACCACCAGTACTTGGCCGCGTACTGGTGGTTGCAGCGGGAGTTCCAGGCCGACGCCATCGTCAACTACGGCACGCACGGAACTCACGAGTTCCTGCCCGGGCGCCCGCTCGGGCAGCTCGCCGACGACTGGTCCGACATCACCCTCGGACGCATGCCGAACGTGTACGTGTACATCATGGACAACGTTGGCGAGGCCCTGATCGCCAAGCGCAGGGGCTCGGCCGTGACCGTTGACCATCAGGTCCCCCCCATTGGGGCGGCTTCGCTGTCCGAGGCCGATCCCGAAATCGGCGAGCTGTACCGCGCGACAGAGCAGTTCGTCGGCCAGGAGGAGGGAAGCCTCAAGGAGCGTCTGCGCGAGCAGATCGCGCGGACCAGCAACGCTCGAGGGCTGGACGAGGACCTGGGCCTGGACTGGTCCGGTCGCCTGCCGACGGACCAGGAAGTTGCCGAGCTGAAGCTGCATATCCACTTGGTCAACGAGGACCGGATTCCACTCGGGCTGCATGTCCATTCCCAGGACAATCCCGCCAGCGAAGCGGCTCCGCTGGTGACGTCCATGGTCGGGGACGACTACGTCCGGCGAGTGGCGTTGCACGAGCTGGGCCTGCGCGAGGAGGGCGGGACTCGGTGGGAGGCTGCCAAGCAACGCGCTGTTCGCCATGTCGAGGCCGCCCTGGAGGGTCGCAGGGTTGCGCCGGCTCTACGTCCGGACGAGGAGCGGGTCAGGACCATCTTCGCCTCGCTCCGCCTCACCGCCCGAGAGATCCCGCAGACGCTGCACGCACTGGAAGGCGGCTACATCTCTCCGGGGCCAGGAGGAGACCCCGTGCGGAACGCGGCAGCCCTTCCGACTGCCCGCAACCTGTACGGCATCAATCCGCAGGAAGTGCCCACGCGGGCGGCCTGGGAAGTCGGCGTCTCGCTCGCGGATGCGCTCCTCGATGCCGAGCGGGAACGGCTCGGGCGCTACCCGCGGAAGGTCGGGTTCACCCTCTGGAACACCGAGTTGATTCGGCATTACGGCACGGACCTGGCCCAGATCCTGCACCTGATGGGCGTGCGCCCGGTATGGGATCACAACGGAATTGTCGCCGACCTGGAACTCGTGCCGGTCGGACAACTGGGCCGGCCCCGGATCGACGTGATCATTCAGGCGGCTTCACTGTTCCGGGACACCTTCCCTGATCGCATGGAATTCCTGGACAAGGCCGTGCGGCTGGCTGCCAGCGCTACCGACGGAGCCAACTACATTTCGGAGCACGTCGAGGAATCGCAGATTGCCTTGAAGCGCGCCGGCATGTCGGCCGAGGACGCCCGCTTGTACGCTGGCGCTCGGGTCTTCAGCAACAACGTCGGCGGGTACGGTACGGGCGTCATCGACAACACGGTGCGTAGCGGCGAGTTCGAGGAAACCGCAAGGCTGACGGAGGAGTACCTGGCGCGCGTAGGGGCGGTCTACACCGAGGGAGCCGAGTGGGGCGCGCACGTGGACGGCCTCTACAAGCAGGCGTTGTCCGGGACGGACGCGGTTTCCCTCAGCCGCTCCACCAATGTCATCAGCCCGCTGACGCTGGATCACTATTTCGAATACCTCGGGGGCATGACCATGGCTGTTCGCGACACGACCGGCACGTCACCCGAAACCTACGTGTCCGACGTGCGCGACACGGAGCGGGGGCGTCTGGAGACCGTCCGGGAGACGCTGACTCGCGACTTGCGGGGCAAGTACTGGAACCCGCGCTGGATCCGGGAGCAGCAGGACGAAGGCTTTTCGGGAGCGGTCGAAATGTCTCAGACCGCCACCAACCTGTTCGGCTGGCAGGTGACGAAGCCGGAAGCGATCGATGACTACGTCTGGGACGAAGTTGAGCGGATCTACGTGGAGGACTCCCTGGAATTGGGCCTTCCCGAGTGGTTTGACCAAGAAAACCCCTACGCGTTCCAGAACGTGACGGCCGTGCTGATCGAGGCCGTCCGCAAAGGCTACTGGGAGGCTGGCGAGGAGACCCTTCGCAGGGTCGCGAACGAATACGCCCGCTCCGTCGCGGACCACGGGCCAGCCGGTGACTCCCGCACCGTGGACAATGCTGCGTTCCAAGAGTTCTTGGGCCAAGCGCTGACCGCTCCTGGCAATGTCGAAGGCACCGCGATTCTGGCCGCCTACCAGGGAGCCGTCGACAGGAGCGCAGGCCTCGCCGGCTCGGACGTCGTGCGGGGTCGCAAGCTGGTGCGCACCAGCGACGAACAATCCGCGCCCGAGTCCGGCGCGACCGGCCTCGCCGGCTGGCTGATGCTGGCGTTCGCGGTCCTGGGCGCGGCGCTTTTCTTCGGCGCGAAGAGCCGGAAGCAACTTTAGCCCGGCGGGCGGTCCCGCCGGGTTTCACCTTAGACGGAAGGAACCATGAAGAAAACGATTCGTATTGCAGTTCTCGCTGCGTCCTGCCTGTTCGGTACTGTCCAGGCACCTGCCCAGATCGGTTCGGCCACGCTGACCGGCAGTGTTCTCGATCCGTCCGGAGCACCCGTCTCCGGCGCGACCGTATCGCTCGAGTCCCTGCGGACGGGAGCGGTCGCGGAAGCCATTAGTTCCGCTGCCGGACTCTACCGGCTGGCTGGTCTCGATACGGGAGCCTACAGGCTTTCTACCGAGAAGGACGGCTTCCGCACCTATCGGGCGGAGGACGTTCAACTGGTTGCTGGCCAGGAGGTCGGGCGGAACATCCGTCTCGAGCTCGGCCCTGTGACCGAGGAAATCACGGTGGTCGGCTCGGTCGCCGAGATTGAGCGCGTCGCGTCCAACGGCGTACGCGGTGCCAACTACGCGCCGCTGGAGGTCGCCAAGATCCCGATGGTGGCGAACAACGTCGGCCGCAACTACCGGGCGATCAGTTACCAGACCCCCGGTGTCGGCTTCGCTGACGCGTCCCACGCGCCATTCACGGTCAACGGAAACCGGCCGCTTGGTGCCGTCAACACGATGGTCGATTCCGCCGAGTACAACGATCCTGTGGCCGGCAACCTGCTCGGGCGAGGGCTGACGGAACAGCCGGTCTCGATGGAGACTGTCGAGGCGTTTGAGATCCAGACCTCGAACTTCAAGGCCGAGTTCGGCCGGGCGTCGGGGGCCGTTGTCAATCTCGTCACAAAGCGTGGCGGCAACGAGTGGCACGGATCCGCGTACCACTTCTTTCAGAACGAGAAACTGAACGCACGGGGCGCGCTGCTCTCCGAGCGCCCGGCTCGACGGCTCAACATGCCCGGGGTCACGCTGGGCGGGCCCATCGTCCGCAACACCCTGTTTTTCTATGGAGGGTACGAAGTGGGCGCCCGCAACCAGTACCGCGCATCGTCAACGATCCAGACCCTGACTGCCGAGCAGCGGGAGAGGGCCGCTCCGAGCGTCCGCGCCTTGCTGCCCCTTTACCCGGAGCCGAACGTTCCGGGCACGAACCTTCACAGCGCTGCCGTCCCGAGTCCGCGGACGAGCCAGACCGGCCTGCTCCGGCTTGACTGGCAGCCTGGAGACAGGCACCGGCTTGGAGTCCGGGGCAACTGGGTCAACGCGATCGGTCCGACCCGGGATCGGCTTCCTGCCGGCAATGCGGAAACAGACAACTTCTCCCGTTCCGGAGTCGTCAGCTTGGAATCGTACCTCTCATTGCGGGCCTTCAACCAATTCCGCGGGACGTACTCAACGTATTACGCGCAGGTCAGCCCCGGCAGCCCTTCCCTCGGCGATCCGGTGACCAACGGGCAGGCGGGGGTAGTCCTCGTGACCGGCCTGCCTCGCCTGGGAACGTTCATCCCCTTCACCGCCACCCGCTTCCATAACTACACGTACTCCAACGATTTCACCCTGGTTACAGGGAAACACGTGCTGAAGGCGGGCGTCATTGGCCGTCACATCCAGTACAACTCGGTCAGCGAGCGCAACTTCAACGGACTCTTGATCTTTCCCTCGATCGGAGCGCTTCTGGCCGGGCAGCCTCTCGTGTACTCCCGTGCGTTCGGGGACTCGCGCATCGACCAGCGCAACCACGAATTCGGCCTGTACGCGCAGGACGACTGGCGGATCAACCCAAGCCTGACTCTCAATCTGGGCGTCCGGTATGAGTTCTACGGCGTCCCCGGCGACAAGTACGGCCGTCTTGATCAGGACTACCGCTCCGATCCGAACAACATCGCACCGCGAGCTGGTTTTGCCTGGAACGTAGGCGGTGCGGACACGACCGTTCTACGCGGGGGCTACGGATTCTTCTTCAGTCCCCTGCAGATGGGCTTTATCGCCCAGTCGAGGTTCGCGCCGCCAAGGGTCACCACCTACTCTCGCTTTCGGCCCAGATTCCCCGACCCGCTCGAGGGTGCCCGGGTCGGTTCCGACGAGTACGTCCTGGACCGAGGCTTGGTCAATCCTTACGTGCAGAACTGGAACCTCACCATCGAGCGCCGGTTGTGGGGTGTCGGTTCCGTCGGCAGCATCGCCTATGTCGGTAACCGGGCGCTGAAGCTGGCTCGGACCTCCCTGCCGAACGGCGGCCCCAACCTGCGCGCGCCATTTCGACCCGACCCGGCCCGAGGCGTGGTCAGTTACCTGACTGGCGGAGCGTATTCGGACTACGATTCCCTGCAAGCCTCGATCCGGGCCCGCCTGGGACGCGGCCTGTCGTACCGTCTGGCCTACACGTTCTCCCGGACTGTCGATGTGGCCTCGGACTCACGCACCGTGCCGACGGACCAGTCCGACTGGAACCTTGACCGCTCCTTCGCCGACTTCCACCAGCCACATGTCCTGACCGCATTCGGCACCTACCAACTGCCTTTCGCCCAAGGACACGGTCTCCTGGGAGGCTGGCAGGTAGGCACGCTTCTCTGGGCGCGCAACGGAATTCCGTTTTCGCTCCTCTCGAACACCGATAATCCGAACGGATCGCGGATCAACCGGATCAACGACATCTCGGGGACGATCGACCGCTCGCCAATGGGCAGCGATCAGTTCCGACTGGCCCAGGGCGTCACGCCGGAAGCGATCCAGCCGGCACCGGGGACGGTAGGATCGCTGGCTCGAAACTCCGAGCTCGGTCCATCCTATTTCGACCTCCACGTGACGTTCGAGAAGGAGGTGTTGCTCGGGGAAACGACAAGCGTCCGGTTCCGGGCGGAGATCTTCAATGTCTTGAACCGGGTCAACTACCGCCAGCCAGTCAACAACCTGGGAGACGGACGGTTCGGCCAGTCAGTGACGACTTACGAGCCCCGCCAGTTCCAGCTGTCGGTGCGATTGGCCTTCTAGGTGATCTCGATGCGGAAGATGGTTCTCCTTGCCGCCTTGATGGCGGCACGTCTGCTGGCCGGAGACAGCTGGGCCGGGTTCCGAGGGGACGGTACGAGCCATACCTCGGCTCGGGACTTGCCTGTCGCTTGGTCCGAGCACTTCAACGTGGCTTGGTCCGTAGACCTCAAGGGCTATGGCCAGTCCAGTCCGGTGATTCGGCGTGACACGGTGTACGTCACTTCCACGATGGGCCGTCACAAGGAGACCTTGGTGGTCGCCGCCTACCGGCTTTCGGACGGAGAGCTCGTGTGGATGGATCGGAGGCCTTCCTCTGCTCGAACCGAGGCGCACGAGCGCATGTCGAACGCCGCGCCCACGCCCGCCGCCGGCGCGGACGGAATTTACGCCTTCTTTGAGAGCGGCGACCTGATCGCACTGGACTCCGCCGGGAAGCAGCTCTGGGCCCGATTCCTGCCCAAGAGCGGTGACGACTGGGTGGGGCGCCACGGTCTCGGTTCTTCGCCCGTACTGTCCGGCGACCAGCTCTTCCTCCATATCGCTCCGTCCGGGGAGGGTCGTCTGCACGCAATCGCCACCGACGACGGTCGTGATGTGTGGGTGCGTGACTTGCCTCCTGCTCCATCGTTCTCGACGCCTGTGGCGATTCAGCACGAAGGGCGCTCGCTGCTTCTGACGACCGCTGGGGGAGGAGCCGCGGCATTCGACATGGCCACCGGCCAGGAGGTGTTCCGCCGGCCGGCCCGAGGCGGTCGCGGGTACGCTGTTCCGTCGGCCAGCGCAGCGGGGAACCTGGTGGTTATTGCCTCGGGCGAACCCAATGGGACCCACGCCTTCCGACTCGATGCCCCGGACTCGACCGTTTGGACCGCCGACAAGGGCACGACCGAGTTCAGCTCCCCGCTGATCGCGGGTGGACGCGTGTGGCTGGTCAATTCCGTCGGGGTCCTCTTTGAGCTGGACCTACGAACCGGGCAGCAGGTGTCGACCAGGAGGCTCCCCTCAGGATGCTGGGCTACCGGCATTGCGGACGGGCAGCACCTGTATTTCTTCGGAGTGGACGGGTCGACCACAGTCCTCTCGCAGGCGAGCAGAGCGGTCGTTGCCACGAACCGCCTCGGTACGGAGGGCCGGGTCTATGGCGTGGCAGCCGAGGACAGGTCGTTTGTCGTCCGGACGGGCGACCGGCTGTTGCGGATCTCAAGCGGACTCTAGCCAGGACGGCAGATCCTCCGATCACGGTTCAACGCGAAGCGAGCGGGACTGGCGCAGAGCCGGTCAGCTTGGTCGAAGGACCCAGTTCGGAGGATCCAGCCGTTGTGACTCATTGCTGGTCGGAAGGGCCGCATCGATGGCGTTGGGAGCATGGTGGCGGCATCGCGGTACGACAATAGAAGTATGGCGGCGTCACAGCAGCCTTCGAGCGACGTCTTCGTATCCCGCAAGGCCACACTGCTCATCACTTTGGTGGCTGTTGCCAGCATCGTGATTCCCTTCTGGTTCTGGATGGACACTTGGTTCGGCAAGCAACTGACCGAAGAGCAGATCGGCGAGTACTTGACGGATACCGAGCAGCCCCGGAGGGCGCAGCACGCACTGGCGCAGATCTCGCAACGAATCACTTCCGGCGACGAATCCGTCAAGGTCTGGTACCCGACGATCCTGGACCTGGCGCGACACGATCTTCCGGAAATCCGCGTGACCGTCGCCTGGCTCATGGGCGACGACTCCACCAGCGAAGAATTCCATGACGCGCTCCGCGCCCTGGTCACCGACCCTCATCCCATGGTCCGGCGGAATGCCGCGCTGGCACTGGCTAGGTTCGGCGATTCTTCCGGCCGCGACGAGATGCGGGCCATGCTGCAGCCCTACCGGCTCGTCTCGGATCATGCAGGGATCATCACGAACCGGCTGGAGCCCGGCGATGCCTTCGAGGCCGGTGCTCTCCTGGTCCGGGTTCAGCCGGACGGAGAGGGAGAGCCCTTGGATGTGCGAGCGCCGCTTCCCGGGATCGTCGACAGGCAGCTGCGCGACGATGGAGACCGAGTTCAGGAGGGGGATGAGGTGACCGTTGTTCGCCCGGAATCGACGCACATCCTCCAGGCCCTTGCCGGCCTCTACCTGGTCGGAACCCCTGAGGACATTAGCCTCGTGCAGCCGTACCAGAGACCGCGGAACGGGCTGAGCGCCCAGATCCCCCAACAGGCCGCGCTGACTCTGGCCGGGATCCGTGAGCGGTCCTCCGGCCGGGCTCCAGGGGCCATCCAAGACGGTCAGCTCTAATTCAGGGTCCCGATCTCGTAACTGTCGGGATCCTTCATGATCCGGTCGACCAGGGCGACGTGCATCGCGTGTCCGGCCCGCGAGGCGACAACCTTGCCCAGGATGGAGTGACCGAGAAGCGCCAGGTCGCCGATCAGGTCGAGCACCTTATGGCGGCAGGGCTCGTCCTCATAACGAAGTCCTCCGTCGTTCAGCACGTCCCCGTCCTCGCGGAAGCACACTGCGTTGTCCAGGCTCGCGCCGCGAATGAGCCCCATGTCCTGCATGGCCGGCAACTCGTTTTCGAAGCCGAACGTCCTAGCCGGTGCGATCTCTTGCAGGTAGGATTCCGGGGTCACTCGAATCTCGACCCTCTGCTCCTCGACGCCGGGCTTGTTGTAGTTCGTCTGGCAATCAACATCGAACGCTTCCGCGGGTTCGATCGCGACCATCTTCCCGTTCTCGGCAACCTCGACCCTCTTGAGGACACGCATGTATCTTCGGCGCCGCCTTTGCCTCCGGAGCCCTGCATCCTGAATCAGTTTCGCGAAAGGCCGTGCGCTCCCGTCCAGGATGGGGACCTCCAAGTTGTCGATTTCGATCCGCACGTTGTCGATTCCGAGGGCGCTCAGCACGCTCAGCAGGTGCTCCGTCGTGGACAGAAGCACGCCCTGTCGCATGAGGCTCGTCGCGTAAGAGACCCTGGCAACGTGCCGCCAGCTGGCCTGGATCTCGAATCCGGCCAGATCGCTGCGCGCGAAGACCACCCCCTGCCCGGACGCCGAGGGCAGCATTCGCAAGTTGACGGGAGCGCCGCTGTGCAATCCGACACCACGAACCGACACCGACTTGCGGATCGTGTGCTCGTAGATCGCGGAGGCGTTGTTGGCTGATCGCATTCTCCGGACCGTTCCCGCTATTCGAGGCATCAACTGGGAAGAGGTCGTCCAAGTAATTATAAAATAAGGATTTCGACACACTCAAGTGTGTCGTTATCGCAACTAGACGAGCCTAGATTCTGCCGTACAGGCGTCCTTGGTTCAGCAGGAGGAGCGGATCAAAGTCGGCCTTCACGCGCTCCATCAGGCTGAACTCGTTCCCGGATGCGTCCCACTGGACGAGATTGCGCTTGACGTCGCCGTGCGCGGACTCCAGCGTCGCTCGAAAGCCCTCGGCGCGCAGCGTTCCGAGCGCCGATTCCGCTATCTTGCGGTCGGGTGCCATGCAGAGTCCGGACGCGTTGCCTGCGCGCAGCGCTGCGGCGCATCCGACTCGCTCGGCGAGATCCAGGAGGTCGCCCAGCCGCGAATGCACGGTCGAGACGCGAATGACGGCACCGGAGGGGTGGCGTTGCAGCCAGTCTGGTCCGCATTCCCTGACCCGCTCCCATGATTCAGCCGGGGGGGGGCCGAGATCGACGCCGGCGCGGGCCGCCAGGGAGCGGTACGCTTCCGCGTAACGGCGCGTCACTGCGGGGCTGCCGGATGCCTCGATCAGGAGCGAGTGCGTTGGATCGAGGCCCGCGGATTCGGAAGCGGTTGGGTTCAGCCAGTCGAGAGCGATCGGCTGGAGGGCAGAGCCGAGCACCTCGCGCCAGACCCCCAAGAGCGCCTCCAGGGACCCTGACCGGAACACGAACGAGGCCACGGACTCGGGCTTCGGAAACACCTTGAAGTTGGCCGATGCGATGACCGCGAGCGTCCCGAACGAGCCGATCATGAGCTTGCCCATGTCGAGGCCGGTCACGTTCTTCACCACCATGCCGCCGGAACTCACCAGCTTGCCGTCAAGCGTGGCGAAGCGCATGCCGATGACCATGTCGCGTGCCGTCCCGTAACGCCTGCGCCGGGGCCCGCTCGAGTTTGCGGCCAGAATGCCGCCGATCGTTGCATTCGCTCCAAAGGGGGGATCGAGCGGAAGGAACTGGTTATTCTCCGCCAGGATCCGGACCAGTTCGGAGTACCGCATGCCCGCTTCAACGCTGACGGTTAGGTCAGCGGGCTCGTAGGCAAGCAGCTTGTCCAGGTTCCCGGTCTCCAGCCGGTACGTCGCCTCGGAAACTGGTCCGCCTGCAAGGCGCTTCGAAAAGGACCCGCCTGTCTCGATGCTGGCCTGCTCCTCGCTGCAGCGTCGCAGCGCGTCTCGCAACTCGTCGGGTGTCGCCGGTGCGAGCGGTTCAGGCATGAGCTTCATTCGGATCCTTCGGAACACGCGCTGGAATCCGGCGGCAGCCGGACCGTCGGTTCCGTCAACGAGTATGGATGAGCCGGGAGGCCTGCTCCCTCACATTACCTGCTCGAAGACCGCGAAGTCCCCCGGGTTCCAGGCTTGTGCGATCACGTAGAGCTTGCCGTTGGCGCGGTGCAGGACCGCATTGTGAACGTGCTGGAACTTCTCCAGCCCGAGTTCCGCCTTCGGCAGGATCGTCGAGACCAGCTCGTCGTTCTCAAGAATATAGATCGGTGCGCCCTGAGGGCGGTCCGGGCCGTGCAAGGCCCCGACGACGCCCAGGTTGTCGAGGTAGTCCACGTCGCAGGGATAGGATCCGAGCGGGAGCTTCAGGGTGGAAATGTACTGGCCGTGCCGGGTGAAGCGGTCGATTTCGGCGTTCGGACGGTCGGCGACATCGACTCGATTGGTTCCCATCGGCACGGTGATGCCGTGCCCTGTGCCGAACTGGCCGGGTCCGCTGCCCTTGCCTCCGAACGCCAGGTCATACCAGGAGACCTTGAATGGCGAGGTGCTCTCGATTTTGGCCGTCACCACGAAGTCCAGCGAGGAATACCCCGTTGCTACGTACAGAAGGCTGCCGAGCTTCTCCACGTCCGTGGGCACGAAGTTGCCGCGTCCGAAGAAGTACTGGGTCGCCGTGGGGAACCCCAAGTCCCTGGTGCCGTCGGGGGCACCCAGGGTGTGCTCCAGCTTGCCGCTGAGGTCCGTAGTGTACACCGAGGAGGAGCCGTTGCCCGGGAACGAGAGGTGCGCTCCGCCGTCCGCGTCGTACCAGATCGTTGCGTTGTGCATGTTGTGCGGTTTCATCGACTCGTCCGTAGCGAGCATCTTGGCCGTTGACAAGTCCGAGCTGAGCTGGATGATCCCGGCTCCCGGAAGGGCGAAGTAGACTTCGCCCTTCCCGTCCCGGCGGTCGACCGCGAAGCCGCCGTGGGCCTTTTCCAGAACGGCCTGCGCCTCGGCTGGCAAGTGACTGCCCTTGTGGACGACTTTGAACTTGTACTTGCCCTGCCCGCTGACCAAGTGGTTGTCGGCGGACGTAGTTTCGGGGGGGATTCCGACAATCCAAGCCAAGAGGAGGAGTCCGGCGAATAGTGCCGTAGTGGCTGTGCGGTACATGATTTCAAGCCTCGCCAATACTGTACACGAATGGAGCGGCAAACCCTCTTCCCGGACCTGCCTCGTGAAGTACTGACAAGCTGTAGCGAGGCTCCGCTCAGACCGACTAGGGCAGCCGTAGAGTCCTGTAACGCAACGATCAGCATCGCGCTGAGGCAGGCAGACGGGTTGGACGAGCGTCTATCGGGCCTGGGTGAGGATTCAAGGCTATCGGCGGGCACTCTGCCGAGAGGCAGTGGCTCGCTCGGGACCAGTGTGGCCGGACCGCTTCGCCACCCTCAGTGGGCTCGTCCCTAGAGATCTCTCTCCGACGGCCGTGCACGGCCCGCGAAGTTCCGCAGGCGTTCCTCCAATTCCCGCACTCTATCCTCGGCGGCAACGGCCCGGTCCTGCGCGGCCTCCGCTCGCTCCCGCTCGGCGGTCACTCGACCCTCGGCGACGTTCGCCCGGTCCCGCTCGGCATCGGCCCGCTCCCGCTCGGCGTCGGCCCGCTCCCGCTCGGCGAAGGCTTGGCCCTCGGCCAGCCGCCGGCGACGCTCCGCTTCCTCCAGCGCTCCGTCGAACTCCTCGCCCGTCCGCGGGTCCGCGAACACCAGCACCGTCGCTCCGTCCCGCTTCCGGCTCCGCAGGTCCAGCCCCAGCACCCGGCTCCGCAGGTGCCGGCCACCGCCCGGCCG
>CAYWUV010000023.1:0-71429 GCA_964461235.1 uncultured Bryobacterales bacterium | reverse complement strand
GCCGGCCCCGCAGCGGCTTGCGAGACCCAAAAAGGCTAAATTGAGAATCCCTGGTCCGGCGCTCCGTGCCGGCCCCCGTCGCTGCTGTGCCCATCTCGCGCGTTCCCGCGATCCTCGAATCTGTGCCGTCCGCCTCGACCCTTCGATTCTGATTGTCCGCACCGTAGTACACAATTCCCGAACGGTCCACCGGCGGTTCCGGGAACCAGAGGCCAGTCTCCGTGTGCTCATTCAACGACACCGGACGGGTCGATGTTGCGAATCCGATACTTCCAGGATTCGGCAATGCACACGTTACCGGCCGGATTTGATGCGATTCGGCAAGGAGTTGTAATCTCGGCCCTCGCGGAGAGGGGCCGTCGTCACCCGAGAATCCCTCCTCCCGTAAACCTGCCGGCGTGGAGACCACGCCTGCCGGGTTGGCTCTGAGGATCAGGTGCCGCCCGAAAGCGCCGACGTAGACATTTCCAGCAGCATCCCTCGCCATGCCATGCCGATTGGGCAAGTCGAGCGAGGTGCCGGCCCTTCCTCTCCGTCGTAGCAGCGGTATCCCGTTCCCGCGAGTGGAGTCGTCGCGCCCGGGGAGTCGAACCTCCACACACGGCGAACATATGAGAAGACCAAGTCGCCTGACGGGAGTGCGGGGCCACTCCGTTTCGCGCTTCGTCGACCAGTGTCGCAGCGGCACTGACATCACGTGATGTCGACGCACTCGCGCCCGAGCCGCGGCACCAAGGAATCGCGCGTGCCAGGCCCGACGGGCGAACTCAGTCAAGCCGGGCCGGGCACGCACCTTGGAAGTACGGGCACCTCAGGCAGTGCTGTCCCGTCCGCAAGGGATAGTCCTGCCTTTCTTGGGCCTCAAAGAACCGGGCGACCTCGGCCGAGGCGGATTGGATCGCGCAGTCTCCGATATCGATTTCGACCGGTACTCCCCGGCGGAGAAAGAAGATTACCGCTCGGTCGACCTCTCGGCCCGCCTTAGCCAAGCCCGCCGAGTAGAGCTGCAGCTGCGTGGCGTACTTCCGCGATGCGGCTGGCTCGCCCCGAGGGTGCACCCGGTCCGTCTTGTAGTCCACGAGGATCCGTTCGCCGCCCTCTTCGAAGAGCAGGTCGAGCGTGCCCCGCAAGAGGCGGTCGCCGATCGCAAACGCGAATCCCGCTTCCTTCTCGACGAAGTCCGCGCGGGCAGCCCGGCGGCCCAGTTCGTGCTCTTCGAAGGTCGCTGCCAGTCTCCGCGCTTCCGGCCCGGGATCAGCGAGCTGCCCGGCCAAGAAGAGGTGGACGTTCGATCCAAGTGTCGAGGCATCGGTTCCGTCGCGGGATTCGGCCTCGCCGCTCCGGTCAGGTCCGGTTCCCTTCCCGGGGGCCGTCGCTCCGTCCAGCGCGAGCACGCGTGAGAGAAAGTACCGTCGCGGACACTGCGTGAACATCGTCACGGACGTGACGGCCGCTGAATAGTCGGCCTGCGCCGATGGTGCCAGCGGCAGCAGTATGCGCGGCCCTCGGGGCCCTAGTCCGTCTGCAGGGCTGTCCGCCTCACCCGGCACTCCGGTCCCGGATCGGAACGTGAAGCGTACTCCTCCAGCGCTCCGCACTTCTGGAGCGGCAGAAGGAGCGCCCTTCGGATCGATGGCGAGCCGTTCAAAGAGCGGCTTGCACCAGTGGCGCCTCTCCGGTCCTTCCTTGAACGATGCGCTGAGTATCAGGTGCTCCTCGGCGCGGGTCATCGCTACGTAGAGCAGCCGGTCGTTCTCCTCGCTCTCACGGCTCCGAGAGTCCTGCAAGGCGAACTCATAAGCCGCGTCGCCGACCGGCCCGGCGATGCCGGGGCCCAGCCAGCGCGCGCCAATTCCTTGGTCGGCCGAGAACAGCAGTCCAGGTACACGACGCGGTGGCGTGCTTTGCAGCGACGCCAGCGCCACAACCGGAAACTCCAAGCCTTTGGCAGCGTGCATCGTAAGGATCTCGACGGAGTCGTCCGCTCCCTCGCCGGCGGCAGCATTCCTGCCCGACTCGCCTTCGGTGATGGCCTTTTCAAGCGCGTCTGAAATCTTGTCGAGACTGTCGGAGCCCTGATCGTGCCGCCGTCCGATCCAATGCAGCAAGCGGTCAAGGTTGGCCACGGCGTTCAGGCCGCCCTCGCGACGGGCGAGGAAGCCGCGGTAGCCGCATGCCGCCAACGCGCGTGCCAAGAGGAATCGCACCGGGACGATCGCCCGGTCGGCTCGGCAGGATCCGAGCAGCTCCCGAAATCGGACCAGCCGGTGCAGCGAGCCCTGGTCCAAGCCGGATGCGTCGGCTTGGATCCGCGCGATTGCGTCGGCGAGGTTGCCGCCCTTCCGTTTGAGGAGAAGCAAGGCCGTGTCATCCACCCCGCAGAAGGGTGATTTCAGGGTCGCGGCCAGACTGATCTCGTCCCTCGGATTCCGCACCACCCGCAGGAAGGCGGCCAGCTCCACCGTTTCCGGAGCATCAAAGAGCCTCGCCGCGGAGGCGCTCCGGCAGGGAATGCCGGACCGGCGGAAGACAGACGCGAACCGGGCGGCACGGTCATGAGTCCGTACGAGCACGGCCATGTCTCCCCATTCGAGCGGTCGGGCGTCCCCTAGGCCTTCCCGGCGGTCGGCCACCCGGAGACCCGCCCTAAGTGCATGCAGCCGCCCAGCGAGGGCTTCGGCTTCCTGCTCCGATGCGCTCTGGCCGGCGTTCGTCACCAACTGCACCTCGACGCTTGGCTCCGTCTTCTCGGGGAACCGGTTCGACGCTGCCAGGCGATGCTCCTCGACACCGCTGCCGGCCCCTCCGGGGAGAATCCGGTGAACAGTTTCCAGAACGTCCGCGCGGCTGCGGAAGTTGTCAAGCAGGCGGATCACGTCCCCGCCACTCGCCTCCAGGCTTTCTCGGTACTTTCGGAAGACGTTCTGGTCGGCATGCCGGAAGCCGTAGATCGACTGGTTGATATCGCCCACGACAAACCGCACGGGGCGATTCCGGCCGTGCGCCCGCATCAGGTTCTCCACGAGCTGGATCTGCAGGGGGTTGGTGTCTTGGAACTCGTCGATCAGAACATGCTCGAACCGCAGGTCCGGGACTGCGTCGGAAGCCAGAAGAGCTGCCGTTTTTGCTAGGACGTCATCGAAATCGAGCAGCCCGGCAGCTAGCTTGGCTTCGCTGAAGGCGGCGAGAATTCTGCGAATGGCCTGCAGCAGCCACTCTCGCGATTTCCGGTTGACGGCCGTTGCCGTTGCCGCGATGCATTCCGGCAGCAATCGGTCCTTGACCTCGGTGACCAGAGGCTTGACCTTGCCAGCCCTGCGGATTGGCGCCATGGCCCGGACAGCCTCCCCGACCATGCAAGCCCGGGCGTAGGCGTTGGAGGAGGGGACCGCGTCGAGGCGGTCCGCCAGGTCTGCGAGTTCCCGGAGATTCTTGCTGGCAGCGAGTTCCCGGAGAGCTTTCGCAAGGGACCCGACCGGTGCCGGTGACTCGCTGAGGAATGGCTCGCATCCGTGGCTGCGGATCAGGGTGACGAGGGCGGCCATGTCATCCTGCAGCCGCTGGGAATCGTTCCGGGCAGTCCGCGACCCGGACGGAACGTACGCTGCCAGGAAGGCGCGCACACTGTCCCCATCCTCGCAGTAGCACTCGTCGAGTACCTGCTCAATTGCGCCGAATAGCAGCGTCCGCGCTTCGGTTTCCTCGAGCAATTCGAAGCCCGGATCGACTCCGGCCTCAAGGGAGTGCTCCCGCAGAAGGCGATTGCAGAACGCGTCGATCGTTGAGATCCTGGCCGATTCGTACTTCTCGCTGAGTTCCGCAGAGTCCCCGCCCCCGCCCACGAGCCTGGCTTTCATTTCGTGTGCCGCCTTCTCAGTGAAGGTGATCGCGAGGATGCGTTCGGGAATTACCTTGCGGTCCTCGACGAGCCACCGGACACGCTCGACCAGCACCCTGGTCTTACCGGACCCAGGCCCGGCCACGACGCAAATGTCGCCGCTTTCCCAGCTCCGGACGGCGCGTTGCTGCTGCTCGGTCAGCTTCACCCGCCAGCCTCCTCCCGACTGCCCCATCGGACCCTGCAGACGCTTCTGAAGGCGCAGACCGTGTCGCAGTACCGGGTGTCTTTCGGCAGCACCGCGATTGCCCCGTGCAAGACGTCCCGGACGGCCGCCGCCGCTTCCTCCCGAGCTGTGTTCAGGAGCGTCAACAGGTCCCCGCGTTCCAGCGGCCGAAGGCCGCCACTGCCGTCCACTGCGACGCCTTCGTAGCTGGTCTCGCCCCGCAGGCCGCACAGCGCCATCCCGGACGGCTCGAAGCCCAGGTCCTGCTCCAGCGCGGCCAGGTAGATCATCAGCTGCAGCTGCTCCCCGGCCAGGTGCTCCCTGAGCAGGGCCCGCACGCGGTCGGGCCGGGCGTACTTGTAGTCGGTCACGACGCAGCGCCTGCCGGCGTCGACGTCGAAGCGGTCGATTCTGCAGCGGACCTCCGGCTGTGGTTCCAGTCCTTCGATGCGATAGCTCTTGTTCTGCTCGAAGTACGCCTGGCTGCCTTCTGGCAGCCCCATCGACGCCCCCTGCTCGCCAGCGAACCGCGACAGGTCCGCTCGTAGCGCCAGCCGCAGCCTCTCTGTTCGGAAGCTCTCCCCGATGTGGAGCTGTTCCATCTTCTTCCGGAACGTACGGTCCAGAAGCTCCCCGATATCACTCCTCTGGCGGTTCCAGAGCTCCAGCACGTCATGCACGATCGTGCCGAGGACAGCTCCGTCCAGCCTGTCGTCCGGTCGTGCCGGCCTTCCTCGCAGCCCAAGGGTGTTGTCGCTGAAGTACAGGTAGGGGCACTGCCGGAAGCTCTGGATGCCGGAAACGCTGAATCGCCGGTTGCGCTCGGCCAGCGTTGCGCGCAGGTCTGCCGGCAGGGCTCCGGGTGCCGGTGCCAGGACGGTTGCCCCGCTGTCACCCAACCGCGCCCATTCTGTCTGCCGGGGGTCCCCCCGGCCGGCGAGCAACCCGGACCTTACCAGCGGCTTTCCGAGGTCGTCGGCTAGCGGGTAAGTGAGGACGAGCCTGTCCGTGGCTCGGCTGGTCGCCACTTGGTACAGGAACCGTTCCTCCGCGGCGCGGTCCGCCGCCGACCGGATGGCGACACCGCGGCCCTGGAGCTGTGCGCGCTCCTCGTCGTCGAACAGGAAGTCCTGGGGATGGTGCCGCGGGAACCAACCTTCTGCCAGCCCGCAGACGAAGACCACGGGGATCGACCACTGCCGTGCTTCCAGGATCGGAAGGACATGCACCACGTCGTAACGTTGGTCCGGCACGGAGAGTTCGGTCGCTCGCAACACATCCTCGAGCGCTTCCAGAAACGAGCCGAAATCCACTCGCCGGCCGCTGAACTCGGGGAGTTCCGCAGTGTCCTCAATCGCGGACACCAGGGCCATCCGGGCCGCGACGGCCTCGCGCCAGTCACGCGTGCGCTGGAAATTCCCGGGCCCGGTCGGCGGCCGAAGCTCCAGAATGGCCCCCAAGAGGTTGAGGCATTCCCGTCCCCAGCGGGACGAGCCTCGACGGTGGAGGTGCCACCTCTCGCAATGCCCGAGCCGGCGGAGCAGCTGCTGTTGGTCCGGATACTCGCTAGCCGCGTCCCGAAAGAAAGCCAGCCCATCCCCGGGCAGCCGTTCCCGGACCGCAAAATCGAAGGCGTCCATTCCCTCGCCGTATTCGTCTGGAGTGAGCGAGGACGTCATCGCCTCAAGCGTCTCCTCCCCGGGGAAGCGCTGCTCGATTGCCCGCAGCCAGCGCAGGAAGTGCCGAGCAACCCCGTGGTCCGCCAGCCGGGGCCGCTGCCAGAACAGGTGCGGGATCCCCAGGGTCTCGAAGACTTCGCGGATCGAGGAGTCGTACCTCTCAGGTGACCGGAGGATGATCGCGTGCTCGCGCAGGGGTCGCTCGCTTTCGAGGATCTGCCGGGCGATCTCGAGGACTTCCGCCCGCGGGTTCGCCGCCCGCGCCAGGTCGGTTCGGACTGCGGAATCCGGGCGGGGCGGCAGCAGGGTGTGCCGCAGTTTCTGGAGCGGGTAGCGAGGGAGGTCCGCAGGTAGCGCGACCACAATCCCTTCTGCCTGTTCCGCGAGCGACTCCAGCAGCTCCTCCTGCTGCCTGGTGAAGCGGTCGAATCCGTCGAGGTACACCTCCCGGACCGATCCCAGTCCTTCGCTGCGGACCCTTGCCGCGGCACGGGCGATGCGTTGGTTGTGGTGGACGTAACCCAGTCTGGCGAGGGAGTCCTCGTACTCGCGGAAGACCGTGACGAATGCACGCTGGCGACGGTTTCGGGCGGCGGGCTCGACCGAGTAACTGTCCGTTCCCGCAGCCCAGAACTCGCTGATCAGCGCCGCGAGGCGATTGCGCAGGCCGCGCGACCCCGACTGGGCGCCGAACGCGCGCCGGGCCGTTCGGCGGATGGCCCCGCGCAAGAGCCTATCCTCGGCGGCGGTGTGGGCCTGGCGGTCTTGAGGCGTCAGGTCCCGGACGAACTCCGACATCGTGGAGATCGTTCGGACCGGCACCATCAGCCCCCTCCGGGCCATGAGGTTGACCAGATGGCGCTTCATGCTCGCTGTCGGAACGAGCAGTTGGACTTCCCGGCTCCTGCCGATGCGGATCGCGCGCTCCAGGGCGTCCAGGATGCGACTGGTCTTGCCGCTCCCCGGAGGTCCGATCAGAAGCACGAGTGTTCCTCCGCCTGCGGGCCCCGGAATGCGTTGGCGTCCGGCCGCAGCGTTCTATGTTCTCGCAACTCGGGAGTCCGGACCGGCGATGCCGTGACGAGCGGCGGACGGGATACCGGCGGGACCTGATTCGGAATGGGCAGGATGTGGAACAATCGTTACAGAGGCGCGGAGCCGCGCTTCTGGCCGGGCTCCGATGCACTCCGATCTAGCCGTCCGCGCGCTGCGCAAGGAGTACTCGCATCCGTCAGGATCGCTGGTCGTGCTGGACGGGCTGGCCCTCACCATGTCGCGGGGCGAGGCCATGGCAGTCATGGGCCCCTCCGGCTCCGGGAAGAGTACGTTGCTGTACATCCTGGGCTCGCTGGAATCGCCAACCTCCGGCACTGTTGAGATCTGCGGCCAGAACCCGTTCGCTCTGGACGCTGGCCCCCTAGCGCGATTTCGCAACGCGAGTATCGGCTTCGTCTTCCAAGACCACCACCTGCTCCCGCAGTGCACGAGTCTCGAGAACGTACTCGTTCCTACCCTCCCCGGCGGAGGGGCATCGCCGGGCGACCCGGAGCGGGCGAAGGACCTGCTGGACCGCGTGGGACTTGCGGACCGAATGGATCGTCTGCCCTCGGAACTGTCCGGGGGCGAGCGCCAGCGGGTGGCTATCGCGCGCGCCCTGATCAATAGCCCGCCAGTCGTGCTTGCTGACGAGCCGACCGGCAATCTGGACCGCCGCAGCGCCGGGAGAGTCGGAGACCTGCTGCTGGAACTGCAGCGCGAGCGCAACATCCTGCTGGTGGCCGTGACGCACAGCGCGGACCTCGCCGCGCGGTTCCCCGCGCGCTCGGAACTCGTCGACGGTCGGCTGGAGCGGCAAGAGTAGGCTGGTGCCGGGCATTCGGCAAGCTCCCTGGAAACGGAACCCCAATGCAATATGCGAGAGTACTTGGACTCATCCTCGCGGGAGGCAAGGGCACGCGCCTCTTCCCGCTCACCAAGGAGCGAAGCAAGCCCGCCGTCCCGTTCGCCGGCAAGTACCGCATCGTCGACTTCGTCCTCAACAACTTCATCAATTCCGGGATCTACTCAATCTACGTCCTGACGCAATTCAAGAGTCAGTCGCTGCTGCAGCACATGCGCAACGCTTGGCAGTTCTCCGAACTGCTCAACAGCCAGTTCATCATTCCCGTGCCGGCGCAGATGCGCAAGGGAGAGCAGTGGTACCAAGGCACCTCGGACGCCATCTACCAGAACATCCACCTGATCGAACTCTCGCAGCCCGAAATGGTCGCGGTGTTCGGTGCCGACCACATCTACTTCATGGACATCCGCCAGATGATCGCGTACCACCGGGAAAAGGGCGCGAAAGGAACGGTGGCCGCCCTGCCCATCCCAGCTGAGGAGGCGGGCCGGTTCGGGACGATGGAGGTCGACGAGGACTGGCGGATCGTGGAGTTCTACGAAAAGGTCAGCGACCCGCCCCAGATTCCGGGCCGGCCGGGCTGGTGTCTCGCGTCCATGGGGAACTACATCTTCAACGCGGACGTCCTCGTGAGCGAGCTGCGACGTGACGCGGCGCGTCCTGATAGCCAGCACGACTTCGGGCGGAACATGCTCCCGGAAATGGTAAGCGAGATGCCGGTCTACGCTTACGATTACCTGACCAACGTCGTGCCCGGGGAACTGACGGAAAACCACGGGTACTGGCGCGATGTCGGTACGGTCGAGGCCTACTACGACGCGAACATGGACCTTCGGTCCATCAAGCCGGCACTGAACCTGTCCAACCCGCAGTGGCCACTACGGACGGCGGAGTACCCGGCTGCGCCCTCGCGCTACCTTACCGATGCCGAGGGACGTCACGGCGAGGCTATCGATTCCGTGGTTTCGGAAGGCTGCGTCCTTCACGGCTCAGTCGTGACGCGGTCCATCCTGGGGCGAAGCGTGTACCTCGACAGCGGCGCTGTCGTCGAGGATTCGATCGTCATGGCTCGTTGCCACGTCGGACCCGGGGCCAAGATCCGTCGGGCCATCATTGACAAGAACGCGCGCATACCGCCCGGCGTGCGGATCGGGTACGACGAGGAGAGCGATCGACAGAGGTACCACGTGTCCAGCACCGGAATCGTGGTTGTCGAGGGTGCCCGGACGGCGATCCCGATCACTCCGATCGCGACCTGAGCGGCGCAAGTAGGGCAGGCAGGCTCGACGCGAGTCCGCCCCGGGTGAGTACCTCGTCGCATCCGGCGGTGCGAGCTTGCTCGAGCCGCTCGCCGTGGACGTGGCTGGCGAACGCTACCACCCGAGGACCTGTCCGGGCCCGGATCTCGCGGATCGCCCCCACGGGATCGATCGCGGTGGCGTCGAGGTCGACCAGGACGAGGTCCGCCCCTGACAGCGCCCCTTCCACCAGGGCCTCGCGCGACGAGGCGAACCGGACGTCGACGCCGAGATGGCGGGCTACGCCCGAGACTTTCGAACCGAAAAAAAGGTCGGGTATTCCCGCCAGCAGCCTCTTGGGGGCTTGCGATGCCATCAGTCTGGGTGCCCGGAGGGGTCTGCTAACCTGAGTCTAACAGCCGCATGGAGGACAAGCGCGAGTTCACGATCGCTCACAGTCCGGACGCCGACGATGCGTTCATGTTCTACGCTTTGGCGACGGGCAGGATCGAGTCCGACCTGCTGGAGTTCAAGCACGTCCTGAAGGACATTCAGTCGCTCAACCAAGACGCTCGGGCCGGTCGCTACGACATGACGGCGATCTCCTACCATGCGTATCCATATGTCGCCGACCGTTACGTGCTGACCGCGGCCGGCTCGAGCGTGGGAGACGGGTATGGACCCGTTGTGGTCGCTCCGGCCGGCTCCCACGCTGACAGCCTGGCGGGCAAGCGTGTGGCGGTTCCCGGAATGCTCACTACGGCCTACCTCGCGCTGAAGCTGTACGAGCCCTCTGTCGATCCGGTCGTATGTGACTTCGACCGGATCCTCGATTTTGTCCGGGACGGTGAGGCGGATGCTGGCGTGGTCATCCACGAAGGGCAGCTCACCTACCAGGAGTCCGGCCTCCGAAGCGTTGTCGATCTGGGCGAATGGTGGAAGCGGACCGAGGGCCTTCCGCTGCCGCTGGGCTGCAACTGCATTTTGCGCAGCCTGCCTCGGGACGTCCAACAGGAAGCGCGCCGGAAGCTGTCGGAAACGATTCAGTACTCCCTGGACCACCGGGAAGAGGCCCTTGAGTACGCCCTGCAATTCTCGCGAGGTCTCGAAACCGGGCTGGCTGACCGATTCGTCGGAATGTATGTGAACGGCCATACCACCGATATGGCCTCCGAGGTGCTGGAAGCGGGTCAGCGCCTGCTGGACATGGGTCACGCCTCAGGGCTGATTCCCTTGAGTGTCCAATTGGAATACGTATGAGGTGCCGGGTCCGTACGCGGCCGGCGCAAAGACCAAGGAGAAGACCGATGCTCTGTTGGCACCGAGCAGCCATCGGCTTGCTGCTGGCCGCTGCGGTCGCGGGGGCGCAGCAGAAGTGGGAAGCGCGATTGTCAGCCTCAAATCCGGGCGCACGGGCCAAGGCCGTTCGCCAGATTGGCGACTCTCCCCAAGGGTTCCGTTACATCGACCGGGTCGCTCCGCTGCTCGAGGACGAGGTCGAGGAGGTGCGGGCAGCCGCTGTCGCGGCGCTGATCCGAATGCGGGTGATCGAAGCGCACCCGCTGCTGATCGGAGCGACGGCCGACCTGTCACCGAGAGTGCAGGCCCTGGCTGTGGACGGGTTGGTGGACTTCTACCTGCCCGGCTACGCAAGAGCTGGCCGGATGGGATCCATATCCTCCTTGGCCGCCTCGCTCAAGGGGAAGTTCTCCAAGCCCGCTCCGGAGGTAGTGCCAGGCTACGTCGAGGTAAGTCCGGAGGTGATCCAGGCGCTGGGGGAGGTGGTGAGGAGCGGTCGCAGCGAGGAGGCACGGGCCAATGCGGCGCGAGCGGTCGGGATCCTGCTCGGCGCGGAGGCCCTCGATGCGCTCGTTGAGGGTGTTCGGTCCCGCAACTCGACGATAATCCTCGAGTCGGTTCTGGCCATAAAGAAGCTTCGGGACCCGGCTGCGGGCCCCGACATCGTCTTCCTGTTACGGGATCTCGACCCCAAGGTGCAGGAGGCAGTGATCCAGACCGTTGGGCAGCTTCGAACTCCCGAAGCTGTTGAGCACCTAGTGCAGATCATCACCGAAACAAACCGGGACCGCGTCCGCGAGCAAGCCCTCATTGCACTGGCCAAGATCCCGCGGAACGGTCAGCGCGAGCTGTTCATCAGCTATATTCGGCACAGGAACGACAGGTTCCGGGCGGCCGCCGCCGAGGGGCTTGGCCGCATCGGCACCCCAGACGACATCCCGTTGGTCAGCGAACTGTTCGCTGAGGAGAAGTCCGAGACAGCGAAGCTCTCGCTGGCCTTCGCCGCCGTCAGCCTTGGACACCGCGTGCGCCTCGGACACCTGGTCGAGGGTCTCAACTCCAGGACGCACCGGCTCGAGGCCCGGCCGTTCCTAGTGGAACTGTCCCGCGACCCTGCCGTGCTGGCGAGTCTGTACGTGCCCCTATCGACAGGCACGCCTCCACAGCGCAGGCATCTGGCGTTCGTGGTGGGGCAGAGCGGGAACGAGAGCAGCTTGCCCTACCTCGAGGATCTCAGCAGGGACAGGAACGACGAGGTGGCGCGGGATGCGATCGAGGCGCTCCGCGTGCTACGTGCCCGCCTCTAGCATTACCTACCGGCCTTCGGCAGCTTGCCGGCGGTAGCGGTTCGAAGACGAGATCGTGTAGTTCCGCACTGGTCCGTTAAAGGTCCGTTCGCCCACGATGGCAAGGGCGTCCGCCATCAGGAGCTTCGCGTCCCGGTCCTCCGGCCGTAGGCGAATGACATGGCGCAGCAGCTGGGCCGCGCCCAGCGGGTCGTCATTCTCCATCGCTTCCCGGGCCTTCTCGAACAAGGTATCGACGCCTCCAGCCAGATCCGCCATCCGCTCGGATTGCTTGCGGGGACTCTCGCGATGGAGGTTGACGGGGTCCCCGTCGAACCAGCCTAGGTCCTGGGCGTACAGGTCCCGGATGGTTCCCTCGACCGTGCCGTAGTAGTCGGCCAAGTAGTCGAGCCTTGCATAGCGCTCGGGGAGCCTCGCATGCTCCACAAGCTCGTCGGGACTCATGAACTCCCGAAGGCCCTCCAAGGTCCGGTCCAACACCCACTGCATCGCGTCGCGGTAGTTCGTGAGGACTTCCTTGGCATCGTCGAGAATCGGCGCGGTATGCCCTCCGACCACGTGCAGTGGATCCTCCCGCACCATCTTGTCGATGCTGGCAATCCAATCCCGCAGTGACCGTCTCGCAGTGCCACGCAACGGATACACGTTGGGCCAGGACCGGTAGAAGTTGTCCCCGGCGAAGACCACCCTCTGCTTCGGCAGCCAGACGTACAATTGGTCGGCAGTCTCGCCGGGGGCCGCCACCAGTTCGAGGGGCACGCCCGCGACGGTCAGCGCCTTGCGCGGTTCGGAGAACCGGTGCGTGGGTTCGACGCGGCTCGGAGGCCGTACAGCACCCCGTCTCGTCCCGGGGCGCGTCCCGTCCCGCATCATGTTGCCCGCCGGCCTCCGGTCTGGCGGGATGGCGATGCCGATGCCTATCTTCTGCTCCGGTAGCAGGTCGAAGCCCTGCGAGTTGGATGGCCGCAGGCCGCCCGGACCCTGCAGGCCCTTCCGCTGCACGACAGCCGCTTCGGAGCCATAGTTGTCGCGCGCCCAGACCTGGATCCCCTTCCCGGGCTCAAAGAACGCCGGAGTTCCGTTCGTGTGATCTCCGTGCCCATGCGTGTAGATGATCGCCTTCACGGGCAGGTCGGTGATCTCCCGGAACGCGGCTCGCACCCTGGCAGCGGCGGCCGGCAACTGTCCCGGGTCGACGATGACGACGCCGTCGTCGCCGATGATCATGGAATTGGCCGAGACCTGGTATCCGATGGCCGTATAGACGTTGTCGGCGACCTTCGTAACGGTCGGAACGAACATCTTGTTGCGTTCCAGCAGCCGTTTGGTCGCCTCGCTCGGCTGCGCCACCAATTCGGCTGCGCTCGCAACCAACAGGAGCGCGATCGGAGCGGCAACGTATCTGATCATGGAACCTCCGTAACGGAATGGCGGAATTTGGGAGGCCGAGGTTGCGGAGGCGGGTCGAGGCGTATGGCCTGCGAATCGAGAATGCGATGCCGGCCTAGCGTCTGCGCTGCTTCTGCTGGCCGACGCGAACTCTCTTCAGGGTCGCCTTCTGGTCTTGCCACGCCTGCCAGTCGAAGCGCTTTGCCGCGTCGTCAAGGTATGCCTTGACGTTAGCGCCCTTTGGCAGAACCGCGACGACAGTCGCTCGCTCGTGGGTTTCCGGATGGTAGATCGAGTACGTCTTTGCGTTTGGAATACCCATGACTATTCTCGACTCTAGCACAGCAATCTCCTTGCGGCGCAGCGCCATCGGTTGCCGGATCGGCCATGATCGAGGCGACGGTCTAGTGGGCCTTTTCTGCCGCGTTCGCGTAGGAACCCTGTAGCGTGAACGACCTCGGGCAGTCCGGTGGCCACCCCCCAATGGGGCCGGCACTTGAGCGGAGCTTGGGAGCAACAGTACTCGCGGCTCCTGCGGGGACGGGCGAGTTTTCTCATCGCGGGCCGCAATCGCAAGCGCGGGAATCGGGGCGAGGCTGGAAGCTTGCGCACCCAACCTGCCAAGAGTGACGAATGCCACGCCGTCGCTGGCACTGCTGAGCAGTCTCACGGGGCGCGCTGTCGAGTCGGGAGAGGCTCTCGACGGGGCGCACTGGCGCCGGCAGGCGCGGCAGAACGGGGCAGTCGATCGGTGCGTGGACGCGCTGGCAAGCCAGGGGGCGGGCTTGGTGATCCAGATCGGCCCTCTTGCGGGACCGGGGGCTGCGACGGGAATGGCGTCGGCAGGTCCCAGCCGGGACGCCAAGCCGACGATGGTCCTGCTGACCCTGCAGCGGTCACCCAGCAACGCTTCGCCATCGGACGAAGGACGATTCGTGCAAGCCGTTGCCGGAGCGTACGATGCAGGACTTCCGATTCGGTTCGAAGGGCTTCTCGCGGGAGAAACACGGCGGCGAGTCTCCCTTTCGACCTACCCGTTCCAGCGCCGCCGGCACTGGGTCTCGGGAGGGAACTGGCAGGGCGGAAATCAGCCCGAAGGGCACCCTGTCGCAGAGTCGGAGGCTTGGCAGTGAGCAAGCACGCCGGGGTCCAGCTTCTACGCGTCGGTTCTCAAGCTTAAGGGGGAGAGTGCACGGGCGACTGCATCGACATGCGGCGCTCCAACGGCCCACCGCTGGTCCGGGCGAGCAACACTTGCCGGCGACACGCTCGGTGGGCCGCTGGGAGAGGGCCTTGCGTATCGCTGCTAGGATTGTTGCGTCGGATGCCCGGGCGGTCGCCATGGCCTTTCGGCCGGTTAGCCTTCTTTCTCGTTCTAGCCGCAGGGTTTCCGGGGACTGCTACTGGCCAGCAGCGTGCTGCGACCGTCGAGAACCTCGAGTCCAAGGGCGGGGCGGCAGGAGCCGCTGGGGCTCCGTTGGGGAGCGATTCCGCCGACCGCACCAGCATCAATCTCTTGGGTGAGACTGCCTCTGACAAGGGCGAGGGCCGGCGCAACGCACCCCCCTAGCCACGGACGGACCCCGCCACGCGCGCGACAGTCCAGAGCATTCTCGATGGCTACCCGAACGTTCCGCCAAACCGGCCCGACATTGCCGCTCGCGCACACAACTCCAACAGTCTCCAGCTGATCAACACGGACTCAGCGAGGATTCAGCTCGACCGCGATGGTGTCGCCGGTGGCAAGTTGTCGCTGCGGCACGCTTGGACGGCTCAGAATGTCGACGCATTCCAGCTTGTCAAGGGACAGAATCCAGATACGGACAACCGATCGCATTCCGCGCGCATCACCTGGAGTCGGTTCTTCACGCCTCGCACCACTTTGCAGCTCTCCACCGGATTTGACCGTCTCGGCACTCTTCTGCTTCCTGCGGAGGGCTCGCTCGGCCCGATTTTCCTCGCGGGACGGGATCTCACTTTCCTCGGACCGTACCCGAGCACCCCTATCGATCGGGCTCAGAACCGATTCCGCCAGGCCGCCACGATCCGACACGGTCGTGGCCGGCACGAACTCACCGCTGGCCTTGCACTGACCCGCTTGCAGTACAACGGCGAGGAGCCTGACGGCGGTCGCGGCATCCTCGTGTTCAACGCCAACTTCGGCAACGACGGCATTACGAACTTGCGACTTGGTCTGCCCGACCGTCTGATCGTAACGCTGGGATCGACCTACCGCGGCTTTCGGAACTGGTCCAACCACTTCTACCTGAGCGACCGCCGGCAAGCCACGGACTGATTGACGCTGCACCTTGGGTTCCGCTACGAGCCGTTGACGCGTCCGGTCGACGTCACCGGACGCACCGAACTCGGCATGGATTCGGACCTGAACAATTTCGCCGGCTCCTTCGGATTCGCCTATCGCCTGGCGGGAGGCGCGGGCGTGCTGCGCGGCAACTTCGGCTCGCATTACGGAGAGCTCTTCCCGGTCACCTATGGACGGGCCCGCCTAAACGCTCCCCACACAGTGACCTCAGTCCTGATCCGCCCTGACGTGGCGACCTACCGCTCCCTGATCGACCACTCCAAGCGCGACCCGGCGGGCCGGTCGAGCCTCATCGAGCCCGGCCCGGATCTCGGGGTCCCCTATGCGCACCAATACAATTTCAGCTGGGAGAGGGAGTTTGTTTCGGACTGGCGCCTCCAACTGGGCTACGTCGGAAGCCGCGCCCACAAGCTGATCATTACCTACTTTTTCAACCGCGGCAGGGATGTGCCGGGGTGGTTTCGACGGTCCGCAACCTCAATGAGCGCCGGGCCGACCAGAGCATTTTCGAGCACCTCTTCATCCATAATGGGTCGCGAGGCTACTTCGACGCCGGCCGCGCAACGCTAGCGACGCCGAACTGGCGTGGCGTATCGATGACCGCACCGCCTCCTACTGGCTGAGCAAGTCCCTTGAGCTGGGCGGTTCCTACACCAACACGGCCTCCGGAGCCGACGCTCGCCTTGCGGTGTCGCAGACAGAGCACGAGTCGCACCGGGACCTCAAGGGTCCCAGCGACTTCGACCAGCCCCACGCTTTCCTGCTACAAGTCGGCTATTCAGTGCCACGCGGCCTGTCGGGCGGATGGCTCGGAAAATTGCTGCGCAACTGGACCCTCTCGACGGTCTCCCTCTTCAAGTCGGGGACGCCCTTCACCGTCGAGTCGGGATCGGACGGCCCGGGCTTCGGCAACATCGATGGACGCCGGGGCGACAGGCCGCTGTTGCTCGATGTCTCCGTGCTGGGCTGGACCGTCTGGTCCCCTGACACCTCCGAGTCGCTTCTGCCGCGCAGCGCGTTCCGCTTCATCACCGCTCCCGCCGAGCAGGCCGGCAATCTCGGTCGCAACACGTTCCGCAAGGGGGCGATCGCCAATGTCAACGCATCCCTCGCGCGTCGGTTCGCGATGGGCTCGAAATGGTCCGTGGAACTGCGCGCGGAGTCCATCAATTTCTTCAATACGCCGCAGTTCGCCGAGCCGGGAAGGTACCTCGCTTCACCGAACTTCGGCCAGATCAACAACACACTCAACGACGGCCGCACCTATCGCTTCCAGCTCAAGTTCGCTTGGTAGGGGCCGGTGCCGGAGCAAGATCGAGTCATGTCTCCAAGGGCGACAGGGGGAGGCCGCGGCACCGCAAGAACCCAATTCCGCTCCCGAGTCCGGAGGGGATGAACCGCCAAGGCGCTCGGTTCGATGTTCCCTTCCGCGGAAGGCCTCGATGCATACGCCAGAGGACCGGCCTCCACGGAAGCGGGCGTCAAAGACGAGTCTGGTGCCTTGATGCCCGGGCCGGCCGGGGAGCCGAGAAGAACCCGGCGGTCCTAGCCGGGCAATACGGAGAACCTGCTATGGCTCGGCCGCCAAGCCCGTCTTGGGCTTGGTACTGAGCAGGTAGCTGTAGAGCCGGACGATCAATTGCTGTTCTTCCCCTTCCAGCCGTTCGCGGGTCTCGGGCCTGAGCGTCAATGTGCGGCAAGGCTCGTCCGCGATGACCGCGGTGTCCGGCGGACACGGCCCGAAAGCCGCCCTGGGTTCGATCGCGTCCCCAGCCACGTACTGGAACAGCCGAACCTCGCTCGAATCGTAGGCGGAGGCACGACCCGCTGTCAGCAGTTGCAGCCCGTCAGGAGGCTGACCGGGAGCAATCAGCGCTGCACCCGGCTCGAATTCCCGGGGCTCCGCCCACGCGCGCAGTTCGTCGACCAGCTCCTCGAAGAAGACCAGTCGGTCCAAGTGCTCCTCCAGGTCTGCGGCGACGTGATCCAGCAGGTCCTGCTGCAGGGCCCCCTCCTTGCCGGACGGGTCCCGCCGCATCGTTGCGATGACGAGATCCTCGCATCGTTCCAGAGAGTCGTCGATGTCCTCACCGAATAGCAGACTGTTGTAAACAGGAGCGGGGAGATTGCGGCGCAGGCCATCCCGCAACGCCTGGGAACTCGCACTGACGACCAGCTGCACTCCGGCAGCACGCGCCTGCTGGACGAATCTGCTCAACGAATTCAGTGCCGACAGGTCAATACCGGAGACCGAGCTGAAATCCAGCAGCACGCAGGCCGGGCGCGGGTCGCTGCCCAGAACCCGCCCCAGGCGTGCGACCAGGGGGTACGCGCTGCCGAAGAAAATGTAGCCCCGCAGCCGAAGGGCTTGGATGCGATTTCCTTCTCTCGAGAGAATCGCTTGGTCCGCAAGCGGGCGGGCCTTGGAACTCCGACGGTCGGACGAGGTGAACGCGGACTCGACCAAGTCGACGCGACTCAGGCGCACAGCGAAGAACGCCGCCGTCACCAGCATCCCGATTCCGACGCCCTCGAGAAACCCGAAGACGACGATCGTTACGATCATCAGCAGCACAATGCCGTAGTCCGTCCGGGGCAGTCTCTTCCGGTTCCTGACCAGCCATTCGTTCAGCATCATGAAGCCCGTCACAAAGAGCAGCCCCCCAATGATCGGCATGGGGATCACTTTCAGAAACCCAGATCCAAGGAAGAGCGACGAGCCAACCACGAGTGCCGCGAAGGCGCCGGTCATCCACGTCTCGGCCTTGAAGATCCGGCTGCGTGTCGTGACGGCTATCAGGAGGCAGCCTGGCGGACCTCCGCCAAGCCCCGACAGGAGGCTGGCGAGGCCAGCTGCCCTGAACTCCCGGTTCCAATCCAATTCGATATTTGCCGAGAGTTCCAAGCCGCTTGTATTCATGATCACGCAGATAAGCGTTACGAGAACGACGGTCAGAATATTCGGAAACTGCAGGGCCAAGGCCACCCAATCGATGTTTCCAAAATCGCTCACTCGGAATGCAGGCCATAATTCTCCTTGCGTCATTCCCGCAAACAGCAAGTCTGATTGAATCGCCTCTGCTTGGGAGATCCCGAACAGTCCGAGTGCGAGATGAAACAGAGACGTCCCTAGCACGAAGCTTGCTGGGAATACGAGGACACTCCTGAAGTAACTTGTTGCAAAGTACAGCGCGGCGGCGTAGAGCAAACCCGGCACCCATTTCCAGAGCAAGGAAGGCTCTAGCAGCTTGGAGATGACGGCGGGTTCGGGTGTCACTCCCATCAACGAAAGGGCGGCGATGCACACCGCGCCACCCGTCCCAGCCAGGAATCCGCAGGCCACGGGGAAGGGAATGAACTGCATGAGGTTGGCAAGCTGAAAACGACCGATGAGCAGGAAGCACAATCCCGAACCGACGGCGGCCGCAACAAGAGCCGCGACCGTTGTAGGGAAAAGCTCCGGGCCCGTTGCCCCTATCGTTGCGACGATCGCCGGCAGTGTCATCGTGGTGGAAACCGGCGGTGCCGAGAGCGCGCCCCTGTAGCCGCTAGTCAGTGAGACCACCAAGCAGATGACCGCCGAGCCGAACAGAAACAGGCCAGTGCCTTGGAGCAGGAATCGCTCGGTTGGTCCCGAAAAGACAACAGCAGCCAAGGCGTTCTCGAGGATGACCAAATTGATCCCCGTGACAGCCCCGACGAACAGTGCCGCGACGACGTTCGCGGAACGGGCGTTGGCTCGAAGCGCCGAAATGAACTGTGTCGCAGTAGACATGACCGACTTATGTCCGAAAGGGCTCGGTCCGATCGCCTCGCCTGAACGGGTCGCGCCCGCAGTCTCCCTGAGGTTCCGGGTTTCGCGCAACTCGCGCCGCCAATGCGATCCGGTGCATGACGATAGCAGGTCGAATCGATCTCATGCAGGTCCCGGTCGCGCTTAGCTGATCGTGGTTCGTCGAGGCTGTCCTGCCGAGCGGTCGAGGAATCGGATTCGCCTTCAGTCGGATCCTATGTCTGGCTCGCCGAACCGGTCGCTCGGTGTCGCCCGATTTGCAGGGTGGTTCCCCGAAACTGGTGCGAGTCTGCCCGCGGCAGACGACTTCGCGGGCCCAGAGCGGAGGGCTGAACCACCCGATGCGCCATCAAGAGGGGCACGACTAGCCCGGAAGTGTCCGGCTCGCGTCAATCAAGCCGCCGAGACTAGCGGGAAATCGTCATTCGTCCGGGCGGCCCAGTCGGAAATGAGCCTCCGGTGCTCGCTGAGCTCCGACTGGTAGGCCGGATCGGCCACGAGGTTGGTCATCTCTCCAGGATCCTCGTTGAGATCGAAGAACTGCTCGCGCCCGCTGCCGGTGTTGTAGACGACGTACTTGAATCGCTCGGTGCGCAGCATCCGGCCGGACACGCCGTCGTCTCTCGCACCGCGTCCGAACGTTGTCTCCGCGACGACGTACCTGCGATCCCAGGCCTCGGAAGAGCTTCGAGCGAGCGGTTCGACCGACCGGCCGTATCGAGGGCCCGGCGGACGTTCCGCCCCGGCCGCGCCCAGGATCGTGGGCATCAGGTCGATACCCGTGGACACCAAGGCGTCCGAGGTCGTCCCGGGCTCGGACCCAAGCGGGTGGGCGATCACGAGGGGAACACGCACGGCCTGTTCGCAGAGCACCTGCTTCTGGTTCCAGTGGTGGCTGGCAACGCCTTCTCCGTGATCGCTGGTGAAGATGACGATCGTGTTGCTCTCGTGGCCCGCATCGCGGAGACCGTCCAGCACTGTGCCGATCTGCCGATCAACCTTCTCAACCAGACGGTAATACCCCCAGAGGTACTGTCTCCAGTCCAAGTCGCTCCATTCGGCAGTAGGGTAGTGGAAGTTTCGGTTCTTCGCTTGTATCGTGCGGATCGCGGCTGGCTCGCTCTCTGGAATCTCGAAGTTCTGAGGAAGCGGCGGCAGTTCGGACGGGTCGTCAGGCGCGCGCGGGATCGGGCCCTGGGGGAGGTCCTGCCGCCGCGCAAGCTGGCAAACGTCGTGCGGGTTCAAGAAGGAAGTCGTGGCAAAGAACGGTTTGTCCCGCGCAGCCTTCAGGAATTCGACGGTGCCTTTTGCCGTTTCGGTATCGACGCGCGCGTTGCTGGTAACGGCGTAGCCCGCCTCCTCCAGAGATGTCCCGACATGCCACTTGCCGAAGTAGGCTGTGTCATAGCCGGCGGCTTGCATCAGCTCGCCGAGCATGGGGTACCCGCGGTTCAGCTCCGTGCCGTTCGTAGGAGTCCCGATCTCATGCGGATAACGGCCAGTCTGAATGCTCGAACGGCACGGCAGGCAGAGCGGCTGGGTGACGTAACTGCGTGTGAATCGGACCCCGCGTGCGGCAATCCGGTCCATTGCTGGTGTCTCCAAATACGGGTTGCCGGTACAGCTCATGGCTTCGTCGGTGTGCTGGTCCGTCATGATGAGCAGTACGTTCGGCCGATCGGAGGAGGTACGGCGCGAGCATCCGAGAAAGGTCATGCCGACCAGTCCGGCCCCCTGCAAGAGCGTGCGTCGGTCCAGTGCGTTCATGTCCGTCCGGGTCTCCGGTCCAATCCTCTGACCCGCAACATTGTCGCAGACGCGTCTCAGCGCAAGACGCGCGTCAAATGACGTCGAGTCCATGGCCGACGTCTCCGGTTGTCTCGCAGATGTCTTGAGCAACGCGCGTTGCAAGCGCCTCTTGCCGGCCAGGGCGAGTGCGCCCGCTGTGTCACCAGCGCACGGTCGTACCCGCCTCCCGCCGCCGCCTCGCCTGGGCGTAAGTCCCTCCAATCACGCCACCGCACCTCCGGCTCATGGTCTTGCGGGGCGTGGCCGCGCCAGCCCGCTGCATGGCGGCGTGGGCGGCCCCCTCCAGCGCAGCGACAGTCTTGCAGGCCGGCCTAAACGAAACTGATGTCCTCAAGAAACCGATGGACCTTTTCGACGCAATCGTGAGGTTTCTCCAGTTGCAGCAGATGGGTTGTATCCGGTATGAGATCGTAGTCCACGGTGAAGATATTCGTGAAGTCGAGCGAAGGAAAGTACGTTCCGGGAGTCGTCGGATCGCTTCCGATCACCTTCGTGGGGCAAGGTAGGTCTGCGAGATCGATCATTACGGCATAAGTCCGAGCATAGTCGTAGATTTGAGCCTCGAACTCCCGTGGACATCGAAGTTCGTAACCTTCGTCTTCAGTTGATTCTCGAAGTGTTGTCTTTGCGAAGAGTTCCGGAACGCCGGGAAGCAGGTAGGCGAATCCGGGCAAGTAGGTGACAAGGTCGACAAAGTCCTCCAGCGTCGGGAATCGGTATACCCGCTGTCGGCAGCGCGCAGCCAAGCGTTCCGTGGCAGCGTCAAACTCCATTTCGTTGACTCCCGGCTTGCACAGGGGAGGATCGAAAAGCACCAACGCGGAAAAGGCGCTTTGGGAACGGAACGAGACCAGGGACTTCAACGAAGAAGACAGCGCAAGGAGCGCAATCAGAGCGGACACGGAGTGAAAGATCCCAACTCTCGGCTTGGTTCCGTAGTTGCGGTCGATTGCGTCCAGGATGAGGGCTTGATCTCGGACCAGAGTCGGAACGGTATGCTCCTGCCAAGCTCCCACTCCATTCCAGCCGTGGTTCCTCAAGTCATAGACAAACAGGTCGAAATCGCCGGCCAGCAGCGACCAGAAGGGGTAGTAGAGGTCAACCGCGAGGCCATTGCCGTGGCTCAGGATGAGTCGCGGGCCCGCGGGGTTTCCGTGGCGTCGGGCGGTGCACACGGTGTTTCCGTCAAGACGGACCTCGCAGGTAGAGAACGGCTTCGGAATCGCCCACTCCCTGTCCAGATCCACAAGAGCCCCGGTGCTGGCAGAGGACTAGCACCCGCCGAGCGCGTCCCGCTCGGTCGAACCCGGTGTCCAACCGATCCGAAGGAGCGACCAGTCGCCCGTAACTGAAACCGGGCGCGGTCCGCAGGGTCGTATCGATCCGGGCCACGCCATTCGAATCCGGGAGCGGTTGTCCGGCAAGGCCGCAAGATTCCTTCTGGTCCGGGGCAGTCCCCCCGAATGCGAATCGACATAGTCGGAAGGTTGTCCGAGCGTGTGAATCTTGGCGAAGTCGCGCGGCGGAATCCGGAGGCCGAATTCCCTGCTGACCTCCCTCATGAATGCGACGGCCTCCATCGAGGAAACGTCCGTGTCACCGAAGTCGGCATCGAAATCCAGTTCTCGGTCGACACCCAAGTGGTTGCGCACCAACTCCGCAAAGCGATCTCTTGCCAATGCCTTAGTCGACTGCTGAAGTTGCCCAATGTGGCACACCGCTTGAGCGCGAATTCCACTGGGCTTCGCGGCACTTGGCTCCCGCGCGATTGCTACCGAAGCGACCAACCTGCCGGGGACGATTCGCGAGCGAATGCGCGGTCTGGGACCATTCCTCCCGAGTTGCGTGCTTGCACGGTTTCGGCAGCAACTGGAGTTGCCGACATTTCGCAGGCTCCCGTGACCCTTCGAAGTCCCCAGCCAATTTGGGAGATTCACGGGGCGTTGCGCGCACGCTTGGCAAGCCGCCGTCCGGCTTGCCGCCGGCCACCCGCCGCATCGCACCGCGAACGTGCTCCAGATTCAGGTAGCGGGTCGGCACGAGGACTGTTATTGGGCCTTCAATGACTGCACGAAGGCAATGTGTTTCGCTCAGAAGGGGAAGATGAACTGACAGTCGGAGCAGAGCTGCTTCCCTGTATACAAGGTGGACAGGGCCCTGTCTTGGCTGGTTCCGACACATAGTAGTCTGGAACAACCGCCGTGAAGTTCCGAGACTTTCGGCCTCCTTCAGGCTGGGGCAACCTCCTCCGCGCACGCACCGGAGTGACGGCGGTCGACGCTCCTGAGAATGCACCAGTCTACCCGTTAACAGATTCCGCGCGCCGCCCCCCCAACCTCGACCGGCACGAGCGCTGGTGGGCCGCTCCCTGGTTCGACACCCTTCAGTTCCTGGTGTTCAGCGGAGCCGTGCTTTGGTTGGCCGTCTCGGGCGCGTTGAGCATGGGCTACAACTGGCAGTGGTACCGGGTTCCCGGTTTCATCTACCGTGTCGTCGACGGCGAGCTCGTTTGGGGGCCGCTGATGAAGGGGCTGGCGGTCACCCTTGAGATAACGGCATACAGCACCATCCTCACCTTGGCGATCGGGCTCGTGACCGCGTTGCTGCGGCTGTCGGACTCCTACGCGGGACGAGTCGTCTCGAAGATCTACCTCGAGGCGGTCCGAAACACCCCGCTGCTGATCCAGATTTATCTCTTCTACTTCGTCCTCGGTCCGATCATTGGCTTGGACCGGTTCTGGGCAGGGGTGGCGTGCCTGTCGGTCTTCGAGGGTGCGTTCGCCTGCGAAATCATCAGGGCGGGAGTTCTATCCCTACCGCGCGGCCAGCTGGAGGCGAGCGACAGCATGGGGCTCAACCGGGTGCAGGGCTACCGGTATGTGATCCTTCCGCAGGCGGTGCCCTTGATGCTTCCCCCGCTGACCAGCCTGATCATCTCGCTGATCAAGAATTCGGCGATCGTGAGCGTCATTGCCGTGTTCGATCTCACCACCGAGGCCCGCAACATCATCGCGGATACCTTCCTGAGCTTCGAAATCTGGATGACGGTCGCAGCCATGTACCTAGCGCTGACCGTGACCTTGTCGGTGCTGATGAGCTACCTCGAGCACCGGCTCCGGACATGCGCCTGAGACTTCCGTTTGCCGTTCGTTGACCACACTCAGGCAAGTCAGGAGCAGCCAATGCGACAGACCGCAGTCGGTTCGAAACTCGGGGTGGCCGCCGTGCTCTGCATGGCGATTCTCACCGGAGCCTGCGCGCAGCGGGCCGATCAGCAGCGTTCATCTGAGAGCGTCATCGAGACGATCCAGAAGCGCGGGTCTCTGAAAGTCGGAGTCTCTACGTTTCTGCCGTGGGCGATGCGGGACAGGAAAGGCGAGTTGGTCGGTTTCGAGATCGACGTCGCGAAGAAGCTCGCGACGGATATGGGGGTGGCCATCGAGTTTGTCCCGACTGCCTGGGACGGGATCATTCCGTCGTTGATTGCCGGCAAGTTCGACATCATCATCGGGGGCATGAGCATTACCGCCCAACGCAACCTAACCATCAACTTCACGGTGCCGTACGCCCATTCCGGCCTGGGAGTCGTGGCCAACAAGGAGATCAGCGCGGGCATGCAGTGGCCGGACGACTACAACAACCCCGACGTGACGTTCACCTGCCGCCGCGGTGCCACGTCCTGCTACGCCGTGAACGAGTTGTTCCCCATGGCGACGGTGCGCAGGTTCGACGACGATTCACAATCGGCGCAGGAGGTGCTCAACGGCAACGCCCATGCGTTCGTTTCGTCATATCCGACCCCGACGCTGCTGGTCCATCAGTATGGCGACCAGCTATTCCTCCCCACCACGGACAGCCTGACAGAGGGCAACGAGGCTTTCGGCGTGCGCAAAGGCGACCCGGACGCCCTGAACTTCTTCTCCAATTGGATCTTGGTGAACACGAGCAACGGATGGCTGCAGGACCGTCATGCCTATTGGTTCAAGACCACTGGTTGGGCTGGGCAAGTCGATCTGAGGCTGTCCGCCAACTAGCCGGCAGCGGACCTGGCGACCGCCGGAGACAATGGCATCGCATCGCAAGAGACTTCGCCTGAATTGGATCGACTACGCGGTCTTCGCGGTCCTGATCGCAGTGACGGTCTACATCGTCTACCGGGTCGATTCGGTTCTGGAATACCGTTGGGATTGGTCCGTGATTCCGGGCTACCTGTACCGCTGGGACGAGGAGGAGCAGCGCTGGGTCGCGAACCTGCTGATCCAGGGGTTGTTCACGACGCTCCGGCTTGCGCTCTGGGGCATCTTGCTAGCTGCGGTCGTCGGCGTGTTGTTCGGCATCCTGCGTACCGGCCGCCGGCTGTTCCCCCGCATGCTGAGCCGGGCTTACGTCGAGTTGATCCGCAACATCCCGCCACTGGTATTCGTATTCATCTTCTATTTCTTCATCAGTAGCCAGATCATGCCGTCGCTCGGTGTCGAGGCGTTCGTCCGTGACGCTTCTCCCGCAACACTGGCTTGGCTGGGAATCCTGTTCGGACCGCCCGAGCTCATCCCGAACGTGGTGGCCGGAGTCCTCTGCCTCGCCATGTTCGAGGGAGCCTACGTGGCCGAAATCGTCCGGGCTGGCCTACAGTCCGTCCCCGCGACGCAGGCTGAGGCCGGACTGAGCATCGGACTCTCCAGCCGGCAGCTCATGCGGTATGTGATCCTCCCCCAAGCAGTCCAGCGGGTGGTACCTCCGCTTGCCGGGCAGTTCATCACGCTGGTGAAGGACTCGTCCATTGTGTCGCTCATCTCGATCCAGGAGCTGACTTTCCTCGCAGCCGAGACTGCCGTGTCGACGACTCGCGTCTTTGAAGTGTGGATTGCGGTAGCCTCCCTGTATTTCGTCGTGTGCTATTCCTGCGCGCTGTTGTTCAACTGGCTCGAGCGTCGCGCGGAGGCAAGCCGGCAATGAACGCCTATGAGGGCTTGCCCGTGAAGCGCAAGGTGGTGATCGAGTTCGCGGGCGTCAACAAGTGGTTCGGTGACTTCCACGTCCTCAAGAACGTCAACCTGCAGGTCCGGGAGGGCGAGCGAGTAGTAGTCTGCGGCCCGTCCGGATCCGGCAAGTCAACCGTGATCCGCTGCATCAACGGACTCGAGGAGTACCAGGAAGGGCGCGTCGTGGTCAACGGGCAGGTGCTTGGCAACGATGCGAGGAGTGTTGCAGCGGTGCGCAAGCAGGTCGGGATGGTGTTTCAGCAATTCAACCTCTTTCCCCATCTCACGGTCCTCGAGAACTGCATGCTCGGGCCGACCAAGGCTCGCGGGTTATCGAAGCTGGAGGCGCGGGACCTGGCGATGGAGTACCTCGCGCGCGTCAGAATTGCGAATCAGGCGGACAAGTACCCCTCCCATCTCTCGGGCGGCCAGCAGCAGCGAGTCGCGATAGCCCGGTCGCTTTGTGGTCAGCCGAAGGTCATGCTCTTCGACGAGCCGACCTCGGCGCTGGATCCCGAGATGATCAAGGAGGTTCTGGACGTGGTGACCGACCTTGCGAGGAGCGGCATGACGATGGTCGTTGTCACGCACGAGATGGGATTCGCCAGAACCGTTGCCGACAGAATCGTGTTCATGGACGAAGGCAGCATCGTCGAATCGGCTCCTCCCGATCGGTTCTTCGCCAATCCCGAGAGCGATCGCGCGAAGCTGTTCCTCAGCCAGATCCTCTCGCACTGATGCCGGAGTTGGTCTACGGGACTCGCCGGCAGAAACGGAGGGCCGAATAAGGGGAGTCGACTCTCCAGGACTGCGGAATGCTGGACCCTGCGCAGTGAGACGGGCCGGTCTGGCGGCCGGCAGAAACGGCTAGGCTGAGGTTCTTCGGGGATTTTCGGAATAACCCCTTTTTTTCAATCAGATGCGCTTGGGGGAAATTCGCGTTTACTGACTACAGTCCGTGCTCTCGTGCGTTAGACCCGGATTCCTTTCAGCAACTCCAGCGCGCGGGCGTGCTCCGCGCTCAGCTGCGTGTCGAGCTCGAATTCGGCCCGCCGCGTGCCCGAAGGACCCTTCGCGCAGCAGACGTTGCGCGTGACGCTCGCCAGATCCTCCAGCAGCGTCCGGAAACTGTGCAACGGCGGCCCGTCCGCGGCCCGCCGCGTGGCCTTCTTCCGCTTCGCGCTGGCCGACGGCTCCGCCGCCGCCACCGGATCCCGCGTGCGCGTTCGTTCCCCGAGCTCCTCGTCGGCGAACAGCAGTGGCCGCCACGCCTCGCGCATGTGCCACTCCACGTAGTAGGCCAGCAGGCACAGGAACAGGTGCGCGCGCACCCGGTCGGCCAGCCGGTGGTGGTTCGGACGCACCTGCAGGTCCGCCGTCTTCAGCGTGCGGAAGGCGCGCTCCACCCGCGTCAGGGCCTTGTAGCTGCGCACGCAGTCGGCCGCCGACAGGTCCTCGCCGTCCAGCGAGGTGCGGATCACGTAGACCCCGTCGAGGGCCGCCTCGTGGTCGATGCCGTCCTGCTCGCGCCGGTACGCGAAGCGGGCCTCTGCGTTGGTCTCTTCCGTGCGTAGCGGTCTCACTCGATCCAGCTGGTGCTCAACCTCCAACTCGGTCATCTGCCCGCGTTTCCAGCGCAACTCCACGCGCGCCGTCGGCTCTCCTGGGGCACGCTCAGGATCACTTCCTCCAGCAGCGTGCGCAACAGCTCCTTGCGGTCTCACGGCTCCGTTTCGGTACTTCCCAGACGCGATGAAGAACTTGTGCGTTACCGACCTGCGCTCTTCCGAATGCCTCCTCCGCAACGGTTCCGTTTCGCCGCCCGACACTCCCCCGACTGGCCGCCCGGCCCCGCCCCGGAGCTGCTCTACGTGGCCGGCAAGGAATCCCACCTGCGGTCCGGCCAGCGGGTATCGGTGATTGGCTCGCGCATGCGGCCCTTCAGACCCGCACGCTCGCCAAGGCCCTGGTGCACACGACATCAAAGTTGTCAGCAAGCTCGCGCGTGGAATTGATGCAGTTGCCTACGTCACGGCCATTCCGATTGGACGTCCCACGGTCGCGGTCGTCGGCGCGCCTGGGAGTGGCCTATCAAAGAGCTATCGCCGGCCTTACGAGTACCATCGTGACCTTGTCTGGAATTGGCTCCAGGCTCACCGCCAGCCGCTCACTCCGCTTGTGACCGCGGGCAAACAGCGAATCGACTCTGTCCAGACTCTCTGCCCCACGAGACTCTCCCAATCAGGCCGTCAAGAAGTGCGGAATCTGCGTTGAAGAGAGCCTATGGTGAGAACCTTCAGACTGGGGCGAAAGTCGTACAACCGTAGCGAAGTAACTCGTGCCGCGAGGGTGCTGCTCACCACCTCCGCTACGCGGTTGAAGCCCAGAAGCCAATCGGTATAGTGATCCTATGAGCAAGAAAGCTCACGTAAAGATCCAGGGCAAAGACTACGAGGGAATCGTGGTTCCAGTGAATGAGTCAATCGAGCGCTGGACGGACGTCAAACTTGAAGATGGCACCGAAATCAGATTGAAGCCCGTCATCACGGATGTCGTGCGCGTCCCTGGACTGTTCGACGCCGACGATCAGCCGACTTACTTGGTCAAGAGCACAAACGTAATGACCGTGGCAGCGCCAGAGAGTCTAGCCAAGCGTGCCAAGGATCCGAGTACCACTGTCCAGTAGAATGCGAGCATGACGCGCCAATCCAAGACGACCCAATCGGTCTCGGGTGCGTCTTCTCCTGGCCCAGTTGCAATCCGAGGTGCCTACCAGGACCTCCTTGAACCTCAGCCAGTCCCAGTCATCGAGATAGTTCCCCAGTGGTGGGGAACGAATTCTCTGTTCGGTTGGACCGGGATTTCGGTAGTCTCGGCTGGCACGGGTCTCGCATCGAAGTGCGATCGGCCATGACAGAATTGATCCGATTCGCGGAACTCGCACGTGAATGCGAAGTCTCGTCGAAGCCATTCCTCGTCGGTTGCCGAGATGGTGCAACACCCCGCATATCAGCGGATCATTGGCATGGGCGAAAGCGCTGTTCCCTTGATCCTGGACGAACTTCGGCAGGAAGGGAATGATCCTGCCCATTGGTTCTGGGCCCTCCACGCAATCACTCGAGAACGGCCCGTCAGCCATGCTGATCGCGGGAACACAGTACGGATGGCTCAAGCTTGGCTCGAGTGGGGCAGGCACAAGGGTTATGCGAGGTAGTTGGGACGCCGCCTTATTCCCTAACGTAGATGACTACAATGCGCAGATTACTAGGCCGCCAAGCCATCGATACAATTGCATGGCTTGGGCGGCTGGCGATGATCTGGCTTGGTGGGAGCCAGATCCGATGGGCAACTACTATTGGCCCGACGGAGTGGAGTGGAGCGACTGTACGCGGTCGACGCTTACGTTCGCGCCTTAGACACGGTGGGCTTCCGCCCTTGTGCAGATGGAACCCTTGAGCCGGGCGTCGAGAAGGTAGCACTGTTCGGAACAATCGGGATCTTTGGTCGAGTGACTCCATCCCGTGCCGCACGACAGCTTGCATGAGGGAAATGAACGAGCAAGCTAGGCGAGTGCGAGGACATCGAGCATCTTGAGGCAGACGACGTAACTGGACGCGTTTACGGAGACGTGCTCTGCTACCTGTCGAGACCGAGGCGTTGATCCCCACTCGCAAGGACCTGCGCGGTTAACGGTAGCGGTGTGCGAGGACGAGTTCGGATTCCCGCAGTGGCCTCGCCTGTACTCTGCCACGCTCTATTTCGACAGCGCGGGAGCGACACGGAAGCTCAGGAACCCGCTCGAGCCGGCCAACGTAGTCGTCGCCCCGCAATGGTGACCTTCCCGTTGACGCGGGTGAAGTCCGAGGCCTCCGGGTCCGAGTGGGGCAGCGTGGTCGCGACCAGGAAGCTTGGGAGGTACACCGCCTGGCATTCCCACGTGGGGGATCCGAAGATCCCGTCGCCATGCCCGGCACGGATCCCGGCGCCCGCTTACCGTCCGGTGCCGCGACGACGAACGAGAGGCCCTCGTCGATCCGCTCTGAGCGGAGCTTGCGGTCTAGGCGCGCCATCGCCTCGAGGGCGGCGTCTAGCAGGACCGCGCTCTCCGAGGGATAGACGAGCAGCGCCTGCCCGTGGTAGCCGATCTCAATCGGGCGCGGCTGTTGCTGCCAGTCAATGTGGGAGCCCCGGACGAGGGGGTCCTGCGACAGGGCTTGCACTCCTTGCTGGCAAGCGGCTTGGGATCGCCTCCGCGACGGACGGCGGTCCAAGCTGGCAATGTGTTCCAAGACCGCCTCCCGGCTGCCCGGCAGGTAGCGTCCAGTTTCTGCGCTTGCGGCCCCTCCGATGCGTATCTATGGGTCCATTGGTGCTTGCGGCTTCAATATAGCGGCTGCGGAGAATGGCTGCCGATGATTGCAGTGGGACAGCCTATTGGGTTGGCGAACCCTCCGCCGTTCCGACCGCCTGCCCGTCGAGGACCGGCGTAGGGCCGTGGAAATAGCCCACGCGATGGCGGATACGGACCTTGTCGTACGGAACCTCGACCCGGATACGGTGGTAAATCCCCCGCTCGTTGAGATTGTTCGGGCGGTAGCTGAGCCTGTACTGGCTCCGGATATCCTCCCCGATACGGATAATGGACTCCTCGACGCCGCTGCTCGTCCGCGGGCTGAAGTCCCGGCCTCCCGTTCCGTCGGCCAAGACCTCCAACGGATTGTTGAACACCAGGTTCTTCACGCCCCGGACCAGGTCGATGATGATCGGGATCATGTTCGGGGTGATGCTGTAAGTGCTCTGCTGCTGCGCGGTCGGAGTGGCGGGCGTCCCCGGCATCGTGGGACGCACGACCACCCCGGCGGGAATGTTCGGCGGCTTCACTTCCGGCTTGCGGCGCAGCCTCGCCGACAGCGTCGAGAGCCGTACGGGATAAATCGATATGTTGTACAGCTGCGCCGTTCGCAGACTCTCCCCCAGGCCGATGCGGCTTCCGGTGTTCTGCGACTCCGAGATCACCACGATGATCTTCTGATGGGTCTCGGGGCGCTTCAATAGCATGCGGATCGCACTGTAGACGACGTCCGCAAGTGCCACGGCCGAGGTACCGATGCGCATCGACTTGAGGGCCGTGTCGATCTTCTTGGTGTCGTTGGTGAAGTCCGTCAAGAGCTTGATGCGGCTGTCGAACGTCATCACGGCTGCCTCTCCGTTCTCGCCCAGCACGAGTTCCGTGAACAGATAGGCCGATTTGCGGATATCGCCCAGGATCCCTTCCACGCGGTCGCTGGTCTGGACACAGATCACCATCGAAATCGGCAGAAAGCTGACGTCGAATCCCACGATCTCCTGCTTTACGTCGTTGTCATAGACCGTGAAGTCCTCGGGGATCATGTCGTGGATGTAGTCGCCCTTGCGGCTGCGGACCGTGAGGGGTACCGTCACCTCGTCGATGTCCTCCAGGAAGATTGCTGGCTGGTCGGACTCGAAGAGGGTCTCCGGATCGAATAGGTCGCCTCCGTCTTGCGCTAGCAGCGGCGCCGCGGTCACGGCCAAGACAATTGCGAGCCATCTGCTCGGCGTGGGATTTGCGCGGGACCGCGTCATCGGGTTCGTCACTCTCAGTCTCGCCTATGCGGCCCCCGGGCTGCTGCGTCCGCTGCGTTCTCCGCGCACGTAACGGCCGCTCTTGCCTCCGGTCTTTTCCAGAAGGACAACCTCCCGGACCTCGATTCCCTTGTCGAGCGCCTTGCACATGTCGTACACCGTGAGGCTCGCCACGGCGGCGGCGGTCATCGCTTCCATTTCGACTCCGGTGGCCGCCACTGTTGAGACGGCGGCCGTGATCGAGACCCCGGCGTCGGTGATCTCCGTGGCAACGTCCACGTGGGTCAGCGGCAGCGGGTGGCAGAGCGGGATTAGCTCGGCGGTCCTCTTGGCCGCCTGGATGCCAGCGATCCGCGCGACCTCCAAGGGGTTCCCCTTGGGGTTGTCAGGCAGGCCGGCCAGGACCTCCGACCGGATCTTCACGAAAGCCCGGGCGGTCGCGGTCCGCTTCGTGGCCGGCTTGGCTCCGACGTCCACCATGGACACGGCACCGTCCGCGTCGTAGTGGCTCAGTCCGCTCACAATGGCATCACCTCGATCCAGTCACCGGCCTCCCAAACCGCCTGCGCGTCTGAGGCAACCATCAGGCAGTCGGCCCGCGCGAAGGCCGTCACGTCCCCCGATCCCTGACCGCGGTCGGGTCGGACCGCCGCCGCGCCGTAGTCGCCGTCGAGCCTCGCTCCGATGAAGCGGGTCAGCACCGGCTTGTGCCGGAACGGCTCGGACAGCCTGGCCCTTTGGAATCGCAGTGGCGAATCCCACGCACCTCCGAACAGATCGACGGCGATGGACGCGAACACCTCGAACGTGACCATCGTCGAAAGCGGGTTGCCTGGCAGCCCGAATACCGGTGTGTCGCCGACCCGCCCGAAGACCAGGGGCTTGCCCGGCTGGATGCGGACGGCCGTGAAGAAGATTTCGGCACCTAGTCCCGCGAGCACGTCCTCTACGAGGTCGTGCTTCCCCATTGACACGCCGCCCGACAGGATCAGGATGTCGCTACGAAGGCCTTCGTGGATGAGTTTGCGCGTTTCATCGATGCGATCCCTCGCGACCGGCAGGATCCTGGGCCTGCCGCCTCTTCGCCGGACTTGCGACGCGAGCGAGTGGGCGTTCGAGTTGCGAATCTGGTATGGCTCCGGCTTGGCCGTGACCGGCAGGACCTCGTCACCGGTCGACAGGATGGCGACCTCGGGTCTTCGAAACACCGGCACTTCCGCACAGCCCACCGTTCCCAAGAGCGCGATCTGGGCATACCCGATCCGCCTTCCCGCGCTCATCACGACATCGCCCCGTTTCGACTCGGATCCGGCCATGATGAGGTTCCGTCCCGAGCGGACCGAATCGCTCAGCCTCACACGCCCGCCGTTCCGTTCCGAGTACTCGACCATCACGACAGCGTCGGCGTTGGCAGGGCCCGGTGCTCCCGTCATGATTTCGACGGTCTGGCCCGGATTCAGGGTGAATCGCGACGGTTCCCCGGCACGGGTCTCACCTAGTAAGTCCAAGGTGACGGGGACTCGCTCCACGTCCGAGGCGATCACCGCAAAGCCGTCGCGCGCCGAACGGTTGAACGGCGGATAGTCGCGGTCCGAGACTACGTCCCGTGCCAAGATCCGCCCGTCCGCCTCGTCCAAGGGAGCGGTTTCCGTGTCCAAGGCCGGACGGCACTCGCGAATCCGCTGGATCACGGTCGCGCGGGCTTCGTCAAAGCGCAGTGGAGGCATATCGAACGGCCGGTCCCGCAGATGCGCGCACCGGCCACTGTGAGTTTCGCACAAGTGCCCGGATTCGTTTCGAGCCGCAAGACGGTCAGCCAGGCGTTGAGCGAGGGGCGAATCAGTCCGCTAGGACAGACGGGCCCGCGTGCCCGGGACCGCCGAAGTGGGCTCCCAGCACGTCGTAGCCAAAGTCTCCGCGGAAATCGCGCCAGACCGAGTGGCTGTGGTTGCTCTGGTTCTGGGTGTTCGCGTACTCGATCAGGAACGCTGGTGACTGGATGCGGTAGTAGTTGCCAGCTAGGTGCCGGTTCTCCGTCGTCTTGCTTCCGATCTCGATCGGCACCGCGGGCGGGCGCTCGATGTCTCCGGCCCAGCCGAAGTACAGATCCTCCCGCGGCGTCTCTCGGGCGACCTTCATCCGCCGCGCGGCGATCTCCGGCGGCATCCAGCTGGCGTACTCGGCGATCAGGCGAAGCAGGTCGGAATACTGCTCCTCGCTCATCGCTGACGCCGCCAGACCCTGCGGGTCGTCTTCCAGTTCCGCCCGCTTGTCGGCCATCGTGACGATGTCGTATGGGGCCTGCTTGTCAAATATGGCTCGCTTCTGCGAGTCCGGCGCGAGCGACAGGATCAGGGCGCGAGCCAGATCCTCTTCCCGGGCGAGAGCGCGCATGCCCTTGTGGAGGCCTTGCGGTACCTCGTGGGGGTTCGCGCCCAGAAACGTCGGGCTGGCGGAGACCAGTTCGCCGTTCCGCACCGTGTAGTGCAGCGAGACATGGTGCCCTTCGACACGCCAGCCCCAGTCGCCGGTCATCGATGGCGTGCCGAACACGGTGAAATGAAATCGCTCGGTGTCCCGGTAGCCCGTACGGTCATTCTCGATTGCCCGCACAATCTCCTCGAGGGCCATCACATTCATTGTCTTGACGAATCCGGCCCTCCCGAGGCCGGTGCTCAGAAGGCCGTACGCCAGATGCTTCTGCTTCGGGTCCATGTCCTTGAAGGTCAGGCCGTTGCGCACGTATCCGTATTCGTCCGTAAAGCCCGTCTCCGGGAAGTAGTGCCAGTTCGTTCTCTCCTCTGCGTCCATGGGAAAGACGGTGCCCATGCGCTGCATGCGGTTCAGCGACTCCAGCCAGCGGTTGGCAGCGTCGGCCATGAGGGACTCGGTCTTGGCTGCCTGATAGGCCGTCGTCGCCGCGATGCAGAACCCTGCGAGCAGCACGGCGCGAGAGATGGAAACTCGGGTCAAACGACACCTCCGAGGCAACGGAGCCCCTTGGATTATAGCGTCGACCCTATGCGATAGGGCCACCGTGGCGGGTGTAGGGGCCCGTATCCATGACGGGAGGCCAAGGGCGGTGGCTCGCCTCTCTCGCGAGTCCGGTCAAACGTCCGGGACTCGCGGGCTTGGCCGTCCCGCTGACCCTCCTTGTTGCACCGGCGCAACCGCAAACCGGGGAGTCGCAGCTGGAACCGATTCTCGCCGGGCCGCCGATCTCGCAGGAGGTTGTCAAATGCCAGTTGAGCCGGTATCTGATGGATCGTGTGCCGCCATCGCCCAAGCCGGCTACCGCGGAGGAGTGGCCAGACGAGTCAGGGAGGATTCGCGCAAGGCTCTTGGCACGATCCTCACCGGTTGGCCGCATTCTCCACGCTCTGACCACATCCCCGTACCCGGCATGCCGCTCGGGCCGGGCTTGCCTGTCAGGGTGCTAGCTCGCCATCATCTCGTCCCAAGTCACCTCGGTCCTGCGGTCGATTGCCAACTGGCCGAGCAGGGCGGTCAGCGTGCTCTCCGCTCCGCGGACACCGGTGTTCGCCGGCTTGTCCTCGATGATGCGTCCGAAGAACTCCTCCAGCGCGTCGATGGTGATGTCGTGGGGCGAGCGCTCCTCGACCGTGTCGTCCCGCCCCCGGTAGTGTTTCCAGTACCCCCGGGCGGTTTCCACCACGCCGTCCTGGCAGAAGTACCGTTCGTAGACCTCCCGGTAGAACGCGGGAGAGAGGTACGAGCCGACCATGTTCCCCTGCACGTTACCGGGGTAGTCGTACGTTACGTTGAGGTGGTCCAGCAAGTCGCCCACCTTCATCACCGAGCGCCCTCCGGTTCCGATGGCCTTGATCGGATGCGATCCGACGAACCAGTTCATCGCGTCGATGTTGTGGCAGAACGTCTCCGTGATGATCTCGCCGTATGTGGTGCGCCATCTCTTCCACTGCGCGAGCCTCTCCTCCTCGTTCGCGGGCGGGGGCAGAGCGCGTTCCTTGCCCGTCATGCCGCTCTTGAGGAAGTGCGAGTGGACCAGGTTGATCTTGCCGATCTGGCCCGAGTCGATGAGGTTCTTCGCCGCGTGGTAGACGTCGCCGTGACGCTGCTGGTATCCGAACGTGATGTTCAGTTCCCTGGGTGCCGCATCCGCCAGCCGCATGACTTTCTTGGCTCCGGCGATGTCCGCGGCCGCCGGTTTCTCGATATAGATGTGCTTGCCGGCCTGGATCGCTGCCTCGAAGTGCTCCGGATGCATATAGACCGGGGTGGCGATGATCACGGCGTCCACGTCGCTGGCCAGGACGTCGTTCAGGTCCTTGTACAGCTTGACGCCGTCGAGCGACACCTTCGCCCTGGCGCGCTCGATCGAGGCGTCGGAGACCTCCGCCGCCGAGACGAGCCGCGCCTGGGGCAAGTTCGCCAGATGCCGGGCGTGACTGCTTCCGCGGCCTCCCAAGCCGATGATTCCCACAGTGATCGCGGAATTCGCCGCGCTTGCCGCGACGGCCGAGAAAGGGACAAGGGTTGCGGAGCGGATCATGCCCCGCCGGGTGATGGATGGTTGAGTCACGAGAGCGTTCCTTCGGCCTGAGTATACCCGCCGAGCCGCGTTTCTGTTGTGCCGGAATGAGTTCGGCACCAGCAACCAGCAAAATGGGCGTTTGGTATCCTTGGATTCCCGACTGGTGGGCGGGAGCTGAGGGCACGCAATTGGATCAGGGCAAGCTAACGATCACCGACTCCCGCACAGGCAAGGCTTACGAACTCCCGATCAACGAGTCCTCTGTCAATGCGATCGAACTGCGCCAGATCCGCGAGGACCCGGGCGAGTTCGGCATGCTGAGCTACGACCCCGGCTATACGAACACCGCATCCTGCACAAGCCGAATCACCTATATCGATGGTGCCAAGGGCATCCTTTGGTACCGGGGGTACCCGATCGACGAGCTGGCCGAGAACTGCACCTACACGGAAGTCGCCTACCTGCTGCTGAACGGCGAACTGCCCACGCCCCATGAACTGGAGGGTTGGAACCAGGACGTGATCGAGCACTCGCGTGTCCACGAGAACGTCAAGAAGTTCATGGACGGCTTCCTCTACGATGCCCACCCGATGGGCGTGCTGGTCAGTACCATCGCCGCGCTGTCGACCTACTATCCGAATGCTAAGGACATCGCCAGCCGGAGCAATCGGTACCTGCAGCAGGTCCGGCTGGTCGGCAAGATTCCGACAATCGCCGCGTACGTCTACCGGAAGAGCCAGGGTTATCCGTACCCCGATCCCGATTGGGATCTGCCCTACACGGAGAACTTCATCCACATGTTGTGGAGTGGCACGCGGCACCGTCACGGGCAGGAGGGCAGCAAGATCCTGGCCAGGGCCCTCGACAAGCTGTTCATCCTCCACGCCGATCACGAGCAGAACTGCTCCACCTCGACCATGCGGCAGGTCGCCAGCTCGCATGCCGATCCGTACGTGAGCCTGGCTTCGGCGGCCGCAGCGCTGTACGGCCCCCTGCACGGCGGCGCCAACGAGGCAGTCCTGAAAATGCTGGACGAGATCGGTTCGATCCAGCGCATTCCGGAATTCATGCGGCAGGTCAAGGCGGGCGAACGGCGCCTGATGGGCTTCGGGCACCGCGTCTACAAGAACTACGACCCCCGGGCACGGATCGTCCGCAGCGTCGCGGACGAGGTGTTTGAGGTCACAGGACGCAATCCTCGCATCGACCTCGCGATGGAACTTGAGCGGATCGCGCTGGATGACGACTACTTCGTAAAGCGCCGCCTCTATCCGAATGTGGATTTTTACTCGGGCATCATCTACCAGGCCATGGGTTTCCGCCCGGAAATATTCACCGTGCTCTTCGCCATCGGCCGAGTCGCGGGCTGGCTCGCGCACTGGGACGAGCTGATGACGGATCCCGAGAAGCGCATCGCGCGGCCGCGCCAGCTCTACGTCGGACCGGGCAAGAAGGAATTCGTTCCGCTACAAGAGCGCCTGGGCCGGGCCCGGGAAGAGGTCGTCTAGTCGGAGGCACTCTCGCGGGATCCGGTCGGAGCCTCCCAGGGAAGCCTCCCGTCGCAACGATCCCGGAAGTACGGCCCTACGTCGTCGACTTCGGCCACGATCGTCCCCGGCAGGCGCTGCAGGGTGGCGCTGTCGAATACGATGGCCCAGTACGCCCGCGCGGGTCCGATCCCGCTCCAGGCGCTGGCCGGGCCGGCCTCGAAGGACGAGAACAGGCTCTCCCGGCTGACCGGTTTCCGGAGACCTTGGTAATACCACGGCTGGATCACGATCTCGCCGGCCGGCCGTGACTGGCGCGGCCGGTGCCGTAGCCTCAGGGCCGCCACCCGCATGTCCGCCAGAGAAGTGCCTGTCGAGAAACCGCCGTAAAACCCTCCACCTTCGTAGAGTTGGGCCCCGTGCCGGCTGACCGACACTCCAAAGCGGCTCGCCCCGAGAGTGGCCCCCGTTGTTCCCAGAACGGTCGGATAGCCCAGGACCTCCCTTCCGAGTTCCGAGCCGGAGATCCTTGCCCGGACGTGGGAGAGTGCGTACCAGGCCCGCTGGCCCTCGAGTTCGCACTCTGCGAAGAGCCAGGCCTCGTCCAGACCCGGGTCGTCCAGGCCCCGCACTCCCGTGACGCGGACGACGGCGGTGTCAGGAGCGCGACAGGGCGGAGGGAGCAGCGGTGCGACCGCATCCCGGTCGACCGCGGCATCGATCGACGCGATCATCACACCTGACAGCCGTATCTCCTGGCGGTTGCGATACGCTTCGAGCCCATTCGGCTCCAGGAACGTCGTCGCCAGAGGGGGCATACCCAGTGAATCGCCCGGGTAGTTCCGAAGGGCGAAGGGTTCGAAATCCGCCGCTTCCACCGTAAGCCCGAATTCGGGCTCCGGCTCCTTGAGTGGACCCACGGCCGTCGCGGACACCGGGCCGGACGCTCCGAACCGGGAGAGCCAGCCGCCAAGGTCGCCACTCGTCGCGAGGCCTTCGGTAGCCAGTTGGCCGGTGCTGACGTCCTCCCCCGGGCGGAGCATCCAGAGCTCCGCCGGGTTCTCGCCAAGCGGGCCCCGCCGCCAGTCCGGTTCCACGGAGTGCCTGTAGGTGACCCAAGGCAGGGGGGGCGCTGCCTCCTTGAGCTCCGCGGGCCCCTCGCCGGTGCGCACCTTGTACGATTCGCGGCCGGCCACTTCCAGCGACCATCGCCCGGCGGCCCAGCCGACGTCCCCTAGGCGGGCCGGCAGGTGCAGGGCTTCCCTTGCGCGACGGTAGTAGGCCAAGTCGGCAGTCCACAACGCGACAGGAAGCAGGCATTGCTCGTTCTCCAAGGCCACGCGGAGCGCGAGCGTGCACGTCGTCACGTCCCCGATGCGGGAAAACTCCAGAACCATGCGCGCGGGAACCTGAATCCGCAGCGGAGGCGGCACTTCGGGAGGATTCGACGCATCGTATTCCAGCCGCAGTCCGCCCGGACCTGCCGTCGGCGCAGCCAGTCCGTGCAAGGTTCCGGGCAGGCCGGCTCCCGCCAGCAGCAATTGGCGCCTGTCCAACACGGAACCATTGTGCAGCATCGGCGGCGGGAGGCATCGTGTATTCTGGAAGAGTGGGCGGCTAGGCCGCTCCCGTCGCGAAAGGCCCCGAGCCCGGTTCCGACGGTACTCCAAAGCCGACGTAGCTCAGTTGGTTAGAGCGCCTGATTGTGGATCAGGAGGTCGATGGTTCGACTCCATCCGTCGGTACCATCTTTCCGCTAGCCGGTCCGGAGGAAATGGCTCCGGCTCCCTCTTCGCCGGCTAGCGGCGCACCGGTCCCGAAGAGCCTCAGCCACGCCGATTCCGCGGACAGGAACTCGGTTGCGCTCTCGCCGGTTGCAGCCGGGTCATTCCCGAGCTGCCCAAACCGATGCCCTCAGAGGTCGTCCCACTCCGGAAGCACCATCGTATTTCCCGGGACGCCGCCGGACAGGCTCCGTTGATCATTTTCCCTTCCACGCTTCGTACTCCTTCATGGTGCTCTCGTCCGGCGGATAGACGCCATAGATCGACCGCCCTTCGAGGAGCAGCTTGCGCTGGAAGCTCTCGAGATCTTCCTTGGCGAGCGCCGCATTCACCACCTCCTCGGCCAGCGCTGCGGGGATAACGAGAATCCCGTGGCGCTCCCCCAGCAGGATGTCTCCGGGCCGGACCGTCACGTTTCCCACGCGCACCGGCACTTGGTAGTCCACGCTCATCAGGTTGGGCCGGACGGCAGAAGCCTGGCCGCGCCGCTGGTAAACCTGTAACGGCATGCCCGCGATCTCGGGAACATCCCGGAGCGCCCCATCCACAATCAAGCCCGTCCCGCCTCGGGCAAGGAAGCGCACGGTGGTGATTTCCCCCGAGACCGCCGAACGAGTGTCGCCCCCGGAGTCGAACACGAGCACGTCCCCTGGCTGCGCTTCTTCCGCCGAGACGTAATTTAGCTGCTTCCGTTTCGAGTAGATCTCCTCGCGCAGGTCCGGTCTCGTGGGAAGGTAGCGGATCGTCCGCGCGCGTCCCACGAGTCGCCGGTCCGGATGCAGCGCTTCCAGCTCGTTGATGAAGCAGTGCTCGTAGCCCTTGGCGGTCAGTTGCGACCAGACTGCTTCCAGCGGAGCCCGTGCCAGCTTCTGGAACAGTTCGCGGTCGGACTCGTCGAGCCGCTCGAGCACGTACTGGCTGATTTCCCGTTTCGGGGGCTTCACCTCAAGCTTGGACTGGGCGGTCAGGCTTGTGGCGAAAGCCAGGGCGAGTAACGGCAGCAAATGCATGGGCATCCCCTCCTTGCGACGATTCCCCGGGGCGCAGTCTATCGTAGCGAGTCCGGGTCCGCAACGAACCCGTCGTCAATCCCAAGGTTGCCCCGGCCATCCGGACCGCATCCGGCACCTTGGTAAGTGCCGCCCCTTTCCGCCCGGGCGAATCGTTTCCGGAGTGATCCGCCAGACCGCCCGCCAGATGTGCGGGGGGCAGTCCTCTCCGGTCTTGCCTCGGTGCTACAGATGCGGAATGCCGAGCAGCGTCATCGCCGCTTTGAAGATTCCGAAGAGACCCTCGCCAGCCACCAGCCCTGACGCTACAGCGAAACTGAGCCTCTTCGCGCCGGAGGGGTTGGCGCGCCGCCACGCGACCAGTGCAAGCGCCCCGAAGAAGATCACCAGCGAATAGAACGCTTGGACGATGAAGGCAATGCCGATAGCAAGCCCGCTCGGAAGATAGGGTGCCAATGCGGGGATCCGGCGGAGGACCGGCAGCAGGGCGCCGAACACCGCTCCGATGACCACCGCGGCTCCGGCGTGGGGAGGCAGAGCGTCGAGGCCTTGCGTTAGCAGCTCTGCCATCGCCTTCCAGGCGAACGCAGCCGGTGCGGGGAGTTGGTCCTCGCCCAGCGGGTACGCTGACGTGACCAGCAAGTAAGCCGGAATGCAGAACAGGACGCCTGCGGCAATGCCCCAGAGCTGTGCAATGAACTGCCGCCGGGGCGAGGCGCCGAGCAGCCTGCCGGTCTTGAGGTCCTGCATCATGTCGGCGGCTTGCGACGCCCCGGCGCCGGTAATCGCAGCGGCCATGAGGTTCGTGCCGATACTACCCGGGGCGACTCCGCCATAGACCAGCTGGGTGACCTTGCCCATGCCCCCGACCGGGTTGATGTCCGTCTCGCCGGTCGATCGCACCGCCACCGCGGCGAGCACGAACGAGAGCACGAGCGCCAGGATCGTCAAGTGCACCGGGATCTCGAACAGGAACCATGCCACCGCAACGGTGCCCACCGCTGCCAGAGCCAGGCCGTTCCGCCACCAGGTGGTCGGGATGTGCTCGCCGCTCGACTCGCTGGAACCGAGAATCGACCCTCCTTGGAATGTGCGCACGAATGTCCGCCAGTTGAGAGCCAGGGCGGTGAGCGCCTCGGAAACCATAATCGCGACGCCCGGCCACAGCAGCCAGCCCCGCGGGCCGTCGGTGTAGCTCATCACCGCTCCGGGTGCCCAGCCTTGCGACTGCACCCAGGGGCCCAGGATTCCCCACGCTGCAATCGCTCCGAGAGCCAGGCTTGCGCCCACCCGCGGTCCGATCAGAATTCCGGCTCCGAACAGCATGGGACCGAAATAGAGCCGGAAGCCCCACGCCGCCGCGACGGCGAGAGCGGAAACACCAAGGGTCTCGACCGGAGGCATCTCGAGTTGCGGCACGAAGTAGGTCAGGAGCGTAAAGGCTCCGGCGAACGCTCCCGCCCATAGCAGCGTGCGGGCTTTCACGACGGCTTCCTGAGCCTTCGCGAACATGGCGAGGATCGTTTCTGCCGTGGCGGTCCCGGTAGGGAAGCGGAGCTTGTCGACCTCGATCATCTGCCGGCGCAAGGGCACTGCGAAGAAGACGCCCAGGTACGCTACCGACACCCCCCAGACCAAGAGGCCGGCGATCGGAATCTCAAAGCCCAGCAACTGCATCGCCGGGATCGGTGCCAGCAGGCCCGCAGCGGACGCCATCGTGCCGGCCGATGACCCAGCGGTTTGCGTGATATTGCACTCGAGGACGGACAGCGAGCGTCCCAACGCCATGAAAAGCCCGAAGCCCAGGATTGCGGCGATCAGCGAGCCACCGAACGACCAGCCGATCTTGAGGCCCATGTAGATGTTCATGCAGGAGATGATGCCGCCCAGCAGGCATCCGGCGATCACGGATCGTCTGGTCAGCTGGCGCTCGTCCGATTGAGGCTCGTACATCTGCTCCGGGATTGCAGGGCTCACTTGGCCGACGCTCTCGTTTACTGGCATTCCGTTTGCGCACCGCCCTTTCGGCACGGCGTGCCCCAGACTAACAGACAGGGAATCCAGCCTGATCGATTCCCCGTAGCCTTTGTTAGACTCGGGGTTTAGCACTGCTGATGGAACTCCATGCGACCCAAGCGGCGAAGCTCACAACCACGGAATTCGTCAGCCAATGCCGGGACACGGTGATTCCCCTCGCCGGGTCGCTGGGGTACTTTTCCCTGCTCCCGCTTGACGAGAGCGAGTGCGATCGCTTGATCCACGATCCAACGAGCGCCTTCCCGCCGAAGCTGCTGGAGATCCTCCCCAACCTGCGCCTGATCCTCGTCCCGTACCTGGTGACCTATCCGCCTGATGCAGGCGAGGAGCCCGAGCGCGACCAATTCTTCATCGAGTTTCAGCCACCGCCCGAGGCGGTCAAGCACTACGCGGCCTTCGAGGTGCAAGACGGGGAGACGTATCTGTTCCTCGCGGTCCGAGATGAGGGACTCTTCGATGCCCATGTCTTGCTGTATCAGAACCTGGCTGCTCGGGCCATTTCCCTGGCAGGCGAGGACTTCAGCGGTCCGTTCTACTCCTTGGTGAACGGGGAATTGAAGAAGAACGTGCGGGGCGAACTGCAAGAGACCGCCTGGGAGCTCAAGAAGGAATTGCTCAGCTATCGCGGGGATGCCGAGGGCAGGTCGGACTTGCTGGCCCGTTACCAGCGGCAGTCCCTCGAGGACACGCTGGCGCTGTATATGCATGGACTCTGCTGCGACATCGACTTGAACGCCGGCCCGAAACAGTTGCCGAGTAAGGTCATTCGGACTAGACTGCTCTTGCTCAAGAAGCAACTGCCCCCGCCGGAGGGCATTGCCCTGTTCCCGGAAGAAATGTCAGCGACGTAGCGGATGAGGGGCCCCGCGCCTGACATCGCCGAGCTGGAGGCAGGGCTCTCGGCCCCCAGCGACGAAGACCTTGCCTTGATGAGGCGGCTGGAGGGGGACATCCTCATACTCGGGGCGGGCGGGAAGATGGGTCCCACGCTGGCCCGTCTGGCCCTTGACGCAGCCTTGCGATCCGGAACGGAAAAACGCATCACGGCGGCTGCTCGTTTCACCGACCCGCTCACTCGAGCCAAGCTCAATTCCTGGGGCGTGCGAACTGTCCGGGCCGATTTGCTCCGGCGGGCGGACGTCGAGGCGCTGCCGGACTCACCGAACGTCGTCTTCATGGCGGGGCAGAAGTTTGGGACGAGCGCCAATCCGAGCCAGACCTGGGCGGCGAATGCATACTTGCCCTCGCTGGTTGCTGAGCGCTACGCGCAGTCCCGAATCGTTGTCTTCTCCAGCGGGAACGTCTATCCGCTCAGTGACGTGACCGGTGCCGGCCCTGCGGAAACGGATCCTGTCGCGCCGATCGGCGAGTATGCCCAGTCCGTGCTGGGCCGGGAGCGTCTCTTCCAGCACTTCAGTGAGACCAGTGGCACCCCGGTCGCGATCATGAGGTTGAACTATGCGGTCGAGCCGCGCTACGGCGTGCTGCGCGACATCGCCGACAGGCTCCTCGCCGGCAATCCGGTGGACCTGCGCATGGGGTACGTCAACGTCATCTGGCAGCGTGATGCCAACTCAATTGCCCTGCGACTGCTGGAGAGGTGCGCTTCGCCGCCGTTCGTGCTCAATGTCACCGGGACCGAGCGTCTGAGCGTGCGATCGCTGGCGGAACGCATGGGCAGGGCCCTCGGAGTCGAACCCGCGTTCCACGGCTCGGAAGAGCCGGCCGCCCTGCTGAGCGACGCCTCGCTGTGCGCGTCGCTATTCGGGGCTCCGGCGGTCAGTCCAGACGAAATGATCGATCGCGTCGCACGCTGGGCCCGCCAGGGAGGAGCCGGGCTGGGCAAGCCGACCCATTTCGAGGAGCGCGGCGGAGATTTCTAGGCTCGGCAGGTTTGCACATTGCTAGGCGGGAGGCTCGGCAATGATCTCCGCCCGGCAGCGCTGGGCTTCGCGGTGGGCGATCTCCATGGATGCCTCGACATGGGTTGCCAGCTGGAGCATGTACGCCTTGAGCGTGGCAGTGCTTTCGCCGTTTCGGCTGCGCACCGAGTCCAGCAGGTTTGCGACGGCCTCGTTGTAGTACCGACGCACGCCGCCAGTTACGGAGGTCATCAGGATTCCCGCCCGGTCAAGCCACAGAAACGTGCCCACCGTGTCGGTCAGGCTTTCGGGTTCCCTCCGCAGGGCTATGGCGGAGAGCCGCACCTGCTCTAGTTCATCCATGAGGGTCTGGTGCTGCTCGACATAGACTTCCGGTGCGCCGTCCTGGATCCATTCGCGCGGCCGCAGTTCCGCAATGATCCTCTTGGCCGTCGCGGTGTTCTTCACCAGGTTGTCCGCGAGTTCTTCGACCTGCCATCGCGGGATCATTCCGGCGTCTTGCGAATACGCTGGGGACATGGCTAAGAGGGGAATGACAAGGGACCGAAGGACACGCACTGCCCCAATCGTACAACCTCGGTTGCGACCGCCGGAGTTGGAACTCGCGGCGTTGCCCGACCGGCGCGTTAGTTCATCCCTATCAGCAAGCGCAGCATTTTCCATGCGGCTCCGACGCCCGGGTCCGTGGCAGCAGGGCGTATCATGGCAGGTGGATCGGATGGCTCGTCCAGTTCTTCTCTCCGTATCGTTCCTAGCGCTGGCCACGGGCTCCCCGGCACAGCAGGCGCACAACTACGAGCATTTCGAGAAACACATCCGGCCCCTGCTCGTCGAGAAGTGCTACGCCTGCCATGGCTCCGCCACTACCGTCATGGGCGAGCTCCGCCTGGACTCCAGGGAAGCCGTCCTGCGGGGAGGGAGTCGCGGTGCGGCCGTGGTGCCGGGCGATCCCGCTGCCAGCCTGCTGCTGAAGGCCGTCTCCTACTCGTCGCTGGAACTCAGGATGCCCCCGTCCGGCAGGCTCTCGGACCAGGAAATCGAGCATCTGGAGGCATGGATCCGGATGGGAGCCCCGGACCCGCGATCTGCGGAAGCGCCGACCGTCCTGCAAGGGGAAGGGGCGGACCCTAATGATGGAGCGCAGTTCTGGAGCTTCCGTCCCGTCCGCGATGCGGAGCCGCCCGTTGTCAAGGACGAATCCTGGGTGCGCAACGACATCGATCGCTTCGTGCTCGCACGGCTGGAGTCGAAAGGTCTAGCCCCCTCGGGGGAGGCGGACCGGCTGACCCTGCTGCGCCGGGTAACGTTCGATCTGACGGGCCTCCCGCCAACGCCCACCGAGATCGAATCCTTCCTAGGCGATTCTGCGCCGGGAGCGTACAAACGGGTCGTCGAGAGGCTGCTCGGCTCGCCCCACTACGGCGAACGGTGGGGCCGCCATTGGCTGGACCTTGTGCGCTGGGCCGAGACCAACGGGCACGAGTTCGACAACAACAAGCTTGATGCCTGGCGGTATCGGGACTATGTCATCGAGTCCTTCAACTCCGACCTGCCCTATGACGTCTTCCTCCGCGAGCAGATCGCGGGTGACCTGCTCCCTCCGCGACTGTCCGCTGACGGGACGCATTACGTCAATCCGATCGCCTCCGGAATGTACTGGCTGTGGGAGGTTCTGAACTCCCCCACAGACTCCGTCAAGGCTCGCGCCGACCAGATCGACAACCAGATCGACGTGCTAGCCAAGGCCACCCAGGGACTGACGGTTGCCTGCGCTCGCTGCCACGATCACAAATTCGACCCGATTCCCACGGCCGACTATTACTCGCTGTTCGGGATCCTGCAGTCGACCCACATGGGAGAGGTTTGCATCGACTCGCCGGAACGCGAGCGCGACATCTGGGAGACGTCCGCCCGGATCGCCGAGGTCAACCGGAGCGTCGGTGCGATGCTGCGCGCGGCTCGCGAGCGGGCCGCCGAAACGCTCGCGGAGCGCCTCCTGGCGGCAGCGAGCGAGATCTCGTCTGACGAGCCGTCCGGGATGGCGGCCGAGCTGCAGTACGCATCGACCGAACCCAGCCACTGGCTCTACCCGTTCGCCCGGAGCGCGGCGGTCCGGAGGGAGCCGGAGCCGCCGGAGTTTGCCGACTGGATGAACCGGTTGCAGGCGGAAATGGCCGACTGGGCGGCGAAGGGAGACCGCAGTCACCCGATCTGGTCAGAACGCGACGACGAGATCTACGAAGACTTCGAAAGCGGCTTCGCCAAGTGGAATCCGACCGGGGCTGCATTCGGCCATCGCCCTGTCCGGGAGGTCCCCGCCGGCCAGGAACTCGGAGGATTCGCTGGCCAGGCGATCGCGGCTTCCTTCGGCGGAGGAGCGGGAACGCTGATCGGCACCCTCTCGACCGAGAAATTCCGGATGCCGGCACGCTTTGTTCACGTGCGGCTAGCCGGCCCGAAATACCTACCTGCGCTCCGCGAGGCCGCCCCGGTGCGCTTCACCGTCATTGCCGACGAGCACAAGTCGGGCCATGCCATGGCGGACGGGAGCGGGCGCTTGCAGTGGCGCACCATCGCCATGACCAAGGAGCGCGGGAGGATCTGCTCGATCGAGATCATCGACCGCGACCGGACGGGAGCGATCGCCGTGGACCAGATCGTCTTCTCCTCGAGCCCGGAACCCCCTCCGATCGCGGGCCCGGTGGATCCCCGCGTGCTGGAGCTGTTGGACGGCGACGGCGTGCAATCGCTCGCGGACCTCGCGATGAGGTACCAGCGCCTGGCGGGCGAGCTCGCCTCCATCCGGGATCCGACTCCTCTGGATTCCGCGGCACTTACCTCGATCCTCGGGCACCGGGACGTCGAAGCCGCTACGGAATGGCTCGCCGAAGACGGCAAGGGCCGCCTTGCGGAGCTCGTCGGTCGGCGGTCCGAACTGGCCCGGGGCCTGCCGCGATCCTCCTTCGCCATGACCAGCCGTGATTGGATGCCCGGCGATTCCCGGATCCATATTCGAGGCAACCACAAGAACCTCGGGGAGGTTGCCCCTCGCGGGTTCCTCCAGGTTATTGCGGGAGGCGAGCGGGCTCCCGTGCGGGAAGGGTCCGGCCGTCTCGGCCTTGCCAATTGGATTTCCAGCGACGCCAACCCGCTGACCCCGCGCGTGATGGCCAATCGCGTCTGGCACCATCACTTCGGCCGGGGCATCGTGGCGTCCCCGGACGATTTCGGGCGAATGGGCGAAAGGCCGACGCATCCGGAACTGCTCGATTACCTGGCCACATACCTTATGGACTCCGGTTGGTCCGTCAAGGCGCTGCACCGGTTGGTCGTTTCCTCCAGCACGTACCGTGCGAGCAGCGCCGAGTCCGAGCCGGCGCAGCGGATGGATCCATCGAATGCGTTGCTTTCGCATTTCCCAGTGCGTCGGCTAGAGGCCGAAGCCGTTCGCGATTCCGTGCTCGCTATCGCCGGGAGCCTGGACCGGACTGTTGGGGGTCCGGGCGTCCCGCCCCACATCAGCGTGTATCAGGACGGACGAGGCAAGCCGAAATCCGGACCGCTGGACGGGCTCGGGCGCCGCAGTGTGTACATTCAGGTCCGCCGGAACTTTCTGCCGCCTCTGTTCCTCGCCTTCGACTATCCCCTGCCGATCTCGACAGCGGGCCGTCGAGGAGTCTCGGCGGTGGCCTCGCAAGCCCTGCTCATGCTCAACAACGAATTCATCAACGAGCAGGCAGCCCTGTGGGCCAGTCGCGAACTCGCGACGCGCCCGGGACAGCCTGAGCGTATCCGCAGCATGTACGTCCAGGCGTTCGGCCGCGAGCCGGTGGAAAGTGAGATCGAAGAGATCGGGCGGTTTCTCGACAGCCAGGCGGCCGCCCGGGGCGTGGCGGGAGCACGCGATCCAAGGGTCTGGACCGACCTCGCCCACGCTCTCTTCAACACTGCGGAATTCCTGTTCGTGCGCTAGGGCGCCGTTCCGGAACGCCAGCCCAACTTGATTCGTGCGGGATAGGATCGATCCGGTATTCTGTAGTGCGGGTGCGCACTATGTTACGGTTCCTCGCGATCTCGGTGCTGATGGCTGGTGTCGGATTGGCCGGTCAAGAGCACAATCGACTCTCGGCCGACGAGAAGCTGGCCGGCTGGCAATTGCTTTTCGACGGTTCCACTTCGAGCGGGTGGGAGGGCTTCCAGGGAACCCCGTTCCCGATCAGTTCATGGTCGATCGAGGAGGGCACGATCCGCACGCTGGCGGACAACAGCGGAGGGGACATCGTGTCTGTCAGCCAGTTCGAGAACTTCGAGCTGGTCTTTGACTGGAAGCTGGTTGAGGGCGGCAACAGCGGTGTCAAGTACCTGGTGCAGAAGGCCTGGGCCGGTCCCGGCTACCGGCCGCACTTGAGTCCGGAGGCCAAGCGGCGCTCCATGCTGCGGGCCACCGGACCCGAGTACCAGTTGCTCGACGACGGCAACCTCAACCGGCGCAGGCCCGGTTGGGAGTATTCCAGCTGCGGCTCGCTGTACCTGCTCTACAAGCCGGCTGACGACAAGCCACTTCGGCCTCCAGGCGAATGGAACACCTCGCGGATCGTTGTACGTGGCACCCACGGCGAGCACTGGCTTAACGGCCGGAAGATCCTGGAGTACGAATTCAACTCGCCCGACTTCTTCCGGCGGGTTGAGACCACCAAGTTCAAGCGTGTTCCGGGCTTCGGCTTCAAGGGCCCCGGCCATATCGCTCTGACCCACCACAATCATCCCGTGTGGTACCGGAACATCAAGATCCGGGCCTTGGAAGGGCCCCGCGTGTCGGATTACCTGCCGGGACGGCTGTTCGATCCGAACGGCCTCATCCCGCCTCCGCCCCGTCCTCCTCAGCCGGGCCCCCCTGTACCGACAGGTTCCAACGCATCAAGGTAGGGCGTCACGATCCAGTGTCTGCAAGCGCTTGCGCACTTCCGTGCGCTGGCTCCTGCCGCAAGCCGGCCTGTCGGTAGCGGCCCACGGGCGCAGATCTCGTCTCGCAGGCCGAACCGTCGGACCCTCGGGTGAGCCGGAACCTCCGAATCGTGGCCGGAGCTTCCGGAAAACGTAGACACGAGGGCCTCTCAAGCGTCCGCCCAGTCGCCGGCCAGGTGTGCGACCGGTTCGGTCTTGGGAGGCTTCACTCGCTGCCCAGCATCGGCATTGGTTCGGCGGACCAGGCAAGCCGCACGAGATTCACGAACTCGGCACGGTAGCCGAAGGGGTCGTCACCGCGTGCCCGCCGGGCCAAGTCGATTACGTCGCCGTAGTCGAAGTCGCCGGTATAGCGGTCGTCGCGGAGTATCTGTCCGAATGCAGCCACGGCGGCAGCGAACCGCGTCTCGCGTGCGAAGACGTCATCCTTCGCAGTCTCGTCATCGTGCGTGATGGCTCGGCTGATCAGATCGCTTTTCTCGGAGTCAAGCCTCTTGAAACGGATCTTCAGGAACGCGTACTCGTTTCCCAGGGACGGGTCGGGCTGCGGGTTCCCCTGATAGCGGAGATTCGGAATCCGCTCGGAGCGCGAGCCGACCGGCGTGATTTCGTACAGAGCCGTCACCGAATGCCCGGAGCCGACGTCCCCCGCGTCGACGTGATCGTTCCGGAAGTCCTCTCGCCTCAGCATGCGGTTCTCGTAGCCGATGAGCCGGTATTCGCTTACGACAGCAGGGTTGAACTCGACCTGGATCTTGACATCCTTGGCGATCGGGAAAAGGGTTGACGTGGCTTCCTCGACCAGCACCTTCCGGGCTTCCATCAGACTGTCGATGTACGCGGCATTGCCGTTGCCGTTCTGAGCCAACTCCTGCATGAGGGAATCGTGATAATTGCCGTGGCCGAAGCCCAGGACCGAGAGGAACACGCCGCTCGATCGCTTCCGGTAGACGAAGTGCTTCAGTTCGCGGGGATCGGTGATCCCGACGTTGAAGTCTCCGTCGGTGGCCAGGATCACGCGGTTGATGCCGTCCTCCACGAAATGCTGCTCTGCCAGGCGGTAGGCTTCCCGGATGCCCTCGCCACCGGCGGTGGACCCACGCGCTCGTAGTGCCTGCAGGGTTGTCACGACCTTCGCATTCTCGGCAGCCCTGACAGGTTCGAGGGCCACCCCCGCCGAGCCCGCGTACGTGACGATTCCCACCTTATCGTCGGGATCGAGGGCGTCGAGAAGCAGCTTAAAGGCCCTCACGAGGAGCGGCAGCTTGTTCGGCTCGTTCATCGATCCGGATGTGTCGATCAGAAACACCAAGTTCGCCCGGGGCGGTGCCTGGGACTCTACCTCGTACCCCTTGATGCCCAGGTGCAGGAGCTTCGTTCCCGCATTCCATGGGGTCGGTACCAACGCGACGGAGGTGGCGAATGGTGTTTCGGGCCTCTCCGGGCCCACGTAGGCATACGGGAAGTAATTGATCATTTCCTCCACTCGTACCGAATCGGGCACTGGCAGGACCCCACGCTGCAAGGAGGAGCGGACCCAGCTGTACGACGCCGTGTCCGCGTCGATCGAGAACGTCGAGACAGGTTGTTCGGATGTGACCCGCACCGGGTTCGTGTCGAAATCGCTGAATCGATCGCTCCTATGCGGGACGGGCGGCCAGGAAGGATGGAGCCCGTCGGCGATGATTCCGCGAACCGGCCATCCGTTCTCCCGCGTCCTTGAGCGAGGAGGCCGATGAAAGGGCATGCCCTTGCCTGCCGGGGCATTGGCCACCGGATCTGGCGGCGCGGAGCTCGCCACGGCCTGTTCCTGCTCCACCCGGGAGACTGCCGGTGCCGGGGATTGTGTGCCTGTGGTTCCGGCTTCCGCTGCGAAGGTCTCGGACGAGCCCGATTCGGCGGAAGCCGGGCGGGTTTTCCCGGTGGTCTGGGCTGTTCGATTCCGATTTCCGCCGCCACATCCAACAGCCACTATCACTGCGAACGCGCAGAATACTGCGAACTGCGCCAAGCAGCCCGCCGAGGGTGGCCGGACGGCTCGAACGGGAACCGCGTACGGGTCCCATATTGAAGTGTCTCCGTGCTGCGATGGGAGGCGGCTCGCGCCGCCAGCGAAACGTGTCATACGGGAGTAGACACCACGACGCCGAAAACCGTTCCACTCAGGGCGCAAGCGACTGACTTGGGAGTGCAGTTCTTTGACTGGCGGCTGCACCGATCCGACGGTATGGAAGTCGATTGCGGAGAGTACCCGGCACCGATCGTCGCAAGCCAGCTCATCTCCTGGGTCCGCGAATCTTCGGGGCGCCGTTGACACGGATTACAGTGAGAAGTGCTACCACCGGGGCGCGAACGTCGCGCCGCCCGGTCACGGCCAGTTCCATGCGCGCCTCGAGCCTTCTCTTCGGGATCCTCCTGCCACTCCTTGCCGCGAGCCTGCTGAGCGCGGACACGGTGGTACTGGTCAATGGCGACCGAATCACCGGGACAGTCAGGCGGCTGGAGGACCGGCAGTTAGTCATGAACTCCGACCTGATGGGCACGGTGCGCGTGAACTGGAGCAACGTCGAGTCCGTACAAAGCGACTCGGAATTCTCCATCCTCACCGAGGACGGCACTCGATTCGAAGGGCGGCTGTCCAGAAACGGTTCCGAGACTCTGGTCGCATCGCACGACGAACGGACCACTTATGTCCAATCGAACTCGATCACGAGGATCGCTCCCGGCGTTCAGGGAACAGGCATCCGCAGTGTTATGGATGCGCTGGATGGTACCGCCGATATCGGCTACAGCCTAGCCCGGGGGAACCAGAACCAGATGCAATCGTCACTCGGAGCTCGTGCGACGTACGCGTCGGCCCACTACAAGTTTTCCGGCCGGCTTGACTCGCTGTTCGCAAGGCAGGACGGGGCGAGGTCGCAAAGCCGCCACGCCCTCAACGCTCGGCTCGACCGCTTCGTCAACGCTCGCACGTTTGCCTACGCCCTTTCCGCGTTCGAGCGGAACGAGCGTCGGAGGCTCGACCTCCGGTCTCGACTGGGCGGAGGACTGGGCTGGCGTCTGCGGAACACTCCGTCTACCGGGCTGTCGCTGATCGGCGGTCTCGCCTACGTCCACGAGCGATACCGGCGCGTTCCGAACCGGACTTCCGGGGAAGGGTTCTTCGGCGTGGAGTGGGACACAAGCCTGTTCAGAGGAATCATACTGTCGTTGAACCTGACGGCGCATCCGGACCTGTTCGACCGCAGCAACGTCCGCGCCGAGCTCGACACTACCTTGCGAGTGCCCATTGCGGGCAGGTTCACTTACTCGCTCCGATTATTCGACCGTTTCCATACCAAACCGGCGGAATCGGTCGAACGCAACGACTATGGTCTTGTCAGCGGCGTTGGCGTGACGTTCTAGGTGACCCGGATGGCATGAAGTCCCCGTCTCTGGGGGCGGCATAGGACGCTGATTCTCAGATCCTAGTCGCTCATTCGAATCCTGACTTGGGTCGCGCGGCCAGCTTGCTCTTCTACGACTTCTGCCACGGCTCCTTCCAGGCTGACTTCGTCGCCCTTACGGGCCAGCCGGTTCAAGTGGCTGACCAGGAGGCCGGACAGCGAGTCGACCTCTTGGGACTCCAGGTCGAGGCCGAGTTCCCTGTTCACTCGTTCCAGCGGCAGTTGCCCGCTAACCCGGAATACCCCTCTTCCCTCCGGGACAATTTCCGGAAGCTCGGAGTCGAACTCGTCCTGTACCGCGCCAACGATCTGCTCGACTACGTTTTCCATGGTTACGATTCCCACGACCGAACCGTATTCGTCGTCGACCACTGCCATGTGCTGGTGCGTGGCCTGCATCTCCCGGAGCAGGCGGCTGATCGGCAGCGTTTCGGGTATGTGGCGAAGCGGTCGCGAGACCGACCGCAGGTCGATGCCCTCACTCGAAGCCACTCCGACCAGGTCCTTGACGTGAACTAGGCCGACAACGTGGTCCAGCGATCCCTCGCAAAGGGGAAAGCGAGTGTGACGGGTCCGCTTAGCGACATCAAACGCCTTGTCGAGCGGCCAGTCAGCGTTGATGACCACCACGTCCCGTCGCGGGACCATGACTTGGCGGGTCAGCATGTCGTCAAACCGGAACACCGCATTCAGCAGTTGCATCTCCGATGCCGAAAGTTCGCCTTCCCTGCGGCCAAGCGCGATGCTCGCCTGGATCTCGTCCTCCGTGACCGAGGGGGTTCCCTTACCGGAGGAGAACAGGCCCGCAAATTGCTGCATTACCCAGACGGCCGGTGCGAAGACTCTCTGGAGGACTATCAGCGGCCACACGATGAGAAACCAGATCCGTTTCCAGTGCATCGCGCCGAAGGTTTTGGGGAGGATTTCCCCCACGAACAGGATCAGCAGCGTTAGCAGAACGGTGAACGGGAGGACCCATGTCTCCCCTAGGGCGGTCGTGACCAACATGCCGCAGATCGTCGCGCCTGCCGTGTTTGCGATGGTATTGAGCACCAGGATGGCCGCAGTCGGCCGGGCGATCGAGGATTTCATGCCGATCAGCCGCAGGGCGAGGGCGGGGCGCCTCCCCGACACCTTTTCGGCTTCCAAGGCACCGATCCGAGTGGAAAAAAGCGTCGCCTCAAAGAGAGAGCAAACGGAGGAAATCAGAACGGTCAACGCCGCGAACACGACGAGTCCAGTCATTGCACCTCCCTGGGCCGGTGATCCACGAGTGGTGCAGGAGCAGGATCGTGTTCCACTTCCGCTCTACGTGTCAGGGGCTCGCCGTTGACGCGCTGGGAGGAGTGACTGTCGGGGTCCGGGTCTTGGTCGGACGGCATTCGATTCTGGTTCCGGCGCTAGGCGCCCTTCGGGGTGCTCCAGTGCGTACGGTAAATGCGCTTCACGTACAGGTTGGATTGGGGGTCCCCTACTATTGTCTCCGTTTCCTGATCGAATCGTAGATTGCGGCCCGTGCGGGAAACAATGTTCGCTAGGTGGCAGTGGATGGCAGAGAGGTGTCCGATCGAGATGTCCGCGTTGGGGAGCTTCCGGGTGCGGATGCAATCTACGAAATTGCGCATGTGGTCGTCTGCCTCATCGTCGGCATCGTTGTGCTCGACCAGCTTGCCGTCACCGTCGAAAAGCTTGTATCCCCATCTTCGGTCCCATCTGCCAATCTGGATCGAAGCATCGGTGCCATAAATGGCAACCCCGTTCTCCTGGCCGTCCATCCCGTACGGATTCCAGATTCGCATTTCCCAGATCAAGGCTTTCCTCTCGTAGCGGAACGTCACGTTCATGGTGTCGGGCGTTTGCTGATCGTCGTCAAAGAACACTTTTCCGCCCATGCCGCTAGTCGTTCCGGGGTAGTCCACGCCCAAGGCCCAGCGAGCAATGTCGATCTGGTGGGCGCCGTCGTTGCCGGCGTCACCCGTGCCGAAGTGCCAGTGCCAGTGCCATTTGTAATGAAACCGGTTCTCGTTGAACGGGATCCAAGGAGCAGGACCCAGCCAGGTGTCGTAGTCGACCCCGTTCGGAACGGGGCTGTTCTCCTTGTGACCGATGTCGTCGCGCAACTGGACGTTCCAGGCCTTGGCCATCAGGATCTCGCCCAGCTGTCCGGACTTCGCGATCTCGATCGCTTTCCGGCTGGACGGCCTGCTCCTCGATTGCGTGCCGACCTGCACGATCCGGCGGTTCCGACGTGCCGCATCCACCATCAGGCGTCCCTCGCGGATATTGTGCGAGGCCGGCTTCTCCACGTACACGTCCTTACCGGCGTCGCAGGCCAGGATGGTCGCGGGTGCGTGCCAGTGGTCGGGCGTCGCGACCACCACAGCGTCGACGTCCTTAACGTCGAACACTTCCCGCATGTCGCTGGTGGTGGCGGGCATGGGCCTGCCGGCTCGCTCGAGGACCTGGGCGGCCCGCTCCAGCGAAGCTTGGTCCGCATCGCAGAGGTACGCGATGTCTACATCCGGAAGGCCGCCGAAGCCTCCGAGCAGGCTCCGTCCGCGGCCCCCGACGCCGATCATCCCGATGCGCACCTTGTCGCTGGGCGCGACCGGTCCGGCCTGGGCGGCGGCGATCCCGGCACCCGCCGCCGCGCCCAAGAAGGTTCGTCTCTTCATCCTGGCCCCCCCGGAGGCTCGCTGCCACCGCCGATCGCACGGATGCCAGACCGGGCGGGGCCGCCAGCGCCGAAAAAATGCAACGTCACGGTAGCACAGCCCGAGGGCCCACACCGGCGCGGAGCCTTCGGGCACTCCGCCATTCGATGCGCGGTGCTATAGTGGGAAAGTACGTGGGCGACTAGCTCAATCGGGAGAGCGCCGCGTTCGCAATGCGGAGGTTGTGGGTTCAAGTCCCATGTCGTCCACCACTCTCTTACGCTAAGTGTTGGATTCATTAGGGGTTGTTCGAGTCGCATTACGACTTGTCCGCTAGATGTAGACCGGTTGAACATTCCCGTATCGGCGAGTTTTCGCAAACGGGCAGTTCCGCCTCGAAGATGTCGAGAACAACGTCAAGGAGAAGTGTAGGTGCTGAAGCATCGACACCGCTTTGAGCGATGGGCCTAGGGGGCCGCCGTTGCCGGTGTTCGATGTCTTAGTGAATCTAATCTCATATACCGATTGTCCCTGAGCACGTTCGAAGTGGTGATCCTGTCTCCGTGAGTTGAATCCCTTTGTTGAAAGTGACTCTAGTGCAAAATCCTCACCTCAAGATATATATCACCATGAGATTGAGGTATTGTGATTTTCCGAGTTAACAAGCTCTTGAAGGAAGGGTATCTGTGAAGCGTGTTGCTAATCGTGCCGACGCCGCAGTTGCGGCCGTGCTCCCGCGTTCAGTCCGCATCTTACGTGGACGAGAAGAAGAGCATGCGGTGGAAATCGAACTCAACGGACACCCAATCGAAGTCAAATGGCTTGCAGAGGGAGGCCTGAGACAGATTCGGGAGCTGGTCAAGAGCCAGAAGAACCGTCCGGATGTGGTGGCGGCCCGTCGAATTTCCCCAAGTTCGCGGAAAGCCCTCTCGGCTGCTGGTATTGGCTGGGTTGACGAAACTGGTGCCGCCGAGATTGTATCGGGAACTCTGATCGTCTCGAAGAGTGGACGTCCCTCTCCGGCCGCACAGAAGCCGCCCCATTGGACGCCAGCAGTCCTTGCCGTCGCCGAAGCTTTGCTCCGCGGCGGAAGGGCAACGGTCAGTGCCATGCAGGACCTTTCCGGCTCTCCGCCGGAGCCTGTACAAATGCACTGCGCACTCTAACCGATCTCGGTCTGTTGAGTGCAACTGCGCGTCGTGGGCGCAACTCCGCGCGCCGCATCGCCGATCTGGATCAGCTATTGGACAATTACGCAACCGCGGCGGAAGCGATGATGTCGCCCATAGCCTTAACGGTCGGCGTGACTTCGTGGTAGGGATGCGCGAGATCGGTCGCCACTGGGATAACGAGAGAATTCCTTGGGCTGTTACCGGAACCGAAGCAGCATCGGTGATCGCACCCTATCTGACGAGAGTCACAACCGGCGAGGTTTACGTCGATAGAATGACGATCGCTGGGCTTGAATGCGTGGCCTCGATGGCCGACTTGCGGCCGATTGAAGGAGGGCGGGTGACATTGCGTCCGTTTCCCACCGTCACATCAAGGTCGCTAGCTCTTGAGAGGGACGACCTACGAGTTGCACCTTGGCCGCGCATTTACTCCGATTTGCGTGTAGTCGGTGTTCGAGGAGAGGAGGCCGCCGAGCATCTGCGGGAAATGATCTGAAATCGACGAGGCCGTGTCCATGGATCGGCGTTCATGGCAGGAATGAAGGTAGGCGCCTCCCTCAAAGCTACGGCACTCCTGCCCAGAGAATCCGGCTCGATATGTGTGATTTGACGAGGGCCTTCGCAATTAGCACAGCTGCTGTTCCAACGGCTGCGGTCCTATGACACCGTTGACCCCTGCATCTCAGCCGACCTCTTCCAACTATGAGTCGATCTCTGCGCGACGGGGAAGCCAGTGGCTCAATCAAGAAGGCCTCGAGCCGCACTTGGCAGCGGTGATTCGTCTCGAGAACGTGGGAGTTCTTCTCGGTGCTGGGGATCAAAAGGGGCCACTGGGTGGACCAACTATGGCGGAGGTAGTGAAGCCCGACGTGTCGTCTAGGCGTAGGGCATGCTCCTCGTAGCGCGACGCCGTGCGCCCCTGCACTCCGAAGACCCGGGAGAATCCGGTGTCGAGGCCCTGGGGCTTGCCCGTCTCCTACGTCTCTCCGGCCCCCTCGCGGGCGAATCCAGCGGCCCGCGCGCGCACCTGCTTTTCTTGTCCGCTGGACCCTTAGTCCACACCGGACGGGTAGCTTGACTGTAGTAACAGGTCTCACTGCGATTCGGATGTCACAGCGTGAGCCCGGCCCTCGTGGGCCCTGCACTCGCCTCTCAAGAATGAAAGGCTTCAGGTTCTCGACGATCCTTCCTCATGAGGGTGGCGCCCGGTCGGTCAAGACCGTGACGGCAGTGGTCGTAGGTGCGCTCGTGTTCGGCTCCCTTCTGATCGCGCGGCGCAAGCGTTCGTTCCAGCCCGCGCCGCCCACGAAGAAACCGATCGTCCAAGGGAAGAAGATCCCGGAAGATCGTTTCGGCATCGCCTACGACGATGTCATCCATCACATGCATTACGACCAACCGCTGCGGCCGCAGGTGCACTACACTCCGATCACCGGGCAGATCGGGAACGCCACGGGGTTGATTCTCTACAAGGGCGTCTACCACCTGTCCTACATGTACGACGAGTGGTCCAGGAGGCGCAGGTTCAACAAGAGTGGAGGCCACGCCGTCAGCAACGATTTGGTCTTCTGGGAGCAGCAACCGCAGATCCTCAACACGCGCCTTGACAACGCGCCCGGAAGCGGAAGTGGAATCGTCGACTGGAACAACACGCTCGGGCTGCAGTCGGGAGTGGAGAAAACGCTGGTGGTCTTTTACACCAACTACGGCCGGGGGACTTCCATCGCGTTCAGCCCCGACGCGGGCAAGACCTGGATACGTTACAAGGACAATCCCGTTGTCCCGAGGCATGAGACCAGGAACGATCGGGATGCGAAGGTGTTCTGGTACAGGCCGGATCAATCTTGGCGATTGATTCTCTACGAGACGCCTAGCTTCACGTTCTAAAAGTCGGAGGACCTGCTGCACTGGGAACGGCTCAGCAGCGTAGACGGCTTTCACGAATGCCCTGACTTCCTCGAAATCTCGGTCGATGGAAACGAGAAGAACAAGAAGTGGGTGCTCGTTGACGGCGACGGGCCTTTCTATCAGATGGGCTTCATGTTCTTGCCGGACGGAGCGAACCTCGATCGCATCTGGAGCCAGCACCAGAACTTCCCGGTCGAGCTCACGCTCGAGACGATCGCTGGCGATGTCCGCCTGTGCCGCAACCCGATCATCGCGATCAAGCAACTGCGATACGATCCGCACCTCTGGGATGACCAGAAGGTCCAGCCTGGGGACAATCCGCTCTCCGAGTTGGACGGCGACGTGTTCGAAATTACCCCTGAGATTGAGCCTGGGCAGGCGAAGGAGGTCGGCTTTGGCATCAGGGGTGAGACACTAACGTACTCGGCCACCGATGAGCGGCTGACTCTCATGGGATCGGACGCATCTCTGCCCCCGGCGAATGGAGCGGTCAAGCTGCGCATGATCGTGGACCGGGGCTCCGTCGAGGTGTATGCCAATCAAGGCGAAGTCACCTTCACAAAGCTCTTCGATCCGCGTCCTTCGAACCTGAACCTGGAGCTCTTCTCCAAGGGAGGAAGGGCCAAGATCCGACCGATGGAGGTCTATCGCCTCCAGTCCATCTGGTTGAAGCGCGAACAAGAGTAGGGCTAATTCAGAGACTCAGCGAAAGACAAGAGGTAGCCCCGCCCATGCTTGACCGCCGCCGATTTCTCGGACTCTCCGCCACCGCGCTGGCGTCACAAGCCTGTTCGACGATGACCGAATCTGCGGCACAGGATGCTGCGCCGAACGTGCTCTTCCTGGCCGTCGACGACCTCAACACCTGGCTGGGCTGCATGGGAAGCCACCCCCAGGCGAAGACTCCTAACATCGACCACCTTGCCACCCGCTCGGTCGTGTTTCACAACGCACACTGCCAAGCGCCGATTTGCGGGCCTTCACGGGCGAGCCTGATGTCTGGCTACCTGCCGTCCACTACGGGAATCTACGGTCAGATCCAAGACAAGGACCTCCGAGAGGCCTCATCTGAAACAGGCTCGACGCCCTTCCTTCCCGAGTGGTTTGGACAGAACGGCTACCACACGATGGCCGTCGGCAAGCTCTTCCACCAACACGCTCCGGAGGGCGCCTTTGCCGAGTCGGGAGGCCGCGTTTCGGGCTTCGGGCCTCGGCCGCCGAAGCGCGTGCAGTGGGATCGCGACGGGACCAGCACGGACTGGGGCCCGTTCCCGGAATCCGATGAGGAGATGCCGGACTTCGGCACGGCGAAATGGGCGGTGGAACGGCTCCAGCGTGAGCACGACAAGCCGTTCTTCCTCGGGGCCGGCTTCCTGCGTCCGCACGTCCCTTGGCATGTGCCGAAGAAGTGGTTCGACATGTTCCCGCCAGACGAGCTACAGATGCCGCCCTACCAACCTGGCGATCAGGACGACGTGCCGGAGATCTCTCGTCGGCTTCATGCCTTGCCGATGATGCCGACCGCGGAGTGGGCGATTGAGTCGGGTCAGTGGAAATATATCGTCCAGGCGTACCTGGCGTGCGTCGCCTTCGTGGATGCGCAGGTCGGAAAGGTGCTCGACGCACTTGATGCAAGCCCCCACGCGGATAGCACCTACGTCGTGCTGTGGGGCGACCACGGCTACCACATCGGCGAAAAGAACCGTTTCGGCAAACACTCCGTCTGGGAGGAGGCGACCAGGACGCCTCTGATGATCGCCGGTCCGGGGATTGCGCCCGGCATGACCCGGAAGCCCGCCGGGCTGATTGATCTTTACCCGACGCTGCTGGACCTGTGCGGACTGCCCGTGAATCCGGCCAACGAAGGCCATAGCCTCCGCCCTGTCCTGGACGATCCGTCGTCCGCGGACTGGCCGCATGCCGCCCTGACGACCTACGGCCGCAACAACCATGGTGTCCGCGACGAGCGCTACCGCTACATCCGCTACGAGGACGGGTCGGAAGAACTCTACGATCACGAAGACGATGCCCACGAATGGAACAACGTCGCCGGCGACCCGGCCCGCGAGGAAACAAAGCGACGCCTGGCCTCTCATCTGCCCGAGGTGAACGCGCCGTGGTCCGAGATGTCGGTCTACGACTACAACCAGTACTTGACGGAGCACAGAAAGCGGAACCTGTGAGCGGTTTATGGGTCGTATAGGTCGCAAGGAAATCCAACGAACCGTCGCGATTGCCGGTCAAGTCTGGGCGCTGGCCGCAGCACTCGCGTTCCCAGCGGCATCCCTCGCCGCCACCGACGGGACGAAGCCCAACGTCGTGTTGATCTTTATCGATGACTTGGGCTACGGCGATATCGGCCCCTTCGGCTCGAGCATCAACAAGACCCCCCATCTCGATCGAATGGCGGCGGAGGGACTCGTGCTGCGCCAGTTCTACGTCTCGAACACCAATTGCACGCCGTCGCGCGCGGCCCTGATGACCGGGACATTCGCTCATCGGATCGGCATGGACGGCGACGTGCTGTTTCCGGGCGAGCGCCGCGGCCTCAACCCGAACGAAACGACCATCGCCGAGGTCATGAAGGGAGCGGGCTACACCACTGGCGTTTTCGGCAAATGGCATCTCGGCGATCAGCCGGACCATTTGCCGCTCGAGCACGGCTTCGACGAGTACTTTGGGATTCCGTATTCGAACGACATGTGGCCGGGGAACCTCAAGGGCCATCGTCACACCAAGGAGCCCTACACGCCCTTGCCAGTCGTTCGGAACGACCAAGTGGTCGCGTACGTTGCGGACGGCGCGGACCAATCGCTGCTCGCGGTGGCCGTCACCGACGCAGCGAGCGAGTTCATCCAAAGACATCGGGCCGAACATTTCTTTCTCTATCTGCCTCACGCGTACGTCCATCGACCGCGATTCGCGCGTCCGGAGATTGCGGAACGGGCCGGAGGAAACGTCAACCGGGCGGTCGTGGAGGAGGTCGACGACAGCGTGGGAAGCATTCTCGCCACGCTCCGAGCGCTCGACCTCGCGGACAGCACCCTGGTCATGTTCACCTCGGATAACGGCGGGGCCGGCGGCATGAGCATGGGTCCATTGCGGGGTGGGAAAGGCGGCCCAAAGTACGAGGGCCACATGCGCGAGCCGACGATTACGTGGTGGCCGGGGACAATCCCGGCCGACCGGACGTCGGATGAGATCGTTTCGGCAGTTGATATCCTGCCGTCGCTGGCAGCACTCGTAGGAGCGGACCCGCCCGGTCGCCAGATCGACGGCAAGAACGCCCTCGATGTTCTGCTGGGCAAGCCGAACGCCCGCTCTCCGCATGAGCTCCTGTTCTACGAGGACGCAGGCGTGCGCCGAGGCAAGTGGAAGCTCGTCCGCGGAGCCAAGGGACGATTCGAACTGTACGACTTAGACGCAGATGTCGGCGAGACGAACGATCTGTCGGCAGTGCACCCGGCGCGGGTGAACGAGTTGCGCGCGCTGCTTGAGGAGCACGCAACGGAGATCGCCGCCAACCGAAGACCGGCGGGCGAGAGCGGGACGGCTCGCCCCCTCATCACAGAGCCAGGAGACCTCCCAAAGCTGCGGGAACTCATGGGCGTTGACGATTTCGAGGCCGTACCGGAACGCCCATGAAGGAACAAGGACCCATGCCGCAGTCTTTCCGAACTCGCACCGCTCGCTCACTTCGTGCCCTCGTCGCACTGGCGGCTCTCCCCGTTCTCTGTCCGGCACAGCAGCGTCCCAACGTGATCGTCGTTTTGACGGACGATCAAGGCTACGGCGATCTCTCAGCCCATGGGAATCCTGTGCTTAAGACGCCGAGTCTGGACAAGCTCCACTCGCAGAGCATACGGTTCACCGACTTTCACGTCGCCCCCATGTGTACGCCTACACGCAGCCAACTGCTTACGGGACGCGACGCGATTGACAACGGTGCCTCGTTCGTCTGCATGGGACGCTCGCTGATTCGAGAAGAGCTGCCGACCATGGCCGACATCTTCCAGGATGCCGGCTACGTCACGGGGCACTTCGGGAAGTGGCATTTGGGCGACAACTACCCGTTCCGGCCTCAGGACCGCGGCTTTCAGGAGACGATCCACCACGGGGCCTGGGGCATCACCTCGCTCGCCGACTATTTCGGCAACGACTATTTCAACGACCACTACCGCCACAACGGGCGCATCGAACAGTACACGGGCTACTGCACAGACATCTGGTTCGAAGAGGCCATGTCCTGGATTCGCCGGCAGGCCCGAGGCGGGAATCCCTTTCTGGTCTACCTGCCCACCAACGCTCCGCACGTGCCATTGTGGGTGCCGCAGAGGTACATCGACCCGTACCTGGGCAAGGTCGAGTCCCGCATCGCCAAGTTCTTCGGGATGATTGCCAACATCGACGAGAACATGGGCCGGCTGACCCAGCTGCTGGACGAGCTGGGAATCGCTGACGACACGATTTTCGTCTTCGCCGGCGACAACGGGACCGCGCAGGGAGAATCCGTCTTCAATGCCGGAATGCGCGGCAAGAAGCGTTCCCTCTACGAAGGCGGACACCGTGTGCCGCTGTTCATTCGCTGGCAAGCGGGCAAGATCGGTGCGCCCCGGGACATCGACGCCTTGACCCACGTGCAGGACGTCCTGCCGACGCTTCTCGATCTTAGCGGAGTTCGCGCGCCGCGGAAGGCTGTATTCGACGGCGTCAGCCTCGCGCCGCTGCTGAAGGGAAGCCAGCAAGACCTGAGTGAGCGCATGCTGGTCGTGCAGTACGGCGGAGTCTTCGAGAAGGATCGTGATGCTGCGGTGATGTGGGACAAGTGGCGGCTGGTCAACGGGAAGGAACTGTACGACGTCAGCAAGGACCCGGGGCAGGAGAGCGACGTTGCCGGGAGGTTCCCGGATACGGTCGCCAAGATGCGGGCGCACTACGACGAGTGGTGGGACGAGTTGATGCCCGCGGCCGCGGCCTATCAGCCAATCGTTGTCGGCGCGAGGGCGGAGAACCCTGCCCGGCTGAGCGCTTCGGACTGGAACGGCGTCTACTGTGACAACCCACGCTGCGTGCGGGGGGGCCAAGAGCTGTCGGGTCCATGGAGGATCCGGGTCGAGCGGCCCGGGCGCTACCGCTTTTCGCTGCGCCGCTGGCCGAAGGAGTCCGGGCTTGCCCTGCGCGACCCGGCAGCGCCCCTCCAAGGGAAATACGGTGACCTAATGGCCGGCAAAGCGTTGCCGATCACGGACGCGCGGCTGCGCGTGGGCGATTCAAAATTGCACCAGCAAGTGAACCATGACGATCAGGAGGTCGTGTTCGAGACCGAGCTGGAGCCGGGCGAAATGCAACTCCAGAGCTGGTTCCTGGACGAAGCCGGCGAGTTGCTGGCCGGCGCCTACTACGTGGAGGTCGAACGCGTTGTCAAGGAGGCGCAAGCCACGGACTCTTCCTCGCTGTGCCCCCCGACCGATTCCTCCTGCTTGCAGCAGCAGAAGTAACCGATTCGGACTCTAGCCGGAATTTCAGCAGGGCGTTACGCCGATATCCTCTTGATATGAAAAGTGCTCTGTTTGTCCCTGGGGGCTTGCATCTCCTTTTCCGTTCCCATAATAATATCGCTGGATTATTGTCTGTTATCATTGTGATTATTGATATTATGTTCTGATACAGTGTCGGTAGTGTTCCCATAATTCAACCGTGTCCTTCCACATCGAAACCATCCCCAACCGCAACAGCAAGCCCGCCATTCTCCTCCGCGAGGCTTGGCGCGAGGGCAAGCGGATCCGTAAACGCACCCTCGCCAACCTCTCCCGCCTACCCCCCGAGGTCATCGACGGCTTCCGCACCGTCCTCAAGGGCGGCCTCGCCGTTCAGGACCCCTCCGCACTCCTCCGCTGCGAACGCTCCTGGGCCCATGGCCATGTACTCGCCGTCCTCGGCACCTGCCGTTACCTCGGCCTCGAGCGCATCCTGCACCGCCACCGCAGCCGCGAGCGCGCCCTCGCCCTCGCCGCCATCGTCGCCCGCGTCCTCGCCCCCGACTCCAGGCTCGCCACCGCCCGCCGCCTTTCGCCCGAGACGGCCGACTCCAGCCTCGGCACCTTGCTACAGCTCGGAACCGTCTCCGGCAACGAAATGCTCGCCATGCTCGACTGGCTGCTCGCCCGCCAGCAATGGATCGAGACCAGCTTCGCCAACCGCCACCTCCGCGAAGGCACCCTGATCCTGTACGACGTCAGCTCCAGCCATCTAGAGGGACGTGTGTCCCCGCTGGCTGCCTTCGGCTACAACGGCGACGGCAACAAGGGCCGGCAGCAGATCGTGTTCGGGCTGCTGTGCGCCGCTGACGGCTGCCCCTTGGCCGTCGAGGCGTTCCCCGGCAACACCGCCGATCCCGCCACCCTCGGACAGCAGGTGGAACGGATCCGCAAGCGCTTTGGCGCCACCCGCATCGCCCTGGCCGGCGGCCGCGGCACGCTCACCACGGCGCGCCTCCGAGAGGATCTCAAGCCGGCCGGACTGGACTGGATCTCGGCCCTGACGGCGAGCGACCTGCGCAAGCTCGTGGCGGCCCCCGGACAGTCCGGCTCCGAGCGCCGGGACCAAGCTCCGGTGTCGGCCGAAAGCCTGGTCCCCGACGCGGCCGCCGAAGTCACCAGCCGGGACTTCCCCGGCGAGCGGTTGCTGCTGTTTCTGAACCCGCGCCTGCGCGCCGAACGCCGCCGCAAGCGCGAGGACCTCCTCCAAGCCACCGAGCGGGTGCTGGCCGACATCGCCGCCGCGGTGCAGCGCAAGCGCCTGTGCGGGGAGACGGCGATCGAGCGTCGGATCGGCGAGCGGGCCAACCGCTACAAGGTGCGCAAGCACTTCGTGATCGAGGTCAGGAACGATGAGTTGGCGTTCGAGCGCAACCCGGCCAGCATCGAGGCGGAGGCCCACCTCGACGGCCTGTACGGGATCCGCACAAGTCTGCCCGAGCTGGAAGCGGAGGGGGTCGTGGAGGCCCATAAGAGTTTCTCCGGCGTCGAGCAGGCCTTCCGCTCCAGCAAGGATCACATGTGGGTCCGGCCGGTCTACGTCGACAGCGAGGACCACGTGCGCGGCCATGTCTTCCTGTGCCTGCTGGCCTACTACGTCGAGTGGCACATGCGGCGGCGGCTGGCGCCGCTGCTGGTCCAGGACGACGACCCGGCCGCGGCGCGGGCCCAGCGGGAGACCCCGGTCGAACCGGCCCAGGTCTCGTCGCGCGCCAAGCGCAAGGCCGACACCAAGGCCACCGCGGAGGGCTCGCCGGCCCACAGTTTCACGACCCTGCTGGCCGATCTGTCCAACCTCTCCCTGAACCAGGTGGTGCTGCCCACCCAGCAGGGAACCGCGATCACCGTTAGCACCCAGCCCACCCCGCTGCAGAGCAAGGCCTTCGAACTGCTGGGAGTCGACCCAAATCAGGCTGTTCCCACAACCGAGACAGGTTGAGAATCGTGCCCGGATAGCCGAAGCCCAATCAATGCAAGAGATTGTGCAACAAGGACCCACCGCGTCAGGATTCGGTCAGGATCCTGCGGGTGGGGACGCAAGTATGGATGATCTTGCCGGGTCAAGGGCGGTACGCTCGACAGCGCGTCGTTGGCCCACGCCCGGTTCCGGCGACGCGATTCCCCATCCCGGTTCGTGCGTTGCAGGCGGGGCTGTCCGATCGGTCACTGAAGATTCAGGTCGACCAAGGCCCGGGGCAGTTGGTCCAGCGTGCCGCCGAGGTCGGTGATCTCGGCATCGGCGGAGAAATAGACATAGTCGCCGCCGAGGTGCTCGCGGAGGGCACGGTCCTGTCGGACGGCGGCCAGCAGGAAGGGGTACACGGAGACGTGTAGGAGGTCGCGGAGTTCCTAGTCGGTGAAGCCGTCCTCGGATTCGCGGAGCAAGCGCTCGACGGTGGCGGTCAGGGAGCAGTCGCCGGAGAAGTCGACGTCACCGATGGAGAACAGGCCGACGGAGTCGAAGCGGTCGGGATCGTGGTCGGCACCGAAGCGGCCATTGTGGTTGTAGCTGCGCAGGTGGCGGACCTGGCGGAGGTAGCGGAAGGAGTTGGCGGCACGAGAGGCTTGGCCGAAGGCTTGCTGGAATCGTTCGAGAGTTACGGGTTAGGAGGAAGCGATCAGGGGGAGGAGCAAGTCGGGGGGCGGCGGGCCATGATGATGCTGTATAACATCCATGAGGGCCAGTCCACGATACTATTTCACAATATGGCATCAAGACCCCCCCGGAAGGACGGAAAACAAGCTGGATCTTGGGGAGCCAGGGGGGTTCGGTGTCGGAAAATGACACAGTATGAGCAACTGGGATGAGCGTAAATCCAGCTGAATCAACAGATTCTCAATCTCTAACCGAATCCTGATGCGGTCGCTCAGGACGCTAGAGGCGATCCCGGATCACTTTGCAGGCGTCCTTGACCGCATTGCCAAGCGATCGCGTGGAACTGCTGGCGATCATGTCGCCAACGCTATCGAACAGCACCATCTTGTTGTCTCTCGCCAGCACGTCCTTGCCGCCAACCCGTTCAAGCAGGAGGACGTAGTCCGCTCTCTCGCGATTGATCGTGACGGTGAATCCGGCGCATTCGCGCCGCTTGTCGATCGTCTTCATGATTTCCGCTGTCTGCGGCTTGGCACCGCCCTGAAAGTCGCCGGCTCCCACGCCACCGGCCTCCGCTTCGTTGCCTGACACGGACCAGCTGTTGCTCTCCGCCACGAAGATGCGGATCGGCACCCTCGGATCCTCCGCCCTCGAAGGAGAAACCGCTACCACAAGCGCAACAGCGGTCAACACGGATGTGACCAGCCCCCTTCCCGACGTGCCTTCGCGGTCATGGCAAGGGCGATCCTGTGTCGGACTTGATGCTTCGGACACTTGCATCGACTTTATGAGACGATTCGCGGGAACGGCTGGTTGCGCGCTTGGCTGCATCATCCAGGCAAGCCCGCCGAAGCGAATGCGCGACGCGTAGCCGGAGGTCCGCCCTCTTGCAGCGTGCCGGTTCCACGAGCGGTGCCCAAGATCGCTTCCAGGGTTCAGGCTGTCCCTGAACGGTTCCACGCCGTTGGGCGGTTCCGGGGCACGCCTGCAGCGGATCGGCAGCCGTTCTGACGGATCGCCCCAACGGGTTGATTGCTCGCTCATCGGGGACATCTTGGCCGGTTCGCGGCAATTTGGCGGTCAGGGGCGGCCAGTGCCACTACGCCTTTCGGCCTCGCCCAGGCGATCCGCGATCTATCGGGCCATGGATGTGCCTGGCGGAGTTGCCCGGGACTGCCAACCCGGCATTGTCCAACGACGGGAGCCGCGGAGTTGCCGACCGCAATGACGCCGTGCGGGCGGGGATCTCCGACGCCTCCCCTCCCCTGCGGCGTCTGGAGACCCTCGCATGACGTATCCTTGCTGGGGAGGCCGTCTCGAGCATGGATCGCCGTCAACTGCTGAGGACTGTTGGAACCGCCGGAGCCGCAGCGTTCCTATCCCGTTGCGGGCGTACCTCCGGGCCGCCGCGACCGAACGTCCTGGTCGTGATGACCGACGATCAGACCGCTGCCCAGATGAGCTGCGCGGGGCACGGTCTGCTTCAGACACCGAGCATGGACCGCCTGGCAGCGGAGGGCGTTCGGTTCTCCAACAGCTTCTGCACCAATTCGCTATGCGCGCCCGGACGGGCGGCCGTGCTGACCGGAACGTACTCCCACGTCAACGGAATTCGCGGGAACTCGCAGAATGCCGCTTCGATCGAGCGCATCGGACCCGAGGTTCCGACCTATCCTCAGCTTCTGCAGCAAGCCGGCTACCGCACCGGAATGTTCGGCAAGTGGCATCTGCCGGACGACCCGAAGGGCTTCGATGAGTGGAAGGTCCTGCCGGGCCAGGGCGTCTACTTCGATCCGGACTTCATCGTCAACGGCGAGCGACAGCGGCAGCAGGGCTATGCCACGGACGTCACGACGGGCTTCGCGCTGGACTTTCTCGAGCGCAGCCAGGGCGAGCCGTTCTGCCTTGTCTACCAGCAGAAGGCCCCTCACCGTCCCTTCACTCCGGCGCCGCGGCACGCCAAGCTGTTCGACGACATCGAATGGCCCTACCCGGAGACCTACAACGACGACTACGCCACGCGCTCGGTCGCCGAACGCGCTCTCGACATGCGGTTCGAGATCAGCCTGAAGACGGATTATCACGGAGAGATTCCGAGCGATCTCGGCCCGCAGGAGGCAAGGGACTGGATCTTCCAGCGCTTCGTCAAGGACCATCACCGCGCCGTGGTCGGCGTCGACGAGGGACTGGGCCAGGTGCTGAACCACCTCGACGCCAACGGCCTTGCCGAGGACACGCTGGTGATCTACACCAGCGACAACGGCTTCTACCTGGGCGATCACGGTTGGTACGACAAGCGCTTCATGTACGAGCCGTCGCTGAGAGTTCCGGTCCTGCTGCGCTATCCGCGATTGGTCTCGCCGGGTCAGGTCGAATCGCGGATGGTCATCCACCAGGACATCGCACCCACGATCCTCGATTTTGCGGGCGTGCCGATTCCAGAAGTGATGCAGGGCAGGAGCCTGCGTCGGGTTGTCACGGGAACCCCTGAAAAGGACTGGCGGGACTCCATGCTCTACGCCTACTACGAGGATTCTTGGGCGAGGAACGGCCCCGGATTCGTTCCGCGTCCGGGCAACTACGGCACTCCGCACCGCGTGACCCCGCACCGCGGGATTCGCACCGGCCGCTACAAGCTCATCGAGTACTATCGCGAAGGGGACTACTGGGAGCTCTTCGACCTCGAGGAGGATCCGAACGAGCTGAGGAATCTCTACGCGGACCCGGGCCACGCGAGCCTCATCCGTGAGTTGACGGGTGAGTTGCGCCAACTGCAGCAGCATTACCGCGAAGACGGATAGCAGGCATGAGGCAGCCGGTTCCCGCCAAGGCGCTTACGCGGCGGGCATTGCTTCGCGCCGGCGGGGTTGGTGCGGCCGGCCTTGTTCGCCCCCGTCTCCTTGCCGGGACCGGCCCGGAGCTTGGACTCGAGGCCCTCCCTCGGTTGCGGAAAGCGATCCTCGACGGGCTCGAGCGCGGCTGGCACATCGGCGCGCAGATCTATGTGTCGCTGGACGGCCGTGCCGTCTGCAGCGATGCCATCGGGAGGGCTCGGCTCGACGGCACGCCGATGACTCCGGATACCTTGATGGTCTGGTATTCGGCCACCAAGCCGGTCACGGCCGCCTGCGTCGGCTTGCTGTGGGAGCGCTCGCGGTTGCGGCTAGACGACCCGGTGGCCAAGTACATCCCGGCCTTCGCCCGGAAGGGCAAGCACGCCGTGACGATCAAGCACCTGCTGACCCACACCGGAGGATTTCCCCGGGCGGACCTCGCTTACCGACTCCAGCTTTCCTTCGACGAGGTCACCGCGAGGCTTTGCGACGCAGATCTCGAGTGGACGCCGGGCAAGTACTCTCGCTACCACCCGACCTCGGGGTGGCACATGCTGGGGGCGGTGATCGCGGCAATCGACGGTCGCAGCTATTCTCGGTTCGTCAGAGAAGAGATCCTGCTGCGCGCAGGCATGCGGGACAGCTGGGTCGGAATGCCGCCGGAGAGGTTCAGGGAGTATGGCCCGCGGATCGGCCAGATGGTTGACGTCGACGAGAGCGGGGACGTGGCACCTGCCTCCATGCCGGGAGGCACCATGACGGAGCAGCAGTGGTGCGAGCGGGCGCTCCCCGGGGGCAACGGGCGCGGACCCATGACGGAACTGGGACTGTTCTACGAGAACCTCATGCAAGACGGCGGCCTGCTCCAGCGCCGGACCGTCGCCGAGATGACGACGCCCCAGCGCGTCAACGTGGTGAACTTCGATACCAATAGGACGGACGCCCCGTGGGGCCTGGGATTCAAGATCCAGTACGGGCTGGGCGGGGCCCACGCCTCTCGCAGGACGTTCGGGCACGCCGGCTCAGCTTCCTCGCAGGCATTCTGCGACCCCGATCGCCGACTCGTGGTAGCCCTTGTGTTCAACGGGCGGACGGCACGGCACAACCGCGAACGCTTCCTGGCATCGACCAACGCGATTTACGAGGATCTGGGGTTAGCCTGAGGACCTGTTCGCCTGAATCGGTCGGATGGACCAGACCGTGGATGGGTGGCACCGGCCATCAGATACAACCGTCGGCACCCTCGGTGGCATAAACTGAAGGGGTCGTGAGCGGCTCTCCGAAGCCGGCTTGCGCGACCAGCCGGATCTTCATCCGCTCAGAGGAAACATGAGACTGACTCTTGCCCTGCTCGTTCTGGGGACGCCCGTCCTACTTGCGGATGTCGCACCGGAAGGTGATCAGATCGCGGCCGCCGTGCAAGCCGCTCCCGAGGATCTCCGCGACGGTGCAACGGTCCTCGGATACGACTCCGACGGGAAACTGGGCGTTCTCCGCGAAGGATCGAACGAGCTGCACTGCCTGGCCGACGCACCGGGCAACGATCAGTTCTCCGTTGCCTGCTACCACAAGGAGCTCGAGCCGTTCATGGCGCGTGGTCGTGAGCTTGCAGCGCAGGGCTACAAGGGCAAGGAACGTCACGAGATTCGCTGGAAGGACGTTGACGAAGGACGTGTGAAGATGCCTCGTGCGCCGCGGATCCTCTATGTCCTGGTAGGCAAGGGCTATGACGCCTCCAAGAACGAGGTGGTCGAGCCGTACCTCCGGTGGGTGATTTACACGCCTTACGCAACCCCTGAGTCCATTGGCGTCCCCGGGACTCCAGATGACGGGCCCTGGCTTATGTATCCGGGCACTGCAGGTGCCCATGTCATGATCAGCCCGCCCAGGCCCTAGGAAGCCGATCAAAGAGACTCGCCCGGATGGAGGGGTGCACGGGTAGCGCAGATCGGGATGTGACCCGCCGCGTTTCGCAGGCTCGGCTTTGCCGCGATGGACAGCGGAACTCGATGGTCCGTGGCGAGGTCGGAAGGACAGTCTCCAGCGCCTCGACCGGGGGCATGGCGCGCGGTGACGCCCGTTGAGCCGGAACAGGCTATCGCCCTCCTCGGGGGACTGGTTTCGATCTGGATCCATGGTGCGAACTGGGCCGCATCGAACAGGGATTCTCAATTTAGCCTTTTTGGGGCTCGCAAGCCGCCGAGGGGCCGGCA
>CAYWUV010000022.1:0-72033 GCA_964461235.1 uncultured Bryobacterales bacterium | reverse complement strand
TGCGCCAGGAGCTCAGCGCCCATTTCAGCCTGATCGCCATGACCCGCCTGTTCACCAACCACTCCGAGGGCGGATTCGCCTCCACGGCCGGCAAGCCGCCCCTGCAGGCGAACTTCCGCAACGGACTGCGCACGGCCGGCCGGTGTAGAGAGTCACATTATTCTGACGCCTCAGTCTCAGATTATTCCGGCATCAGTTGAGCCGGGATTCTCGGTTTGATTGGCTCCTGCCGGAAGAGGAATAGGCCTGCGACTGCCTGAAGGCACCTGTAGGGTTTGGACTGGCAAGCCTGTCGAAGAAGCAACCGTTTTCGAAATAAATTGATTTCCAACCTCTTTGTCGTCAATCTAATCCGAGAAAAAATGGCCGTTTTCGGTCAAGATAATCTGAATTTCTACACCGGCATCTGGAGAGCCTGTTGCTGGCCTATGCGGCGACGCTCAGCGAGACTGTCAGCACCATTCTCGACAGCATCGCCGGCTGCCGTCACGGGAAGCGTCCGAACCGCTCCTACGAGCACAAGCCGGTCAAAAAATGGAGGCCCGCCCAGCCCGCTTCGTCCCCGACCGCAGCCTGACGTCGCGAAAACCCGGCCCTGCACGGCCGGGTTCCCCTGTATCCGCTCAAGTGAACGACCGATTTCGCGAGGTGAATGCCATTGTCCCGGGGCCGGCCCTCCCAGCGGTACAAAGCAGCGGCAGAAACAACGCGGGCGTCTTCCCCGCATCGGGGTAGACGCCCGCCGGGTCAACCGGGCGACCCTTCCGCCTGTCGAGCGGAAGGGCCTAGCCGGGCAGCGCCTGCGTCTCCATCACGCCGGTGCTGCCCGGAATCATGTCTATTCGACGTCGTAGTCGGCTTCGTCGCCGAAGAAGGTCCACTCCTCAAGCCAGTTGTCGCCCTCGCAGAAGGCGCCAATGCACTGGCCCGCCGTATCGAAGCCGTAGCCCGCCGGCGGTACCGCGGCGTTATAGAAGACCGCGGCGGGCGAGCCCGTCATCGGCCGGGGATCGGGGTTCGCCTCGTATCGGACGTTGATCAGTTCCGGAGCGACTTCGTGGTAGCCAATCTCCGCAGCCACACCGTCGCCGTTGAACTGGGCATCACCGGTCAGACCACCGTTCGAGGTGATGATCGCGTTCTTGATGCTGCTATCGCCACTGGTGAAGAATCCCGGGGAACTGTCGCGGACGTCGAGGGCGTCGCCGCCGAATCCCGCCAGGATCACGTTCCGGGCTGTGACCTGCGTTCCGCGCCGCAGACGCATGCCGTCACCAACATGCTCGGAGGTTTCGTCAGAGAACAAGCCGCCGATCATCGTGACGTTGTACAAGTGCGGAGATGACCGCGGAGTCCGGTCAAAGCCTCCGCTGTCGTTGTCAGCCTCGATGCCGTTGTCGCCGGTAAACGGGGACTGCAGGATGAACACGTACTGAGCCTTACCCCGCCAGCCGTGCGCCCAGTCGAGCGAGTCGTCCTTCGAGCCGCTCGAAACACAATACGTGCAGTCGGCAGTACCGCCAAAGAACTCGATGCCATCATCCTCTCCTGCGTGGGCCTGGATGTGGTCGATCACCGTGCCGGACCCGACGCTGTGGAAGCCGAACGCATTAGGCTGCGTCTCCGGGTTGAAGTCCACACCGGCGAACTCGACCCGCACGTAGCGCAGCACACCGCTCGAGTCATCGTCGTTCATTCCGCCATAGGTCGGGCGGGTCTCAGGAAGCACGCCTTCGGCCAAGCCTGTGGTGCGCGTGGTCTGAGCGTCGCCCAGAACGATGAGTCCGGCCCAGCAGCCCCTTTCCCGTTGCCCGACATCGGCGTCGCAGGTCATCACGATCGGCAGGCTCCGTGTCCCGCTTGCCATGATCTTGGCACCCTTTTCGACAACGATTACAGCGTTCTGGCCGCTCGCCAGGATCAACGTCCCTGGCTCGATGGTCAGGGTCGCGCCGGCGTTCACGAAAACTTGGTACTGGATCTTGTAGATCGTGTCGTTGTTCCAGGTCGTGTCGGTCGAGATCTCGGTGTCGGTCGAGTCGTCGCCCATCACTACCGCGGCGTTCGCGCTGACGACGAACTTCGCGTACGCTCTCTTGACGACCTGCGTCAGATCCGGGCTGCGAAGCTCCACTACGAAATGCCACAGACCCGGTGTCGGGACGCCACCCGACCAGATGAGCCTCTGGTCAATTTCCTCGACCGCCGAGGCTGTCCACGCGTCCGTACCCATTCCGGCCGCGTCGGTAACGTCCTCCCGCAACGCGTATGAGCCGACCATCGCATCAACGTAGCGTCGTTCTCCCGTCTCGATATTCTCGCGATAGACGAACTTCGCGTACTCGGTTGTGTCGCCCATCGGGTCGGTGGTCAGGTACACCGACATCTGTTCGCCCGTGATGTACCCAAGCTTGTTGGTCCAAACGGCCACCGTTGCGGACGTCGGCGCCAGGATGCCACTATCCGTGGTCGTCTCCATGTCAGCCATCTCCTGGCCGAACACGCCCAGCGAGCCCGCGCACAGCACGGTCAGCATCGTGAACCGAATCAATACGCTTTTCATTATTCAGAGTCCTCCTCGTGATGAATTGATGCGGCTACCAGGCTCCGGACATGCCGTCCCTGCTAGCCATGCTTGAAGAAACCTCATCCGCCCCTCGCCGCTGTCGCGAAATCGCGAAGGGCAGTTCTCCTCGTCTCGAAGGCCGGGGGAGAATGAGGTCCGTTCCCGGCCTGAATCCAGACTACGGAGGCTGTGTTACCTGCATGCAACAGGTGCGTTAAGGCTCAGTAAAGATGGGCGGGAAGGTGTCACGGGCCATCCAGCTGTCGAGGGGCAGCCGGTGGCCGACAATAGAGACATGGACCCGAAAGCTCCATCGTCGCGCGACCTGCTCGAACGCGGCGACCACGACCTGCATGCCGCCCTAGTGGGCGAGGAACAGCGCCAGGCGGAGGGAATCGAATTGATTCCTTCCGAGAACTATACGTATCCGGAAGTGCTCGCGCTCCTCGGCTCCGTCTTCACGAACAAGTACGCGGAAGGCTACCCTGGGCGCCGCTACTACGGAGGGCAGCAGTTCACCGACACGATCGAGAGGCTGGCCAGGTCCCGCGCGAAGGAGTTGTTTCGCTGCGAGCATGCCAACGTGCAGCCGCTGTCGGGTGCCCCGATGAATGCCGCGGTCTATCTCGCCATGCTGGAACCGGGCGAGACCGTGATGGGCATGGATCTCTCGCACGGCGGACACCTGACTCATGGCGCCCCGGTCTCCCACATGGGACGCCTCTTCCGCTGGATCCGATACAAGACCGACCCGTCGAACCAAGGCCTCATCGATTTCGACGCGCTCCGCGAGGCTGCCGTCCAGTTCAAGCCGAAGATGATTGTCTGCGGGTACTCCTCCTACCCTAGGGACTACGACTACGGGCCGTTCAAGAGCATCGCCGACGAAGTAGGGGCACTGACCCTCGCCGATGTCTCCCATATCGGAGGGCTCATCGCGGGAAATGTGCTGTCGAATCCGTTCGACGCGGGCTTTGATTTCGTGACGACCACCACCCACAAGTCTCTTCGCGGTCCCAGGGGCGGGATGATCCTGTGTCGGAAGGAGTTCCGCAAGGCGATCGACCAGTCCGTATTTCCCGGCCTGCAAGGAGGTCCACACATGAACCAGGTGGCGGCCGTGGCGGCCGCCCTAGGCAAGGCTCTGCAACCCGAATTCAAGGACTACTGCAAGCAGGTGATGACCAACGCCCAGGCTCTGGCCGGCACGCTGCTCGCTGGCGGTGCGTCCCTGGTAACCGGGGGAACGGCCAACCACATGATGGTCATGGATTGCGTTGAGACCTTTCGGATCAACGGACGCGAGGCTGAGGAGACCTTGGACAAGATCGCGATCACCTGCAACAAGCAAGTGATTCCCGACGATCCCAATCCGCCCTTGCGCCCCAGCGGCATCCGGCTCGGAACGCCCGCGGCAACGACCCGCGGAATGCGCGAGCCTGAAATGGAAACGCTCGGTAACTGCATGCTGGACGCTCTCCGCCATCGCGAACAGCCGACCGTCCTGACGCGCCTCAGGAGCACCGTGCGGGAACTCTGTGCGGAGCACCCGGCTCCCGGGATCGCAGGGTGAGCGTGTCCGGTACGCTTGAGGCAGCCCGCGTCGAACCGTCCGCTGCAGTGGTCGCCGACGGCCGACGCCACCGCGCCTGAGTCCTACATGGAGTCCCCACGAGCAGCCGCGCCGGACCCGCATCGCTGGGCGTGGATCGCGCCGATTGGCACGGTCTTCCTGTCGAGCATGTGCATCATGGTGCTGGAACTGGTTGCGGGCCGGCTGATCGCCAGGCACGTGGGCAGCTCCCTGTACACGTGGACCTCCGTTATCGGGATCGTGCTCGCCGGAATCGCGGCAGGGAACTACGTCGGCGGACGCCTCGCGGATCGCTTCCCGCCCAAGGAGTCGCTCTCCGCGGTCTTCCTGATGGCGTCGGCCAACAGCCTGCTCATCCCGCTCCTCAACAACCGAGTGGGCCAGCTCGAGGCGCTGCGCGACCTCGACTGGCCGGTACGGATCGCACTTCACGTCTTCCTTGTCTTCTTTCCGCCGTCGTGCCTTCTGGGGATGATCAGCCCGGTCGCGGCCAAGATGGCAATCGTGGTGGGGCAGCAACTGGGGCGGACTATAGGCAGCGTGTACTCGTGGGGCGCAATCGGCAGCATCCTGGGCACCTTCCTTACGGGATATCTGCTGATTGCCAAGATGGGCACGACGGCAGTGCTGCTGATGGTCTCCGCCACGCTGCTGGCAATGGCCCTCGTGTATGCCGGGGCCAGCCTCCTGCCCTACCTTTGGACGGGCGTCCTGCTGGCGGTGATGGGCGCGGCATGGGCTCCGTTCCCTTGGGCCCGGACGATCGGGGAGAGGCTGGGGTTCAGAGTTACGGGCTCGGAACTGGTGTTCTTCGAAGACGAGTCGCAATACTCCTACATCCGGGTCGAGGAGATGGTCGAGACGCCGGGAGTGCGCTCGATGACCCTCGATTACCTGGTGCACGCCTACGTGGACATGAACGACCCCGATTCTCTGCGCTACGACTACGAGAGGATCTACGCGGGCGTGACCGAGGAGGCGGTTCGCGCCCATCATCCGGACGGCAAGGTGCGGGGGCTCTTCCTCGGAGGCGGTGGGTACGTGTTCCCGCGCTGGTTCCTGCGCCGCTACCCGACGGGCTACGGAGAGGTCGTCGAAATCGACCCGGAAGTGACGAGGGCCGCCTTCGAAGCATTCGGGCTGGAAGCCGACACGGCACTGCGAATCGTGCACTTGGATGCGCGGAACCGCGTCGACGAACTGGCTGCCCTGGCCGAGCGCTCGGAACTCGCCGGCAAGTTCGACCTGGTCTACAACGACGCGTTCAACCACTACTCCCCACCCTTCCACCTAACGACGTTGGAATACGTGCGGAAGCTGCGGGCACTGATGAGCGACGATTCGGTCTTCTTGGCCAACACGATCGACATCTTCCGCTCGGGACGCTTCCTCGGAGCGATGATCAACACGGTCGAACAGGTCTTTCCCTACGTGTACACCTTCTGTACCTCTCCGGGCGGACCGACCGACGAGGACGAACGGGATACGTTCGTGGTCGCCGGGTCGACGAGGCTCCTGCCTGTCCAGAACCTGGACTATCTCCTGTACAGCGCGGCACTGCTCTCGCCGAGGGACACGGCGATTCTCCGCCGGCGGTCGCGCGGCTTGGTCCTGACCGACGACTATGCCCCGGTCGACAATCTCCTGACTCCGGTCATCCGCCTCGTCGAGAAGCAGTAGTGGATCCGCCCACTCCTGATCGGACCTCCCTGGTCACGAACTCGCTCCGCAGTTCATAGACCCGTCCCCGCCAGGAGATTCTGCGGGTCAGGCCGGATCGCAGGAAGGCATAGAGCCAGACCCACGTCGTGATCGGCGCCAGCCAGAAATAGGCCCATGCGTGGCGCTCCAGCCACGCCTCGCGGTCCGGGAACACAAGCGTGCACGCGTACGCGCGAGTGGCTCCCTGCGCCATGCCGGGCAGCACCAGGAGAAACAGCCCTCCGAAGCCCAGAAGACTCCCCTGCGCCGCCAGAAGCAGACAGACGACCTGGGCCGCTCCGTACAGGAGATGACTGGCGCAGCCGGCGAGCCACATCCTGAAGCCATAGACGCGGGTGATTGTCATCTGGCGAACTGTCCACCCGAGGAACTCCCGGGCCGAGCAGGAATCCGTCGTGGCCACCATCGCCTCCGGCGCGAACCGGACCCCGAGCCCGGCGGCGCGCAGAGCGGCCGTCAGCCGGAGGTCGTCGCTGACCGCACCGTGCCAGTGGTTGCGAACCCGGGCGGATTCGAACACATCCCGGGGCAGGGCCATTCCGCCGCCCCAGGCGAAGCTCCGGTCATTCCGGTCCATGATCGTTGTAACCGAGCAGTCCCAAGCACTGCGGAGGAGCGGCCAGAATCCGCCTTCGTCCGGGAAGTGCCATCGATAGGCTGTGACGGCACCGAGTCCGGACCCGACCAACGGCCCGACCAACCTCCTCAGCCAGGCCGGGGAAACCTGCCCATCCGAGTCAGCGAATGCGAGCACTTCGCGCTCCGGGCCGATGGAGTCAATGGCCGCCAGCAGGTTATGGATCTTCTCTCCGGTATCGGCCGGCGGCTGGCCCGCAACCACGATGCGGCATCCCGGCCCGATCGCCGAGCGTGCCACGCGCAACGCCGGGTCCGACTCGTCGGCACAGCACACGACCAGCTCGAACCGCGGATAGTCCTGGGCTGCCAAGGACGCCAGATTCGCTGCCAGGCCCGGCTCGGCACCCTTGACAGGAACGATCAGCGCGACTGACGGCAGGTCGGCATCCTCCACCGGCAGAGGTTCGCGCACCCGCCCCTCGACGTACGCGATGTAGTCGCGCCCCCGCCGAACCGACAGCAGGGTCAGCACGGCCGAGGGAGCCATCAGCAGCCAGAAGAGCGTTTCGAGCAAGTGGGAGCATAGCACGCGCTCCGAAACAGCGTGAGGGGCTGTCCGGCACTCGTTACGGAGCCCGTCAGGCCCATTCCCAAACCGTGCGGCACCGCATGATACTTTGTGGGGACTCATGGACCTCGCCGCGAAACGAGACGAATTGCGGCGCCGCAACGCGGCGGCCGTCGCGGGTGGGGGGCCGGAGCGTGCCCGGCGCCAGAAGGAAGCTGGCAAGATGTCGGCCCGGGAGCGGCTGGACCTCCTGCTCGACGAAGGGACCTTCCAGGAACTCGACCGGCTGGCAGCCCACGATTGTTTCGACTTCGGGATGGACTCCCAGAAGGTTCCCGGCGACGGATTCGTGACCGGCTACGGAAAGGTCGACGGACGGCCTGCCTTCGCGTTCGCGCACGACTTCACGGTGTTCGGCGGTTCCCTGTCCCGCCAGAACGCCCAGAAGATCTGCAAGGTGATGGACCTGGCCATGAAGACGGGCGCGCCGGTCATCGGACTGAACGATTCCGGCGGAGCGAGGATCCACGAAGGCGTCGCATCGCTGGCCGGATATGCGGACATCTTCCTGCGGAACACCCTCGCCAGCGGGCTCGTCCCCCAGATCTCAGCCGTGATGGGTCCTTGCGCAGGCGGTGCCGTCTACTCGCCAGCGATCACCGACTTCGTCTTCATGGTCGACAAGACGAGCCATATGTTCGTCACCGGTCCGGACGTGATCCGCACTGTCACCCACGAGGAAGTCAGCAAGGAGGAACTGGGCGGCGGCCGCACCCACAACGTGACTAGCGGAGTCGCGCACTTCCTGGCGGCGGACGACACCCACTGCCTGCAGATGATCCGGGAACTGCTGGGCTTTCTCCCCTCGAACAACCTCGACGATTCCCCGTTCCGTGCCACGAGCGACCCGGCAGATCGGGCCGATCCGGGTCTGGACGAAATCGTTCCTGCGGAACCGGACATTCCCTACGACATCAAGCAGATCCTGACGCGGGTCGTGGACGACGGCAACTTTTTCGAGGTGCAGGAGCACTTCGCCCAGAACATCGTCGTGGGATTCGCGAGGCTGGCCGGCCGAACCGTGGGCATCGTGGCCAATCAACCGGCCGTTCTGGCGGGCTGTTTGGACATCGACGCCTCGCTGAAGGGAGCGCGGTTCGTCCGGTTCTGCGACTGCTTCAATATTCCGATCGTAACGTTCGAAGACGTTCCGGGCTTCCTTCCAGGCAGCGACCAGGAGTACGGAGGCATCATCAAGCACGGCGCGAAGCTCTTGTACGCCTACTGCGAGGCCACCGTGCCGAAGGTGACCGTGATCACGCGCAAGGCCTATGGGGGAGCGTACTGCGTAATGGGATCCAAGCACATCCGCACGGATGTCAACCTGGCCTATCCCACAGCGGAGATTGCCGTCATGGGCCCGGAAGGGGCAGTGAACATCCTCTACAGGCGTGAGCTGTCCGCTGCGGACGACCCCGCAGCGTTCCGGCAGGAGAAGGTCGAGGAGTTCACCGAGCGCTTCGCCAATCCCTACCGGGCGGCGGAGAAAGGCTGGATCGACGAAGTGATCGAGCCTCGGGGCACGCGGGCGCGTCTGGCGAGCGCTCTCGAGATGCTGGACACCAAGAGGGAATGGTCCCCCGCGAAGAAGCACGGGAACATTCCGCTATGAAGCGCTTGCCGCGGGGCCGCGCTCCCGCAGGGGCTATGCCGGTTCCGATTGGCTGAAGAAGAACGCCCGTTCGACGGCCGCGGTGTCGGGCGCGTCGGAGCCATGGATCGCGTTCTTCTCCACATCCCGCCCGTAGAGGTTGCGGATGGTCCCCTCTTCGGCCTTCCTTGAGTCGGTGGCACCCATCGTGTCGCGGAGTGCGGCAATCGCATTGTCCCGTTCCAGCACCATCGGAACGATGGGACCGGACGTCATGAACGAGACGAGGCTCTCGAAGAAGGGCCGTTCCTTGTGGACAGCGTAGAAGTTCCGAGCCTCCGCCTCCGTCAGCGAGAGCTTCTTGATCGCGACGACGGAGAATCCCTCTCGCTCGAGGTGGGCGATGATTTTGCCGGTATTGCCGGCGGCAACCGCATCGGGCTTGATGATCGTGAGTGTGCGTTCGATAGCCATGGCTAGCTTTCGCCGCGCCGAACGGCGTGATCGGTAGTGCTTCGGAACCTCCGGGACAGCCTACAGGATCTCCGCCAGCGTGGACGCGAGTTCGGCCGGACTCGCGGCGACCGCGATACCGGCGGCGCCCATCGCGACCTGCTTCTCCGTCGCAGTGCCCTTGCCCCCGGCGATGATCGCCCCTGCGTGTCCCATCCTGCGCCCCGGAGGGGCCGTGGCACCCGCTATGAAACCGGCAATCGGCTTCGTGAAGTGGCCCTTGACGTATTCGGCGGCCTCCTCCTCGGCCGTGCCCCCGATCTCTCCGATCAGGACGACCCCGGTCGTGTCGGGATCTTGCTGAAACAGTGCCAGGATGTCGATGAAGCTGGAACCGATGATCGGATCGCCGCCGATGCCGATGCAAGTCGACTGCCCGATACCGCGCCCGCTGAGCTGGCCGACGGCCTCGTAGGTCAGGGTTCCGGACCTGGAAACCACCCCGACCGATCCCGGCTGGTGAATGTGGCCGGGCATGATACCGAGCTTGCACTTCCCGGGAGAGATCACGCCCGGGCAGTTCGGGCCGATCAGGCGGGTCCTGCTTCCCTTGAGCGCGGCGGCGACCGAGACCATGTCCCGCACGGGAATGGCCTCCGTGATGCAGGCGACCAGGCCGATCTCGGACTCCACGGCCTCGAGAACGGCGTCGGCGGCCCCGGCCGCGGGGACGAACACCAAGGACGCGTCGGGCCTCGCCTGCTCGCGCGCTTCCCGGACAGTGTCGAAGATCGGGAATCCGAGCGCCGTCTGCCCGCCCCTACCGGGATGCACTCCGGCCACGATGTTCGCGCCGAACCGCATGCACTGCTCGGCATGGAAAAGGCCGGCCCGGCCGAGGCCCTGAACCATGACCCGGGTGTTTTCGCTGACGAGTATGCTCATGGCTGGCGTTCGCTACGTGGCACGCGCCACGGCCTGCGCCGCGGCTTCCCTCATGTCGGAGGCAACGATGAAATCGAGTCCGGAAGCGGCCAGAATCTCGCGCCCGCGCTCCACGTTCGTTCCTTCCAGGCGAAGCACGATCGGGACCCTGATTGCAAGCTCCCGCGCTGCGGCGACTATGCCCTCGGCAAGCACGTCGACCTTCAGGATCCCGCCGAAAATGTTGATCAGAATGGCCCGGACATTCGGGTCCGAGAGGATGATCCGGAAGCCGTTCTTGATCTGGTCCTTGTTGGCTCCACCGCCCACGTCAAGGAAATTCGCGGGCATTCCGCCGGCAAACTGGATGATGTCCATGGTCGCCATCGCCAAGCCGGCACCGTTCACCATGCAGCCCACGTTGCCGTCCAGCTTGATGTAGTTCAGACCATGGTCGATGGCATCGGTCTCGAGAGGCTCCTCCTCGTCGAGATCCCGCAGTTTCGCGAGGTCCGGATGGCGGAACAGCGCGCTGTCATCGATATCCATCTTGGCGTCCAAGGCCACCGCGGCACCGTCGCTGGTCAGCACGAAAGGGTTGATTTCCACCAGGGACGCGTCCGCTTCGTGGTACGCGCGGCCTAACGCTTGCATGGCCGCCACCGATGGCTTGAAGGCCTCCCCCCCGATATCGAGCGCGAAGGCCAGTCGACGGGCCTGGTACGGACGCAGGTCAGCGCCCTCGATTGTGTCGCGAAGGATCGCGTCCGGGTTTGAGGCCGCAACTTCCTCGATCTCCATGCCGCCCTGCGAGGACGCCATGAAGACCGGCCGGGCAACGGAACGATCGAGGGTGATGCCCAGATAGATCTCGCGTGCGATTGGAAGCTGCTCCTCGACCAGAACGCGCTTCACCGTCCTGCCTTCCGGTCCGGTCTGGTGGGTGACCAAGTTCATTCCGAGGATCCGGGCGGCTTGCTCCTCGGCCTCGGCAGGACTGCTTGCCAGCTTCACACCACCGCCCTTGCCTCGGCCGCCCGCGTGGATCTGCGCCTTCACGACGACCTTGCCGCCCAAGCGCTCGGCTACTGCCCGGGCCTCGGCGGCAGTTTCGGCTACGGATCCCCGCGAGGTGGGCACGCCGTACGAGCGCAGGACCTCCTTTGCCTGGAACTCGTGGATCTTCATACACCGGGACCCGTGGGGTACGATCAGGAGATCGCGGAGGCGGCCCGAACCTCCACTATATCGGGGAGCCGAAGGCGAACGCAATGCCATGCTGGCCGTCCGAGAAGCCCTGCATCTCGCTGCCGGTCGCCAAGACCTGACCGAGGAACAAGCCCATGCGGCGATGCTGGAAGTCCTGGGCGGCGAATCCACCCCAGCCCTGACCGGTGCCCTGCTGACCGCACTGCGAATGAAAGGCGAGGCGGCCCCGGAAGTCACCGGGTTCGCCCGCGCCATGCGCTCTCACGCAGAGCGCGTCACTCCGGCGAGAACCCCTCCCGAACGACTCGCCGATACCTGCGGGACGGGAGGAGACGGCGGCAAGACATTCAACGTCTCCACGGCGTCGGCGATCGTCGCCGCCGGGGCCGGCCTGGCGATCGCGAAGCACGGCAACCGCTCCATCTCGAGTCGTTGCGGTTCGGCCGATGTACTCGAAGCACTGGGGATCCATGTAGGGCTGGGCGCCGAGCAAGTCGCCCGGTCGATCGACGAGACCGGGATCGGATTCCTGTTTGCGCCCGCACTGCATCCGGCGATGCGCCACGCCGGACCCGTGCGCAAGCAGCTCGGGATGCGGACGGTCTTCAACATGCTGGGACCGCTTACGAATCCAGCTGGTGCCAGTACGCAGGTGATGGGAGTGTACGATCAAGCAGTCGTCCCTCTGGCCGCAGAGGCACTCCTGAGACTTGGCAGCCGGCAGGCGCTCGTCGTGCACGGCAGCGACGGCACGGACGAGATCACTCTGGCGGGGCCGACCCACTATGCGGAAGTTCGACGGGGGAGGCTCGTGCAAGGCGTGCTGGTACCGGCGGACTTCGGCCTGGAGTCACGTGGCATGGACGGGATCGCGGGCGGCGACGCACCGGCCAATGCCGCGATCATCCGCGCCGTACTGGACGGTCAGACGGGAGCGGCAAGGGACGTAGTGCTGCTGAATGCGGGGGCGGTCCTGCGCATCGGCGGACTCGCCTCGGACTGGCGCGACGGAGCGCTCCTGGCTGCGGAATCGATCGACTCCGGAGCGGCGAGCCGCAAACTGACCGAACTGGCCGCCTTCACCAGGCGAGCCGCTGGGTCGGCCTAAGGCGGTGCCATCTGGGGCTCATCGGCGCTCTAGGTCGAGTTCCCGTTCCAGCTTGTCGATCCTGCGCGCCAAGGCCGCCGCCACTCTGGCGGGCATTCTGTCGTATCGATGCTCCCTGGCCGCACGCTTTCGCTCGGCCTCGCGGAACGCAGCCAGGGCTGCCTCCCGGTTCCCTGCTCCGATGTCCATGGCGGCAGCCTCGAGGGCGAAGGTGTAGGCGCGGGGAAAGTCCTCCGCGAGCGAGCGGAAGGCCTCGCCAGCTTCCGCATGGCGCTTTTCCCTGCGCAGCAGGACCGCCAGCAGCACCCGGGCCTCGTCTCGGCTGACGTCCCCATCGGTTGCAACGCGCGTGACCATCTCCCTGCCCTTCCGCTTGTTGCCCCGGTACCCGCTCACCGCAATCAGGGCCCGAAGAGCCCAAGGGAGGCTGCCGAGGATGTACTCGTCCAAGCCGGCTACCAGAAGCCCATCCACGAAGTCCGGATGGAGTTCCGCGAGCCGGTAGCTGACCGACCGCGCGCGCCGGCCGGTGCCGAGCGCTTTGACGTACGCTTTCCTCACCATGAGCTCGAAAGCTGCACGAACGGCCAGGATCCGGGCGAGCGAGTGAAGGGCGGACCGGTTGTCGGGGGCAGTTTCGAGAATCCGCTCACACAACATGCGACCCCGCTCAAGCGTCTCCCGGATGCGGGCATTGACGACCGGGTCGGGTTTCGGCTTCTCAAAATCGTTGTATTCCTCGTCATCGTGGAAGGCGCTGGTCCCAACCATGCCGAGCCGGTCGAGTTCCTGATACACCAGGGCCTTGCCGAACAGGAAGTGGGCGTGCGGGCTCTCGGGTTCGCGGTCCCTGGCCAGGCGCAGGCTGTCGACGGCGAGATCGAACTCGCGGTTGAAGTAGTGATCGATCCCCTCGGCGTAGGGATCGGGGCTGGCCTCGCCCGCCCACGCCGAAGCCGACGTCGCCAGCATGCCGGCCAAGGCGCATAGGGATGCAAGCGTCCCGGGCTTGAGCGGTCTAGTTGAAGATGAGCACCTCAAACAGAGAATCCTTCTTCAAGAAGAAATGGACCTCCCGGAATTCGGGGAAGAGCGACTCGAACGTCCTGGGACTCAGCTCCTGGTGACGGCGGCGGCGGCCGACCTCACGGAGAGCGACGGCAGTGCCGGACTCGATGGAGCAGTTGTACAAGGGAATCGATTGATCAGCGGATCCGCCGTGGAACATGCAGTAAACGACTCCTTGGGGCCGGATGATCTTCGCGAGGTGGGCGATCGTCACCCTCATCGAAGCGGGATCGAGGTGCTGTAGGATATCCCACGCCAAGATGGCGTGGAAGCTGTTCAGGGAGAAATCCAGTTCCTGGCGAACGATCAGGTTCGCCGAATTGGCCGTGAACGCACGATTCTCGCTGGCCCGCTCGGCCTGAGCAATGTCGAAGCAGCGGAGCAGGTCGACAAACGTGATCCGGTGCCCCAGTTCACTGACACACTTCGCAGTGCCGTGGGAAATCATGCCCAGGTCCAGGACCTGCAAGCGCGACGAGTCCGACAGGAAATCGATTAAGGACCGGAGGGCCTGGCTATCGTGACTGCCGGCAGCCGATTGGGCAGCGGCGAAAGGACCCGGTGCCCTCGAAACCGCGAATTCCCGCGGCTCCGGGGAAGAACCGCTACCGGAGTTCTGAGTCCTTCTCCCTCGCCAGAACGGCACCGGTACGCTTCCCCCGCTCCTTCCCGCACGCTCCCCCTGACGGGCCGCCTTCGATTCGACTCCCGGGCCGACTACTCCCGTTCCAGCCCCCAGAGGGAGGACACTCGGGTTTTCGGCCGGGCCCTGCCAAGGCCGATTGGCGAGGATCGCAAGGCACGGTCAGGACGAGGCGTCATCGCGGCGACCGGATCATCGCTTGGCCTTCTCGGGCCTAGCCTGCCGGGCAGGGACGGAAACTGGGGCGCTTGCCGATTCAGACCGGTCCTCCTCGGCTGGCGGCGTCTTGGCGACCACCTTGGGAACGGCAGGCTGAGAGACCTTGGCCTTCACGGGCTTTTCGGCCTCCGCCGGACGCATTTCGCTATTGCCTCGAAAAACCGCACCGTCCTCGATGACAAGCCGGTTGGTGACCAAGTCCCCTTCCAAGTGGCCCTGCTTCTTGATTTCGGCCTTCTCGGTCACGGACACCTTGCCGCGCAGCTTGCCCTGCAACACCAGCGAGCGCGCCTGGATCTCCGCTTGAACCACGCTGTTGGGGCCGATGACGAGCTGGTTCGCGGGAATGGCAATCTTGCCTTCGACCATCCCGTCTATGTGGACGTCTTCCCTTGCTTGGATTTCGCCCTGGAAAGTGACGGACTTACCGATCCGCGACACGGATATAGGTTTCGCCGAGGGACCAGAACCAAAGCCCGCTGGCGGTACCGCCTGCCCAGACTGGCCGCCAGTCTGGGAGCGGGCGCCGCGCGCCGGCACAGAGTCCCTTTCGGACCCTGAATCGTCCTTGGTCTTCTCGGTTTCGCGACGTCCCCACATGCTCATCGTCTTAGTTGGCGTCGGGCGGGAACCATGGGGCCCGCCCGCCAGATGACATTGTATTATAAGGTTGCTATCGGGGACGCGCCGGACACGAATTGGCCGGCGGGAGCACCTGTCGCGGGAGACTCGGCAGCGTCGGCTGTAGCGCTGACGGAAGCGTGCGCGAAGCCGATTGAGGATTTGTCCGCCAAACTACCTTCATGGACCCTTTCGCCCTAACCCGTTCGTTGATCGACATCGATTCCGTAACCCCGCACGAAGGCGAGATCGGGGATTTCCTGTTCGAGTACCTCTGTCCCGTCGCTGCGCAGCACGGAGGGAGGATCGAAAGGCTGGAGGTCGAGCCGGGCCGGAATAACATCTGGGCCCATTGGGGCGAGCCCGAAATCGTTTTCTCCACCCACATGGACACAGTGCCCCCGTTCATACCCTCGCGCGAGGACGGCGACTTCATTTGGGGTCGAGGAGCCTGCGATACGCACGGAATCGCTGCCGCAATGATCAAGGCGCTGGAAGCTCTACTGGAAGGAGGGGGCCGGGGCCTGGGCATCCTGCTGGTGGTCGGCGAAGAGGTGGACGGGGCAGGGGCACGACACGCCAATCTCAATCCCCCGCCGGTGAAGTTCCTGATCAACGGGGAACCGACAGAGAACAGGCTGGCGCTGGCCTCGAAAGGGACACTCGGACTGCATGTCCGGGCCAAGGGCCGAGCCTGCCACTCGGCCTACCCGGAACTGGGAGATTCCGCGACCGTCCGTCTCCTGGACAGCCTGGAGCGCCTCCGCCGCGTCGACTGGCCGTCCGACCCACTGCTAGGCGAGACCACGGTGAATATCGGCACTCTGGACGGCGGCCCGGCTGCGAACATCGTGGCGGATTACGCGTCCGCAAGCGTGGTGATCCGCGTGGTGGCGGACATCGGCAAGACCGAGGCCTTGGCCGGGGAGGCGCTAGCCGGGCTGGAGACCGAGGTCTTCGCCCGCACGCCGGCGCTGCGCCTTGTCGGCATGGACGGGTTCGAGACCTCGATCGTCAAATACACGACCGATATCCCGAAGCTCTCGAACTGGGGCAGGCCGCTCTTGATCGGCCCCGGCTCGATCCACCACGCGCATACAGTCGACGAGCGCATACCGAAGGCGGAAATCGTCGAGGCGATTGGTCTCTACCAGCGACTCGCTCTGTCCCTGCGGGATTCCGTGGCGTCGGAAGCTCGACTGTAGGGCCGAGCCAACCCACTACTGGACAGACCGGTGAGAGGCGGCTTCCGAGTCTTCGACACACACACTCACCTCGGGCGTGCGCGTCATTCGGGGCGGGTGACTACGCTGGCGGATATGCTCCGGTCCATGGACAGTTCGGGGATCGACCGTTCCCTGCTGATCCCGTTTCCGGTGGTCGAGGACTACCGGCGCGAGCACGACGAAATCGGTGCGGCACTGCGAGCCCACCCGGACCGCTTCTCCGGAGCCGCGTGTCTGGACCCGTTCGTCCCGGAACCGGAATTCCGCGCCGAAGTCAGACGTTGCCGGGAAACCTACGGCTTCCAAGCGCTCAAGCTGCAACCGCAGTACCAAGGAATCAACCCACTGTCAGAGCGGAGCGCGTTCCTCTTCGAGACCGCCTTGGACAACTCAATGGTCCTGGTATGCCATACCGGGGCCGGTGCGCCCTTCGCCCTGCCGTCCCTGTTCATTCATCCGGCCCGCCACTATCCCGAACTGCGAATCGTTCTGGGCCATGCGGGAGGCGGCATCTACGCCTTGGAAGCCGTCGTGGCGGCGAGCGTTTGCCCGAACATCTTCATCGAGCTCTCGACAGTGACCCCGCACACGGTGCTCGAGATCCTCGGGCATGTCGGCCCCCACAGGCTGATGGCAGGGTCGGACCTGCCGGAGAGCGTGGAGACCGAGATCGGGAAGATCCAGACGCTCCCGATTCCGGACCAAGACAAGCAGACCATCCTTTGGGACGTTCCGGCGAAGGTCTTCGGCGGATAGGGGCGTGCGACCAGGAAGCCGAGCCGTTGTCCGAGCTTGACCGTCCCTGCAATACTAGTAGTCAGTCCCGTGGGGGTCGGAAACCGATAAGGACTGCATGGCAAAAGAAGAGGGCATTGAGGTCACAGGGACGATCATCGAACGCCACCCCGGTGGCATATTCAGCGTGGAACTGGACGACAAGCACAAGGTCCTCGCGCAAATCGCCGGCAAGCTCCGCAAGCACCGGATACGGATCCTGACAGGCGACCGGGTCAACGTGGAGCTCTCTCCGTACGACCTGACGCGGGGCAGGATTGTCTATCGGTACCGCAGCTAGCGGTTCCGTCGCGGGTCGGGAGCCCGGCGAGTCTTGTCGTTCGCGTCAGGCAGGACCTGCTACTCCGGTGCTGGTCGGTTCCCGCGGCAGGTTGGAGGACTAAGCTGTATCCGATGACGCTGTACGTCCTGCGCCACGCGATTGCCGAGGATCCCGTGCCAGGCGTGCAGGACTCCGGGAGGCAACTCACGGATCGGGGGAGGGCGAAGGCCAGGCGGGTGCTCTCACATGCCCGGAGAATCGGCGTCCGGCCGGCCGAGATCCTGACCAGTCCGTACGTCCGAGCCGCCCAAACCGCAGCCATCGCCCGCGAGGAACTGCGCTTCCCGGGTCAGATCGTCGAGACGAACGCCCTGACCCCGTACGTGAGCGTATTCGAGACTTGGGAGCAACTCCGACCGTACGCAGCAGCGGGCGACCTGATGGTCGTGGGGCACAACCCGCAGCTCAGCTCGCTCGTGCTCTGGCTCCTCGGTGCCAGGCCGGATGCACTCTGGCTCAAGAAGTCAGGCCTAGTCTGCCTGAACATCGACTACCCCGGACCGCAGCCCCGGGCGACCCTTGGATGGGTGCTCACCCCGGGATCCGTTGGAAGCTGAGCCGCGCGCAGGGAGCGCAACGAGGGAGCGCGGGCAGGCACTGAAGTAGATGCCGGGCCGCTTCGCAGCGCTGCACCGTCCCGTGGCCAAGTACTTCCGCGGCCGGCGCCTGCGCAAGCTCGCCCGGACGTTCGGAGTGCGAGAGTCAACGACGGTCCTTGACCTGGGCGGCAGCGAGTACTACTGGCGCTGGATGAGACCCCTGCCGGCGGTGACAGTCGCGAACTTGGAAGCGAGGGACCTGGACCCGAAGGAACTGGCCTGGATTCAGGCGGACGGGCGGAAGCTTCCGTTCCACGACGACTCGTTCGACCTTGTGTACTGCAATTCCGTGATGGAGCACGTGCCGGACGATGGAAGCCGGCAAGCGATGGCCCAAGAGATCGCCCGTGTCGGGCGAGGGTACTGCGTGCAGACTCCCAATCGATGGTTCCCTTTCGACGCCCACACCCTGACCCCCGGCTTTCACTTCCTGCCGAAGCAGTGGCAGGCGCGCCTGGCGAGGAACTTCTCGGTGTGGGGGTGGCTGCAGCGGCCGAGCCATGAAGAGGCGCGCGGATTCATCGAGAACATCCGGCTGCTCGGGGCGGAGGACCTGCGGAGGATCTTTCCCGACGCTGCCATCGAACGGGAGCGATTCCTCGGCCTGACAAAGTCAGTCTCGGCAGTCCGCAAGCAGACGCGGTAAGTCGCGGACCGAGGCCAGTACCCAGTCCGGCTGTTCCGCAGCTTCCAGATCCGTCGGCCGGAACTTTCCGGTCCGCACGAGGGCCGAGCGCAGGCCCGCATGCTTGGCACCGAGGGCATCCGCCCGAAGATCGTCGCCGATCATGAGAACGTCCCCCGGAGGGAGCCCCAACCGATGGCAGGCCCGGTGGAAGAACGTGTGCGACGGTTTGCCGAGGACGGTCGCGGTACGACCGGTCGCGCATTCGAGCGCCGCAATGAACGGGGCCACATCGAGGTTCGCCCCTTCGCGGGACTGCCAGTACCTCGTCAGGCCCAATGCGACCAGCTCACGATCCGGACCCGCGTGGAGGAGCCTGAAGGCGCGGTTCAATGTCGGGTAGTTCCAGTCGTGACCGAGATCCCCGACGACCACGTAGCGGACCTCCGGCCCGTCCGAGTCGGGATCGGCCGCCAGCCCGCGGAACTCATCGAGCGTTCGTGCCGGCACGAAGAGGGCGGCAAGGCCGTTCCCGCGGGCGCGGATCCAATCCGCCGCAGCCACGGGTGGCGTCAGGAACTCATCGGGTTCAGCGGGCACTCCGAGCCCTCGGAGCTTTTCGGACAGGGCGCTCCGAGGACGGGACGTGGTGTTGGTGACGAACAGCGAAGAAATGCCCGCCGCCCTCACGTCCCCGACGGCTCGGGCGGCACCCTCGATCGGCTGATCACCGTTGTAGAGAACTCCGTCCAGGTCGAACAGGACACCGCGGATCATGGGCTCAAGGCTAGCTCAGTTGCCACAGGAGGCCGGACGGGGTGGCGGGACCGCCTGTGGCGAGCGCCAGTTGCCCGCGTGTCTCCCCGCTACGATTCCCCCCAGATCTCCCGCAGCCGCTGGTCCCGGCCGCAGTTCCAGCGGTAGAACTTGTACCGCACCGGATTCTTCATGTAGTAGTCCTGGTGATACTCCTCCGCCGGATAGAACTCGGCAGGCGGCAGGATCTCGGTCCGGATTTCCCCGTGCCCGGACTTCAGCGGGGCCAACGCCGACTTCGACTCCTCGGCCAGCCTCCGCTGGGCCTCGTCCACGGCGAAGATCGCCGTGCGGTACTGGGGCCCCTTGTCGCAAAACTGCCCCCTCCCGTCGAATGGATCCACGTTGCGCCAGAAGACCTCCAAGAGGGTGGCGTAGTCTACTCTCGCAGGGTCGTACTCGATCCGGACGGCCTCATAGTGACCGGTCCGCCCGGAAGAGACCCGCCGGTAATCGGCTTCGTCGGCGGACCCGCCGATGTAGCCCGAAACGGTCGAGAGGACGCCGTCGAGCTTGTCGAACGGCGGTTCCATGCACCAAAAGCAGCCGCCCGCGAAGATGGCTGCCTCGGTCTTGGGCGCAGGCCCCTGAGCATAGGCGGCGGGCACTGCGGCCATGATGAGTCCGGCCAGGACCGTGATTGCCAAGGTTCTCATAAGCTCCCTCGTCAGTCTGCCTTGAACTTCAACGCGACGCCATTGATGCAGTGACGCTTGCCGGTCGGGGGCGGCCCGTCGTCGAAGATGTGCCCGAGGTGCCCGCCGCAGCGCCGGCAATGGACCTCGGTCCGAGTCATGAAGAACGACCTGTCGACCGATGTCCCGACGGCGTTCTCGATCGCCTCCCAGAAGCTGGGCCAGCCCGTCCCGCTATCGAACTTGGCCGTCGATGAGTACAGCGGAAGGCTGCAGCCGGCACACAGGAAGGTGCCGCGGCGCTTCTCGTGGTTCAACGGGCTCGAACCTGCGCGCTCAGTGCCGTGACGACGCAGCACGTGGTACTGCTCGGGCGTGAGGATGCCCTTCCATTCTTCTTCTGTTCGCATGATTTCGAATTCTCGGCTGGATCGGTCGGCGGCAATCGCGGGCAAACCAGCGCTCGCCAGAAGGATGGCTCGTCGCGTCAGATTGGGCATCTCGGATTCCTCTCGCGTGCTCCGCGAAGTCTTGGGCGACTGCCGACCAGGATTCCGGCAGCCGAACCACTGGACATTGGCCAAGTCACGAATGGTTGGACGCAACTCCGGCGTGATGGGTTCCCATGGCACGGCTCACGCACGAGGCAACTCCCCGTCGACCCCACGGGCACTTGAGAGGACAAACGGCCCCAAACGGCCGCGGGTAGCGTCGTGATCGCCATCAGCTGCCTGCGAATCGAACCGTCCGCTACGCAATCAGGTCGCGAATGACCTGGCCGCCCACATCGGTCAGGCGGAACTGACGGCCTTGGTAGCGATAGGTCAGTTTGGTGTGGTCAACTCCCGCCTGGTGCAGCATGGTGGCGTGCAGGTCGTGGACATGGACAGGATTGGAGACTATGTTGTAACAGAAGTCATCGGTCTCGCCGTACGTGACTCCAGGCTTGACGCCTCCGCCGGCAAGCCAGATCGTGAAGCACCGAGGGTGGTGGTCGCGCCCGTACGTCTGTTCGGTCATTAATCCCTGGCAATAGACCGTCCGCCCGAACTCCCCTCCCCAGACCACGAGGGTTTCGTCGAGCAACCCGCGCTGGTCCAAGTCTTCGATGAGCGCAGCCGATGCCTGGTCTGTGTCCGCGCATTGTTTCGGAAGCTGTTGCGGCAGCGACCGGTGCTGGTCCCATCCGCGATGAAAGAGCTGGACGAAGCGTACGCCGCGCTCGACAAGCCGACGAGCAACCAGGCAATGGCGGGCGTACGTCCCGGGCTCTCGTGCGGCTTCCCCGTATAGGTCGAACGTCGATTCGGGCTCTCCCGACAGATCCATGAGTTCCGGCACGGACGCTTGCATGCGGAACGCCATCTCGTACTGGGCGATGCGTGTCTCGATTTCCGGGTCCGCGAACTCCTCCTGCTGGATGCGGTTCAGCGCCGAGAGATCGTCGAGATACATCCGGCGGCGATCGCGGTTCACTCCGTCCGGGTTGGACAGATAGAGCACCGGGTCGCCTTGCGACCGGAACTTGACGCCTTGGAAGCGGCTCGGCAGGAAGCCGCTGCCCCAGAGTCGCGTGTACAGCGCCTGCCCGACTCTCCCTGACCCGCGCGACGTCATCACGACGAACGCCGGCAAGTCGCGGTTCTCGCTGCCGAGACCGTATGCGAGCCATGCCCCGATGCTCGGGCGACCGGCTAGCTGCGCTCCCGTTTGGAAGAAGGTCACCGCCGGATCGTGATTGATCGCCTCGGTGTGCATGGTGCGAATGAATGAGAGCTTGTCGGCGATTCTGGCTGTATGGGTCAGCAGTTCACTGACCCACGCTCCCGATTTCCCGCGCTGCCGGAACTCGAACCAGGTCCTGTGGACTGGAAACGACGTCTGAGAAGCCGTCATCCCCGTCAGACGCTGGCCGCGACGGACCGAGTCCGGCAGTTCGGTGCCCTGCAGTTCGTCCAGACGTGGCTTGTAGTCAAACAGGTCGAGCTGCGACGGCCCGCCGCTCTGGAACAGGTAGATGATGTGCTTCGCCTTGGGAGCGAAGTGGGGCAGCCCCGCCAAGCCGCCGTGCGAAGCGGCGTCAGGTCCCATCAGGTGGGCCAACCCGGCAATCCCCAGGCCGGTCGCTGCGCGCCCAAAGAAGTGGCGCCGGGTCAGGCGGACGGCAAGATCGGAGGAGTTCATTGCTTCGTTACCGTCTCGTCAAGGTTCAGGATCATGCCGGCCGTCATCGCGTAGGCCGCGAGATCGGTTGGACGGACAGCTCGACTGGCCACGCTGTCCCCTTGGGCGAGCAGCGCATTCGCCGCGTCCGGGTCGTCATTGAAACTCTCCCGCTGCTGCTCGAAGGCGTTGCGAAGGATCTCCAGCTCCCCGGACCCAGGCGGCCTTGACGTTGCCATTTCGAAGCCGCGCGCCAGCCGCTCCTCAAGCGTGCGGCCGCCTTCGAAGAACATGCGTTCGCCGAATTTCCGGGCTGCCTCAACGAATGTGACGTCGTTCATCAAGTTCAGTGCCTGCAGTGGGGTGTTCGTGCGCTCGGAGCGGACAACGCACGTTTCGCGAGTGGCTGAGTCGAAGTTCAGCATGGACGGTGGACCGATCGTCCGCCGCCAGTAGGTATAGAGGCTCCGCCGGTACAGATCATCGCCTTTCCCGCGCTCGTAACCGCCACCGGCGGCGATGTCGAACCACAGTCCTTCGGGCTGGTAGGTCTTTACCGAGGGTCCCCCGAGGCGCTCGTGCAGCAGACCCGCGAGCAGCAGGGCCTGGTCCCGCAAGGCTTCGGCTGGCAGCCGGAATCGGGGCCCTCGCGACAGAAACCTGTTTTCCGGGTCCCTGCGCACGACTTCCATCGAGCCCTTGGATTCCTGCCGGTAGGTCGAGCTAGTGACAATGGTCTTCAGGAGCGACTTGACGTCCCAGCCGCTATCGACGAACTCGACACCGAGCCAGTCCAACAGCTCCGGATGGGTCGGCCGCTCCCCCTGCGTTCCCAGGTTCTCCGGAGTCCGCACCAGCCCCGCTCCGAACAGCATCTGCCAGAACCGGTTCACCGTCACGCGAGCGGTCAGCGGATTCGCCGGATCGACCAGCCAGCGCGCCAAGGCCAGCCGATCGTTGGGCGCCGGCCCGGACACTGAAGGAAGCACGCTCGGAACACCTGGACGGACTCTGGCCCCGGGCTTGTCGTAGGCACCGCGCTCGAGAATGAACGTGTCTCGCGGCGGATCCATCTCGGCCATGATCATCACGGTTGAAACCTGCCTCGCGAGAGCCTCCCTCTCCCTCCGCAACCGGACAAGGCTGGCCCATGCGGACCGCACTCGCTGAGGTCCGTAAGCATCCGCAAAGGCGCGCTCAAGCTTGAGCGCCTGCCCTCGAGTGCGACGGGCCGCGGGGATCCGCGCGAGATCCCCGAGATTCTCGGCAACCGCCAGGATCGCCGCCTCTTCGTCCGTCAGGTCCCGATCGTAGACGGCAGCCTCGTCAATGGCCCCGACGAACCGGCTGTTCTCGTCCGCGCCCGCTCCGATGCGGAACGGCTCCTTCGTCTTGATCCCGCCATTGGAATAGTCGAGCTCGGCGACCGTGTCGACTGCGATTCCGTCAACGTACAGCGTGACGCCGGACGCGAGCCTGGACCCGTCGAACGTCGCGATTACGTGGGACCACTGATTCGCCGGGATCGGCTTGCGAGCGCTGACGAGGATCCAGTCGTCCATGCGGCCGATCAGCTTGAGCTTCAGCCGCCCTTCCTCCAAGACGAAGGTCACGCCTCTCCCGGCGTTCTCGTCGCGAGGGTCGAATGACTGCGAGCGGCTCAGGATCACGCCTTCCGACGACTCCGGCTTGACCCACGCGGCAAGGCTGAACCGGTCGTTGTAGTCGTAGTCCGCTGTTCCCTGCTCTTCGACATGGCCGCCCCCCTCCAACGAGAGCGCCCGGCCGACCTTGCCGACACCATACCCGACGTCGCCTGAAGCGACCGCGCCTCCCAGATCACTGTCGAAGTCGTACCTGGCGGCGAGTCCCTGACGCGGATGCCAATCCTCTGCCCCGCGTGACTGGGCGAACCCGGCCGTCCAATCCTCGAACTCTTCACCGGCGGACTGCCGCGCTGCCCGGAACTCCTGCTCGGCATGGGCGATACGGCCGGCCACCTCCTCAAGCTGCCGAGCCTCCTCCCTGGTCGGTGCGGCGATCCGCGGTGGCGAGTTGAACGGCCGCAAGACCCTCCCGCGCTCGGGGACATTGTTGAAGTAGGCGAATAGCCGGTAGAACTCCGCCTGGGAAATCGGGTCGTACTTGTGATCGTGGCAGCGGGCGCACCCCACGGTGAGCCCGAGAAACACGGTCGACATGGTCTCCACGCGGTCGACGACGTACTCGACCCGGTACTCCTCGTCAACGATTCCCAGCTCGCTATTGCTGCGGTGATTGCGGTTGAAACCGGTGGCGATCAATTGGTCGAGAGTGGGATCGGGAAGCAGGTCCCCTGCGATTTGCTCGACCGTGAATTGATCGAATGGCTTGTTCGCGTTGAAGGAATCGATTACCCAGTCCCGCCAGCGCCACATCTGCACAGGAGCGTCGTTCTGGTAGCCCTGCGTGTCGGCGTACCGCGCGGCGTCCAGCCACCGGGCCGCCATTCTCTCCCCGTAGCGCGGGGATTCGAGAAGCCTGTCCACCACGCGCTCGTATGCGCCTGGAGAAGGATCTTCCAAGAAGGCGCGGATCTCGTCGACGTCGGGAGGAAGGCCCGTCAAGTCCAGGCTGACCCTGCGGATCAGCGTCCTGCGGTCCGTCTCGTCGGCAGGAGTCAGCCCGGCTTGCTCCAAGCGCCTGAACACGAAGCGATCAATGTCGTTTCGGACGCGGTCTGCCCACTTCACGGCGGGCGGCTTGGGACGTACCGGAGCCACGAACGCCCAGTGCGCGCTCCACGGAGCGCCGGCCTCGACCCATTCGCGAAGAACCGAAACATCGCGGTCAGAGAGCCTGTCATGCCCCAAGTACGCGGGCGGCATCCGCCGAGAGGGGTCGTCGCTGGAGACGCGACTGAGGACCTCGCGAGCCGCCTGTCGAGCCTGATCCTCCAGGTCGAGCCGAAGGTCGGCTTGTCGCTGCGCGGCATCCGGGCCGTGGCAGGCATAACAGTTCTCGGCGAGAAGAGGCCGGACGTCCCGGTCGAAACTGACCGCGGTCGCAGGGACCGCGACGAGCAATAGTGACCAAGGCACTGCAGACCACGGCAAACCGCTGACAGTATATCGAGGGTGCCCGCACACACGAATCACGAGTTGGCGACAAAGGCGAGCGCCGAGTAGCAAGAGCGTTGAGTGCGGGCGCAGGTAGGATTGGCTGCTAGACTTGATCATTTCCCAAGCCGAGAGGAGTCACAATGCCGGTTTCAAACGTGCAGATCCTGCGAGCGATAAGGCAGGGCGAGATCGCAATCGATCCGTTTGACCCTGAGATGCTGCAGCCGGCAAGTTATGACCTCAAAGTCGGGCGGCACGCCGCCACGGCCGGAAGGCCTAGCGGTGACCCGAGGTTTGATCTTGAACAGGAAGGATCGCTGCTGATACCAGCGTACGCTCCAGCTGTCGTGTTTACGAAAGAGGAGCTGAGACTCTCGACTTCGTATACCGGTCGGTTTGGGTTGAAGTCCAAGTTTGCGCGCCGGGGTTTGGCGGCTTCCGTAGGCACGCAGGTTGACCCGGGATTCCACGGACCACTATCGGTCACCCTTCGAAACCAAACGCCGACATCCATGGTGCTCAACTACGAGGAAGATTTTCTGACCTTGGAGCTGGAAAAGCTGGAAGTGCCGGCCAGCCACGGGTATCGAGGTGAGTATCAGGGGAAAAAGACCTTCACGGCTGGCGACCTAGAACCAGTACTTGGCTTTCAGGGACATGCCCTGACTGACGTCGTCCGTGGATTCAATGATCTCCGCGACGCGATTCAGAGTGTCGCCGAGATGGCGCAGAAACTCGATACGTTTATGGAGCAGCACCGGGAAGAAATCCGGGCTCTACAGGAGTTCAATCAGAGAGTCATGTCCGAATTGAAGGAACTTGTCCAACAAATCGTGGGGGAGAAATCGACAAGTATAGTCATCCGAGCACTCTCGCACGATGAAGCAAGGCAAGAGGTGCTTGACCTCTATCGTTCCAGCGAAGATCCGCTCTTCTACAGCGATGTAGCCGAGCGTCTTCAGATGGACCTGGAACAGGTTCTGACCGTTACAGCCGAATTGGAACAGGAAGGGCTGATTGGGGAGGTCGGAAAGAATGGCTAGGAATCATCCAAAGCCCAAGACTCGTACCGACGTCGCGTATGAAAGAGGCTTTTCGATCCGGGGTGAGAGAGTCGTTGCTCAATTCCGGAAGATGTCTAGAATTGCCATCACCAAGGGGTCTTCAACACACAAGATCCAGCGCACGAAACTGGAGGGCTCGGTGACGTGCACGATCGATCGCCCCCTGAACTACATCCGAGGAACCAGCCCAGCAGTTCGACAGCCCTGAGTACCAGGAACCGGCACTGGTTTGGGTTGTGCGGTTGTTGTCAAGGAACGTCAGGGGATGGTGTCCGTCTTGCATCGACCAGTTGTTGCTGACCAGCCCATCGGCGAGACCAGGGCGGCGGAGCGCCGAGGGCTCCTCGAAAGGGGGACGCGAAGGCCTCTCAGTTCGAAGCTGGGCTCAATACCACCAGATCCGACAGGCGAAACCAGAACGGGCCAGCCAATTGTTACGGACTCAGCTACGCGGCTCCAAGCTGACCCGTATCGGCATCGCAAACGAGATCGAGCGCCAACGACGGGGTAGTCCTGAATCGGACAGCAAGTCGGTCAGTCAACCCGTCCTAGTGTCCGGTCAACCTTCCGCGACGCTCCACCACATCGCGAGGCTGAAAAACGACAGGAATTCTCCCCTAGTTCGGCGTTCAATCGAAATGATGGTCTCGATCGGGGCCGACAGCTTCGCGACGACGTATCAGCCTCGTGGAGATCCCTCGGGTACCACGCCGGTTGCAGTTTCAGTTGCGAACGAGGGCACCGGCGCGGAAGGGCATCACGCCTTACGAATGATCGTTCCGGTGTTCGTCCAGAGACCCCAAGGGGCTCACAGACGTGGTCTAGCAACGGCCTATCCGCCTCAACGCACGAGGCTTTCGAGATGCCCGGGCCACGAATGCCCAATGCGTTCCATCCGGCACCGGCTTCTACCGAGTGTTGATGTCCACCGAAGACTCCGCACCTGGGCCAAACGGGGAGTCGCACACATCCCGCGGGAGAGTCGCTGCCGGTTTCGCGACCTACCTCAACAGTGCCGGGGAGCGCCTGGCGTCGGCCAGAAGGAGTGGAGCAACCGGAGCCCGACGCCTGGTACTTTGCTGCGATTCGGCGAGCGTGATTTCTCGGCTCAGGTCGGAGATTGGCTTGCCGCGACGCGGCATCGGGTCCGTACCAACAATACCTGTGCTCGGAAAGGAAGGTACGCACATCGCAAGCGGAATCGACCTCGAGCCCCGCAAACGAGAGCCTACGAGGTGGCCGAGAAGTGACCACGAGACGGCCCGCCGCGGCTAACGGTCCCGGTTCCTGCTGATGGTGCGCGAAGAACAGTCACAATCCAAGCGGACATTGTCCGACCCGCAATGGATCGATGCGCAACGGCGGGACCGCAACCAAGATGCCACGCCGGTACGCCGGGGAAGATCCTCCCGGATGAGAATGCGTCCGGCGAACCTTCGCAGGGCTCTCGGGTGGGATGTGTCTTGAACGCCCGGGAAACTGGCCCAAATGAAGTAGGATGCGCCTACGGAAGGATCACGAGGCCTTCCAACTCGGCCGCCAAGGCTAGACGGCTATTGAAACAGACGAACTCCAACGGTCCCCCCAACTGCCCCTGCACCAACAGCGCCGCACCGAGTTGGCCCGCGTCGGCCGCGCGAATCGGTTGCCGCGCCAGCAGCTTGTTTGCCCGGGACCGCACCGCAAGCGCATCGGTCACTTCGTCCCACCTTCCGGCAAGAGCGTCTAACCGTGCGAGGACTTCGCGACGCTGCAAGCGAGACAGCAAGCCGTCTCTGGTTCGGCGTTCGATCGCGCTTGTGATCTCGGTCCGAGTCCACAGCCATGTAATGATCTGCGGATCCTGGCTCAGCCACTCACGAGCGTCGCTCCAGCCACGCTCCGACACGAGCACGGGAACGAGTGCGGACGCGTCCCAGTACTTCACAGACGATCGTTCCGGTCTTCGAGCAGGGCGTCGAGAAGGCTCACGGGAAGCTCCATGGGGGGCTCTTGAAGGACCGCAGCGAGATCGCCCTTACCCGGCCGGATCAATCCTTGGCGGATCAGCCTTTCTCGCGCCCCTGAGTCATTGGCCGTATCTACGGGGACGAGCCTTGCGACTGGCCTGCCACGATCAAGGATTTGAACCTCGCCTCCGCGCCGAACCTCGTTCACGAACCGCGACAGATTCGCCTTCAGTTCGGAGATGGACGCTGTTGTCATTGAGACTCTTCTAGTCTGAATTATCAGACTAGGTAAGTCTTGGAGAGGCGTCCCATCGTTGCGGGATGCCCTGCTGCGGTGGCGGAACCCGGCAAGCCCCATTGGTAGACTGTTCAGTTCCGCAACGGAACGTCCGAAGCCATGGCAAATCCCCTCAAACACCAGAGCGCGACGATCACTGACGGGCGCGACAGGGCTCCTGCCCGTTCCATGTTCAAGGCGATCGGATTCAATGACGAGGACCTCGCCAAGCCGATCATCGGCATCGCCAACACGTGGATCGAGACGATGCCCTGCAACTTCACCCTGCGCGACCTGGCGGTGAAAGTGAAGGCAGGTGTCCGGGCCGCTGGCGGCACTCCCATGGAATTCAACACCATCGCCGTCAGCGACGGCATCACCATGGGCACGGAGGGCATGAAGGGGTCGCTGGTAAGCCGCGAAGTCATCGCCGATTCGATCGAGCTCACCGCCCGCAGTTATATGTTCGACGGGCTAATCGCCCTCGTAGCCTGCGACAAGACCATCCCCGGCGGGGCCATGGGCCTTGCCCGCGTCAACGTGCCGTCTGTCCTGCTGTACGGTGGGTCCATCCTGCCGGGCAAGCATAACGGAATGGACATCACCATCCAGGATGTCTTTGAGGCTGTCGGCGCACATGCCGCCGGCCGGATTTCCGACGAAGAGCTGCTCGAAATCGAGAACAAGGGCTGCCCGGGCCCGGGTGCATGCGGAGGCCAGTACACCGCCAACACAATGGCCACCGCCATGGAGATCATCGGCATATCACCCATGGGCAGCGCCAGCATCCCTGCGGTCGATCCCCGCAAGGAGGACGTAGGCTATCGCGCGGGTTTCGTCCTCATGGAGGCACTGAAGGCTAACCGCCGGCCCCGCGACATCATGAATCGAAACGCGTTCGAGAACGCTATCGCGAGCGTCGCGGCCACCGGGGGCTCTACCAACGCAGTCCTCCATCTGCTGGCCTTGGCGAAGGATTGCGGGGTCGACCTCGACATCGATGACTTCGACGCGATCAGCGGGCGCACGCCCCTTCTGGTGGACCTGAAGCCGGGCGGGAGGTACGTGGCTGCGGACGTCGACAAGGCTGGCGGCATCCAGCTCGTCGCCAAGAGATTGGTGGAGGGCGGATACGCGGACGGCTCTCAGCTGACGGTGACCGGTGCCACGCTGGCCGACGCCAGCGCCAGCGCCGAAGAGACTCCGGGACAAGACGTGATTCGCGCTCTGGACAATCCGATCAAGCCGACCGGAGGACTCGTCATCCTCAAGGGGAATCTAGCTCCGGAAGGAGGCGTTGTGAAGGTCGCGGGCAGCGACCACTTACGGCATCGAGGGCCTGCACGGGTCTTTGAGAACGAGGAGTCGGCCATGCAGGCCGTTACGGGCGGCAAGATCAACGACGGTGATGTGGTGGTGATTCGCTACGAGGGTCCGGCCGGCGGTCCGGGGATGCGGGAGATGTTGGGCGTCACGGCCGCAATCGTGGGAGCCGGACTGGGCGAGACCGTAGCGCTCCTCACGGACGGCCGGTTCAGCGGCGCGACGCGCGGACTCATGGTCGGGCACGTCGCCCCGGAAGCGGCGCGGGGAGGGCCCATCGCAGCCGTTCGGGACGGCGACACTGTCGTGGTCGATTGCCGCGAGCGCAAGCTGGCCGTCGAACTGTCCGACGATGAGATCTCGGGCCGCCTGGATGCGCTCGAGGCCCGGCCGGCTCGGTATGCTTCGGGCGTGTTCGCTAAGTACGCGAAGCTCGTGTCGTCATCAGCCCAAGGGGCCGTCACCCATCCCGGTTAGAATCCGCCGCCTCCGACTCGTCGGCGTGGCGCTGCAGGATCCCCGTAATCCTGGAGCGGTCGTTACCGACGGTAACGGGAGCGTTCCCGAACGTGGATCGCAACGGTTCCCCGTTCGGGGCCTGCAACGCTCCGGAGTGGTAGCGATACACATAGTCCGAATCCTTCAGCAGGTGACCCGTCAGGATGGCCGCCACGTCGGCAGAGGGGTCGATCACGCCAGCCGAGACCAGCTTGCGAAGTCCCGCGAGTGTTGCGGCCGAGGCAGGCTCGCAACCGATGCCGCAGCGGCCTATCACTGCCTTGGCATCCGCGATCTCCTGCTCGGTCACGGACTCCACCACCCCCCGAGCCAAGCGAACCTCGGATGCCGCTTTTCGCCAAGAAACCGGATTGCCGATGCGGATCGCCGTCGCCAGCGTTTCGGGCTCCCGCACGGGAGTGAGCTCCCCGCCCTCCCGGTACTGGGCGAGGAAGGGGGCGGAACCCGCCGCCTGGATCACACCGATGCGCGGAATGGCGTCGATCAGGCCGGCCTCGCGCAACTCGCGGAGGCCCTTCCCCAAGGCGCTGACGTTGCCCAGGTTGCCCCCGGGAAGCACGATCCAGTCGGGAACGCGCCAGCCCCTCTGCTCGAGCATCTCGATCACGATCGACTTCTGCCCTTCGATCCGGAACGGATTCACGGAATTCAGCAGGTAGATTCCAAGCTTTTCCGCCAGCTCCCGGACGAGGGCCAGAATCTGGTCGAAGTTCGCTTCCACCTGGATGGTGAGCGCTCCGTACTCGAGTGCCTGGGCGAGCTTGCCGTATGCGATCTTGCCGGCAGGCAGGAAGATCACCGCCTGCATGCCCGCCGCGGCGGCGTACGCGGCCATGGAGGCAGAGGTGTTCCCGGTTGACACGCACGCGACCCTCTGCATTCCCAAGATTCGGGCCTGGGTCACCCCCGCGGTCATGCCGTTGTCCTTGAAGGAGGCGGTGGGATTGTATCCCTGGTGCTTGAACTGGATCGCGTCGAGACCTGCGTACGGGGCGGCTCCAGGAGCGTCGAATAACGGTGTGTTGCCCTCCGGCAGGGTGACGATCTGCCGGGTGTCGGTGACGAAAGGCAGCATTTCCCGAAAACGCCACACTCCACTGGCATCAACCTTCGAGAGGCTGGTGCGGCGCTGTTCCCAGACCGCACGCAAGCGGGACCCGCTTGCGCCGTCGAATGTGTTGGCTACTTCCAGCAGGCTGCCGCAAACTCCGCAGGAATACATGACCTCGTTGAGTCCGTAGCGCTTGCCGCAGCCGGGGTCAAAGCACGCAAGATCGGAGGGCATGTTGGCCAGAGACCCATCCTATCAGCGACTCTCCGGGGCCCGGCTCAGGGTGGGGGTCCCGGAGGGTTCTTGCCTTGGCGGGGCGGGCTGCGCCAGAATTCTATCCGATGTCCCTTCGCCCTCTAGTGCTGGCAGCGGCGACGATTTCCGTTGTCATTCCGGCGCACTCGCAGCCGAACATCGTGCTCGTCCTTGCCGACGACTTGGGCTGGGTGGGCACTTCCGTGCTCATGGACCCCGCCCGCCCCGAGTCCAAATCGGACTTCTACCGCACGCCCAGCCTGGAGCGCTTGGCAAGGGAAGGAATGCGCTTCACCGACGCATACGCTCCGCACCCGAACTGCTCGCCGACCCGGCTCGCGATCGAGACCGGCAAGACTCCCGCGCAGTTGAAAATGACGGACATCATCAACCGCAGCAGCGGGAGATTCTACGAGGGGCTGCCGATGATTCCGGCCGCGCATATCGACCACATTCCGCACGAGGAACTGACGATCGCGGAATTGCTCAAACAGCACCGCCCCGGATACATAACGGCTCATTTCGGTAAGTGGCACCTCGCCGGGGGCGGACCCGGCCGCCACGGCTACGACGACCATAGCGGCCCGACCTCCAACCGCGAAGGAGGGACCGGACCACCCGACCCGAAGAGAACGGTCAGCGTCACCACGCGGGCCATCGACTTCCTGCGGCACCGGCAATCAGCGGGTGAGCCGTTCTTCCTTCAGGTGTCCTATTACGCTGTCCATCTCGGCATCTACGCATTCCAAGAAACCGTAACGGAATTCGAGGGGCTGCCAAGGGGCGAGCGGCACAAGCATCCCGGCCACGCGGCCATGACGCACGAGCTGGACGAAGGCGTCGGCCGGCTGCTCGAGGCCATCGACAAGCTGGGGCTCGCCGAGAATACGTACGTAATCTTCACCTCGGACAACGGGTCCTACCACGACCAGGACGAGAACGAGATCTCCTCGAACGCCCCGCTCCGCGGGCAGAAGGCCTCAACATGGGAAGGCGGTATCCGCGTGCCCTTGCTGGTTCGGGGTCCCGGAATCGAGGCCGGGAGCCTGAGCCGTGTCCCCGTGACCGGCACCGACCTGTACCCGACGATCGCGGCAATGGCCGGCGTGCGGGCCGCATTGCAGCCTTCGATCGAGGGTGCCAGTCTGCTCGGACTGCTCCGCTCGGGCGGCGACGGGACGCTATTGCGACGGTTCGACAGCCTCGTGTGGCACTTCCCGCACTACCAGACTCTCAAAGGAACCACGCCGATGTCGTCGATCCGTTCCCGCGACTGGAAGCTGGTCAAGCTGTACGAAACCGGCGAAACCCGTCTGTACAACCTCTCCAGCGATATCGGCGAGAAAACCGATCTGAGCAAGGCCAAGCCGGAGATCTCCAGCAATCTGGCGGAGAGGCTGGAGAACTACTTGAACGAGATCGACGCCCCGATGGCGCGACACAGAAAGTGACCCACGCGCGTTTCAGGAACCCGCAGCGCTTCATCCGGCGGCCAGTTCGGCGAATGGGACGTGCGGCCTTCGAGGGCCTCCTTGTGACGGCGACCTGGCTCACAGGAGCCATCCCGGCCCAGCCGCAGGACCTGGATCTCGTCATCTATGCGGGCGATCCATCGAAACCCACTCTCATCGACCAATTGGAGGATCCCGACGAACGCGAGGCATTCGCAGCGCTCCAGGATGCCGAGCGGGTTTCGGAGCGCCGGGCTCTGGCCGTGCGCTTCGTGGAGCGTTTCCCGCGGTCGTCGCTGGTCGCATTCGCGCATTCCCAAGCGGCAAAGGCGTGTATCGACATGGGTCAATTGGACGAAGGTCTCGATCACGCCAAGAAGTCGCTCCGGATCTTGCCGGAAAACAGTACTCTCCTGGTGGCAGTCGCGAACGCGCAGGTTGTGAAGGGGCTCATCGACGAGGCCGAGATCAGTGCGAAGGACGCCTTGGAGTACCTGGCGAGATTCGGACGACCATCACGCTACAAGTCCGGGGAATGGGAGAGAATCGAGCGGGATCTCACAGCCTCCGCCCATTTCGTGCTAGGGCGCGTCAAGGCGACTCGCGCCTTGAGGTCGGAAGGAGCGGAACGGGCTGGCGGGCTCGCCGAGGCCCGCGGGTCGCTCCTCCGATCCGTTCGCCTGAACCGTAAGGATGGCATCGCTTTGTTCCTGCTGGGCATGGTCGAATCGGAACTCGGCAACCGCGGCACTGCCCTGTCGGCGTTTGAGGCGGCCGCCCGGCTCGCCGGTCCGGTGCAGGAGCGCGCACTGGACCAGCTCCGACAAGCCCATCACCGGAGCGGAGCGAATGTCGGCTCTCTGGAGCAGTTCCGGTCGGCGATTCGCCCGCTTCGAATCGGGCAGGCCGACGGGAACCGGCAGGTCCGAGCCGACGGAGGCAGAGCCGGAGCGTACGCAGGAAGCGAAGGCTGCAGGGACTGCCACGAGCAGGTGTTCGATGCCTGGTCGGCAACCGGGATGGCCCGGATGTTCCGGCCGTACGCCTTTGAGAACGTGATCGGCGAGTTCGGCGACGGCACCGAGTTCCGCAGCTCCGAGGGGGCACTGCTGAGCCGCATGCTGATCGAGGACGGGCGCCACTACTTCGAGATGCCGGCGTCAGGCGGGACGAAGCGGTTCCGCGTCGACTACACGATCGGGTCGAAATGGCAGCAGGCCTATGCAACCCGCCTGCCGGATGGCCGGATCCATGTAGTGCCGATCCAGTACAACACGCTCCATCGCAAGTGGGTGAACTTCTGGGAGGTCCTCGATGCGGGGCGATCGGAGCGCTCGCGCGTCGAGAACTTCCACCGCATGGAACTGTCGACCAGCTACCAGGTCCACTGTGCTCCGTGCCACACGAGCCAGGTGCAGGCCGAGGGACGACTCGTCGTTCCCGACCGCATCACCTTCCGCGAGGCCGGCATCAACTGCGAGATGTGTCACGGTCCCTCTCTGGAACACCAGCGGGCGATGCGACAAGGCAAGGCCCTTGGCGGCGGGCCAGGCTCGCCGCCACTTCGGTTCGGAAGCCTTGACCATCAGTCCTACGTGCGGGTCTGCGCCCAGTGCCACATGCAGTCCAGCATTGTCCAGACCGGCCCGCGCGGCGAAATCAACTACTCCGGCCGGCAGGAATCGTTCCTCGAGGAACGGACTCAGAGGCCGTACGAGGAGTTCTCCAGGACAGCCTTCTACGGGGACGGGCGGTTCCGCGAGACCACGTTCATCGTGGAGTCATTCACGAGAACCCGCTGCTACCAGAAGGGCGAGGCCCATTGCGGGAACTGCCACGACCCTCACCCCGCGGACGCGACGACGAACCCCACATCGCTCAAGCACAGGGAGGATCCCAACCTCATGTGCCTCCAATGCCACCAGTCTCTCGGTCAGGACCTAGCGGCCCACACGAAGCATCCCTCGCAAGCCGAGGCCAGCCGGTGCACTGCGTGCCACATGCCCAAGATCATGAACAGCATGATGTTCCTCGCCGGCACGCACCGCATCGATGACATTCCCGACGCGGCGATGACCCGCCAGTTCGGGCGCGAGGAGAGCCCGAACGCGTGCTTCGCGTGTCACGAGGAAGAGAGCCTGGAATGGCTGGAGCGGAACCTCGCCGATTGGTAGGCAGCCCTCACAACCGGCGGGAACCTAGCGTCCTTGGAACACCGGAGCGCGTTTCTCGAGAAACGCCCGCGTCCCTTCGCGCACGTCCTCGGTGGCGCAGCTGAGGGCGTACTGGGACACTTCCCATTCCAGTGCCTCGGGAAGCGGCATCTCGCAGCCCTTGTTGACGGCTTGCAGGGTAAGGGCGATCGCCACCGGGCCATTGCGCAGGATCCGGGCCGCCATCCGCCTGGCTTCGTCGAGCAGGGTCTCGGATCCGGTGACGCGGTTGACCAGCCCCATTTCCCGTGCTTCTTCGGCACTTACCGGGTCCCCGGTGAGCAGCATCTCGAGAGCGCGGCCCTTGCCGACCAGGCGGGGCAGGCGCTGGGTTCCGCCAAATCCCGGCACGATGCCCAGCTTGAGTTCCGGCTGCCCCAGCCGAGCCCGGGGCGAGGCGATCCGGATATGGCAGGCCATCGCGAGTTCCAGGCCTCCGCCGAGAGCGTACCCGTTGATCGCGGCGATCACGGGTTTCTGCATCGCCTCGATGCGATTCAGCATCGCCTGTCCGCGCAATCCCCACTGCCGGCCTTCGAGCGGGGAGAAGCCCGACACCTCCTCGATGTCGGCTCCGGCGACGAAGCTCCTCTCCCCGGCGCCGGTGACAATGACAGCGCCGACGCTCGAATCAGCTGCCGCATCGCGAAAGAAGCGATCGATCTCGCTGACCGTCACGCCACTGAGAGCGTTGAGCCTCTCCGGACGATTCACGGTTAGGACAGCAATGCCATCCGCGAGTTCTGCGAGCAGGCTCTGGTACGGACCCATGGGGCCCAGTGTAGCGTCGGGACACGCCGTTTCCAGCGGATCGGGATGAGGCCCTCGGCCTGTTGGCGCCTACCTAGGCAGACCTCCGCTCCGACCCGGAGCGGAATGCAACCGACGATTCGAAAGGAGGGGCCTTACTGGGTCTCTTCGGACTCCGTGTCGGCAGGCAGGGCCGGAACGAAGAGCGTCCGCGAGGCGGCACCGATCTCAGCGATCGTCATCGGGGCACGGATATCCTCGGTGAGGAGGAACACGTTCCCGCCGGCAAGGGGCGTCATGGAAGTAGCCGTGCACGCGCACTCGACGAAGGCCGGAGCACCGCCGTAGACGGGAACTGACGCGATGCCGCCGGGCATGGCTACCGCGACGAAGCGTCCATCCGTAGTCGGAGCGGCGGCGAAGGGATTCTTGATTTGATCGATTTCGGACGCAAGGACCGACGTCTGCCGACGGGCCACGACGTCCCGGTACAGCAGGATCTCGCCGGCTCCGGCATCCGTGATCACGGCGTCGTCCGTCCCGGCAAGAAAGGCGAGCCAGGAAGCGCGCTGGACGGCTCCGATTCGTTCGGACACATGATCCGGTTGCAGCAGGAAGAGCGAACCGGACCCCTGCTCGGAGGTAGCGGCAAGGATCGCTCCCGAGTCGCTGATCGCGAAGGCTGTCCAGACACCGACCCCTTGGTCGAGTTCCAGAACCGTGCCCGGAGTAGGGATACCGGGCAGCCCGTCCAGGAGCTGGATCTGGCCCGTTCCGGGGGAATAAAGGGCCGCGCTGCGGCCTGTCGGGCTGATCAACACGCCGTTGGCACCGTCCAACACGCCCGGAATTTCCGTGGCTACCGGGGGCTCCGCGGAAAGGTCGACAAAGAAGGTCCGGCCCTGGTCGTCGCGAAGGATCGCCAAGTTCTGGTCGGCAGCAACGGTCGCCTGGACGGCGGTGAAGCCCAGGTTCAGGGCCTCGCCCATGCTCGATGCTCCCGGAATCCCGTTGATGCGATGCAACGAGCCGGTCTCCTGATCGAAGACATGGCCCAGCACCGGCGGCTGAATCGTATAGGCGCTCGTCGCGTGCAGGGCCGGTGCGACGAACAAAAGCGCTCCCGCTAATAGGGAGACGAATCGGGAAATCATGGCGGGATAATCCTTACCTAACAATGGCGCAACGCGAACACTCAGGTTACCTGAACGGGCTGCCACGGGTCCCGGCGCGAGACCCTGTCGACACTGAGGTTGCGGACCGGGCACGGATAGCTCTTCCGGCTGCACCAGCTCGGACCCGCGCGCAGCGGTTCGGGCTCTGCCGTCCAAACAGGCTGGGTTATAGGGGGGACTCCCACCGAACACACTTGGGGGCAGGTCCCGCCCGGCGCTCTCCGGGCAAGGCCACCAATTGCTCTAGCGAGTGTCCGCGGGGCACCCGGTCGCCGTCGTTGGAGCGGCACGAGTCAGGCAAGTCCGGATCGCTCGGAGGAATGGTTCCTTCCTATGCGACGAGGCCCTGGAACCGATCCGGGATCGACGGCGTCTCGTTCAGTTCGGAGAATGCCGATGACGAGACCACCCGGACCCTCGACCGCGTCATCCGCGAAAAAACGCGCGGATCCGAGGGTGCTGCTGCCACGCCGGTCGCCATGTCCTTGGCCCGGGAGCCTGAGGAGTGTCACCGCACCCCCATTGCTACAATCGAATCGCCGTCATGGCAGCCAAGCTTCGTGTCTGCGCCGTCAGCTACCTGAACACCGCCCCTTTGGTATGGGGATTGATCCACGGGCCGCAACGCAGCAAGCTCGACCTCTCCTTCGCCCTTCCTTCCGAGTGTGCGGAGCGGCTGCGGTGCGGCCAAGCCGACGTGGGGCTCGTTCCGGTAGTGGAACTGGCGCGACAGCCCGACCTCCTCGTCGTGCCGGGCCCCGTGGTCGCCTGTCGCGGGCCGGTCCGGAGCATCCTGCTGGTATCCAAGAAGCCGTTCGGTGCGATCGGCTCGTTCGCCGCGGACACCGGCTCCCGCACCTCGGTCGTCCTGACCCAAGTCATCGCCGCGCACATGCACGGCATCCGGCCCCAGGTGCGGCCTTACCCGCCGAAGCTCGACGAGATGCTGGAGATCGCGGACGCGGCGCTGATCATCGGAGATCCGGCGCTCCGGATCGACCCGAGGATGACATCTTGGAACGGTCAGCCGGTGCATGTCTACGACCTGGGCTCCGAATGGGAAGAGATGACGGATCTGCCCATGGCGTTCGCCGTGTGGGGCGTCAAGAACATCGCAGACTTCGGCGGCCTCGGCGAGACCCTGGCGGAATCCGCCCGGTACGGGCGCCGGAGGATCCCCGACATCGTGGACGCCGAGAGCAAGAGGCTGGGGCTTGAGGCCGGCATGGTACAGGAGTACTTGACCGGCAACGTGCGGTACGACCTGGGAGAAAGGGAACACGAGGCGATACGCACGTACCTTCGGCTCGCCTCGGAACTCGGCCTGACCGAGGCGCCGCGCGAGGTCAAGTTCCTGCCAGAGCCGGCACTGTCGAGGTGAGCCCGCGATGATGACCAACGAACAAGCGCTCGATTGCTTCGCCAGCGACGACCTCATCGGCATCGGGATGGAGGCAGACTCCGTCCGCGAATCACTCCATCCCCACGGGATCGCGAGCTACATCATCGACCGGAACATCAACCATACGAACGAGTGCACCGAGTACTGCAGCTTTTGCGCCTTCTACCGCCCCATGGGCCACGAGGAGGGCTATGTGCTTCCGTTCGAGGCGATCGCCCAGAAGATCCAGGAGACCGTCGACTGCGGTGGCACCGGAGTGCTGATGCAGGGAGGCGTCAATCCGAACCTCGATGTCGGTTATTTCGAAACGCTGTTCAGCGGTCTCAAGCAGCGCTTTCCGGACGTCCAGTTGCATTGCCTCTCGGCCCCGGAAATCCTCTGCATCGCCGAGGTCAGCGGCCTCACGATCCGGGACACCTTGCTGCGCTTGCGGGATGCCGGCATGGACTCCATGCCGGGAGCGGGGGCGGAGATCCTGAATGACGAGGTCCGTTTTCGCATCGCGCGGCTGAAGTGCACGTCAGCCGATTGGATCGAAGTCCACAAGACTGCGCACGGCATCGGCATGAACACGACCGCCACGATGATGTTCGGGTGCGGAGAAACCTACGAACACCGGGTCCGGCACCTAGAGACGCTCCGTCGGCTGCAAGGCGAGACCGGTGGCTTCACGGCATTCATTCCCTGGCCGTTTCAGCCCGACAACACGGCACTGGGCAGGAAGGTCCCCGAGGAGGCGACGGCCTGCGAGTTCCTCCGGACCCTGGCCATCTCAAGGCTGTACCTGCACAACTTCCTGAATGTGCAGACATCCTGGGTCACCCAAGGGCTGAAGGTCTGCCAGCTGGGCCTGCGTTTCGGCGGTAACGACGTCGGGAGCGTGATGCTCGAGGAGAACGTGGTCCGCCAAGCAGGGGCCAGCCACTCGGCCACCGAAGAGGATCTCCGCCGAATGATCCGCGAGGCGGGGTTCATTCCGAAACAGAGGGACACCCTGTACCGGACCTACTTCCTCAACTGACCGCGAACGCCGGACGCCTTCAGCGGCTTCGCTTGCCGGTGAATCTCACGGTGCTTTCCTCGTCGAGGTTCAGACGCTCTCCCTTGATGGAGTTGCGGCTCACTTCCGCCGTCCACTCAAACTCGACGCCGTTCTCGACGGTGCTGAATTCCAGCTCCTTGCCGAATGCCAGTCCGTATTCGACGTCCGTCGTCTCGCCGCTCGGAAGCGTCACTGTACCGCTGACGTCCCCGTCTTCGTCAACGAATGCAATCCGGTACGTCTGACCGCCCACCCTCAGCTCCCAGTTGCCGCTAACGAGCGACTTCTTCTGGGCAAGCGCCAGCGTTGCGGCCAATGCAAGGATCAGGATGCCTGTTGCAAGTCTCTTGATGCGCATGGGACTTCCGTCTTCAATATTAAGGCCCGCGCGACCGGCTTGCGACATCCGCCTCCGGTGGACGAAGCTGGAAATACCCGCGCCTCAGGATGCCGGCCCGTTCGACGGCGGCGGCGATCGTACGTTCTGGCCGGCGAAGATGCCCATGGTTACGCTCAACCCCATCCCGAGCGCGCTCGTTCCAGTCGATTCGGAGGCGGCCCAGGCGCTGTCCAGCCCGAACTACGACGAGTTCCAGAGCGACCGGGAGATCTTTGACCTCCTCCAGGGGCGGCCGGACAGTGTCCTGCGGATCACCATGCCCCACGCCTGCGCCCCGTCGCCGGAGGCGATCCTGCCCGAGGGCTCGCCCCAGGCGTTGCAGGCCGCAGCCGCCAGGATGGCCGAATTGAGGGCGAGCCAACTCACTCGCGAGCGGAGGGACGTCATGTTCCTGTACGAGATCGCGAACCCGCAGCGGCCAGGGCTGAGGCAGATCGGACTGGGGGGAATGGCTCGCGCGGGCGACATCCTGACGGCGCAGACACCTCACGGTACGATCGTCCGGAATGAGGGCGTACGCCCCAAGAAGGCCCGGGGGCGGGCCGACCTCATCCGAGCGACGGCAGCAATCATCGGTCTGGTCAACAACGCGGTTGAGGACGCCAGCGCAGCGTTCGCCAATGCTCTGGAAGCCTGCTCGGAGCAGAACGCGCCAGACTACAACGTCACAGCCGAGGACAGGTACACACACCGGATCTGGCTGCTTGGCGCATCACCCGAGAGGACCAAGCTCATCGACACCCTCCGGGGCGAGCCATTCGCGTATGTGGCGGATGGGAACCACCGTAGTGCTGCCGCGGCGATGCTCGGACTCGATGGCTTCCTGGCCGTCGTCTTCCCGGCATCGCAGATGGGCCTGGCCCCGTACAATCGCCTCGTCCGGGATTCGGCCCGGTCCCCGCAGGCATGGCGGGTCGTGCTGGAAGAGTCCTTCGAGGTGGGGCTGGCACCCGCGGGCGGCGACTACCAGCCGGCCACCACGCACGAGATCGGCCTGTACGCTGGGGGCACGTGGTTCAGGCTCAGACCGAAGGCGGAATCGTTCGACATGAGCAATGCCTCGGAATCGATCGACGCGGACATCGTCCAGCGGCAGATCTTCGAACGAGTCTGCGGCATCGAGGATCCGCGCGATGAACGACTCGCATTCGTGGGCGGCAACCGGGACGCAACCTACCTGCGAGCCCGAGTCGATGCCGGCGAATTCGGTTTCGCCGTCACGCTTCCTCCGGTCACCATGGAGCAGTTCATCGAGGTCTGCCGCCAGAGGCGGGTGATGCCGCCGAAATCCACCTGGTTCTCGCCCAAGGTCCGTAGCGGACTGGTCATGGCGCTGCTCGACTGAGGCCGGCGAGCTTCGCCCCCCGGCTCGGACCCGGGCCTGTGGCACAATACCTCCACTCTCATGAAGCGCATAGCAACCATCTGGCTGGTGCTCGTCATCTGCAGCGCCCTGTCAGCGTCCAACAGGCCTGAGCGCGTGGAATGGTTCCGGGATCTCGGGCTAGGACTGTTCATCCATTGGAGCCTTGACAGCCAGATCACCTCAGTCATCAGTCACTCGATGGTGGGAGCTGACGAGGCGTATCTCAGACGCTACGTCGAAGAGCTGCCGCGGAGCTTCAACCCGAAGCAGTTCGATCCGCGCGAATGGGCCCGCGTCGCCAGGCTGGCGGGGTTCCGCTACGTCGTATTCACTGCGAAGCACCACTCGGGCTTCTGCATGTTCGAGACATCCACGACCGACTTCAACATCATGAACACGCCCTTCGGTAGGGATGTCTCCAAGGAGATCGCGGACGCGTTCAGGTCCGAGGGAATCGCGGTCGGATGGTATTTCTCGCCCGACGACTTTCACTTCCTCTATCGCCAGGGAACTCTGATCAGTCGGTTGCGTGCAGAGGTGCTGCCCCCGAACAACCCCGGCCTTCTCGAACTGAACCTGGCCCAGGAGCGCGAGTTGATGACGAAATACGGTCCGATTGACGTGCTCTTCTTCGATCCGCCGACCAATGCCGCGGTCCCCCGAGACGAGATCGTTAGCGAGATGAAGCAGCTCATATGGGAGCTATCTCCCGACACGGTCGTTACCAGAGGAGAAATCGAAACCCCCGAGCAGTACACGCCCGGCGTTCCCCTCGAAGGCGCGTGGGAAGGCAACATGACGATGGGCACGCAATGGCAGTACCGCGGGACCAATGAACACTACAAGTCCGGTACTGAATTGATCGCGGCCTGGATCGAGACGCGCGCGAAGGGAGGCAATTTCCTGCTCAATATCGGACCCAAGCCGAACGGCGAGCTTCCGATCGAGCAAGAGGCAAGGATGCGGGAGATGGCGCTGTGGAACATGGTGAACGCCGAGGCGGTCGGTGCGGTGCGGCCGTGGGTGATCACGAACGAAGGCGATATCTGGTTCACGAAGGCAAAGGACAGTGCCACCGTGTACGCATTCGTGCCCGGAGAGGGCTGGACGTTGGGCACGCAGAAGACGGTGGTGCTCAAGTCCGTGGAGGCCCGCGAGGAGACCGTTGTCCGGGTCCTGGGTCAGAACGACACGGTGCTGGAGTACCGGACCGACGTCACCCCCCGGACAGAATGGGAGCAGACTCCCCAAGGCCTGCGTATACGGGCGTTCCGGGCACAGCGACTGTACAACGACCGCCACTGGCCGAATCCGGTCGTCTTGAAGATCGAGAACGCCTCCCCCGGCCTGCAGCCCCCGGAGGTCGAGACCCTGTCAGGGGCCGAATGGGGCTCGAAAGGCGCTGTCCTGGAAGCAGACCTGCGAGGCCTTGGGGACTCAACCTCGGTTCGAGTGGGATTCGAGTACCGGCTGCGGAAGAGCACGGCGCAAATGTACGAGCCCGATGATCCTTGGAAGCCCGTCTCTCGCAAGATGGATTCGATGTCGGCGCCGGGGAAGTTCTCCGCCCTCCTCGTCCGGGCCGACTCAAGACGTGACTGGGAATACCGGGCCGTTGTCGAGCATCCGAAGGTCCGGCTCTACGGGCAGACCCTGACCCTCCAAGCAAAGTGACGCAGGAACACCGAGACAGTCGCCGTCCGGCCTTCCCGGCAAAGGCTCGTATCCGATCGGCTTGCGGGCTGCTGGCCTGCGGGTTACTGGCGGGCGCGGAGACGATCGAAATGCCTGTCGGAGTCACCGCCGCCGGCAGCCCGATCCACGCACTCGTGGCCGAGCCAGCTCTGGACCCGAACCGCTCGACACCAAGCGTGCTGATTGTGGCGGGCCTGGACGGAAGTTCCAATTCGACCGATCTGGCAGCAGCTATGCTGCGGGATCCCGGTGATGCGGACTACTCGTTTTCGGGCGTGCTCAACGTGTTCCCCGATCGCCCGCCGCAGGAGCAGTTTCCTCCGACGGGTCCCGCGTATGGCGGACCGGCCGTGGAATCCCAGTATGTGTGGCGCTTTATCGGCATGCTGGGACCCGACCTCGTCGTGGACTTGCGCACCGACGAGCGTCCCAGCCGCCTCGCCGATGCGCTCGAGCGGGGCGCCATGCCGGCCGACGTCGGACGAATCCCGGGCTCGACGCTGCGAATCTCCGTCGGAAACCGGAGCCTCGAAGAGCTCCGCGACGAGGCATTGGACCGCCTCGGTACGCTCGCGCAGAACCTAGCCGCATCCCAAGCCCGCCGGGAGTTGCGGTCCCGTGTCTCGCGGACTCCTGTCGAGACGGCCCTCGTACTGGATCAGGCCTATGGCCATGCCCTCGATTCGGTAGCATACATTCCCGCACTGGCGCTCGTAGGGCGCTTGCGTCTCGGTGACTTGGATGGGAACAGCCGCCTAGACGACATCGAGACAATCGTCAGACCCTACCTCGAGGGGAAGCCTTCCTTGGGAGAGCGCTCGACCGGAAGCCACGTATCCGGGCACCTGGTATTCGGAGATCTGTACGAGCGGACCGACAATCCCGCCTATCTGGGACTGGCACGGACCGCTGCGGATCTCGGCTTCGAGTCCGACGGCTCGATGAAGGCTTCGATGCCCTTCCATAACGAGATGAGCGATTCGGTCTTCATGGGCTGCGCGATCCTTGCCCGGGTTGGGAGACTGACAGGCGAGCCGCGGTACTTCCGCATGGCCCTGCAACACCTGCGGTTCATGCGGGCGCTCGATCTCCGACCGGACGGCCTGTACCGGCACTCGCCCCTGGACCACGCAGCTTGGGGCCGCGGGAACGGATTCCCGGCTCTCGGGCTCGCGCTTTCCCTCTCAGACTGGCCCGAAGGGGACCCTGGCTACTCGGAAGTGCTCGAGGCGTTCCGGGACCACATGCTGGCCGTCAAGCGCCACCAGGATCCGACCGGCACGTGGCACCAGGTTGTCGACCGGCCGGAGAGCTACCGCGAGTTCACGTCGACGGCGATGATCGGATTCGCGCTGACACGGGGCCTGCGACGAGGCTGGCTCGACCGGAACGAGTTCGAACCCGCGGCGGACAGAGCGTGGCGCGCGGTCCAGGCCCGGGTGAAGTCCGACGCGACGCTCCTGGACGTCTGCAGGAGCACCGGCCGGCAAACCTCCCTGCGGGCGTACTTCGACCGCGAGGCCATTCTCGGCAGGGATGACCGCGGCGGTGCCATGGGCCTGCTCATCGCAACGGAACGGGCTCACTGGGACCAGGAGCGATAGGCCGCTCGTCGCGCTCAGTCGATTGCCACGACCGCCCCGCCGGCGGCGCGGGATCGCTTCATCCCCAGCGCCATCTGCACCGACTGGGCTGAGTCCTCAGGCGGGCACAGTGCCGGAGCCGTGCCGGAAGTGCAAGCGTCGACAAAGGCCTGCAGCTCGCCGACGAATCCATCCTGCTTCGGCAAGGCAACGTCGACCGCTTCGCCTTCGGCTGTGTGCAGTCGCAACCCGGACTTGTCGGAACTGTAATCGAGAGTCCCGCCCTCGCAGAGGATCGTGAACTCCATCGAGAACGGGAAGCTCGCGGGATGGTGCCACCCACCCGACACGATGACTGGGACCCCGTCCCCGTAATCGAGCTGGGCCTCAACGAAGTCGATGCCCGCGTCGAGATCCTCGTACCCGACAGCTCGGATCGAACCGGGCTTGCCGAAGGCATGCTGGCAGAAATCGAAGTCATGGATCAGTAGGTCCAGGACCCCGCCACCGCTACGCTCGGGATCCTTGAGCCACCGGCCCCACGCCGGGGCGGCGCACCGGCGGCGGAACGAGGCCGCTCGCACGGGACCCAGCTCTCCGGAGAGAATCTTGGCCCGAGCGGTTGCGTATTCGGGAAAGAAGCGCAGCACTTGGGCTACCATCAGCACCCGTCCCGCCTCCCGCGCGGCCCGGATCATCTCGTCGCAGTCCGCGACACTCAGGGCCATGGGCTTCTCGACCAGAACGTGCTTGCCTGCGGCGAGCGCGCGAAGCGCGAGAGGCTTGTGCAGGTCGGTCGGCGTGCAGATGTCGACGGCCTCCACGCTGGGATCGGCGATGAGATCCTCCGCCGTCGCGTAGCGTCCGGCGGAGCCGAAGTCGACAACACCGCCTCCGCGGCCGAGGTTTCCGCCGACGTCGCTCAGGTCGCCGGCGCGCTTGCTCGCGTTCGAACTGGAGACGGCAGCCAGCTCGAACCCCTGCACTTGCTCATAGGCCTCGAGGTGCGTGCTGCCCATGAAGCCTAGTCCGATCACTCCGATTCGCATGGTTTCGATCCTTGCATTACTCTACCCGGCTCCCGGCCTCGTGGGGGCGCCTGGAGGCCAGCGCCGGTTCTGGCCTGCCGGACGAGGGGCACGGCGACCCGTCCTCGGCGGACGCAGCATCTGGGCGCGGCGGGGCTAATTCCTGCCCACGACGGAGACGAAACTGACGCAGCGTCCGGGCGCGCCGCCTAGGTTGTGGGTCAGCCCGAGCTTGGGCGAGCGGATCTGGCGATCCCCCGCCTCGCCCCGGAACTGCAGCCACATCTCGTACATCATCCTGAGCCCGCTGGCCCCGATCGGATGCCCGAAGCTCTTCAGGCCTCCGTCGGGATTGACGGGCTGCGGCCCCTCGAGTTCGAACCGCCCATCGAGCGTGTCCCGCCAGGCGCTTCCGCGCCGGGAGAAACCCAAATCCTCCATCAGCACGAGTTCGGTGGGCGTGAAGCAGTCGTGCACCTCCGCCATGGATATCTCATCGCGGGGGTCCCGAATCCCGGCTTGCGCGTAAGCATCCTCCGCGCTCGCGACGACCTCTGGGAACGAGGTGTAGTCGTAGTCCTGGCGCTTGGCGCCGTCAGCGGGGCCCGCGATGAACGACAGGGCCTTGATGAACAGGGGCGCGTCGGTGTAGCGGTGCGCGTCCTCCGCACGGCAGAGCACGGCGGCGGCGGCACCGTCGCTGACACCGGAGCAGTCGAACACGCCGAGCATGCCGGCAACCTTCGGGGCCTTCTCGACCTTGCCGGGCGGAACCGCCTTCTGGTACTGGGCCTTGGGATTGCGCGCTCCGTTGGCATGGTTCTTGCATGCGATCCGGGTCAGCACCTCACGCAGCGTCCGGGGATCCAGCTTGTACTTGTCACAGTAGGCGGGCGCCAGCAGGGAGAACGTCGCCGGAGCAGTCATGGAGGACTGGGTGCCGTCAGTTGGCACGCCACCCTGAGACGCGAGGCCGGAATAGCCGGAGTCCTTGAGCTTCTCGACCCCGACGGCCATGACGAGGTCATAGGCACCGCATGCAACCGCATACGCGGCATTGCGAATCGCCTCGCTGCCGGTGGCACAGTAGTTTTCGACCCGGGTGACCGGCTTGTAGCCCGTCTTGAGGGGCTCGGACAAGAGCAGGCCCGACTGGCCGCTCGTGAGAGTGCCCATCCAATATGCGTCGACGGCGTCCCTTCCGATCCGCGCTGACAAGCAAGCCTCCAAGGCCGCCTCCACAAGCAGGTCGCTGGCACTGCTTTCCCAGTGCTCCCCGAACCGCGTGCAGCCCATTCCAACGATGGCTACCCTGTCACGAATGCCCTTGCTGGCCATGCCGTCAGCGCCTCCCGGACCTGATTCTAGCGCCTCGGACGCGCCTTCCAGAAATAATTGCGGATCCCGTTGGAGGTGTAGAGGCGGCGGAACGTCATTTCGAGTTCCTGGCCGATAGCCACGCTGTCGGGCTCGACGTCGGCCAACTCACAGGCGAACCGACCGCCCTGGTCGAAGTCGACCACTGCCGCGACGACGGGCTGCTGCAGGGAGTAGGCGAGGTGGTCGATGGTGTAGGTGGCGACCCGGGCGGTGGCGTCGGCGAAGGGAGCGTCGTCCATCTGGTCGACCGTCGCGCATTGCACGCAGACCCGTTGCGGCGGCAGGTTGACTGTCCCGCAAGAACGGCACCGGGACCCTACGAACGCATACTTCCAGCGCTCCGCGCGGTGCATCGGAGGGGCCGCCGGCCGGGGGGGATCGGGCCGGCGCGGAGGCTCGAATGGCAGAATCTCGCGCCACTTCAGATAGGTCTGGTACGGCAGGCCGGACCGCTTGGACTCGATCCACGACGCGACGCTGTGCGACGGGCGCGCGGCGCTGATCCCTTCCCGCACCTGGAGGGCCAGAGCCTCGGCTCCGTCGGCCGCGCTCAGCACAGCGAGCCGGTCCCCGGGCGAAGCGGTATCCAGCAGGCTCGCCAACAGCAGCCCGGCATGCGCGGCCCCAGCCCGTCCGACGGTGCCCGCTAGATCGTCGGCCAGCTGGTCCGGCCGCAGACCGGCCGCACGAGCGAACTGCGTGGCGATCCGAGGATGCCCGCTGTCAACGCCTACGCTCGAAAGCTCGGCGGGGGACGCGCCGGCCTCGCGCAGGGACGCGCCGAAAGCCTCCAGCAGCAACGGTACGAGCCGCTGCTCGGCGAACCGCTCCTCCCATTGCCGGGCAAACGGCTGCTCCGGGCCGCGCCATACATCCAGCAGCTCGTCTGTCAACGACGCCTTTCCGACGATCTCGGCAACCACGCCGGGTCCGTCGCCCACAACGAAGGCGCAAGCGGCATCGCCTCCGAGGGACTCTCGAGACCCGGACGGCGCCCCCACGACAACATCGGCGGAACACACGAGAGACGGGCCGCTGGCGAGGCCGGCACCCAAGGCGAGCCCGGCAAATCCGGCGCGACTCGACGACGACAAGTCGGCGGAGCACGTTTCCGGAGGCAAATCGAGCGCGGCGTGGACGGCCGCAGCGTTCAGCTTCTCGGCGTAAGGATGGGACGTGGAGGCGAACAGGACGTGAGTCGGAGCCAAGCCCGTGCCGCGAAGCGCCTCGCGGGCAGCTTCGACCGCCAGAGATGTCGCGTCCTCATCAAAGGCGGCAACCGATCGCTCCCCGCGTCCTCGGCTGGCGAGGTCGGAACGGTTGAGCCTGCAGTATGGGACGTACGAGCCGTAGCGCAGGATGCCGCCCATGGGTGGAGTATTGTCTCACGGCTCCCAGCCCGCCGCGGTGGTCCTAGTCGAAGTCGAATTCGAATCGGGCCGAGCCGACGGTGGCGACGACCCGCCCATTCTCCAACGCGCGTCCGGACGTTGGAAAGAACAAGGCGCCGTCCGTGGAGTCTCCCGGTTCGACGTTACCGCTGACGAAGGTAATCGCGGCCGCCGCAGCCGAAGCCTTCAGGCCCTTGGGGCCGAACGCCAGGGCGGATAGCCTGCGCTTCTCGTAGCTGTTGTTCGGCCGGATGTACTGGTTGTTGTAGAGGGCCTTCTCGTAGGCAGTCTGAAGCTTCAGCAACTCCGACCGCCCCGCATTGCGGAAGAACTCTCCGACCACCCGCTCCTCGGAAACCGCATGGACCAGCGGGCCGTCATCGTAATCGAAGGCGAAGTCCGCGGCGTCGACCTGCCGGATCTCCTCGCTGCCGTTACTGACCGCGACGTGCATGACCGCGTACCGGCTCGTCCGGAAGGGCATCGCGGCGCACATGAGCGTCAGGCCCTGGCGTGTCAGGACCTGGTAGTGCATCCCGTTCGACTCGAACCGGATGACCTGGGACCAGACCGGGTGCACGGCTGCCGCGACCGCGAACAGCAAGCAAGCCCACTGCCCTGCCCGCAACTGCCACATCGTTTGCCCTATGATACGAGAAAGCACAGTGGTCGTTGGTTGAGTAATGAAACCCCTTACAGGGCTTCCTGTGGATTGCTTCGTGCGGGTCTCCCAGGAATCCGGAATTCCATTGAAGGGTCTGCTGGAACTGGTGCAGCAGGTCGAGAACGGCGCTTCCGTAGCGTTCCTCGCCCGCTATCGGGCTGATCTGTGCGGCGGGCTGGACGAGGAGAGGATCCACGCGATCTTTCGCAAGCTGGAGGATCAGAAGGAACTGATCGATCACCGCATCTCCATGCTGACGACCCTCGGCCAGCGTGGAGTGCTCACGGCGGAACTGAAACGCCAGCTCGAGGAGGCGGCCGACCGCCAGGAGCTCAACGACATCTTCGCCCCTTACCGGGCACGCAAGAAAGGGCCCGCCGACGAAGCCGTCGAGAAGGGCTTGGATCCCCTAGCCCGGTTCCTGTGGTTCCAGAAGGACGACGTCGACATTCAGGCTGAAGCGGCGAAGTACGTGGATCCCGGGAAGGGGCTCGACAGCGCGGAGGAATCGCTGGAAGGAGCGTACGCCATCGCAGCCCGCTGGCTGGGAGAAAAGCCCGAGGTGCTGCGGGAACTGCGAAAGGTTTGCCGGCAGCACTGCCAGACTACGGTCTCCGCCAGTCCTCCCGCTCTCAAGGAGGCGCGGTATCAGGCCTTGGACGGCCTCCGCTCCAAGACCGTCGAAATCCCTTGGCACAAAAGGCTGGCCATTCGCCGCGGAGTCCGCACGGGACTGCTCGAGGCGGTCACCGCGTGCCCTCCCGAACCGGTGTCCGAGTACCTCGAGCGATGCCTGATCAAGGACGCGGAATCGCCGTACTCGCCGCATCTGAAACGGGTGGTCGAGACGACCCTTGCCAACGGCTTGATCGACCGCGTCCGGAAGGACGTGCTCCGCCATCTCGAGGCGGACACGGACAGCGAGGCGATCGAGGCGTACCGCAAGGCAGTGCGCGAGGCGCTACTGGCTCCGGTAGGGCACGGGTTGAATATCGTCGGCCTGGAGACAGGACGGCCCGGCGGCTGGCGAGCCGCGCTGATCGACGGCAACGGCGCGCTCATCGATTACGCGGTCGTCGGCCCGGACGAGGCCGAGGGCCGAAAGAGGCGGGACGGATCCCCAAGGCCGACGGTCGGCCCCGACGACGTCAGCGTGGTCGCTAAGAGCGCACAGCCCGCATTGGCGGATCCGGCACCGCCCTTGCCGGGAGCCGTTGAGAGCGGCTCCGCAGCGTCCGCGGCGGAAACTCCGGCGAGCGAGGGTGTCAGCGACACGTCAAAGGGCTCTGCGGAGCCGGTCGTGGCAGCGACCGTTGAACCCGGCGAGGCCGACTCGGGCGCGGCGGAGGGTCCGGGGCCGGAAGACGGAGCGGCGGAAAGACCCAAGGAACCGCCTCCGCGCAAGCGGGAAACCAGGCGAGCCGAGCTCAGTGAGATCCTGGCTGCGAATGACGTCGACCTGATCGTCTTCCCGGCCGGGCCGAGACAGCGGTTGACCGAGAAGTTCCTCCGATCCCAGATTCGTCGGTCCGGCAAGACCGACGTAGCGTGGGTCGCGGCCCGTGACAGCGGCACTTGGATCTACGCCACCTCGAAGGCGGCCAAGCGAGAGTTTCCGCGTTTGGAGCCAGCAGTTCGCTGCGCCGCCAGCCTGGCCCGGCGCGTGCAGGATCCGATGGCGGAGCTGGTCAAGACAGATTTCCGCACCATCGGAATCGGGGCTCACCATCACGAAGTCGACCCCGAGCGCTTGCGCGACGCGCTGGCGCTCGCCGTCGAACGGGCCGTCCACGATGCCGGCGTTGACGCGAACCGCGCACCGGCCGCCTTGCTGGCCCGGGTCCCCGGCCTCACGGAACGCCTCGCCAAGCGCATGGTCGCCTACCGGAAGGAGCACGGCCCGTTCCGGACCCGCAAGGACGTGAGGAACGTGGCCGGCCTCAGCGAGAGCATCTACGCGCAGGCAGTCGGATTCCTGCGCGTGTATGGCAGCGACCCCCTGGACGGGACCGGTGCCCACCCGGAGTACCAGGAACTCTACGAGAGTTTCGCGGAAGCCGGGGGCTGCGACTTCCCGACGCTGCTGGCCGAGCCCGCGCGACTGGACGGCCTCGATCCCGAGCAGTTCGCGACTCCGGAGCGTCCGGTCGTGCAGGTGCGGTCGGCGATGGAAGAGCTGCGTCCTTCACGCCGGCAGCCTCGCACGAAGTTCGAGATCCCGAAGCCAGCTGTCCCGCTCCGGCCGGAAGAGGATCTGCGCCCCGGTTCCAAGGTGGCCGGTGTGGTCGCGAGCATTGCCGACTTCGGCGCATTCGTTGACATCGGAGGCGATCAGGACGCGCTGCTGCACGTATCTCAGATCCGTCGCGAGCACTTGAAGGACGCGAAGCCAGGCCTCCACGTCGGCGACGCGATCGAGGTGTTCATCAAGGCCGCCGATCAAGCCAGCGGTCGTATCGGGCTCTCGATGTGGGACCCCCGCTCCCGGCCGCCCCGAGAACGCAACGGCTCGCGTCCGCTCCGCTCGGAGGGCTCCCGGGACAGGCCGAGAGGCCGGGGAGACGGGCGCAACCGCCGCGGTCCGGTCACCCGAAGCGTGGGACCCGACCCGGACAGGCAGCCCCGGCAGGGCCGTTCCAAGTTGAGCATTGAGAAGAAGCTCGAAATGCTCCAGGACAAGTACCGCACGAAGGTCTAGGTGTGGATCGCCGGAACGGCAAGCCGGACTGGTCCTTGGAGATCGAGGCGGAACGGGCCGGATTCCGGCGGATCGCCGGAATCGACGAAGCAGGCAGGGGGTGCCTTTTCGGTCCGGTCTTCGCGGCCGCGGTCATCCTCGACCGGAGTGCCCGGATCGAAGGCCTCGACGACAGCAAGCGCCTCAGCCCGAACCTACGGCAGGAACTCGACGCGAGAATCCGGGATACCGCGCTCGCTTATCGCGTGGAGGCCGTGGATGCCGCGGCCATCGACCTGCTGAACATCCTGCAGGCATCAAGGCTGGCCATGCGCAGAGCGGTTGAAGGCCTGAAGCCTGCTCCGGGCTACTTGCTGGTCGACGCTGTCGCGGTCGAATCGGGCATCGCCCAGCGCGCTGTGGTCAAGGGGGATCGCAGGAGCCGCTCGATCGCGGCGGCCTCGATCCTAGCCAAGGTCGCGAGGGACCGCTGCATGCGGGCTTGGGACGCCTTCTATCCCCAGTACGGACTGGCATCGCACAAGGGGTACCCCGCCCCGGCGCACCTGGCGGCATTGCGCGCGCACGGCTGCACCCCCCAGCACCGGCAGAGCTTCGGGCCGGTCCGTCGTCTGGCCGCGTTGGAACTGCGCGTGCCGCCATCTCCCGGCGTTGTTCCATGGTGAGCATCCGTCCAAGAGTTGCACCGGATGCGCCGGCGCGGAATCCGGCCCCGGCCGGGCCGCACGTCCTGCTCAGTCAGATCGTGTTCCTCCTGTTCTGCCTCGAAGTCGGCCTAGTCCTCCTGCTGCTGCCATGGACCCTACTCTGGGACAACAACTACTTCTTCAGCCTGCAGCCGCAGTTCAGCGAGTTCCTTCTGGGCAACCGCCTCCGTGGCGCGGTGTCCGGCGTCGGCCTCATCAACCTCTGGATGGGCTTCGACGTGGCCGTGGCCATGGTCCGACAGCGCCGTGCGCGGGCCGGGATCAGTGCGTCATCGCGTAGATGATGTAGTTGATCGCCAACCGGTAGGACATCGCCGTGAAGCGCTCCGGGTATTGCGGCACGTCGGCGTGCTCCCACGCGTCGCCCAGGTCCATGTTGTGGTTGATCAGGACCATCCAGCGCCCGTCGTCGTCGCGGATGCCGCGCCAGTGCGGCACGCGGCCGTCCTTCTCGTACGGCCGTCCACTGAAGAGCATCTGCAGGCCCGGGATCTGCTCGCGCTGCCCCATGTCGAACAGCACGTGGAACACCTCGTTGGAGGCTTCAATGTCCTCGACCGGACGATCCGGAAATATGCGCCGGATCCCGCGCATGAAGTTCTCCCACTCCTCGGTTCCGTGGAAGTCGTCGAAGATGATGAACCCTCCCCGCAACAGGTACTCTCGGATGCGGGCCACTTCGAGGTCGGTCAGATCCCAGTGCCCTGCTTCCACCACGTACAGGAGCGGCAGGTCGAAGAACTCCGGCTCGTTGGGATGAACGTAGAACTCCGTCGGCCGTGCATCGACCGCCGAGAGCCTCCGAAGTCCTTGCAGGAAGTGGCGTTCGGCCGCGGGGGAGTCAATCTGCCAGGGTCGGACGTCAAGGAAATGGCCGGTGTAGAGGTCCGAATAGGCCATGCGGGCGAGCACGAACTCTGTGGGTTCGGTCCAGGCTGGCGCCTCTGGCAACGGCGGCTCGACAATAATGGGCAGGTCGCGGTACGGCAGTTGCGCCGACACCCAGCCAGCCGATACCAGGGCAGCTGCCGCCACCCAGCGCCACGCCACGCGCGAGCCGCGCGGATTGTGACCGGCCATCTTCCGCGAGCCTCCCGTGTGCTCAGTACCGGTAGTGCTCCGGCTTGAAGGGGCCCTCGACGGGAATGCCGAGATACTCGGACTGCTCGTGGGTCAGCGCGGTCAGATCGCCGCCCAGAGCGGTCAGGTGCAACCTTGCGACTCTCTCGTCGAGTGTCTTCGGAAGCGTTGCGACCGTGCGGCCGTAGGCCTCGGCATGGCGATGCAGTTCGATCTGGGCCAGCACCTGGTTGGTGAAGCTGCAGGACATCACGAAGCTCGGGTGCCCCGTCGCGTTACCGAGGTTGAGGAGGCGTCCTTCCGAAAGCACGATTATCGAGTGGCCGTCTGGAAAGCGGTACTCGTCCACTTGCGGCTTAATGGTCTTGCGCTTCGTGCCCGGGGATCGCGTAAGGCCTACCATGTCGATCTCGTTGTCGAAATGGCCGATGTTGCCGACAACAGCCTGGTGCTTCATTCGGGACATGTGGTCCGCCGTGATCACGTGTCTGTTGCCGGTAGCGGTGACAAAGATATCCGCCTCCTCGACGACGTCGTCCAACCGACGGACCTCGAAGCCCTCCATGACCGCCTGTAGGGCGCAGATCGGATCGACTTCGGTGACGATCACCCTGGCGCCCTGGCCGCGAACCGACTGGGCGCAGCCCTTGCCAACATCGCCGTAGCCGCAGACCACGACCACCTTGCCGCCGATCATGACATCCGTCCCCCGGTTGATACCGTCGATCAGGGAATGGCGGCAGCCGTAGAAGTTGTCAAATTTCGACTTGGTGACCGAGTCGTTGACGTTGATCGCCGGGAATAACAGCGAGCCGTCGCGCTGGCGCTGGTAGAGCCTATGCACGCCTGTGGTGGTTTCCTCGGAGACCCCGCGGATGCCGGGAGCCACCTCCCCCCACACGTGGCCGCGGTCGCGACGCAGAGCCGCCAGCGTCCGGAATATGACGGCTTCCTCCTCGGAACTCGCGGAGGACGGATCGGGCACGGCTCCGAGTTGCTCGAACTTCAGGCCCATGTGCACCATGAGCGTGGCATCGCCACCGTCGTCGAGGATCAGGTTCGGGCCCTTGCCTCCCGGCCAGAGAAGTATCTGCGAGGTCGCCCACCAGTACTCGTCGAGGGTCTCGCCCTTCCACGCAAAAACCGGGACTCCGACGGGGTTGTCCGGGGTCCCTTGGGGCCCAACGGCCACGGCAGCGGCAGCGTGATCCTGGGTCGAGAAGATGTTGCAGGATGCCCAGCGGACCTGGGCGCCGAGCTGCACCAGCGTCTCGATGAGCACGGCGGTCTGCACGGTCATGTGCAGCGAACCGGCGATGCGGGCGCCGGCGAGCGGACGCTCCCCCGCGTATTCGGCCCGCAGGGCCATCAGTCCGGGCATTTCGTGCTCGGCGAGCCGGATCTCGTCGCGCCCGAAGGCGGCCAGGCCTAGATCCCTGACCTTGAATTCCCCAGCGCCCGAGGACTCCTCGATCATTGTCCCCGGAACCGTCCCGACTGCCGACATAGCGATTGTCCTCCCGTCTTCAATGTACGGGGCAATGCCTGCGCAGGGAGCGCCGGCCTGCCCCCAATCAGGCCCTGCGCTGCAATTCGCGCACCTGATCGACCCGTTCCCACGTGAACGTTTCCTCGGTTCGCCCGAAATGCCCGTACGCCGCGGTGGGCTCGTAAATGGGCCTTCGCAGGTTGAGATACTCGATGAGGCCCCGCGGAGTCAGCGGGAAGATGTCGTTCACGATGTCGGCCAACCGGGAATCGTCAACGTCCCCGCCGGTCCCGTAGGTGTCCACCCGGACGGACACCGGCTCCGCGACGCCGATCGCGTAGGCGAGCTGGACCTCGCAACGGGAAGCCAAACCCGCCGCAACGATGTTCTTGGCGATGTGACGCGCCATGTAGCACGCCGAACGATCGACCTTGGTCGGATCCTTTCCTGAGAACGCCCCGCCCCCGTGGCGGCCCATGCCACCGTAGGTGTCCACGATGATCTTCCGGCCCGTAAGGCCCGCGTCCCCGTGAGGCCCGCCGATTTCGAACTGCCCGGTCGGGTTGATGTGGTAGCTGGTGCTTGCGTCGGTCATTTCCCGGGGAACGACGTCGTCGATGATGACCTCGCGGACCCGCTGGCGCAGTTCTTCCTGGTCCCGCAGGGTCGCCCCTCCGACCGGATCGTGCTGGGTCGAGACCACTACGGCGTCCACCCGGGCCGGCTTGTCGCCCTCGTACTCGACGGTGACTTGGGACTTGCCGTCAGGCCGCAGGAAGCTTAGATCGCCGGAACGGCGGACCTCAGCGAGCCGGCGGACCAGCTTGTGAGCCAGCATGATGGGCAGGGGCATCAGCTCGGCGGTCTCGCGACAGGCGAAGCCGAACATCAGACCCTGGTCGCCCGCTCCGCCACAGTCCACGCCCATCGCGATGTCCTCGGACTGTGAATGGACGTGGGCCTTGACCTGGCACGATTCGGCGTCGAAGCGATACGCTTTGTCGCTGTATCCAATGCGGCGGATGGTGTCCCTCGCGATCGATTCGAAGTCCAGGCTGGCACTCGTACGGATCTCCCCTGCGAGGACGCAAAGGTCCGTAGTGACCAGAGTCTCGCACGCGACGCGCCCGTGCGGATCCTCGGACAAGACTGCGTCCAGAACCGCGTCCGAAACCTTGTCGCATACCTTGTCGGGATGGCCCTCCGTTACTGATTCCGACGTAAATAGTTGCGTACCGCTGCGATACAAGTCATTTCTCCGATCAAGGGAGCCGCCGGATGTTGCGCGAGCCAATCGCGGGCGGCCGGGCAGCTAGCTTCGGGAGTCCGGCGGACGCACTGCGCCCGAACAGGACTCGATCTCAACTCATCATTCTTGAGGCACGGTAGGGCCTTTGTCAATGCCGCCCAACATACGCTGCGATCCGACCGACGGCCCCGACGTGGCGCTTACCCGGCGGTTTGCGAAGAAGGACCGTAGCGGAGCCAGGCACTCTCGGGCCAGGACGCCTTCCGAAATCTCCACCCGGTGGTTCAGCAGGTCCGAGTCGGCTAGGCGGAACTTGCTCCGCACGGCACCGAATCGCAGGTCCCGCGTGCCGAAGACCAAGCGTCGCACGCGGGCCGTCACCAAGGCCCCCGCGCACATCGTGCACGGCTCGAGCGTGGAGTAGACGATGGCCTCCCGCAGGTGGCGCTCGCCGAGCGCCCGAGCGGCCTCCCGGAGCGCGACCACTTCCGCATGGGCCGTGGGATCGGAATCCCGGACCTGGCGGTTCGCCCCCCTCCCGACAATCCGTCCGTCCAACACGACGACTGCTCCGACCGGGACTTCCCCCGCCCGCTCGGCCTCTGCCGCAAGCCTCAGCGCTTCGCGCATGTGCCGCTCGTCCTCGGACGGCACGTCAGTGACCGGCGCGGCCCAGCCAGTACTCAAGATCGGGGAAGACTACCGCCTGCATCTCGGGCGTCTCCACGTTTTCCGGACGCAGCAGGTATGCGCCCGAGTCGATGTGCGGCTCTGTCTCACCGCCCTGAAGGTGCATCGCCATCTGGCGGGTGCTCTCGTAGCCCATCTTGAACGGGTCCTGAATCACGATCGAGTCGATCACGCCGGCCCGCATGGCCTCGACAAGGGTTTTGGACGCGTCGAATCCGACGATCTTGACCTTGCCCGAGAGCCCGCGTTGCTTGACCGCCTGCACCGTTCCGTCGAGGCTGGACTCGTTGTCGGCGAACAGGCCGGCCAGGTCCGGATGCGCCGTGAGCAGGTTCTCGGCCTCCTCGAGGGCCTTGGCGCGGTCCGCCATGTTGAACCGGACACCCAGAAACTCGATGTCCGGGAACTCCTTCTCGATCGTCTCTTGGAAACCCGCCTCGCGCTTCATCGTCGAGGCGCTGCCCGGCATGAATCCGATGACGCCGACCTTGCCCTTTCCGTCCAGGACCTCACCCATCCGCTTGGCCGCCATCACGCCGCCGAGGTAGTTGTCGGTCACGACGAAGGAGATGATGCGGTCGGAATTGATCGCGGAATCGAAGATCGCGACCGGTATTCCGCTGTCGGCGGCACGATGGACCACGGAGACCAGCGCGTCGGCGTCCACCGGTGCGAGCACGATGCCGTCGACCTGCCGGGTGATCAGGTTCTCGACGATCGAGATCTGGCGCGCCGAATCGATCTCTAGCTGCGGCGCGTTCCAGAGAATCTCCAGGCCAAACTCCTCTCCGGCCTTGATCGCACCCGCATGCACGGACTGCCAGAAGGTATGGTTGGTCCCCTTCGGCACGACCCCGACGACCGGCATGCCGCTGCCGCCGGCACAGCCGGCGAGGCCGCAAGCCGCCAGTGTCAGGAAATCCCTGCGTGGAAGCATGCGCACATTATGGCGCAAGACTCGGTTCGGCAAGCCCGCGGCTAGACGGTCAAGCGGTGCGGTTCGGCTGCCAGAGGGTCTCCGTCTCGCCGGTGCACAGACACGCCCAGCGGCTCCAGACGAAGAATGCGTCGGACAGGCGGTTGAGGTACCGGGAAGGATGTTCGAGGCCAGGCTGCTCGGCTGCGAGCGAGACCAGTCTGCGCTCCGCCCGGCGGCAGACTGCGCGGCAGACGTGGAGGTCTGCGTTCAGCACCGACCCTCCGGGAAGCACGAACGACCGCAGCGGCGGGACCTCCTCGTTCATGGAGTCGATCTCCGCTTCCAGACGCTCGACGTGCAAGGCGAGCACCCGGGGCTGCCGTTCTCCGACCATGCCTGGATCGGTGGCAACCTCGGACCCGAGGTTGAACAGCTCGTGCTGGACACGGAGCAGAATCGCGCCGAGCGGAGCGAGGGCCGGACAGGTCCGCTCGGCGGCCAGCAGACTCTCGCGTGCCCGGCCAACGACGGAGTTCAGCTCGTCGACGGTGCCGTAGGCCTCCACGCGTGGGTCGTCCTTTCGCACGCGGCGCCCGTTCACCAGCAAGGTCTGCCCGGCGTCTCCGCCGCGCGTGTAGATCCGGTTCAGGGCTATACGGGGCTCCGAAAAAGCATCGTCGGACATGTCACTCGATAATACGCCCCCGCTCTCCGACGGGTCCGGGTTCAGTCCAGCGCCTGCAAGTCAAGCTGCAGGCCAGCCTCGGCCAGCAGTTCGGTCGCCGTGCCGGAGAGCGGGTAGTCGAGGTTGTAGACAACCCTCTCGATCCCGGCGTTGATGATCATCTTCGTGCAGATGAGGCAAGGGGAGCAGGTCGAGTACAGGGTGGCTCCCTTCACGCTGATGCCGTGGTAGGCGGCTTGGACGATGGAGTTCTCCTCGGCGTGACTGCAAAGGCACTCCTCTAGTCGCGTTCCGCTGTCGGCGAGCGAATTGCAGCGCGGGCAGCCGCCCTCGTTGCAGTTTCTGACCCCCCGCGGCGTGCCGTTGTAGCCGGTCGAGATGATGCGCCTGTCCTTGACGATGACCGCGGCGACCTTGCGCTTCATGCAGTTGGACCGCAAGGCGACGATCCTGGCGATCTGCATGAAGTACTCGTCCCACCCGGGGCGCTCCGAGTTCATCATCCAACGCCGCGCAACCGTCGTGACCGCCTCGGAGAACTCCTCGCGCGTCCCGCCATTGCAGATCGTCTCGTCCGCCAGCGCCCAAGTGGCGCGCAACTGCTGCCGCGAAGTGTCGGTACTGGCAAGTTCCCGCTCCTCTTGCTCGACGAACTCCTCGAACGAAGCAGGCACGCGCTCCCCTCCGCGGCCGCACACCCGCTCGTACCGGACCTGCACCGGAGCGTCAAGGTGCAGCAAACGGAAGTGCCCCCACTCGCGGAGCGCGCGGACTTCCTGGGGCGTCCGGATCGAGTCAACGACGTAGTTCTGGTCCAACCGGAACTTCCGCCCGATGCGCTGCGCGAGAACCGCCGGCCCGAACTCCGCTCGGAGGCGGTTACCCTCGGCGATGAGGTTCTCGCGGTTCGGCGGGAGGCTGCGGGTGGCCAGCTCGTCCCGGATCACGTCCGAGAGGGAATAGACCTCAAAGCCCTTGCGCCGCAACTGCTCGGCCGCGACCGTCTTGCCCGAACCGTTGGTACCCGTCAATCCGATGATCATGGGTCAGCAGTCCACTATCGTAGAGCAGCGCCGCAGACCTGCCACAGCGGTTCCGGAGTAGGGCTGGGCAAGCCTCGCAAACAGATGAGAATCCACACCGTTCGGGGCGCATTCTGGTAGCCTAGAGGAAGACTGGGAGGCCGGAAGCTCTTGATGCCTTGGAGTGGCCGGCTGACCGCTTGCCGGCCGTTGGCACGTGTCGCATCGGGCTCGCGTTCGCACCGCTCGCAGGGGTGTCGGCAGATTCCGGGCAAGAAGCGCTTCGAGTCCGGGCAGGGGCCTGGCACGCCGGGCAGCTGACGCGCATCTTCGCAGCACCCTCGGGGATCGATCCGGTCTGGCACGTGTCGACCCCGGAACGGACCAGCGCGATCGTGCGATCGGCATGCGGAGCCTTCCAAGTCAGTCCCGAACGTATCCTCTCTAGCTGAAACCGGAAACCATACCACCATGGACAATTACCTCGCGCTTGCGCCGATTCTAGGGGCCGTCGGATTGCTGGCCTCGTTCCTTGCCCTGCTGGCTGTCCGGAGCAACCCGGCGGGCACCGCGCAAATGCAGAGCGTGGCGGGTCTGATCCGGGCCGGCGCCATGGCCTTCCTTTGGCGCGAGTACCGCATTCTAGCCGTCTTCGTCATTGCGGTCGGCGGCCTGATCGCGTGGAAGCTCGGCACGCCGATGGCGCTGAGTTTCGCCGTGGGGGCGGCCTGCTCGATCCTAGCCGGCCTGGTCGGGATGCAGGCCGCAACACTCGCCAACTCCCGCACCAGCGAGGCGGCCCGAACCAAGGGGATGGGAGCGGCGCTGACCGTCGCGTTCAACGGCGGCTCGGTGATGGGCCTGGCCGTTGCCGGACTGGGCTTGCTGGGCGTCGGCCTGCTCGCTATGTGGTTCTCGGACCCATCCAGCGCCGTCTACCTCAACGGGTTCGCAATGGGCGCGAGTTCGATCGCGCTGTTCGCACGTGTCGGCGGCGGAATCTACACCAAGGCCGCGGATGTCGGGTCCGACCTGGTCGGAAAGGTCGAAGCGGGCATACCGGAGGACGATCCGCGCAACCCGGGCGTCATCGCGGACAACGTCGGTGACAACGTAGGCGACGTGGCGGGCATGGGAGCCGACATTTTCGAGTCGTTTGCGGGGGCGATGATCGCAAGCCTGGCAATCGCGGCAACCCTCCCCGAAGCGGGTCTGCAGCAGCTGGCCGGCTCGTTGGGCGGCGAGCCCCTGCGCTCGGCCCTGATGGCGCTTCCGCTCATCATCTCCTCAGTGGGGCTGGTCGCCTCGCTGGTGGGTATCGTCGCGGTACGGGCCCTCAAGGCGCTGGGACCGGCGGCCGCGCTGCGGTATTCCGCCTGGTTGAGCGCCCTGCTCTTCCTGGTGGGCGGCTACTTCGCCGGCGAGGCAATGGGAGTGGGATCGGGAGTCTTCAAGGCAATCGTGGCCGGATGCCTGGGAGGCGTAGCGATCGGCTACATCACGGAGTACTACACCTCGATGAAGCCGGTGTCCCAGATCGCAGAGGCATCCCGGATGGGCACGGCCACCAATATCATCGAAGGGCTGGCGACCGGGTTCCGGAGCTGCGCGGCTCCGGTACTGGTGATCTGCGCAGCGATCTTCGTCGCTCACTCCGAGGCCGGTCTCTACGGCATCGGAATCGCCGCCGTGGGCATGCTCGCCACGGTGGGCATCACCATGAGTGTGGACGCTTATGGCCCGATCGCCGACAACGCGGGGGGCATCTCCGAGATGTGCAGCCTGCCGCCGGAAGTGCGTTCGATCACGGACCAGCTCGACTCGCTGGGCAACACCACGGCCGCCATGGGGAAGGGATTCGCGATCGGCTCGGCGGCACTGGCGGCCCTGGCGCTGTTCTCGGCTTACACCCAGGCACTGGACGCCGCCAGGGCGGCAGCGGGCCTGGACCCCGTCACGATCGCGCTCAACTCCGCCGAGGTCGTCATCGGCCTGCTACTGGGCGGGATCCTGCCCTTCCTGATCGCAGCGCTCACGATGAAGGCAGTGGGCAAGGCTGCCGGCAGGATCATCGATGAGATCCGGCGGCAGTTCCGCGAGATCGCGGGGCTTCTGGAGGGACGCGAGGGTGTCAGCCCCGACGCGGCCCGTTGCGTCGACATCGCCACTGCAGCGGCGCTGCGCGAGATGGTCCTGCCGGGCCTGATCGCCGTCTGCACCCCCGTCCTGGTGGGCCTTGCGCTGGGGCCCGAGGCCCTTGGTGGGACACTCGCTGGGGCGACAGTGACCGGCGTTCTGCTCGCATTGTTCATGGCGAACTCCGGAGGTGCTTGGGACAACGCCAAGAAGTCAATCGAGCAGGGTATGGTCGAGGGCGAGGGCAAGGGCTCGGAGGGCCACAAGGCATCCGTCGTGGGCGACACGGTCGGCGATCCGTTCAAGGACACGTCCGGCCCGTCGATGAACATCCTGATCAAGCTCATGTCGATCGTGGCACTGGTGATCGCGCCTTTGATCGCAGTGTAGGCACACGAGTCCGAACGGTTCCGGAGCCATCGTCCTCACTCGAATCGCTCTCCGCGCCCCCTACCCCGGCACCCGATTGCGACCGGGCCGCCGCAAGGCATGCGGGCTCCGGCTGCCGGCCTCCAGTGCTGGCCGTGCCAGCGATTCGACTCACCCCGCGCGTCGCACGCCAGTGCTATACTACGCGCCCCGGGGCAGGCCGAACACGGAGCCGGCATGGACGAGGAGCGCACCATCGGGCAGCGCCCAGCCGCCGCTTGGCCGGTGGTGGTGGAATATCCGGATTCGGACGGTCTGCCGATGGCCGAGAACGAGGTCCAAGCCGACGCCATCATTGCCGCCCGGTCCGTGCTCAAGCGGCGTTTCCGACGTTCCGGGGAAGCTTGGGTCGCAGGCGGCCTGCTTCTCTACTATGTGGAGGGCGACCCGAACAGCTGCGTCGCGCCCGACCTCATGGTGGTGTTCGGCGCTGACCTGCGCAAGCGACCGAGCTACAAGCTGTGGGAGGAGGGCAAGCCCCCGGAATTCGTGCTGGAGGTGAGTTCGCCGTCATCGCGCAGGGACGACCGGACGCGGAAGCGGAAGCTGTACGCGGAGCTGGGCGTGCACGAGTTATTTCGTGTTCGACCCGGGCGACGCAGAAGACTGGGCCGACGGCCGTGACGGGGAATTGACGTGCTTCCGCGTGCGTCGGCGGTATTCCGTCGAGGCCGGCACGAGCCGGGAACCGGGGAGACCGCTAGCGAGCACGACGCTGGGTCTGCTGTTACTGCCAGAAGGCAAGCTCGTGCGGTTCCGGGACCCGAAGACCGGCCAGGACCTGCCTTTCGAGTGGGAAGTCGACGAGGCCGCGGAGAAGGCGGAGGCAGCCCGGCGGAAAGCGGAAGCGGCCGAGAGGAAAGCGGAAGCAGCCTTGGAGGCAGAACGCCAAGCCCGTCTGAGGCTGGAAGCTCGCCTGCAGGGATCCGGGGATTCCCCGTCTCCTGCAAACGGCGCGGGGGATCGTTCCTGAGTCGCGGGCCATTCCGACAATTCCAGCGACAGGCAGGTATCGCGGCCAGTCGCGTGCCCTGGCCTCCCCGGTGCCGACCGCATGCTTCGTCTCCGTATGAGGTCCCCAAGGACCGGAGTCCCGGCGCTCTGATAGATTGGGAATTCATGTCGGCTGGCCAAGGCAGTCCGTCGGGCAGCGTTCGGGAGGGCCGCGTCTCGCTCCGGGGAATGCCTCCCCACCCGCTCACCCTGGACGGCTCGGCGATGCTGCACCAGATGTTTCGCGTGCGCCAGGCCGCATGGCGCCGGTTGCCCCCCGCGGACCGCGAAGCGATCGTCCGCGAGGCCGAGGCGGAACTGGGAAGTATGGAACGAGAGGGTTCCGGCAGCTCTGCGCTGTTTTCGATGCTGGGGCATAAGGCGGACCTGCTGCTGCTGCACTTCCGAAAGGACTTGGAAGAGCTCAGCCGTGCGGAGATGGCCGTCTCGTCACTGCGCCTAGCCGAGTACCTGGAGCCGACTACCTCCTATGTGTCGGTGGTCGAGCTGGGACTCTACGACTCGACCGTCAAGCTGTACCAGGACCTGCTTGCGGAAGGGATTGACCCCGACAGCCCGCAGTGGGCCGCTCGAGCGCGGGACCGGTGCTCCGAACAGGCAGCGGCGATGGCGCCGCGGCTAGAGCCGCCAATGCCCCCCCACAAGTACCTCTGCTTCTACCCCATGGACAAGAAGCGGGGCGAGGAGCGGAACTGGTACTCCGTCCCGATCGAGAGGCGCCGCGACATGATGCGCGAGCACGGAATGATCGGGCGACGCTACGCGGGCCGCGTCAAGCAGATCATCTCGGGATCGATCGGGTTTGACGACTGGGAGTGGGGCGTGGACCTGTTCGCCGACGACCCGCTTGTGTTCAAACAGCTGATCTACGAGATGCGGTTCGACGAGGCGAGCGCGGTTTACGCGCTTTTCGGACCGTTCTACATTGGACTCCGCCTACGGACATCGGAGCTGGCGAATTGGCTGGGAGCGGGGAGGCCAGCGTTCGGAGCGAGCTGAGGAGCTGCACCACCGAGGCATCGGCCAAGCCGTACCGGCACATTCGATCCTGCTACGATTCATTCGAAGCACCGGCACGTTCCGGGGTTCGAGAGAGAGGATACATGCGGGCATCGGTGATCGCTCTGGCCTGTGGGGCACTGGCGGCTGCGACCTTGCGAGGAGCCGAGTTCCAGCTGTCCTACCTGGGGCCCGAGACCGGCGAGGCGCTGCAAGGCTTACGGCTGGGTATCGACGAGTCCAACCTCCAAGGCGAGTTTCTGGACGTCAAGCTGTCGCTCGTGGTTTCTCGGGACAACGAGATTCCCGAGCAGGCCATTGCGGTCTTCGCGGATCTCCCGGGGGGGCTTGCCGAACTGGCCCCGAAGGCCGGGAGCCGAGCCGTGTTCAATCTCAGCGACGATGCGGACGCCCTGCGCTCGTCGTGCCTGGGCAACGTCCTGCATATCATTCCCAGCGCCCGCATGAAGTCTGACGCGGTCGCCCAGTGGGTATCCCAGAACCCGGGTTCGCGTCCCAGAGCCGCCGCATGGCATGCCAGCGCGGTGAAGTTCGCTGCCCGCGACCTCAACAACCGTTACAGGGAACGGTACGGCATGGCGATGGGCCCGCTCGCCTGGGCCGGCTGGTTCGCCGCCCGGGCGGTCGGCGACACGCTGATGAGGGAACCTGGCGCGAACATCGGCTCCTTGTTGCGATTGCTCAGAGAAGCGGACGGGCTCGACGGCCAGAAGGGCGATCCGCACAGCTTCCGGAAGAGCGGCCAGCTCCGCCAGCCCCTGGTGCTGGTGGGCGAGGCCGGCGAATTGCTGGGCGAGGCCCCCGTGCGTGGAGCGGCCGGCGGTCTTGACAGCCTCGGAACCTCCCCCTGCGAGTGAACCATGATGCGACTGCTATCCGCACTCCTGCTGATTCCCGTAGCGCAGCTGTGCGCCGAACCCACCTACCGGCTCTTTGTTACGAACGAGGCCGACGATTCCGTCACCGTGATCGACAGCCGGAGCGGGGATGTCGAGACGACGGTCGAAGTCGGAGGGCGTCCTCGCGGCATCGGCTTCAGTCCGGACCGCAAGAAAGTCTACGTGGCGCTGGGGGACGAGAATGCGATCGGCGTGATCGACACAGCATCCCTCAAGCTGGAACGCAAGGTCCCGGCCGGTTCGGATCCGGAGGCGTTCGCGGTCCATCCGGACGGCACGATTTACCTGTCCAACGAGGACGAGGGGCTCGCGACCGCCCTGAATCCCGATTCGGGCGAGGTCCTGGCGGAAATCAAGGTCGGAATCGAGCCGGAGGGCGTGGGCGTCAGTCCTGACGGCCAGCAGGTGCTGGTCACGAGCGAGTCTTCCAACATGGTGCATGTCATCTCGGTTGCGGAGAAGAAGCTGGTCGCGAACATCCTGGTAGGAGCCAGGCCGCGAGAGGTGGCTTTCAGCCCTGACGGGAGGTACTTCTGGGTTACCTCCGAGGTCGCCGGGCATGTCTCGAAGGTCGATCGACAGACAAATCGCATCGTGACGGTAAACCGCACGCTCCGGCGCGAGGTGAATCCACGAGTCAAGCCGAAGGGAATCCTGTTGAGCCCCGACGGGGCGAGGCTGTATATCTCCCTGGGCCGTGGAAACGCGATCGCCGTCCTCGACCCCGACACGCTGGAACTGCGCGGCAGCGTGTCCACGGGGGTCCGCACTTGGGGCATAGCGCTTTCTCGGGACGGGACGCGGCTCTGGGCGGCCAACGGACCGGACGGAACTCTGTCAGTCGTCGATACGGAGACCCTGGAGGAGATCGGGACGATCCCGACCGGGGAAATGCCGTGGGGCGTCGTGCTGGATGACTGACCGCTACGGCTGCCTGTTCCTGGCACTGGGACTTCTGGCCGCGACGGAACCTGCGCAGACCGCAGAGGTCAGGACGGACCCGCTGGCCGGGATCGGCTGGAAGCTCTTCTTCGATCCGATCCTGTCCAATCCCGGCAACACCTCGTGCGGGACGTGCCACGATCCGGACAAGGGATTCGAGTCGGGCGTCGCGCTCGGCGAGGGGGCCTACGGGGACAGGCTTCCCCGCAACACTCCCACGGTCGTGAACTTGCAGGACGCCGAGTTCTTCTTCTGGGACGGCCGAGCCGGGTCCCTGGAAGAGCAGGCCAAAGGGCCGATCGAGAATCCCATTGAAATGGATCTCTCCCACGACGAGGCCGCCCGCCGGATCGCGTCCGAACCAGTCTACGCCCGGGCTTTCGCAAAGGTCGGAGTCACTGAGATCACGATCGAAGCGGTCGTGCGCGCGATCGCCGCGTTCGAGCGCGAGCTCCGGACCGGACCGGCTCTGTACGACAAGTGGCTCGAGGGGGACCGCTCGGTGTTCAGCGAGCAGCAGGAGCGAGGGCGGATGATTTTCTTCACCCGCGGGCAGTGCGCGACCTGCCACCTCGGCCCGAACTTCACGGACGGGATGTTCCATAACATCGGGACGGGTACGTCGGAAGACACTGGTCGGTATGCGATTTCTTCGGACGAGTACGACCGGGGAGCGTTCAAGACGCCTGCGTTGCGCAATTGGAGGGGCCGCGAGCCATTCATGCATGACGGCCGGTTCGCAACGCTTGACGAGGTACTCAAGTTCTACAACGAGCCCAAGACCGACGCGGTGGGCGAGACGGAACTCGACCCTCTTCAACTCACCGAGCAGGACCACTCCGACATCAAGGCCTTTCTCGACACGTTGAACGGCTCCTGGCCGGACCTCGCCCCGTTCGAGGCGGCTTGGGACGCCCTGCAGTGAGACCTCTCCGCCGCTGGTGCCGAGGCAGCAGCCCAACGTGACAAACCCAGCCAGTCCGACAAAGGGGGGACGCTGGCTCGCGTGGACGGCGTTCGGTGCTTCCTCCGCCAATTTCGCGTCGATCGCTGTCGCGCACACCCTGCTGGGCCTCGGTCTGGTCGGCCTCGCCCTGCGGCCGTCCAAGCTCCGAGTGCCGCGGGTCGCATGGCCGCTGGCGGCACTCGTGGCCTGGACGATGATTTCCGCCCTGGCTTCGGAGGATCCGGCGGCTGCGCTTCCCCAAGTGAAGAAGTTCTTCGTCTACGCGATGCTCCCCCTGGTCTACTCCGCCCTGCGCTCGGCGGACATGTGCCGACGCACGGCCGAAGCGTGGTTCGTGGTCGTGTTCGGAGCGTGCGTGGCGGCGACCGTCCAATTCGCCGAGTCCGCGGTGCGGGCCGGAGCTCTCGACGGGAACTTCTACAGCCTGTACGTCGATGACCGAGTGACCGGCTTCTACAGCCACTGGATGACCTTCAGCCAGGCATCGGTCCTGGTGCTGCTGACCCTGGCCTGCTACCTGGCGTTCGGGGAGCGGCGGCGCGGATCGGGAGTCTGGGCCGCGGTCGGGGCGGTGATCGCCGTTGCGATGCTCCTCAGCTTCACTAGGAGCGCGTGGCTGGCTCTGCTGGTGGGATCGGCGTACATTCTGGCAATGCTCCGGCCGCGCATTCTGGCTGCTGTGCCGGTCCTGCTCGTAGCGGGGTACCTGGCCGCTCCCGAAGCCCTGCAGCAGCGGGTGAGGTCGATCCGGCCCGGAGCGAACCAGGCGCGGATCGTGATGTGGCGGACAGGCCTGAACATGGTGGCCGACCGCCCCCTGCTGGGCGTCGGCCCGGAGCGTGCGGGTCCGCTGTTCTCCGAATACCAGCCGGAGGACGTGGACGAGCTCCCGCCCGGCTTTTACGGGCACCTGCACAACGTATATGTGCACTACGCTGCCGAGCGCGGCATCCCGGCGGCTCTCATCGTGCTATGGCTCTTCGGGCAGGTTCTGGTCGACATGCGCCGCGGGCTGCGGGCATTGCCCGACAGGCCGGACGACCGGCGGTTCCTGCTCCATGCCGGCATCTGCGGCACGCTCGCGATTTCCATCCTGAGCTGCTTTGACGTATCTCTGGGAGACAGCGAGGTCCTCGGCGCGTACCTGGCGGTCGTCGCGATCGCGTACCGCGGTCTGCCGGCCGAACCTCCGCCTGGGAACGAACGGGAAGCTCCACAGGCGGAAGTCTAGCGGCGACGCGCAACGGGGCCTCCGAAGGCGCCGGACGGAGTTCCCCGCCCTCAGGCCGGAAGCCGATGTCCCCCGGTTGCCACGGTGCCCGGTTAGGCACGGTTTCTGGCAGCGCGTCGTGGTGCCGCGTGCCGTTTCGAAGGGTCGCAGGCGACAGTCCGACAGCGACGGATCCGTATGGCAACATGGGTACCTGACCCAATGGAGTTCCGACTGACAAACACTGCGCTGGAGGCCATCGAGGCGGATGTCGCCATCGGCTTCGTCTATCGCTGGGAGGACAACCAGCCGCCCGGAATGGCGTATTGGAATACCCTGTCCGGCGGCCTCGCGGGAGAACTGGCCGCGCGCGGCGAGTTCCGCGGTGCCTACCAGACATCGGCCGTCGTCCACAGGCCCGCCGGGGCGAAGGCCAAGCGGCTGGTCCTCGCCGGCTATGGAGAACCGGCCAAAGCGTCGCTGGCGCGCCTCCGCAATGGCATTGGTGCCGCTTGGCGCACCCTGCGCACCAGCGGCGCGAGCAGCGTGGCAGTGCTGCCACCCTACGGCGCGGATACGGATGCCGCGGTCCGTGCGATCGCCGAGGGGATCGCCCTCGCAGACTACGAACCGGATGTTCACAAGAGTTCGCACCACGAGCAGTCATCTCTGCAAGCGGTAACGATTTCTGCGCCGGACGCCGAGCAGCGTTCCCTAGACCGAGGCGTCGCCACCGGCCGGGCCCGGAACCAAGCGCGCGCCCTGGGCAACGAACCGGGCAACCTGCTGCCTCCCCGCGTCCTGGCCGAGCGGGCCTGCGAACTGGCCGGGGACGCCGGTCTGGACTGCGAAGTACTCGACGAGCAGCGAATGCGTGCGCTGGGGATGGGCGCTCTGCTGGGCGTGGCTAGGGGGAGCAGCCAAGAACCGGTGATGATCTTGGTCCGCTACCGCCCCGACAGCCCTCCGAAGAAAGGCAGCCCCCACCTAGGGCTGGTGGGCAAGGCGGTTACCTTCGACACCGGCGGAATCTCGCTGAAGCCGTCCGCCGACATGCACTTCATGAAGCACGACATGTGCGGCGGCGCGGCCATGCTCGGCGCGATTCTCGCGATTGCCGCAGTGCGCCCGAAAATCCCGGTGACCGCGGTCATTCCGTCGGTCGAGAACATGCCGGGCGGCGACGCCCAGCGGCCTGGCGACATCGTGACGTCCATGTGCGGCAAGACCGTGGAGGTCCTGAACACCGATGCGGAGGGTCGGCTGATCCTGGCTGACGCCCTGAGCTATGCCAAGGATCTCGGGTGCACTCACTTGGTGAACGCCGCGACGCTGACCGGAGCCATCGTGGTGGCCCTCGGCATGGACCACACGGGAGTCTTCGGCAACAACGAGGCTTGGCGAGACCGGGTGCTGGCGGCATCGAAGGCCGCTGGCGAGACGATGTGGCCCATGCCTCTGGGCGAGGAGTTCACCGACCTGCTCAAGAGCCCGGTGGCGGACCTGGCGAACATCGGGCCCCGGTGGGGCGGTGCGATCACGGCAGCCGCGTTCCTGGAGCAGTTCGCGGGCGATACGCCATGGGTGCACTTGGACATCGCGGGGACCGCCTGGTACGAGAAGAAGAAGCCTCACGCCCCGGTCGGCGCGACGGGCGTCGGCGTTGCGACACTGGTGGAATTGGCGGTCGGCCTCGAGTGAACTGAGGACCGATCCACCGCCGCGCGGGTGCTACTGGATGGTGGAGGCTCCCTCAACTCCAAGCGGTCCCGTCGTCACGTTGCGGTTCACGTGCCGGTCGAGGTTGATGATGTACGTCTCAGGAGCATTCAGCAGGTGCGCGGAATGGGTGGCCGCGACGATGCGGAACCCCTTGGTGTCCACGAGTTCCTTCAGCATCTTCAGCACACGCCGCTGGTTCGCCTGGGAAAGCGCCATCTCCGGCTCGTCCAGCAGCAGCACGGAACCGTCAGGCAACTGCGGAAACGTTTCCCGAAACAGCGACAGCATGATCTGGCCGTGGCTGGCCGTCTGCAGGAACTCCCGCATGGCGGGATCCTCGTCGAACAGAGACAGGTCGTTCCGGGGATTGTGCTGCTCAGCGTCGAACAGCATCACCTTGCTGGGCTGGGTTCCCCGAGTGTCCAGCCTGTACGCGTAGTTCTCGATTTCGTCGCCGCGCAACGCGTAGTAAATCGAGTGCAGCAGCGTGGACTTGCCTGACCCGTTTTCCCCCTCCAGCATGATCAGCGGGTGAGAGAGGTCTACGATCATCGGCATATGAAAGTTGAGGTTCATGAATACAGGGTGGCTCAGGATCTTGAGGAACATTCTCAAGATCAGCATACCGTGGAGGCCGGTAGACTCTCCGATTTAGCAACCGAACACAGTTGATGCTGGGAGTCTCGAAGCAATGGTGGGCTGATGCTCAAATTCGGCTTTGGGGGTGCCGGATGGGTCTCCCGCATACTGGGTGGGCAAGGCGGGGGAAACCAGCGCAGCATGACAGACGCACGCACTGGCCGGGGCCTGCGTCGCGGCGGCACGGCCAGCGTTGCCATTCCGGTCATTGCGTTGCGAATGGGTCTCATTCAGCCATCCCACAGTGGTTGCGAAAACGGATCGCCGGGGAATGTCGGGCAGCCTGCAAGCCGCGCCACGGGGCTCCCCACACGGAACGCGGCAAGCCCCACCGGGGAGCTTCCCTGCCCACGAAGGTGCCTCCAGTGGAAAGTGGGCCAGTCAGCGGCGGAGTTGCGGCTGGAGGTGGCGCCGGAGCAGCGGGTGGCCGTGGTGAGTGCGCCGACGACATTGCAGAAGCGGGCGTTCCAGCTGCTGGGGATCACGCCGCATCCCACGCCGCCGGCGGAGTTGCTGGCGATCGAGCGGACGGAAACCTAGTCACCACAGGCATGTTTTTCGCGGGTCGAATCGTCGTCGGATCAGCTGTGGAGGATCTCTGCGGCACAGCGTCAAGTGACTTGTTTTCAAGGGCTTACCGTTTCGACATAGTAGTGGCGACCGCGTGGGGGATTCAGAACCTGTGCCGTGGAGGTTGGGCCTAAGGAGTTGAGCATACCGGTCTCCGCCAGCACACCGAGCTCGTTTTTCTGCAGCCGCACGCGCCGGGCAAACTCGCGGACCGTGCAGCGCCTGTCCGATTCCTTCACGTCGATCGGCGGCACGCGCATGCCGTCCCTCTGCGCGTTTTTGACCAGTACGGCCGGCGAGTAGAACTCACCGGCTGACACTTCACCTACGACGAGGATCGCTGCCGGGTCTGGGTGCGCGACCTGCCGCGCAATCTCGTCTGCCTGAACAACGCGGCGATCTTGATCATCCGCTGCCAGCCCGGGTTCCGCTGGGTGCCGGAGGCCAACCGCCACTACGCGGCCCGCCCGCGGGCGGCGCTCGACCTGCCGCTGGCCCCACCGCGGCGCTAGTCCGCCCCACTCGCCCGCCGTGTTCCGCCTGGCCAGGCGGGGCCGCACCGCTGTGTCGGCGCTTGCGACCCAGCCGTCGACGCCGCGCAGGACCGTCTGCTCGGCCATTTCATGGCAGGGCTCCGGGCCCCGCCCAGCGACTGCACGGGACGTGGACGCAGGCAGCAACCTCTCCGTTACCACCTCAATCAGGACTAGCGAGGCTTCGCCTCAGACCGACGAGATTCGGTTCGAAGTCGCTCGATCATT
>CAYWUV010000021.1:0-72580 GCA_964461235.1 uncultured Bryobacterales bacterium | reverse complement strand
CCCGGTGAGACGCTAAGAGCCCACTTGCGCCTCGGAAATTTAGAACCGCTGTTCGTCATGGCGGGCACTTGACATTCCTGCGCCGGGCACGCACCATGAACCCAGTGCCAACTAGGCCAGTAACGGTGGTTCTGCTGGCATGGCTTGTGTTTGCGTCAGGGATCTGCCTGTGCCTGGCGTCCGTGCCGGAACAGCTGACCTCGAACTCCCACGATTGCGGCACCGAACCAGCGCCGCCAGACGGAGATAAGGACCCAGATTGTGAGTCCGGGTGCACCGCCGAGGAAGCAGTGCGGGCAGGAGCCGAGGTGTCCGACCTTGGTGACCTCGCGCTGGCCATCAGCCCCGTGCGGGGCCAAGCGCCGGCCGCATCGGCCTCCGAGACGGCCAGCGAGCAGCCGAAACCGGCACCGCACGTCCCTTCTTACATCCTGCATTCGATTCTTCTCGTATAGCGTCCCGTGATTCCCTAGCCGGGTAACGAATTCTCCGCTGCCCGGCTCGGCGTCGAGCGCTGCCCGAGCGGCTGTTGAAGCCCGGGCGGCGACGCGCTTCCAACAGAGGCCATGGGCCCGTTCCGCGCAGCACCATGCGCCCAACGGCGCCCGCTGGGGAAGACAGGAGGAATCAGGAATGTTCGCTCACCTAGTTGCCGGTCTGGCTTTGGCTGCAACAACCGCGTTGGGCCCCTACGCGACACACGGCGACAAGCGCCTTGGGGAGCTGATCGAGGAGGCACTTGAGCAAAACCCGCGAGTTCGGCAAGCGTTCGCGGACTATCAGGCCGCCCGCTATCGCGTGCCCCAGGCAACGTCGTTGCCGGATCCTGTGGTTTCCGCCACGCAGTTCGTCCGCACCATCGAGACGAGGGCGGGCCCACAGCAGAGGATGCTCGCTTTTTCGCAGGGCATCCCCGGGCTGGGCAAACGGGCAGCGAGGGGCCAGCTCGCAGCCAAGGCCGCCTCTGTCCGCAACGAAATGTACCAGGCCGTCCGCGCCGAAATCGTACATCGCGTCAAACACGTGTACTACGACATTGCCTATTTGGATCGTGCCCTCGCCGCGAGCCAAGAGGACCAAGCGCTCCTCGAGCACTTCGAGGAAATCGCCCGTCGCCGCTATGCACAGGGTTTCGGACTGCAAGGCGATGCCCTGAGATTGCAGGCGCAGATTACCCGGTCCATCCAGAGCCGGCAGCAATTGCTAGCCCAGCGAACTGACTTGGAAGCGACTCTGAACGCTCTGCGCAGCGTTCCGGCCGACACCCGTGTCAACACGATCAGCCTAGCCGTCCTTCCCAAAGTCAAGCTCAAACGAGAATCGCTCGCCGATCTAGGCAGCCGGGCTCGGCCCGAGGTCCAGGCCGCGCTCCTCCGCATCGAGGAACGCGAGAAACACCTGCACCTGGCTAGGATCCGACACCGTCCGGACCTAACTGTCGGCCTCAGCTGGGGGAACATCCGCGCTCGTGGCACGGATGCGCTAAGCATGCCGATACCGGGCGACGGCAAGGACTCCTACGGCGTTTCGGTCGGGCTGACGCTCCCTCTGTTTCGCAGTAAGTACGACGCTGGCGTACGAGAGGCCTCGGAGCAGCTTGCCGCAGCAAGGTTCGCCTATCGCGATTCCGCGACGGCGATGGAGTCGGACATCCGCTCGATTTCATTCCGGATCGAGACGATCCAACGCCAAATCGCACTATTCGAGCGAGCGTTGATTCCCCAGGCCGAGCAAGCGCTTGAGTCGACGGAGGCGGCGTATTCCACCGGAACGGTCGAAGTAACGGGGCTTCTCGATATCCAGCGCACGCTCCTGGACGTGCAGCTGGGCTTGGCCCGGTTGCAGGCTGACTATTTGAAGGCAGTGGCCGACCTGGAGAGGGCAATCGGTTCGGCCGTGCCGGAGGGGGTGCCGTCATGACCGAGCGAAGGCTTGCTGCGCTCGTTACCACAGGCGCGGCTCTGGTTGCAGCGGGAATCGCGATCTCGCACCTGGCATTGCCAACAGCAAAGGACCAAGCGAACGAATCTCTCGCCTCTGATGTCTCTGATTCCAAGCTCTACACCTGCGGCATGCATTCGCAGGTCGTGCATGAAGGACCGGGACAGTGCCCGATCTGCGGAATGGAGCTAATGCCAATTGGCACAAGCTCCCCAACTCCAGAGACGATCCAGACCGCCGGCGTGCGCGTGAGCAAGAACTTCTTGCAGAACTTCGCCGTGCGAACGACAGTCGTCGAGCGGGCCGATCTTCCCGCGCAGATTCGGACTATTGGCTACCTCGACCAGGACGAGGCCAGGCTTGTCTCGGTCAACACCAAGTTCTCCGGATGGATCGAGAGATCCCGGGTGAACACTGTCGGCGAACGAGTTTCGCAAGGCGACATCCTGTTCGAGATCTACAGCCCGGAACTCGTCACGGCACAGGAGGAATACCTCTCGGCCATCGACTACGTCAGCCGCCTGCGGGAAGCGGGGGCGTATTCGGGCGCTGTGAGTCGCGCCGAGTCGCTCGAGGCCGCGGCGGCCGAGCGACTGCGCCATTGGGACCTGACGAGCCAGCAGATCGGGGACCTGAGGGCTTCCCGGAAGGCGAGCCGGACCTTGGAGATCTATTCGCCAGCTTCCGGATATGTGACCGCAAAGCTGCAGGACTCCTTGGAGGGCATTCGAGCCGTTCCGGGCACGACCATCCTCGAGATCGCCGACCACTCGACACTTTGGGCGAAGGTCGAGTTTTACGAACACCACCTTCGTGACCTTCGCGTGGGCTTGCGAGCGGACATTTCCCTGGACGCGTTCCCCAGGCGCCAGTGGCACGGCAGGCTGCTGTTCTTCGAACCGGCAATGAACTCGCGCACCCAGACGCTGACGGGCTATGTCGAGGTCGAGAACTCGGACGGCAGGCTGCGTCCGAAGATGTACGCCACCGTGGAGATCCAGTTGCCGGGAGCGGAGGACGCCCTCGTCGTCCCGACCCAATCCGTCCTGCGTTCCGGGAACAACCGCAATGTCGTCATCGTGGAGGCCGGAAACGGACTGTTCGTCCCGCACGAAGTTGAACTGGGAATCGAGAGCGAGGGACGAGTCCAGGTGGTCGAGGGCCTCGCCGCTGGAGAGCGAGTCGTGACGTCGTCCCAGTTCCTGCTGGACTCGGAGAGCAACCTGCACGCAGCTGTCGAGCGACTGGCGAGCGAGCCCGCTGGCGGGCATCTTCACGGCCCTTAGGAAGGACGGTCGCCACCCATGCTCAGCAGAATCGTCGACTGGTCGCTCCAGAACAAGCTTCTGGTGTTCGTGGCATCGTCGGCGCTGGCCGTGACGGGGATCTACTCGATCGGCTCGATGCCCCTTGATGCCCTGCCCGACCTCTCAGACGTGCAGGTCGTTGTCTACACGAAATACCCCGGCCAGTCTCCGAGAATCGTCGAGGACCAAATCACGTACCCCCTCACGACGCAGATGCTGGGAGTGCCGTATGCCGCAGCAGTGCGGGGCTATTCCTTCTTCGGATTCTCGCTGGTCTACGTGCTGTTCGAGGACGGTACCGACCTCTACTGGGCTCGCGCCAGGGTCCTGGAGACTCTCAGCCAAGTGGCGGTGCAGCTTCCCGAGGGTGCCGTTCCAACGCTCGGCCCCGACGCGACAGGCGTCGGCTGGGCGTACATGTATGTCCTGAAGTCCGATCGCCACGACTTGAGCGAGCTTCGTTCTCTGCAGGATTGGTTCCTTCGTTTTGAGCTGACCGGCATACCGGGCGTTGCGGAAGTCGCGACAGTCGGAGGGTATGAACGCCAGTACCAGATAGCGATCGACCCCCTCAAGCTCAGGGCTTACGGCATATCGATCGCAAGCATTCGGGAAGCCGTACAGCGAAGCAACCGCGATGTGGGGGGAAGGCTCCTCGAATTGGCCGAGAAGGAGTTCATGATCCGTGGCAAGGGCTACATCGAGTCTCTTGACGACATCCGCAAGATCTCGCTGGGCACCGACCGGAGCGGAACGTCAGTGCGGTTACAGGACGTAGCGCGGATCGAGATCGGGCCGGAAATCCGCAGGGGACTGGCCGAGTGGGACGGAGAGGGAGAAGCAGTCGGAGCGATCGTTATCGTTCGGCACGGGGCGGACACGAGAGAGGTCATTCGGCTCGTCAAGAGCCGGCTCGACGAGCTGGCGCCCCAACTGCCGGAGGGGGTATCCCTTGACACCGCCTATGACAGGACATCGCTTATCGACCGTGTGATCGAGAGTCTCCGGTCGAGCCTGTCCCAGCAGTTCGCCATCGTTGGCGTCGTGTGCCTCCTGTTCCTGTTCCATTTCCTGAGCGGAGTGGTCGCCGTCCTCACCATCGTGGTCGGCGTCCTGGTGGCGGGCATTGCGGCCAGTCTGCTCGGCGTGCACCTCGACATCATGTCGCTTGGCGGGGTTGCCGTCGCGGTCGGAACGATGGTGGATGCCGGAATCGTGATGGTGGAGAACGCGCACCAGCACCTTTCAAGGGAGACCGGCCGCAAGCCCCGCTGGGAGATCATACGGGACTCATGCCGGGAGATCGCGCCGACTCTGTTCTTCTCGCTACTGATCATCACGGTTTCCTTCCTGCCAGTATTCGCGCTGCAGGAGGAAGAGGGTCGGCTCTTCCGGCCTCTTGCTTGGACGAAAACGCTGGCCATGGCCAGCGCAGCCCTGCTCTCGGTCACCCTCGTACCGGTCCTGGTCAGCCTTGCTGTCCGTCGTTCGAGAGCTGCGGGCAGCCGAAACCCCGTGCGCAGGCTGCTGGCATGGGTGTATCGCCCTGTGCTGGCGGGGGCCCTGCGCTACCGCATTGCGACCCTGTTCATCGCGCTGGGGATCATGGCCGGCTCGATCGGTGCCTATCGGCAACTGGGGTCGGAATACATGCCCCCGCTCTGGGAGGGGGACCTGCTGTACATGCCTACGACACTGCCGGGCATTTCGATCGCCAAGGCCAGGGAGCTGGTCCAGCAGACCAACAAGATCATCATGACCTTCCCCGAGGTGGACCACGTGTTCGGGAAGGCCGGCCGGGCCGACACGGCGACGGATCCCGCCCCGCTCTCGATGATCGAATCAACGATTAGGCTGAAGCCTCGCGATCAGTGGCGGCCTGGAATGACGCCGGATCGGCTAGTCTCCGAACTACAGGAGGCTGTGCAGGTGCCCGGTCTGACCAACGCCTGGACCATGCCCATCAAGACCCGCCTTGACATGCTGGCAACCGGAATCCAGACTCCCGTGGGCATCAAGGTGGCGGGCCCGGACCTGGAGATCCTCGAAGGGCTAGGCAAGGAGATCGAGCGTGTTGTCCGTCGCGTTCCGGGCACGCTGAGCGCCTACGCGGAGCGCGTCATGGGAGGCAATTACCTGGATATCGACATCGATCGTGACACGATCTCCCGCCACGGTCTGGTCATCGACGAAGTGCAGGAGACGGTCCGTACGGCGCTTGGAGGCGTCCAGGTCGGGACAACGGTCGAAGGGCTCCAGCGATTTCCGGTGAACATTCGGTACAGGCGGGACCTGCGGGCGGATCTGCCGGCGCTGCGCGACGTCCTGGTCACGACGCCCATGGGCCACCACCTGCCGCTCTCGCAGCTGGCCGATATCCAGTTCTCTTCGGGCCCGGCTGTGATCAAGAGCGAGAACGCGAGGCCGAACGCGTGGGTTTATGTCGACGTTGACCCTCGCATGGACATCGGCGGCTACCTGAACGCCGCCCGCGAAGCGGTGGATCGCGGGGTCGACATGCCCGCGGGCTACTCGCTCGCTTGGAGCGGCCAGTTCGAATCCATGCAGCGAGTCGAGGACCGGCTGCGGTTCCTCGTTCCCCTCACGCTCGTCATTGTGTTCCTGGTGCTGCTGGTGAGTACGGGCTCGGCTCTGACGTCCGTCATTGTCCTGGCAGGCGTTCCGCTCGCTCTCAGCGGTGCCTTCGTGTCCTTGGCCGCCCTTGGCTACAACCTCAGCATTGCCGTCTGGGTCGGTCTCATCGCCTTGGCGGGACTGTACGCCGAGACTGCCATCGTCTTCTGGAAGTACTTGGACATTGCCCGTGAAGACCACCTGCACAGGGGACTCCTAGCAAGCCCTGTCGACCTGGTGCGGGTGATCAAGGGATCCGCTGTCGCCCGGGTCCGGCCTATCGCGATGACAGTGGCCACCGACATGTTCGGGCTGCTACCGATCATGTGGAGTTCAGGGGCGGGAGCGGACGTGATGAAACGAATAGCGGCACCCCTTTTCGGCGGCGTCGCCACCTCGGCCCTCGTCGTTCTGGTGATCTTCCCGGTCCTGTACTACTACCGGAACGCCAGACCGTTGGCTGGCACCGACAGCCGGAGTGTTCCCAGTGCCCCCATGGAGGTTCCGACATGACGTTGCTAATGTTGCTGCTCGCTTCGTTGCCGCAAGCGGCGACGGAGACAGCGTTCGATGCCAAATGGACGCGGCCCATGCGACCGGACGTCGTCGGGACTCTGAGCATCGGAGAGAACGGCATTGCATTCCGCCCCAAGAAAAAGGGGAAACGCACCCTGGCGTGGGCCTACGAGGACGTGCAACACTTCGACCGAGAGAGTCCGACCGAGGTCGGGCTCCAAGACTATTCCGATTCGACGGTCCGGCTGGGTCGAGACCGCCGGTACCGGTTCGTCCTGATGGAGAGTACCTTCCCCGACGAACTGCAAGCCCGGATTGCCGACCGAATCGGGAAGCCGGCCACAGACCGCGTTGCCCGCCAACCCGACGATGCGGAAGTCGCGATTCCGGCCAAGCGGGTCCGCCTCTTGCAGGGATCCGAAGGCACGCTCTACTTCACTCCCGATTGGATCGTCTACTCCACGGAGGCGAAGGGTGCGTCGCGGGCATGGCGCCTGGACCGAGACGTCGAAGCCGTTTGGTCTTCCGATCCCTTCCGCTTTGAAGTGCACGTGCTAGGCGGAAGCGAGGCGTTCGTGCGCCGTGTCAAGGTGTTTCGGTTCTCGCTCAAGCGCCGGCTGGATCCCGCCTACTACGCACGACTGAGGATGAGGCTCTACAACCTGAGGAGCGCCCGCTGATCTCCCGGTCCGGAGACAGCCGAGCAACAATTGGAGCCGCCACCCGGAACCAACGGAACGGGTGGGTCCCGTTCCCGCACAGGTGCGGTCCGAGGCGAGCCGATGGCCGTCAACCTCCGTGACTCGTCCAGATTCTTGCCAGAGCAAGCCCCGATCCGCACGCAGCCAATGCGCTGATTACAGCCATTCCGATCCTGCCGTACAGGCTGTACCCGGTCGCGAAGAGAACGGAATAGATCGCCAATGACCCCAGCACCGATGCCAGCAAGGGGACCGAGAGAGATGGGCCGCTGGACTGTGCGAGCGGTCCGGCAGCCGTCTTGACCGGCCCCCATCCGGGCCCCGCGGGGCGCACCTTGTCGTAGAAGTCCAACAAGGTCGCCTGGTCCGTAGGCGGAGCCAGGAACGCACAAGGCAGCCAGCACAGGGTCGTGAGAGACACTCCGACCAACAGCTCTTCCCATCCTTCGAGACCAGTTTCTGCGAGCGGCAGGATGACCGCAACCGAGAACGACGCGATCATCGCCACAATCTCCGTCGTGGCGTTGACACGCCACCAGAACCAGCGCAAGAGGTACAACAGTCCCGTCCCGGCCCCGATCTGGAGCAGGATGCCGAACACTTCAAGTGCGCTTTCGATCATGAGAGAGACCGTGCACGCAACCGCCATCAGAAGGACCGTGAACAACCGCCCTGCCCAAACCAGCTGCCGCTCCGACGCATCCGGGCGGAAGAACCGGCGATAGACGTCGCTGGCGAGGATGGACGATCCCCAGTTGACCGATGTCGACATCGTCGACATGTAGGCCGCGGCCAACGACGTGACGACCAGCCCCAGCATCCCGGCAGGAAGAAACGTGAGCATGGCCGGGTAGGCCAGATCGTTACGCACAACGTCCTCGGGGACATGCGGGAATCGCAGCTGAATGTCGTCGAGCCCGGGGAAAACGATCATCGAGGCCAGCGCGACAAGGATCCAGGGCCAAGGCCGGACTGCGTAGTGCAGCACGTTGAACAGAAGCGTCGCCCCGAGCGCGTGATTCTCGTTCTTCGCCGACAGCATGCGCTGGACGAGGTAGCCACCGCCCCCGGGCTCCGACCCGGGATAGTAGGCAGCCCACCACTGGACCAGCAGCGGTATCAGGAACACCGGCGCGAGGTCCGTCCAGGACATGGTTTCGAACGACGGCCAGAACGCAAGCTTCTCGCGGACTGCCGCATGGGAGAGCAGACCATGCAAGCCTCCGACCTCTGGAAGTCTCAGGATGTGCACCGTAGCGGCAATCGAGCCGATCATTGCCATGGCGAACTGCACCAAGTCCGTCAGCAGCACCCCCTTCAAGCCACCAAGAGCGCTGTACGCCAGCGTGACACTGGCCGCGACAACGACGGTCTGCACCGGACTCCAGGCGAACATCACGGAGCCGATCTTGATCGCAGCAAGCGTCACGGCTGCCATGATCAGGACGTTGAACACCAAGCCGAGATACACGCCCCGGAATGCCCGCAAGAAGGCAGCCGCGGGCCCCGAATAACGGATCTCGTAAAACTCCACGTCCGTGGAGACGCCGGAGCGACGCCACAGCTTGGCGTAGAGGAAGACCGTCAGCATTCCCGATAGCAGGAACGCCCACCAAGTCCAGTTGCCCAGCACGCCGTTGCCGCGGACAATGTCCGCGACCAAATTGGGCGTGTCCGTGGAGAACGTGGTGGCCACCATCGAAATCCCGAGGAGCCACCACGGCTGCCGTCGCCCGGCGAGGAAGAAGGAGGAGAAACCGCTGCCGGCGGACCTCGACTCGCGCAGCCCGATCGACAGGGAAAGGGCCAGGAACCCGCCCAATATGAACCAGTCCGCCAGCGTCAGTTGCATACAGGCGGCCCGCGGCAGTCAGCCGCGGACAGGGCACCCCCGCGTCCCCCACGTGCCACAGGCCAGCGCTCGGCCTGCGGTAACCCGCAAGGAGTCCCGGCCATTCGCCGAGGAATTCATCTAGACCCGCTCGGCCGCCCGCAAGAGGCCTTTCAGCGAATACTCGCTGGCTGCCGACTTGCTCCCATCGATCGTGTAGTGGGTTTCAAGCGAAAAGATCCCCTCGTAGCCGTCCTGTATCAGGGCCTTCATCTGCCCGACATGGTCGAACTCACCGTCGCCAACCCCGCACCACTCCACGGATCCATCACTCGTGCGGCGGTAGTCCCTCAGGTGCACATGCCAGATGCGCGAGATGTCGAGCGCTCGGTAACCCGCAGGAAACGGCTCCGGGTCTCCGGACTGGGCGGAATTGTTCGGGTCCCAGGTAAGGCCAAGCGCCGGGGATCGCACGGCTTTCAGAAGAGCGGCAGAATGGGCCGCCGTCGCCACGTAGCTCCGTCCGACATTCTCGACGGCCAGTTGGAAACCAGCCTCATGGGCGCGCCTGGCGGACTCGTTGACCAATTCGTAAATGCGCGGATAGGCACCGGGAGAGGGCGTCTCGTCGCGTTTGTGAGTGAACGCGAAGGTACGAATCAGCCGTGTGCCGAAAACGGTCGCTCTCTCGAAGGCTCGGTCCAGCAAGGCCCACTGCTTCTCGAGGGCCTTGGCGCCTTCGGCGGAATTCGCATCGGGCAAGGGGACCTTGAAGAAGCCCGTGTCGAGGACAGCGAGTTCGATCCCTGCATCGTCGAGCATGGACCGGGCTTCACGGATCCGGTCGAGCGGCTGTGACGTGTTGTACTTGCCCCACAGGCCGCGGATCTCGCAGTGCCGCAACCCATGGCGCTTGAGAAACTCGATCGCAACTGCCAGGTCATCGTCGATCTCGTCAGTCGTAACTGCCAGCCTGACCTTGGCCGACCCGGCGACAGCGGGGCGGGCAGCTAGACTGATCGGCAATGTTGCACCTGCGGCAAGGAATGCCCTTCTTGATGGGTGTTGCATGGTTCGAGAATTATATCGTTTGAGGGGGATGGAACGTTTGGCCAAGGACGCCAGGCAATGGGCAGGGGAAGCGGCACTGGGCCTGGCAGGGTGCCTTGTGGGGGTATGGCTCGCAGCCAGGCTGCGCGGCGCATGGATTTGGGCCTTGCTCCAACAGGATGGGGCGGAGTTCGTCCAGAGACGGTTCGAAACTGCCGTGACCTTCCCAGCGGATGCGCCTTGGCAGCTGCACGCAGCCGGGGAGTTCGGCTCGGTCCTGCTGTTCGCGCTCGGTTTCGGGGCCGCCATCCTGGCCGCGGTGCGCCTCAAGGGCGTAGCGGCTCTCTGGATGGCGTGCCTTGCGTTTGGGCTGGCGACACCCATCGGCGTCGAACTCGCCGGATATTTGTGGTCGAGGCCCAGCGCTTTGGGAAGGCTGCTCCAAGGTGCCGGGCTGCCTCTGGTAGGCCCGCTTGTCCGGCCCGTCATCAGCGCCTTTGTGGCCATTGCCGTCGCCCTGCTGCTTCGTGCGGCCCTGAGACGTACGGAGCTGCTGCCCGTGAGCGCGTTCACGCTCCCAGCCTGCGCGATCCAACTCCTCCTGTCCGACGGCAGGAACTTCAACTCCCTTCCCGCTTTCACGGAGGGAAGCGCCCTGCTCCTGGCTGCCGTCGCCATCGCAGCAGGACTTTCAGCCTCGACACCGAGGCAGAGACTGCGGGTTCCGCCGCCGCGCGCTCTCGCTGTTCTGGGATCTGCCGGATGCCTGGGCCTTCTCGCCCCGGAAGTCCCTCCGGTCCAGCAAGAGCCCGTTCGATGGAGCGCGAACTCCTCCCGGAACTGGAGCATCCAGTTCGAGTCCGAGCACTTCACGACCACACTGCAACTCCGGTGGCTGGAAGGCGCGGAAGCCCGCCTTGCGGCCTACGGACGGAGACTCGGCCTTCCCGGGTCGGAGGCACCGATCACAGCCTACGTCGCGAGTTCCGAGCGAGCATTCGCCAGCCGGTTCCCGAGACGGCAGTTCGGGGAACGGCGATCCGCCGGATCCGGTGCTCCGCCCGTCATCTTGAGCGGCCCGGATGAACTACCCGAGAATCGGGAGATCGAGCCACTTCTGGCAATGCGGCGGGCCTGGGGGGAGCCGGCGTCCGCGACGATGGCCCGTGCGATCGCTCGGTACGCGGTTGGCGAGTTCTTCGACGAGAGCCTGCAGGCGGCGGCCGCGAGAATCGCTTGCGAGGAATCGCACCACTCACCTCAATCTGTCTTCGCGACGGACGGGCGATACCTGTCCCGGCTCGTGCGGGCCGCCGCTGGCGGCGCCTGGGTGGAGAACGCGGTCGAACGAAGCGGAATACCGGTCGTGAAGCAACTGTACGGAAACCGCCTGGCCGAGGCGCTCGCCTCGTGCGACGACTGCCTTCCTCCTTGCCCGGCTGAATTCGAACCCGCCCCTCCTCGGCCCCCCGAAACCGCTTACTGGAAGGGGATCTCGTTCTCCCACGAGGGCCGGGGCTCCAGGGGATACGGCAGCGCCTCGGCTGACCGGGAACTCCGCCGGATTCGCGAGATCGGAGCCAATGCGGTCGCTCTCGTCCCGTACGCCTTCACGCGAGCTCCCGAGGAAACGTCGATTCGGTTCCGGACCCTGGAGACGGATGTCCGGGTCGCGCGGTCGATTCGGCAGGCTCGGGAACTTGGTCTGAGGGTGATGCTGAAGCCGCACCTGTGGGCAGGAGACAGGTTCCACGGCTCGATCTCGTTCGACCGCAAGGACCGGTTCTCCGCGTGGTTCGAGGACTACAGGCGCTGGATTCTGCACTACGCTCGTTTCGCTGAGATTCACCGGATCGACATCCTCTCGATCGGCAATGAGCTGGCCGGACTCAGTGTTCACGAAGACGCCTGGAGGGGACTCATCCGGGACGTTCGGCGCGTGTTCCGGGGTCCGCTAACCTATGCGGCGCACTGGCGATCGGAAGTCGCGGAACTCGGTTTCTGGGATGATCTCGACTTCGTAGGCGTTAACTTCTACTTTCCCATCGCAGGGCGGCGATCGCTGCCTGAACCCGACTCGCCGGAGATGACCGCAGCCTCGGAACTCATCGCGCGGGTCCAGGCCCGCTCGGGCAAGCCGGTCCTGTTCACCGAGGTCGGCTTCCCGGCCCTTGCCACCGCAGCATCCAGGCCGTGGGAGGAGAACGGCAGCCCGCTGGATGCCGACCTGCAGGCGCAGTGCTACGAGGCGTGGCTGGCCCGCTTCGCCCAGGGCTCGAACACCGCGGGCATGTTCTGGTGGAAATGGCCAAGCGACGGACGAGGAGGCCCATTCGATGCGTCACACCGCCCGCTGGGCAAGCCAGCGATCCAGGTACTCAAGGACTGGTTCGGCCGCCTCTGATCGGGGGCTCTCGGACAGAGCGCTCAATCGTAGTATTCCAGGCCCAGGTGCGTGATCATCTGTTCGCCGGCCATCCAGCGCAGTGTGTTCTTCAACTTCATCAGCTGGATGAAGATGTCGTGCTCGGGATACAGGTCCGGGGCCACCATCGGGGACTTGAAGTAGAAGGAGAGCCACTCCTGGATGCCGCTGAGTCCGGCTCGTTGCGCAAGATCGAGGAACAGCGCCAAGTCAAGCACGAGCGGGGCGGCCAGAATCGAATCGCGGCAGAGGAAATTGACCTTCAGCTGCATCGGGTACCCCAGCCAGCCCGTCAGGTCGATGTTGTCCCAGCCCTCTTTGTTGTCCCCGCGCGGCGGGTAGTAGTTGATTCGAACCATGTGGGAGAACTCGCTGTAAAGGTCGGGATACTGATCAGGCTGGAGAATCACCTCCAGCGCCCCCAGCTTGCTCTCTTCCTTGGTCCGGAAGGACTCAGGCTCCTCCAGCACGATGCCGTCGCGGTTTCCGAGGATGTTTGTCGAGAACCATCCCTCGACGCCGAGCAGGCGTGTCTTGAGCCCCGGCGCAATGAGGGTCTTCATGAATGTCTGGCCGGTCTTGAAGTCCTTTCCGCAGATCGGGACCGCGTGCCGCATCGCAAGCTCCTGGAGGGCAGGAGTATCGACGGTCAGATTGGGAGCGCCGTTGGCAAAGGGAACGCCGGAGCGGATCGCCGCATAGGCGTAGATCTGGGAGGGAGCGATCTCCGGGTCGTTCTGGAGCAACCCGCTCTCGAACGACTCCAGGGAAGCGTGTACGTCCAGGGGCCGCTGGTGGATTTCGGTTGATCCGCACCAGACCATCACGACCCGCTCCAGCCCGTTGGCACGCTTGAAGTCCTCGATGTCCCGAATGAGGGCTTCAGCGAGCGCCATCTTGTTCGCTCCGGGCTTGACGTGAGAGCCCTCCAAGCGGGGCACGAAACGGTGTTCGAAGACAGCCGGCATCGGCCGCACGGCCCGAAGGTCCTCTTCCACCTCGGCGAGCAGTGGCGGTTCGATGACAGCGGCAGCGCTAGCGGAGTCAAAGCAATCGATGTCTCGGATGTCCCACCCCCCGAATACCAGATCGCCAATGTCCTGCAGCTCCAGCATCTCCCGAATCAGCGGATTGCGCCTGTCGGTTCGCTTGCTCAAGCGGATGCGCCCCATCTGCGTCAACGAGCCGATCGGCTTGCCCAGGCTCCTATTGACGAGAGCCACACCCCCGATCAAGGTGGTCGCAACAGCCCCGAGGCCCGGGAGCAGGACGCCCAATCGACCTTTGGGAGGCTCGAGCGTCGGCGCGGCCTTGCGGGAGACGAACCGCTCCTCGAACCTCGCCTTCTCTGCGGGGACGCTCCGGCGGTCGCCGGCCAGCAAGCCATCCTGCCGGCTGTCCGAGACGAATCTTCCCTGCTCTATGCAACTGCGGAGTTCCTCAAGCGAAATGCCGAGGGCGTCCGAGATCTCGGCGGCATCGCGGAACTTCAATTCCCGCTTGCGCTGGACCAGTCCCAAGTAGAGTTGCTGGTAGCCGATACGTGTGCGCTCAGCCAGTCTTTTGAGATTGACCGAGTACACTTCATGATTTTCCATATGATTATGATACGAAAGTTATATATGCTGTCCGATAATTTAATGCTCCCGCATTGCGGATGCGTCGCATAATTGTTGCCCATTTCGAAACGGAAATCAGCATCCTACCGGCTTAGAGGTCGGTTTCCGGCACACCACGGACCGATCGCATGCCTCCGCATCACCGGAATTCTCGCCGAAGCTGCCGAGAACTCACCTGTGGTATCCTTGGAATCGCGGTGCCAGAGGGGGCACCGCATCCCGACCCCGGGGATCGCAACTGGGGATCAACCACACAGCCAGACAGGAAGACTTCTGCCCGATATGGGACACAACATCTTTTTCGGCAACCTGCCGACATGGGTCACGGCCGACGACATTAAGTCGTGGCTCGAGAGCAGCGATCTCGTCTGCGACGCAGTTCGAGTCATCCGGGACTTCGAAACGCAGGAATCCAAGGGCTACGCCTTCGTCGAAGCCCCGAACGAAGAGGAGATGCTCGCCATCATCCGACGCTTCAATCGCGCTCCGATCGACGGCAAGCTCCTACGCGCCAAAGCGGCCCACCCCAAAGGCGAGCGGCCGCCCGCGCAACGCAGGAACAACCGCCGCCGCCCCGGAGGTCCGCCGAAAACCCGCAAGGAAGGGTCCGACAAGCAAGTCGGGGCCTTCGGCGAGGCCCTGCAGAAGGCCCTGTAGGCCTTTTGCCGGCGAGCAGCAACGCGCAAGCGGTCAGGCAGCCGGCCGCTTCTGGTAGGCCGCGGGAGCGTCCGGCCTGTTGGTGCCGTCACCTTCGTAACCTGGGTGTCGCGGGGGTGCTTTCTCAAGCACGCGCTCGGTTTCCGGGTCGAACGTCATCAGCCGACCCGCGCGGTACGAGTCGACGCCGAGCTTGATAGCCACCATCACCTGGTAACCGAAACGGGCGTCGAAGACCGGCTTCTGCCGCGAGTTCACGCTGTGGATGAAGTTCAGCATGTGGGCAGTCCGGGCCTTCTGCTGGTCTCGGTTGTCAATCTCGACACGGACTAGATCCTGCCCGGTCTTCTGCCGGAACTCGTCAACGTAGGGTCTTTCCGGACGCGCTTCGACCCATCCCGGCACGATGGAAATCGCGGCCTTCTGGCCGAATATCGCCGGGCCGTGAAGGACGTTCGAAGCCTGCGAGCCGCAAGTCCCGACTAGGTTGACCACCATATCGCCGTATTCGATGGTGGTCGAGTACGTGTCGGGAACCTCGCGGTTGCGGAACAGGAAGATGCCGCCGTGTCCGCTGACACGATGGGGGAACTGCGGGCCCAAGGCATGGAGCAGGGGGCTGAGCCGGTGATAGAGGAAATCCGTGCCGATCCCGCCAGAAAAGTCCCAGTACTTGCGCCATCGGAAGAAGCGCTCCCCGCTGAACGGCTGGTCCGGTGCATCGCCTAGGAAACGCTTCCAGTCCACCGTATCGGGGTTCGCCTCCTCGTCGACGTAGTATTGCCAGACGCCGTCGGGGTGATTGGAAGAATAGCTGGACTGGGCCATGACTACCGGGCCGGTCAGCCCGTCGCGAACCATCTCGCGGGCCCTTGAGTAAGCCGGATCCGAGACCCACTGGCTCCCGACCTGCAGGATCCTGCCGGTGTCACGGGCGGCCTCCGCTATCGCCCGGGCCTCTGGGATCGTCCGCGACATCGGCTTCTCCAGGTAGACGTCCTTGCCGGCCCGCATCGCGTCGATGGCCATCCTGGCGTGCCAGTGGTCGGGAGTGGCGATCACGACAGCGTCCACGTCGTCCCGGGTCAGCAGGTCCTCATAGGCGTGGTGGACGTCCCGTTCCGCAAGGCCGATCATCTCCCGGGCCCGGAACTTGGCTCGGTCGTAGATGTCACTCGCCGCGACGACATCGAGAATGCCGTCCTCCCGCATCATCGGCAGCAGGCGCCGTTGCAGGTGCCGTGTGCCGATGTTCCCGACGCCGATGATGCCGACTCTGACGCGGTCGCTGGCCGCTGCGAGCCGGGCGGCCGAAGCGGCCATGCCCCCTCCCATGAAGATCCTTCGGGTCGGTCGGGACGACTGCATGGCGGAATCATTCTGCCATAGGCGCACTCCCGGCTTCGGGGCAAGCGCTAGCCGGGGCTTACAGGGATTCCAGCATGGACCGGGCAGTTTCGTAGCCCGGGAAGCGGCGTTCCTCGGCGAGGAATTCAGGAGTGTGCACGCAGCGGCGCGTTTCCCCGAGCCGTATTGGATGCTTGAGGTGGAGCATTTCGTGAAACAGAACGTACTCGAGAGCGAGCGCTGGCACCTCCGGCCGGTCGAAGATCTGGCTTATGACGATCGCGTCATGGGCGGGATCGTAGTGTCCCAGACGCCGACGGGACGAATGTTGGCTCCATCCCAGGGCGGGCTTCCGCAGATCCGCCGCAAAATGCCTCTCGTTGAGGCGATCGAACAATGCATCCAGGTCATGCACTTTCCCTGCAGGCGGGAGCATGTGCTTGCGGCCCCGTTTCCGTCGGTTCGCATGCATCCGGCGCTGAATCTCCGGACTGGCGGTCCAGCGGCGGTAGGTTTCGATGGCGGACACAGGCACCCGCTTCTTGTACAGCTTGCAGAGCAGGATCCTGGCGTGCGCGTCCAGTACCTCGGGCGGGGCCTCGATGAGCTGGTCGCTGAGATCCACCTTCATCCGTCCGGAACGGGTATCGAAGCGGACGGTCGATCGCAGGTTGGCGTACGGCCGGAACCGCAGGTCGAACTCGGGGCCATTCGCACGCAGCTTCAGTTCCCGGAAGACACGCTGAAATACCTGCTCCGGGGTCTCGAGGTCTAGCCGCAACTGGACTCCGGTATCGTCTGGCGCTCGTCGGGCCGTACGGGGCATCCGGCGACGTGGAGCGGCCGCTACTTGTTCGCAGCGGCGATGCGCTGCGCCACGTAGTCCTCGTAGCGGCGGTGGACCAGAATATGGAACGTCGGCTGCTGGAACTCCTCGATCGCGTACAGATAGCCCTTTTGGCGCAATTGGCTGAGGACATTCCGGACCCACGACTGCTGTTGGCGAGTCATGCCCTTCTTGGAAAGGTCCAGGCAGGCGCCGGTGAGATGGGCCGAAGCCTTCGGCCCGGTCGAAGGGGCGGCGTTGCCGTTCCGCCGGGACAACGACCTCTGGTAGCCAACGGTACGCACCAAGCTGGTCACTCGCATCGGGCGGCCGAATCGCGCGCGGAACTGGCTGCTGATCCGTTGCAAGAAGAGGTGAGCCCAAGGTCGGAGATAGCGGTAATCGGACGGTATCGCATGGAGGTAGTAGTCTGGGGTCTTCTCCTTGACCGGCAGCAGGAGTTGCAGGCGCGCCCACCGATTCAGCATCTCCTTGTCCTGCATCCGCGAGAGGTGGTCGGCGTCAGCGAGCCGGTTCTGCTCGGCTTGGGAATCTCGGGTGGCTTTCAGGCTCGGCTCCGCATTCGCCGGTATCGACACGGCCAATACAGAAACAAGCAGGAATGAAGCACCCTTCATGGTGTCAAGCATATCAAGAATCGAGGCCCGGAACGCCGATTTCGTGCGCTCCGCGAGAGGCTGTATTCTCGGAATACACGCGGGCCGAGCGTACCGTTCTTGCGACTCCCGCGAGCCATGCACCGAATCAATCGACGGACGCCGCCCGGCACCGCGATCTCGCGGTCGGCAGCGTGCGCGGCGCTGCTCATGCCGGCCTTGCACGCCGGGAACGGATGGGTCGCGGAGACAGCGCACTTCCGAGTGATCGCCCGTGACGGGCAGGGCCTGGACGCGACGGCCGTTGCGACCGCCGCCGCGGACCTCGAGGCGATTCGGCGCGGTTTCCACCTCGCGGGCCTGGGCTACCCACGGCGGGCCGACGGCCGGCTCGAAGTGCTCCTAGTCCCCGGCCGGACGGACCTGCACGCCCTGCTAAGGGATCCGCCGACCTCCCGGACCAGGGGCATCACGGTCCGGGGCCTCGACCGGGACTACTCCGTCGTGCCGTGGCTAGAAGTGCCCGGGCCGAGAGTGACGCTGGCGCATGAATACGCCCACCAACTGGACCCGCCGGGCTGGCCGCCATGGTTCAGCGAAGGCAGGGCCATCTACCTCGCGCGCCGCACGGAGCCTCGCTCAGGCGCGAGCACGGTGGGCGGCTTGGCGGCGATGCTGGATGGGGTGCCTTGGACCGGCTGGTCCGAAGTGATCGACGCGGAACGGGACAGCCCCGCCACCCACGACGAGCTGTTCCAAGTGAAATCCTGGCTGCTGGTGCACTGGCTGGCGAGCCAGTTGCCCGGGCCGTCCGCGCTGTCTCCCGAGCGCGCGGCCCGCATCCTCTCCGGAGCCGACAGTAAGGATCTCGCCGCCGAGTTGGAACGACACCTTGCGGAATGGCGCGAGCCGCAGCCCGACTGGTTGGTGCCCCTGTCGGCCACACAAGCCGGGTCCGCAGCCCGGGCAGCCGCCTCGTGGGAAATCCCGCTGCTGGAAGCGGAAGTATGGCTCGCGCTACAGAGGACGGACCTGGCGGAGCCAGTACTGGCCGAACTCCAAGCCACGTTCCCGGGCGTTGCTCGGGTTCAGGCGGCCTACGCCGCGCTGCGTTTGGTGCAGGGCCAACTGGATCGTGCCACCCGCCACTTCGGCTTGGCACTCCGGCTCGGCGATACGCGGGTCCGCACTGCGTATCGCTACGCCATATTGCTGATGCGCCCCGGAGCCTCCCCGCCCACCCGGGCCGGGGACGCGCTGCGGCACGCCCTCGTGGCCCGAGACCGCATGCCGCACATCCCAGTCCATCACCTAGCGGTCGTGCATGGGCGCATGCTCAAGGAGGACTGGGGCAGAGCTTTCGGGGACCTGCGAGCACTCTTGCAATTTCCGGAGTGGCGCGAGAGGGCGGACCGGGAGGCGTCGGAGATCCGGCGGCGGATCGTGCAGTCCCTGCGCGCCGTGCGCGAACCGTCGATGGAACCAGCTGTCCCGCGGGTTCGGATCCAATCCCCGCCTCCCGAAGAACTCGCAGCGTGGGTGGAGCGCCCCTACCGGCAGCCGCGGACGGGAGGAAAGCGCATCTGGCCGCCTCACGGAACGTGGCTTGTGCACGGCCGGATCGCGGGAGTCCGCTGCTCGGACGGGCAGAAGGTGGTGATCCTGCATTCGCCGTACCAGCGCCTCGTCCTGCGCGTGAACCCGGACGAGCCGCCGGAACTGATCAACCGTCCGTTCCGGGGCAAGACGCTGCCATGCAACTCACGGGGCTGGGTGGCCGCCATCGCCTATCGCAAGATTCGGGGACAGGGCGACGTTAGTGGCGAAGTCGTGGGAATCCGGTTCTGACGGGCTTCACATGATGCCGTACTTGGCGAAGGCCTCCCGGCTCGGCATTCCGCGCTCGATCTCACGTCGGACGACGTTCTCGCCCTGGACCTTCTCCCATGCGCGCGCGAACACTTCCTCCTCGTGCCGTCGCGGGACGACGCAGACCCCATCGCGGTCGCCGAGCACGATGTCCCCAGGCTCGATCAGGACCTGTCCGATCCGGATCGGGGACCGGAAATCGACGACCCGCCCGCGAGTCCCCTGGTCTTGGGCATACGCCCCGTAGCCGAATGTTGGGAAGCCGAGCTCAAGGATGCCCTTGGTATCCCGGTAGTAGCCGTCGGTGACCGCCCCCGCGGCCCCCAGAAGGCGGGCTCGCGTGCTCATCAACTCCCCCCAGAGGGCGTAGCGCGGCGAACCGCCCCCGCAAACGTAGACCTCATCGGCCTTCAGGTCGTCCAGGGCCTCCAGCATGAGGCCAAACGGCGGATCGGGCTGGACACCAGACGGAAGATCCTCGACCAGAACGGGCATGGCGCGGCCGACGAGGCACATCTCGGGAGCGATCGGCCGGATCTTCGGCGGCAGGAACTGGCGCTGCAGGCCGGCCTGGTCCATGACGTCACCGACCACGGCGGAGAACAGCGATGCCCGCACAAGGCGGAACAGTTCGTCGTCACCCGACCATCCCGGCGGCATCCCGACCGCGCCTCCTACCCCTCGCCTCCTCCGACTGGCGAGATCGTCAGGTCCGGGTTGTACCGCATGATCGTGTCCAAGACGAGGCGCGCGCGACGGACCCGTTCCCTGGAAAGGCTCACCGCCGTGCACTCGATGTGCGAACCGCTGGGATAGATGTCAGGGGCGTTGCGCAGACCCAGCTTTACGTAGAGCGGAGCAGCCGCGCGAATGAACTCGGGCACCTCGTAGTACCGGATGAAGCCGCCGATGTTGTCGGGAGCCTCGACGTACAGGTCGATCGGCACGTCAATCGCATCGCGGATGGACGCCAACTGCGGCAGTGTCAGGTCGGAAGGGACATTGATCGTTGAAGCGCCCAGATCCTCGAGCACACGCGCCGATGCCGGGTTCGCCGGGGCCATCATCACCGACGTCTTGAGAATAAGGTCCTCCGGCATGTCTCCGAGCCTCTTCATGCGGCCGAGGACCGCCAGCAGGCCGAGATCCGAAACGAGCACGCTGCGAATGCCCAGTTCGATGGCGCGACGCGCATCCTCCACGGCATAGACGAGCTGGTCGCCGCCCCTCAGGCTCAGGCCAAGAGTCTTCCCGGCCGCGGAATAAGCCTGGGCCCCGATGTCGAAGGTCGCGCGCGGACCCACGAAGAGGTTCACCTCGATCCCGCGACTTACGCCCAGCTCATGCATCTCGCTGATTTCCTGATCGGTGAGCAGCATGATGCCGCTCCCCTGGCTCACCCTGTGCACGGGAACATCGAGCGCGTCGGCAGCGTCCAAGACGGCGCGGAGAGCCGCAGGCCCTTCGGTGCTCGGGATTTCGATCCGGTAGTGGGCTCGGTCCGGAAACCGGGCCGGGGAGTCGGGCGGAGAATCCGGGTCTCCAGGGGGCAGTCCTTGCCTCGAAATGCTGCCCCGTGTCTCGTCCATCGACCTCATCGGCCCACTTCCTTGTCCCGGACGATCAGCCCCGTGCGATCCAGGTTCGGAAACATGGCCTCGCTCGGGTAGCCGGCCCTTCTGAACTCGCTTTCGACCGCTTCAACCGCCTCTTCACGCCCAGTCTCGTAGAACACCAAAACGGCCGGCCCGGCCCCGCTCAGGGCGCATCCTAGCAGACCGGACACACGCAGCTTCAGGATCTCGCGCAGGCCGGGCACGCAGGACTCTCGGTACGGCTGGTGCAACCGGTCCTCGAATGCAACCGGGAACGCTTCGCGGTTTCCCTTCAGCAGGGCAGCGACCAGAAGCGTGGCACGCTGGAGATTGAAGACCGCGTCCTCGCGCGAGTAGTGGGTGGGCAGGACGGCCCGCATGCGCGCCGTGCTCAGTTCGAAGCCCGGGCAGACCACGGCCACCGAGAAGGCCCGCGGCACTTCCAGCCGGACGGCCCGGGTCACGCCATCGTCGCCGATCGCGGCGGTCGTCACCGAGCCGAGCACGGCAGCGGACACGTTGTCTGGATGCCCCTCGATGCGGGCGGCTTCGTCCAGAAGGCGATGCTCGTGCCACCCCAGGCCGAGGACGCGGTCCGCCAGGACCACTCCCGCTACAAGAGCAGCCGCACTCGACCCGAGTCCCTTGCCGACGGGAATGTCGTTCTCGATGTGCAGCTCGACCGGGGGGAGTTTGCGAGCCTGCGCGCCAGCTACCTGCCGGGCGGTCTGAAGAATCAGATTTTCCGGCCCGAGGGGGATCAGGTCCGCGTCGCGGCCCGAGGCCACGATAGTGGTCTGAGGGGCCGCCTGGAACTGGCAGGTAAGGTAAATCCCCACCGCGAGACCCAGAGTGTCGAATCCCGGACCCAGATTGGCGCTGGAGGCCGGCACGCGGACCACCGTCTGGCCGGCCATAAGCAAAAAGTATAGCCCAGCTCCTAGCGGCTCCCAAGCGGATTCGCACATAGGCTGGCCGCCGTCCTATCCCGCCCAAGGACTGCGACGTTTGCGCAGGCCTCGGACCCGGCGCGGCCCTCCAGATCCGCTTCGCCGGGAATCGCGTGCTCTCCACTCTCACCGGAATGCGAGCAGGAAGACCGCCGCCATCAGGCCGATCAGCACCATGGTGGCCCGCTCGGGCCGCACTCGCTTCGGACCCGGTCGGGCAACGGCGGCCTTGGAAGCCATTTCAACGCGGGACCGCTCGAGCCACCCGAACCCCGCCCCTTCGTATCGCTCCCCGCGCCGGCAGCTCCCGACGGTCAGGCCCTTCAGGGCAGCCGGAGACTCCGTCTTGCGCAGGAACGACCAAGCGCCCATCGCAGCGGCCGTGACGAGGACGGCCCACAGATAGCTCCACCACACGCTGGTCGCCCATCCGGGCAGACCCCACCCGAACCGATCGCCCAGCATGGACGCTAGTCCGCAAGCCAGGCCCGCAATCATGCCGATGAGCCCGGAGTCCCGCCGCGCGCGCGTGAGCGCGCCGACTGCGAATACGGTCGCCAGCGGAACGACAGCGACACTGGACAGGCGCAGGTAGAACGCGACCATCCCCTGGCCGACAAAGGGAAGGTACAGGAAAGAGAGCCCGATACAGGCCACGGCCGCGACCCGGGTCGCGGCGAGAATCATACGCTCTCCTGCGTTCGGCGCGAGGAATCGGCAGAAGACATCCCGCGTGAAGACCGCGCCGAGGGCGGAGCCGATCGAGTCGTAGGTCGACAGGCAGGCCGCGAGCACGCCAGCGAGGACGATACCGGCCATCCAGCCGTCCACGCTGTCCATGAGAATGCGCGGAAACGTGTCGTCCACGCGGTCGAGGCCGGGATACAGCGCTCGTCCGACGATCCCGAGCGACACGTTGCACCACATGACCCCGACGATCGCGACGGACGCGAGGGCCGCGGCGGCCCGCATGTCCCACTCGCTCCTGGCTCCGAGGAGGCGCATCGACTGGGAGTGGTTCACGATGCAATACGCGACGTGCACCGCGATCCACCCGAACAGCACGAGCGCGAGCGGCTCCCCAGGCCCGGCCGGCCCCTCGTAGCTCAGCATGCGAAAAGCGAGTCCCGGATCGATCGTGGCCAACCGCTGCCGAAGCGATTCCCACCCTCCGATACTGGTCCAGGCAACCCACCAGAGCAGGCCCGAGGCCACGGCGATCATCACCGTCTGGAGCGAGTCGGTGGCAACCACCGCCCGCAGGCCGCCGCTGGCGGTGTACAGGGCCGCAAGCACCGCCAGCGCCACGACCAGCCACCAGGCGTCAGAGCCCCAGCCCGTGAGCGCGCCGAGCAGGAGGTACAGGGAGAACGCCATGTTCCCCATCACGTGAGTCCTCTGCTGGATCTGCACGAGAGCGCCAAACAGCCGCATGGCCGGACCGAAGCGGGCCTCGAGGTACTCGGCATTCGTGAAGAACCCCGCGCGGTAGATGGGCACCAGGATCAAGCTGGTCGCGAAGAGCCATCCGATTGGGATTCCCAGCCACCAGGTCGAGAGATAGGCGATTCCGTATTGATAGGCCCCGCCGACCACCGCTACGAAGTCCCCGCTATCCACGGCCGTCGCGAACAGCGAGAGACCGACAGCGGGCCACGCAAGCCTGCGTGCCGCCAACTGCCAATCGGCGGTGGTGCGCGGTCGTTGCGACCGCAACCACCCCGTCAGGACAATCGCAGCGTTGATGCTGAGAGCGAGGAGCCACCCCGTCCAGTGCATCGGTTCCAATCCGCGGGCGGGTCCCGCTTAGTCCCGGGTCAGGTCCGCCACGAATCGGGTAGCGGCGGCCTGGTGCGCCTCCACGGCACTCTCAGTGGAAGGGTATTCGGGGGGGCCTTCCGCCAGTTCCCAGTGCCGGGACCGATCGATGCCCCTCACCAGCACGGCGGTTTGGCCCTTCCGCAACGGCCTCACTTCCGGCGTCATGTAACGGATCGCAATGCCGACCCGCGGGCGATTCGAGGTGTTGGCTCGGGACCCATGGATCGCCCGGACATGATGGAGCGACATCTGCCCCTGTCGCAGCTCGACGTCCACCACCTCCCGCTCGTCGTACTCGGCCAAGACCCTCTGGCCGCGCGTCAGGAGGTTGTCCCGGGCGTGAGTGTCTTGATGAGGCAGGATCGGCTGGCGGTGCGAGCCGGGCAGGAGACGCATGCAGCCGTTCTGCTTAGTGCTGTCGGTGAGGGCGATCCAAGCTGTTGTCACCTCGCCCCCGTCCAGTCCCCAGTAGGTGCCGTCCTGGTGCATGGTGATATAGCCCGGATCCCGAGCGCGCTTGGGGAACACTTGCGCGGACCAAAGCAGGATGTCCGGCCCAAGCACGGACTCCACGGCGTCCAGCACGCGGGGGTGGAAGCCCAGATCCCACGCCCAGCGGTAGTACCGGTGGATCTGCGTCAGTTGGACGGCCTTCGGCGACCCTCCCAGCGCGGCGGCCACAACCTCGAATTCAGCGAGGCGGCTCTCCGCCTCCTTCGGCTCCAGCACATCAATCGGAAAAAGGAAACCGGATTCCTGGTACTCCGTAACACTGCCAACTGTCAGTCCTGTACCCATGGTTGTCCCAGCCGCCCCATCATACGACCTAGTCGGTCGCTGGAGACCCGCTGGTTCGGGTCCGCTGGCACTTGCTCGCAGTACACTGATCCACGACCATGCCCCTCACGAATCGTCCGTTCCGTCCAAGTCGACTCGCGCGCAGAGACTTGCTCAGGATTCCCGCCGGTACGGCGCTGGGCTTGCTCAGCGGCATCCTCGGACGAGGAACCGCGCTCGCCCAGGCCCAGGAGAAGGCCCGCTCCCTGAACCTGAGGGTCACCGACTTGAAGTCGTGGATCATCAACCACTCAGCCAGCAAGAACTATGTGTTCTGCAAGGTCTATACCAACCAGGGCATCACCGGTGTCGGCGAAGGATCCGTCACGTCGAAGGCCGCTACGATGAAGGCGGCCATCGACGAGCACCATCGGTATCTGGTCGGCCGCGATCCCACGGACATCGAAATGCACTGGCAGGCGATGTACCGCTGGCCGCGCTGGCGGGGCGGGCCAATCCTCAATTCGGCAATCAGCGCGGTCGAGATCGCGCTCTGGGACATTCTCGGACAGGCGGTTGGACGGCCGATCTACCAGCTCATCGGCGGCAAGGCGCGGGAGAGGGTCCAGATGTACGTGCACCCGGGCGGCGGTCCGACGCCCCAAGCCTACGCGGAACGATGGCTGGCGGCCCGTGAAGCAGGCTGGACCGCCGGCAAGGGCGGCTTCCTCACGACCCATGACGACGTGATCGAGCCGGTGAGATCGGTCAGCGAGGGCATCGCCAACCTCCGGGCAGTCCGCGAGGCCGTCGGCGAGACGTTCGCGATCTGCATCGACGTCCACGGCAAGGCGACGCCGACCATGGCAAGTTCCTTCTGCCGGCAGGCCGAGCCGCTCAGCCCCTACTTCGTCGAGGAAGCGACGCAGATCGAGGACTTGGAGGAGCTGGCCCGCCTGCGGGCCATGACGACGATTCCACTGGCAACGGGGGAGCGGCTCTTCACCAAGTACGGCTTCTCCCAGATCTGCCACCGGCACCTGGTCGACTACATCCAGCCGGACGTCGTGCATTGCGGCGGGATCCTGGAGATGAAGAAGATCGCCGCCATTGCCGAGGCCAACCGTATCGAGCTCTGCCCGCACAATCCTCAAAGCGAAGTCTCGACCATGGCGTCGCTGCACGTCGACTTCTCGACCCCGAACTTCGCCATCCAAGAGATCTCGTCGGGGCGACGGGATCCGTTCTGGGACGATTTCTTCCTTGGGGGCGGACCGCGCTACGAGGAGGGCTTCGCCCTACCTCCCGACGGGCCGGGACTCGGCGTGACCTTCGACGAGACGATCGGCGAGCGTCGGCCGTACGTGCCCGTGACCCGCCAGCAGCTAAGGTTCCCGGACGGGGGAATCGCGGACCACTAGGAGGCGGGCGGCTGTCCGGCTACAATCGTTCGCTTGGCCACCGAAGCGCCCGCCCTGGATGTCGGCTGCGGTCTGAACAAGCGGCCCGGGACGATCGGACTCGACCGTAACCCGCGCACTGCCGCCGACGTGGTGAGCGATATCGACACTGGAGGGCTCCCCTTCCGGGATGACTCGTTCCGGACAGTCTTCCTGATCCACGTCATCGAGCATGTGGCGAACGTCGTCGCTACCATCGAGGAGGCGCACCGGGTACTCTGTCCGGGAGGCCGCCTCCTGATCGAGACCCCCCACTACTCGGACGCGAGTTCGTTCGCCGATCCGACCCATCGGTGGCACCTGAACTCGTTCTCGTTCCGTTACTTCACCGAGGCCGGAGGCTTCGACTACTACTCCGAGTGCCGGTTCCGGCAGGTGCGCCTCGAAGTGAAGCTGCTGCGGTTCTGGAGGCTGCTCGGATTCGAGTTCGCGGTGAACCGGTCGCGCGCATTCCGCAAGTTCTGGGAGTACTACCTTTGCTTCCTGGTCCGCGGCAAGGCCCTCGTGTTCGAACTCGAAGCCTTGAAATAGCCCTATGGTATTCTCCGGGTGATGGACTTGGTCGACGTGTATGCGGCGCTCGGCCAGGAACGTTGTGTTCGGCTCGTCCGGACGATCTCGATCGGTGCACTGCGGACGTTCGGCGTCTACGAGGCCGTGAAGATCCGGTCGAGGCTGCATACCTTGAACCGCCAGAAGCTTCGCGCCGCAGCCCCGAAGCTGTGGAAGCGCATTACCGAAGGGGACATCGGCCTGTCCCGCGACCTCTCCCAAGGGATCCTGGTCTCGAACATTCCTTTGGTGGTCGGCGTACTGGACTTCCTGGGTATCGAGCACGACGGTAACGGTTTCTTTTCGAAGGACTCCGAAAACGCCGAGCTGCTAGTTTCGGGGTGGCCAGAAAAGGTGTACGAGGAATTCGTCAAGCGCTTCCCCGAGGAACTGGTCCTGCTCTACATCAACTATCTCGGATGGGAAACCGAAACGCTGGATCAACCCTTCGCAGCCACGCAGGTCGAAGCGCCGGCCGCACATGCAGGATAGTCCTGCAGCGCTTGGACTCAACGAGAAACGACACACAGTTGGGAGGATTGTCCTTGTGATGACTGCGAAACGAATCGGAATCCTGACCGGCGGCGGCGACGTACCCGGCCTGAACTCGGTCATCAAGGCTGCGGTGCACAACTGCGTGGACCGGAACATCGAGGTGCTCGGCATCCGCCGCGGCTGGAAAGGGCTGACCCACGTCCACGCGGTCCAAGGGTCCGACCCGGAATACATACTCCCGCTCAACCGCCTGAACACGAGGACCGTCGACCGTAGCGGGGGTACCTTCCTGCATTCGACCCGCACCCGGCCCTCACACATGAAGGCGGACGACATCCCAGAGTTCCTACGGCACCGGGTGGGCTCCTTCAAGGAAGTCAGGCCCGGCATCCTCGACCTCACTCCGGTGGTCGTCGAGAACCTTGAGAAGCTCGGCGTCGACCACCTGATCGCGATCGGCGGAGACGACACGCTGAGCTACGCACGAAGGCTGCACGACGAGGGTTTCCCAGTGATCTGCATTCCGAAGACGATGGACAATGACGTGCCGAACACGGAGTACTGCATCGGGTTCTCGACAGCCATCACCCGGGCCGTTGACAACATCAGCCGGCAGCGGACGACCGTGGGCTCCCACGAACGGGTGGGCATCTTCCGCGTCTTCGGCCGGGATGCCGGCTTCACTGCGCTGTACACGGCCTATGTCACCGGGATCCACTGCTGCATCCCGGAGTACGTGTTCGACCTAGAGAAGCTCCTGAGGCTCATCCAAGAGGAGAAGCGCACCAACCCCAGCAACTACGCCCTGGTCGTGCTGTCGGAGGGAGCGACCTGGAAGGGTCACACCGTCCAGCAGTACGGTGAACCGGACGCATACGGCCACCGCAAGAAGATGAGCATAGGCGAGTCGCTCAGCCAAGAGGTGAAGAAGCGCCTCAGGGAGGAGACGGTCGTCAGCGACCTGACATACGACCTGCGAGGCGGCCCTCCCGACTTCATCGACAGGCTGGCGGCGATCACCTTCGCCTCCATTGCGGTGGAGTGCATCGTCGACGGGGCATCGGGCCGGATGGTGGCGATCCAGAACGGCTGCTATGTCGACGCGGATATTCCGGGGAAGGGCGGCAAGTCCCGGGTCGTGGACGTGGAAACCATGTACGACACCGAGCGCTACCTGCCCAAGTATGGCGCCAAGGCCAGGTTGCCGATTTTCCTGAACCGGATCTGAAAGCGCAGCCGAGCCTCAGTGACGCGCGGTCATGCCCATTTCAGGGCGCGCTGGCGGAACAGCCAGAGGTAGCCGGCGATCAGAATCGCAAGGAACACCAGCATTTCCACGAGGCCGAAGAGTCCGAGTGAGTCGTAGCGGATCGCCCACGGTAGCAGGAAGATCGTCTCCACATCGAAGATGACGAAGAGGATGGCGACGAGATAGAAGCGAATGGAGTAGCGTCCGCGCGTTTCGTCCTGGGCCTCGATGCCGCACTCGTACGCTTCCAGCTTCGTCTTTCCGGGAGCGCTGGGACGGATCAGCTTAGCGACGATCAGCGTCAGAATCGGGAACGCCGCGGCGACGCCGATGAAGATCAGGATCGGGATGTACCCTCTCGGCATGAAATCCGATTATACAAGCGGCAGGCCCTAGACGCGGGGAGTCAGGGCTCGTAGGGCTCGATCCGCTCGCTGGGCGGCCCGACGTGGATGTGCGGACCCGTTGACTGGCCGGGAACGGCGGTGCGAAAAGCGATGTAGGGAATCCCGAAGCTCTCCAGCAGGTAAGTGAGGAACATCCCCTCGTCCGAGTCCGGATGGACGGCAACATCGATCCGGCCCGTGTGGTCCAGGCCCATTGACCGGTGCAGCAGCGTATCACCTTCGGCGCTGACCGGAGGGTCCGTGCCGAAGGCGTCCCGGTACATGTCGCCGATCTCATACAGCAGTTCCTGCTCCCAATCCTCGAACCCGTAGAAGCGGTAAGTCTCCTCTTCGCCTTCCAGCTCTTCCAGGTACGATTCCGCAGCCGCCATGCGCTTCACCTGGCGGACCAGCCCGGCGCGGGTGCGGGCCAGCTCGCTCTGGCGCCGCGCCGCATTCAGTCTGTCCCGGGCTTCCTGAAGCTGCTTGGCGGGAGTCGCACCGGCCTCGACTCGCGCGAAGACGAGATCGAAACGCTCCTGGACAATCCGCTCCAGACCCCTGGCGGCGTCCAGCATGACCTGGATTTCGCTGGGCTCAAGCGTCTCGCTGAGCAACGTACGGTCGAGCGTCGCGCGGTACCTGCGCTCGAGGAGTTCGCTCTCGGCGTCGGCCAAGGCGTTGCGAGGGAGCGCGCCCGCTCGGACAAGATCCCGCACGCGCTGGAGTTCTGCGTCGTCCTGGGCCAGCGTGGCCGGCCCCAGGGCCAATGCCAGACCGGCCACCGCAACCCAGCAGCGGAACCCCATACGGGGTCATTGTATCGGGGCCTCGGCCGCTGACAGGAATTGCTCTAGAATGTAGTTCGGAGGCCGTAGCCCGACCAAGCCGAATCGACCGCATGGAAAGCTGGGAAATTGCCGTACAAGCGGCCATCGAACGCAAAGCTATCGACCTGACAGTGCTGGACATCGGCAAGGTCAGCACGTTCACCGAGCAATTCGTCATCTGCCACGGCACGAACTCGCGCCAGGTCCAGGCCATCGCGGAGGCCGTCCAAGCGGACCTGAAGGCAGCCGGACGACGTCCATTCAGCGTCGAGGGATTCCAGCACGCGGAATGGGTGCTGCTCGACTACGGAGACTTCGTCGTCCACGTCTTCATCAAGGAGAAGCGGTACTACTACGATCTAGAGAGGCTGTGGCGGACGGCCCCCAAGCTGCCCGTGCCGGTCGCCGCGTAGCGACCGCCTGCCCGCTCCCGTTGCCGTTGCATGGCCGAGGACAGCGTGTCCCGCGGGTTCCTAGCTCGATTCCATGCGCGACCGCAGCGCATTGCCCCGCCGGAAATGCGGTTCGGCACCGTCCTGCCGGATTGAGGCCCGCAGCGCCTCGACTTCGCTGACGAAGGCCCCCAGGGCTTCGTCGATCGAACCCCGGTTCGTTTCGAGGATCGAGGACCAGACATCGTGCGGGCTTGCGGCCAACCGGGTCATGTCCCGCAGCCCGTCTCCAGCCACCTCGAGATCTGCAGATTCGGCCAAGTGGTCCCCGATGGCGGCCGCCAGCGCGGTCGCGACGAGCTGGGGCAGGTGCGACGTCCAAGCCACGACGCGGTCGTGTTCCTCGGCTCCCATCACCTTCACGCGGCATCCGATGTTCCGGATTACGTCGACAAACTCCCGCGCGACCGGCGACCCGGGCAGCTCAGCGGCCGTGGGCACGAGCGCGTAGAGAGCCCCGCGGAACAGGCCGGCATCAGCGATTTCGACGCCGCGCCCCTCTTTGCCGGCCATGGGATGCCCTCCCAGGAAGTCCGGCCCGCCCTGGAACAGGTCCCTCGCCCGATCGACGATCACCCTCTTCGTGCTCCCGGCGTCCGTCACCAAGGCGTGGTCCGGTGCCAAGTCCCGCACGCGGTCGAGTTCGGCCGCGATTCGCAAGACGGGCTGAGCCAGGTACACCAGATCCGACCTGGGAATCGCCTCCTCGAGGGAACAGCCTTCGTCGATAACGCCGCGGTCGAGCGCAGCGGCGAGCGTCGCACGTGAACTGACCCCGAGGATCCGCCCGCCGAAGCCGATTCGTCGCAGGGCAAGGGCGAACGAGCCCCCGATCAGGCCGACGCCGACGACGCAAACCGTCTCGATCGATCGCACGGACCTAGTCGAACCGCTCCGCTTGCAAGGCCCTCATTTCCCGGATCAGAGCCTGGTAGATGCGCTCGAGCGCCTCGTCCGAGAGCGGCCCGTCGTTCGAGGCACCGATGTTGTCCATGACCATTTCCTCGCGGCCGGGCTCGTAGACATCCTTTCCAAGCTCCTTCTTCAGGGGCAGCAGACCCAGGACGATCTCGGCCCTGCGATTCAGCAGGGAGACGACTTCCCGGTCGACCCGGTCGATGGCGTCCCGCCATTCGCTCAAACTCTGCATCACTGCACCGTGCTCGCTGTCCGGATAGCTCCCGGGAATGTCAGGCCCCTCTTCAAGTCAGCCGCCAGGCCCTCGAGCCGCGACTCGAGATCGGGGGCCGTCGAGCACTCTTCGATCAGGCGCACGACGGCGCTACCGACGACGGCACCCTCAGCGTGGGGAGCAACGCCCTGCATGTGCTCCCGACTGGAAAGACCGAACCCGAGCGCCAATGGAAGCCGCGTTAGGTGCCGCGTTCGGTCCAGAAGGGGCAGCGCTGTGCCGGCGAGGCTGGTACGGACACCCGTGACCCCGGCCCGGGAGACGACGTAGACGAAGCCGCTGCAGTAGCGGACGATACGCGCGATGCGCGCGGTCGGGGTGGTTTGCGTAACGAGAAATACGCAATCGAGCCCCCTAGTCCGCATCTCCGAAACGTACATTCCTGCTTCCTCGACGTTCAGATCGGTCAGAAGGGCGCCGTCGACACCGGCGTCTGCGGCGTCTGCGGCGAACTTCCGGAAACCGTAGCGGAGGATCGGATTCAAGTAACTGAATACAATCACCGGGATGTCCGAGGTCTGGCGAAGCGAGCGGACGATGCGAAGGACATCCTTGACGCTGGTCCCGGACTTGAGAGCGCGCTCGCTGGCCCGCTGGATCACCGGCCCGTCCGCGATCGGATCGGAGAACGGGACCCCCAATTCCAGAATGTCCGTGCCTCCCCGCTCCAGGGCGCGGATGAGCGACACAGTACGGTCCGGCGAGGGATCGCCGGCTGTCAGGTATGCGATCAGAGCGCGGCTGCCTTCCGATTCGGATCGCGCAAAGGCCCGGGCCACTCGTCCGGAAGCTGGCCTCGGAAGCGCAACTTCAGTGGGTTCCGCGACCGTCACGGGTATCCCATTGTACAAGCGAGCCGTATGCCCCGAACCGCCTGTATGACGGGCCCCGGTAGATTCAAACCTCGCTTCCGGGTTGGGCTGAAAGGGGGATCCAACGACAAGGTAGAGGATGGGCCAGTCTCAGGTCGACGCAGAACTGCGGTACGCATCCGAATGATCCGTCGTTTCCACTCTGTCGCAAACTGTCCGCCCAGTCCGCTGAACTCTTATCGACACATGGCTGCCCGGCCCGGCATGTCGAGCAGCAACTCGGCCTTGGTGAGGGCGGCTAGCTGTCCACGGCCCTAGTGGCACGCGGTCCGTAGAAGTCAAGTCTCCGCATCGTGGCCTATCGGTCGGGAACTAGCTCACCACGACGCCCTGCCGTGACACCGCCTAGGGTGCCCCAATGCACACTGTAGAGCGGTCTAGGATCCCCTATCTTCGATCGTGGAATGCCTCTGCGACCTACAGGAGTTCGCCAGACCTCCTCAAGCGGAGCTGCCAAAGAAAGGGTCCCGCCAAGGTCCCAAGTTTCCCGCTCAGAGGTCCCATAGAATCCTCAAACCAACTATTCGCCAAGAGTCTCCCCACTAGCGACGGCGGCGAACGGCCGGCGGGACGTGAGCGCGCTCCCGAAAACGCCCCTCGCTTGCGCAGCCGGTCCTTTTGGCGAGCTAGCTCCCGGAATCTTTCCTTGCTGGAAGGCACTCCGGGGCCCTAGGGGCCGAAGAGGGTGCCGGGGGTGTCCTGACCGCCATTCGTCGCTCTAGGAGAGCGCGACTCAAACCTCGTTCCAGGCTCGCGTGGTCTTCTTGTCCGGTTTCACCTAAGCGAGGGCGAACAGCCTCATCCACGGTTGCTTCTGCGCCTAAGGTTGGAATGTGGAAATCCTCTAAGACAATGGGTGGGCCGATCCATGCTATTCCTCGAGCTTTGCGAACACTCCCATGAGGTGGCGCTCGAAGCGTCGATAAGGGCGCCCGCGGGCGAGCCTATTGAAATTCGTCTGGAGGGCCGAGGCTGTCCATCGCGTCGAAGGCAACCCCTCACGGTCCGCAAGGGCTACGGTGCAGGGGAATGCGTGGTGCTGGTTTCCTCCTGGCTCGCATTGCGGTCAGGAGCACTCGTCCGACCATTGTTTCCATTCCGATTGATCCGATTGAAGGCCGAGCCTTGCCCACATGGGCGAGTGATCGCTCAATCCCTTCTTGCGCCACTTATGGTAGTAGTTGCATTTCAGGACTTTGAAATGCCTTGAGACAAAGGCATGGTCGAAACATCTCGGGTTTCCGCGGGTGGTGCAGTGCGTGACAGGGCTGGGCTTCTCGAAGTTGTTACAGGCACGATAGGCGTCCCGCAGACCGTGCTGTGACGCGCCTCCGAGGACCGCAAGGACGCCGTCTCTCCACTCAATAGGCGGGCGCGAGGCGCTCAACGGGTCACGCCAGTGGCGCGTGGACGTTTCTCCGTCCTCGTAAACCTTCTCTCCAAACGTCACGATCTGACCCGATCTTAGGAACAGCTCCGGCTCGTTGAAGTCGCCGGTCAGAATTCGCGGCGAGTCGCTCGCCCCGTGAAGCGCCGCTGCCAGGACGTGAAAGGTGTCGATCTTCTTCCAGCCATTTCCGACACCGTTGGGAATGTGCACAGTGAACACGTCGATATCTCCCTTTTCAGGCACCTTGGCTGTAGCCCACCCCAGCAACTCCGGGTACGGGGCTTCGCTTCGCCAGCGGATATCGTCGGGTCTCAGTTCCCAGTGACTCGCAATGAGGCACTGGTACCGCGTGACCGGGATGTCCCTGCCGCTCCAGATATCCTTGCCGCTCCAGTATTGGTGGCGAAGGCCAATCTCACAGAGGCGAGCGGCCCAGTCGTCGGAAAACCCAACCTTGACTTCCTGCAAGGTGACGATATCCGGTTGCTTGGATTTGATCTTCGCCGTGCGATCGCCGGCTTGATCGACGGGCGGGCGAAAGTTAACGTTCCACGAGAGGACCTTCATGCGGATCTCCAAGAGAGACGAACAGCACTAGGTTGGCGCTTTCCTAATGCGTCAACGAGTCTTTCCATGTTACTGAGGGTTCGCGGTGCGGATGACGGGCATTGAGTCAAGTGCCCCCACCGCGGACGTGTCAACGCGGGCGAGAAGCGGTGTGGCTGGACGATGGGTGGGCGTGACCGTCAATGGAGACTTACCGCTAGCGAATGGTGAGATTGAGCGCTACGACGGGTCCGAATCCCGCTCTCAGTAGTGTCTCCAGCCCACCCGCCAATCCTGCATCAAATCACCAAGTAGGTTCGGAACGGAGGGCTTTACGACTACCTGCTTGAAAATGGAGCCCGGCACAGAACGCAATCGCTTGAGGGGCGCGCCAACTCATGCCGCACTGCCAACTTCATTTCTTACCCCCTCGGATCAGTCAATCATACCCTCAATACCTTCATAACCTCATCCCCGAAATGGTTGATAACCTTGACTCCTATCCGGCGTGAGCTTGGTCGTTTGAATGGCCGAGAGGTGTCGCTATTTAACGAGGACCAAGCAGATTCGTCTATCTCTGCCTTCAGTGTGGTCTTGAGGGACGAATAAGGATCTCGAGCTCCTAAGAAGTAAGCATGCCGAACAAAAAAGCTCTCTTCGTTGTAATCAGTATCTATGAACCAACAGGCGATACCACTGGCACCATCACTGCGAATCTGACCGGTATTGGGGTCAAATACATCGACACCGTTAATCCTGACTTGGATCTGATCAAGGCTGCTATCTGATTCGCACGCAGGAATGATTTCGATATCAGGCTCTCCAAAGATGACAAACAAGTTCCCCTTGCCCGTGTTCTTGAGGTCATCAGCCATATGGAGGTCTGCGTTGATGCGCGCTTTTAACACAGGGATGCGACCTAATCTGTTGAACTCAGAGGATCTTGCATCGTAGTTGAATGCGCACGCGACAAGTACATCGAAACCTGATTCTGCGGCTTCCCGAGCAGCAGCAACCAAGTCAGCCCTCGAAACCGTACCGAACTCTGGTCCGACAAAAACACCTGCTCGCTTTTCGCTACCACCATTCTGGTTGGCTTCTACATAAGACCCTTCAGCACAGACAGAATCTCCCGGCCATGGTTCTAGTGAAGAGAATACGAGTTTGTCGGATTTCTTTGGCTGCTGGACACCGGCTACTCGCAGGTGCTCCAAAGCGATATGTGCAAAATCCTTCGCCCCTTCGTAGGAACGGCTAGATTCTGCGACTCCAGTGAAGACCGCGTCATCTGCGTCACCACCCAATGCACGGTGGGGGGAGATGCTTTCGACGGAAAACGGACCAGCCACTCGAACCTTCGACCTGTCTTCATACGGCTTGTCGTAGAGATACTCAAAGTCCGCGTTCGCAGCAATGCAAGAATCGATTTGTTTCTGGCGGTCGATCCGCCTAGCCCACCATTCAGCATGAAGCACTTTCGCACGTTTCGGCCACTCGGGGCTCTCGTATCGGGGAACTTCCCACTCTTCCCACTCCTCAATCAATACTTGGTTAAGACGCTGTCGAATTGGATCTAGGACTGCTTGGTATTTTTCCCAGACCAGATCGATCTCTGCATTCTTCGCAATTGACCTGAGTGTAATATGTGGCACTCTCTCATAGACAAATCCCTGCCGAATGTCGCCCCTTGTCGCTGAGTCATATGGTGCGCGCCCGGTGATCTCTGCCTGCTTGCGTAGACCCTCTGGACTATCAGCGAGCAGATAATAGGCGTAGCGGGCACCCATGATGCGGGCTCGTGCGAGGGCCAATGCCACCCTGGATGTATCAATCGTGATCCAGCGCCGACCCCACTGCTCGGCGACAAATGCCGTAGTGCCTGCTCCGCAAGTGGGATCGAGCACAAGATCACTCGGATCAGTGGTCATGAGAATACACCGTTCAACGACACGACGGGCTGTCTGGACAACGTAGACCTTAAACTCGCTCCAACCGGCAATCGCCGTATCATCCCAAACATTAGACAATGGTAAGGCAGGGTAATCTCTCAGAAATCTGACATAATTCATCGAAGTTGAGCGGACGTATAGACGCTCTGCTCTGTCAAGTCTCTTCATTCCTTCGAAGTTTGTTTTCCAACCGCCAGAGCCGGGACGGAATCGCTGACCGTGAAACTTGTAGGCGAATCTAGTTGTTTCGCCGCCTGATTGAGAGGTCAGGTTATCAATCCTTAGGCAGTGTTTCGTCATTTCTTTGTTGGTTAGATCTGATTGTTGTAGGCGCGTTATCCTTCCCTTTTCGTCGCGCTTATACATGTATTCTCCGGCACCTTGGGTTTCATGTGACTTTGTTCGCTTCAGGGTACGAAACTTAACCTTGTTCCTGTCTTTAGCAAACCATAGTACGTAATCAAACACGCTTGGAATAAACGAGGACGTTGCGCTGGAAGTCTTTGCGAAGGCAATTGTATTGATATGGTTTGTTGGTCCAAATAGTTCGTCCATCAATGCTCTCACTCGATGAACGTTCTCGTCCCCAATCTGAACGAACACGGATCCGCTCTCTGTGAGTAGGTCCCGGGCTGCTGTCAACCGATCACGCAAGTATGTCAAGTACGAGTGAATGCCATCGCGCCATGTGTCTCGAAAGGCCTTAACCTGCTCTGGATCTCGGCTGATATGCTCAGACTTACCATCTCGCACGTCTCGGGTAGTCGTCGACCATTGGAAGTTGGAATTGAATCTTATTCCGTATGGGGGGTCAATGTAAATACATTGTACTTTACCACGCAATCCTTCGCGTTCGGCCAACGAAGCCATCACGAGGAGACTGTCCCCAAGAATCATTCGGTTCGACCAATTGGCGTCGTGTTGATAGAACTCAGTGCGGTCTATTTTGGCAGGCAAGCCATTAAAGTCAGCGAATAGGTCCGTCTGGACTCCTTCCACCGTGCCGCTGGGATCTGTCTTGTTCTCCTTGCTCCGCCGGAGTAGATCGTCGATCAACACCTTGGGGTGGATTCTTTCTTGGATAAAGAGCGGCGGTGCCTGAACCACTAGATCTGACCAGTCTTGCGTGTCCTTGCCTCGCCACACGAGTTGAGGATCCAGGTCTCGGTTTCGTCGTTCGTATGCAACCTGAATTGGGCTCCGATCAATGTCCGTCATTACAGTCTCATGCTCGGCTGACGGTAGGTTCTTTCGGGAAGCCTCCTTATGCTTCAGGGCTTCAACAACCTTACGGTGAGATTCCTCTGCCATCTATCCTCCCCTTGTGTGGCTCTCGGAGAACGCGATTCCCAGATCCTCTGCAATTGTCTTAAGCCGTTTGTCGCGGGTCCACAGCAGGGTCGGCTTGTTTTCCAGTACAGATGATATGAGATGAGCATCAACAAAACCGATTCCTCGTCCCATCAGATTGAGCGATTCAATATACGACAGAACAGTGGAATGGTCTAAAGCGTTGATCGTCGGAAGAGCCTCAAGATCTTTGAGCGTGTCTGTTCGTTCGGGAAGGTTTCCGCATGCAAGTTCGCCGACGACCATCGGGTGCATAAAGACCTGACCGGACGAGAGGCCCTTGGCAAGCCCCGGTTCCACCGTGCGCAAGTGATCGATCCACACACTCGTGTCCACCAGAATCATTGGGAAATCCTGCTCTGGCGCCGAGGGATGTGCTCCAAATCAGGGGCGCTGCCTCCCCTGGCGACCAACCGTTCGGCGGCTTCCAACTCGCTCGACAGTCGGTTTCGCTCAGCAGGACTGCCGTATGCCGCCCTGAGCGCCATATCGAAATCGTCCCTCATTGAGCTCACATCCGTTAACTCGACAAAAGTCCAGCGGCCGAACCCTTCTATCCGGTTTACGCCCGGCACCCAATAGGCCTCCATCGTTCGCTTCTTTTCCTTTGCGTCCTCGCCCCGATAGCCCTTGATCTCGACGATGACGTGCAGTAAGTCCTCCTCACCCCTGCCATCATCAACTCTCACTATGAAATCCGGGATGTAGGTGCGTGCGTCAGAACCTAGGCGATAGGGCACATCCAAGCCAAGACCCTGATTCTTGACATAAGCCCGGACTAAGGGATGTGACTCGGCAACCCGGCAGAACTCCTTCTCCCAGCTGCTGTCACAGACAGCCCAATTGACGTGGCATTTGGTTGGGTCCGTCTTCCAAAGTGTCTTGTTGGACGTATTGAAATTGACTTCGACCGTCGAGCCATGCGAGTTGTACGGGTCTAGAACTGCCTTGACTGGTCGTTCTCCCACATGGGAACTCACAATGGCCTTGGTTATGCGCTCACAAGCCGTGTCAGCGAGAGTCTGGTACATGATCTGGGCCTTGTAGGTGTCTCCTTCGCAAACGAGATGATTCTCGAGCCAGTAGCGCGTGATGCGCTTGAGTTGCCCGAACAGGTAGAGTTTCGGCTCCTGGTTAGGATCTCGCCACTTCGTTTCAAGGAGGCGTACGGTCAAGTGATACAAGACGGTTGCCAATCGCACATTCTTGAGATGGGCGATCGTCAAGTCGACCCCCTCTCCGATGATCCCTTCGTTATGGGTGACCGATGGGCCGACAAGGTCCGGTGTGAGGACGAGAGTGGAGTCGCTGGTGAATTTTGCGGACAGTTGTTCGTCGGGTAGCTCAACGCGGTAACCCTGGACGCGAGGGTACCGAATCTCGCAGGAATCCCTTTCGGGGGTCATTGCCCTCACGTGGACCGGCCTAGGTGGCGGCGGAGGTGGTGGTGGAACGATGGGCTCTCCTGTAAAGTCGAATGGGATTCCGAACACGTCGGCATACTCAGGATCAAACAGGCCGTCGTCATTGAGGTGATATGACTGCCGGCGCAACGCCCTTCCTACAACCTGCTCACAAAGCAGTTGCGTTCCGAATGCTCGAATTCCCAGGACATGAGTGACGGTGTTCGCGTCCCAACCTTCTGTCAGCATGGCTACCGAAACCACGCAACGCGTGGCCCCGCCGAGGCTGTTTGGCTTGCCTACGGTGTTCATGACCTCCCGCAGCAAATCCTGGTCGGAGAGATTGTCTGCCTGCCGCCTATCCCCAGTCCTCTGAACGATCTCCCGTCGGAACCGATCGATCTCGTCTTTGGCCGCATCTCGGAAGTTCCGGTCCAACGCTGCCCCCGATTCAAGTTGCTCGCTGTCAATCAACAAGGTGTGAGGGCGGGGAAGGGGGTTGCCCGATTCATCGTAGTTCCGAAACAACTCCAAGCGGCCCGGAACCACCCTCGTCGAACCGTCATCTGACGAGCGCTCGAATCCAGCGATGTAGTCATACACCAGCTTGGATGTGGCCGTGTTGTTGCAGACAACGATGAAACACGGAGGTGCCTCGATGCCCGAGGTCTGCCAAACTTCAAATGTCTTGGCATAGTGCCCATAGAGCGCTTCCAGTGCAGTCTGGAGTTCGACGGGGAGACTTAGGGGATCGAGGCCAGTTGCCTGTCTTCGCCCCTTCTTCGGCATCTTCTTTCCGATGTGCTCCCAAAGATTCCGAAACTTCGGGACTTCGGCACCGGGGACGTTGTCCGCAACCGGAACCCGAGGCAGTTTGACGATTCCGCTCTCGATCGCGTCCATCAGGGAAAAGTCACTTGCGGTCCACGGGAAAAGGGTTCCTTCCGCATATCCGGATCCACGAAGGAAGAAAGGCGTCGCCGAAAGATCGATCACGTGCTGGACCCCAATTCTCTTTTGAACGGACTCAAGACCCGAGATCCAAAGTCTCGCCGCCTCCTTGTTCTTCGTCGCCTCCTTCTTTTCGTCTCCCCTCAGAGTTCCTTCCTCATTCTCATCTCGTTGCCTCTCCCTGTAGCAGTGATGCGCCTCATCGTTCAGAACCATGACACTCTTCATGCTCATCAGGCTCGGCATCACCCTCCGGAGCATCTGACCCTCTGTCTCTTCGGTCCGGATTTCCGGACCTCTACCTTGAAGAAGCGAGCGGCCCCCTCTTGAAATCGCCAACGTCTCTCGTCGCAAGAATGCGTGGTAGTTCGTGATGACGATCTTCGCGCGCTCCAGGTCGCGGAGCATTTCGTGCGGGACAAGCTCGCGGCTGCGATAGTAGCTGTCGGGATCGTTCGGTTGTAGGACACGCAACCGGTCCCGTATCGTCAGGCCGGGTGTGACCACGAGGAATCCTCTAGTGAATCTCGGACTCCCCGGGTGGCGCACCGCATTGATCGTCTGCCAAGCGATCAGCATGGCCATTACGGTGGTCTTTCCGGCCCCGGTCGCGAGCTTGAGAGCAATTCGCGATAGATCGGGATTGGCCTCGTTATTTGCGCTCTCAAGGTGTTCGAGAAAGCTCCTGCCTTGTTTCCCAGCCTTCGGCGCTACCTCGGTTAGCCAAATCACAGTTTCGGCAGCCTCGACTTGACAGAAGAATGGTCGGATATCGCCGAACTTGTGGTGCCTCCAGTGTCTGAGCAACCTTGCCGTCTCCGGCGTCACCTTCCATTGATTCGAATTGGGCAGATTCCGCCAAGCATCCACGCTACGTCGAACGTTGTTGATGAATTCTGCCAATGCGTACTGCTGGCTATCGTCCTCCAGTGCACTGGCACTTTCGTCCATGACCATTTGCATCTGCCTGCCAAGCTGCTTCGGCTTGGGTATCGGCGTGATGAACGAAACATGCCGTCGGCTGCTCAGAACCTTGGTTGTGGGCTGGTTGCTCGGGTCGAGCTCCCAGTGGCGGGATGGATACTCGTAGGGTGAATTAAGGATCGGGCGAGCAAAAAAGTCGGCACTCACGTGGGCACTCGATAGGCGGTCTGGGTCGGTGACGGTGAAGCAGAACCGATCAGGTACAGAAAGATCAAACTAACACAAGCTAGGTGGACGCCAATCCATTGAGTCAGGGTCCAGTCGTGGCCGGAAGGGGTCGTCTGGAATACATTGAGGGCTTGATGCTCACCCGAGACTCGATGTGCACATCAGTAGGAGCCGGACCGATTCCCTGCGCTGAGTGGCCCCCCCGGCAAGGGGTGAGCAAGTGGACCGTGGCACGCGGTTCGTGCCGAACATCCCCAAAATCGCCGCTTGCCAAGACATGAATACACCGGAAAGGCAGCATGCACCATGACGGGCGGCCGTCGCACACTATGCGAAGGCGGTTGCCAGAGTCTTGCCTCCGCCCAAATCTAGGTGTGCTGCGGAAAACTGCGCCGCAAACATGGTGCTACCGTGATGGCTTCGAATAATCCATGAAGGTCGAATCCGTTCAGGCTGCGCAATACTGGATCCCCCTGGAACAGGCTCTGGGCGATTCCACGCATGGCATCATCTCCGAATTCACGCTCGTTACGGTGCAAGTCCGCGCACACGAGGGACTAACAGGGGTCGGCTACACGTATACCGTCGGCAGAGCCGGCGGCTCGGCCATCACCGCCATGGTCAACGACGACTTGGGACCGCTGATCACCGGCGAGGATCCGCGGAGGGTAGAAGCTCTCTGGAAGTCGATGTGGGAGCATACGCACTATGTTGGCCGAGGAGGGCCGGCGAGTTTCGCGATCTCGGCGGTCGACATCGCCCTATGGGACCTAAAGGCCAAGGCGGTTCGCGAGCCGTTGTGGCGCCTGCTCGGAGGCCACAGCCCGAAGGTCCGCACCTACGCGAGCGGGATCGATCTGAACCTCTCGCTCCCTGCCCTGGAGGCGCAGACCCGGGCCAGCATCGAACGCGGCTTTTGGGCGATCAAAATGAAGGTGGGGCGGTCGACCCTGCGTGAGGACCTGGAACGGGTGCGGGCCGTACGGGAGCTGCTCGGCCCAGACAACCCCCTAATGGTGGACGCGAACATGAAGTGGAGTGTCGACGAGGCCATCCGCGCGTCGCGGGCTCTCGCCGAGCACGACGTGTATTGGCTTGAGGAGCCGACCATCCCCAGCGATATCCACGGGCATGCCCGCATCCAGCGCGAAGGTGCCCTGCCTATAGCGGCTGGGGAGAACCTGCACACGCTGGGGGAGTTCGAGGCGCTGATTTCGGCCGGAGGAGTCGCGTTCCCGGAACCGGACGCGACCAATTGCGGCGGTGTCACCGCCTGGCGCAAGATTGCCCACGTGGCGGAGGGGCGGAACCTGCCCGTAACGACTCACGGTGTTCACGAACTCCACGTCAGCTTGCTTGCCTCCGTGCCGAATGCTTCCTTCCTCGAGATCCATGGCTTCGGACTGGACCCCTATCTGGTGCAGCCACTACAAGTCACGGCCGGGTCTGCCGAAGCCCCCGAAACGCCAGGTCATGGCGTGGAATTCCTGTGGGGAGCGCTGGACCCGCACAGGCGAAGCTGACTGGACAGCACGCTGCTTTCGACGATCGACCCCAATGCGCCCTCACTCAGAATTGGGAGACTCCTCACCACGGGCCGAGACAAGACAGGGGGACTCGATCACAGTCAGAGGCGTGACGTGCTGCGGGCCGTTACGCACGGCGGCGTGGCTGCTGTTCCTCCTGCCGGCAGCGTTCCCCTGGAACTGGGGCTCGTTCGGCGAACCGGCTTACCTGCTTCGAAACGCACTACTCATCGACGGCTCGGGGCGGGAACCCAAGGCTAGTATCGACATCCTGATCCAAGATGGCGTGGTCGCCGGAATTGGCCCGGCAGAGTCCCTCGGAGCCCCGGAAGGAATTGTCGTGTTCGATGCGACCGGGAAGACCGTCGTCCCGGGAATCATCAACGGTCGAGGACTCGCAGGCTTGGTGCGCAGCGAAGACCTACCACCGAATCACTTTACCGAGGCCGGGACCATAGCTCATTTGCGGACGTACGCTTCCTACGGCGTCACGACGACATCGACCTTGGGGCCGGACCCGGAGACCCTGACGAGGATTCGGGAAGACGTCCGCTCAGGCGCGACGCGGAGCGCGGCACGCGTGGTGACGCCGCTCCGCGCCCTGACAGCATCCAAACCGCTCCCAGATCGGTTCCCGGGGCTCGAGTCCGTCTTCGAAGTCGTGGGAAGCCCCGAAGAAGCACGGGAGGCTGTCGACCTGCTGGCCGAGCAAGGAGCTGACTACATCGAATTCCGTTCCGGTTCCGTTGCCGTCACCCCGGCGGAGAACCGTGCCATCGCGGAAGCCGCCATTGCCCGCGCCCGCCATCACGAATTGAGAGCGGCTGTCGTTGCCAGGGACGAGTCGCTGGTCCTTGCAGCGGTGCAGGCCGGCGCGCGCACGGTAGCAGGCAGCCTCGTCGAAGCCGACGTGAGCGAGGAACTAATCGGGATGCTCGCAGAGACGGGCACCGTATACCTACCTGCGCTATCCGCTGAGTTAGTAGAGTTCCAGTTCGGTGACGTCGCTCCGTTTCTCGCGGACCGCTACCTGCGACGCTCCCTGGTCTCGGGCGTCACGGGCATCCTGCGGGGCCCCGAACATATCCGCCAGGCACTGGACCCGGACCGGGCGCTCCGGATTCGCCAATTCGACGCAGCCCGGCACAACCTGCGACGGATCGAAGCGGCCGGCGTGACAATCGGCCTTGCAAGCGGTTCCGGCTTTTCCGGCACGTTCGAGGGTTATTCCGAGTACCGCGAGGCCGCGTTGACGAAACAAGCGGGCATGTCCGGGATCGACGTGATCAGGGCGTTCTCAAGCAGCAGCGCCAAGGCCTTGGGGGTCGATCGCGAACGAGGCGCTGTCCGGCCGGGCGTCCTGGCTGACATCGTGATCCTGAACGCGAATCCGCTGGAGAATATCCACAACCTTCGCGAGCTGCACGCCGTATTCGTAGGGGGCAAGCTTGCGAGGCTGTGACCAAGCACCCCCGTTCGGTATTGCCGGCCCGGCTAGCTGCCCCTAGATGATTATCCGAAGCGTCGCGATGTCAAATTGCTGGCGGAGGCAGGAGGTGCCCCAGCAGCCTATCGTCAAGCAGACGGGTCTGTCCGTCCGAACCATACGCAAGAACAGTTGCAAGCGTGCCTTAAAGGTCAGTCCCGGATGTGACCATGGCACCAGCACGGCGTGCGGCAATCCGCCCGTGAGAACGATGAACTCATGCTGAACGATATCGGACCAAGGCGCCCAGACCGCGGACCCTCGACTCGAAGCTGGTTCGAGCGGCGGCGCTAGCTTGCTGGCTCTCGATGACAGGGGCATGGGCTTTGTACCACATCCTCGAGGCCAATCGAGATTGAGTAGCATGATGTTCAGCGCAGTCCATGACGAGCGGGAACGTCAAGCCGAAGCGACCCGCCCCACTCAGCGGAGTCGTTACTTGAAGGCATTCCAAGCCGAGCGTCTACTGCGGGAAGCTGTAGGCTCCACTCATGCCCGGTTCCGACTTGGGCAGTGGGAGGCTATCGACCTGCTCGTCAACCGGCGGTCCAAACTCGTCGTAGTGGAGCGGACGGGCTGGGGCAAGAGCACGGTCTACATTATCAGCACTCGGATCCTTCGGGACCGGGGACATGGGCCAACGCTGATCGTGTCGCCACTCCTGGCTCTCATGCGGAACCAGTTGGATGCAGCGAGGCGCCTCGGCCTCAGGCCAGAGACGATCAACTCGACGAATCGCGACGAGTGGGACGAGATCCGGAAGCGAACGCTCCGCGACGAGGTCGATGCCATCCTCATTGCGCCGGAGCGACTAGCGAACGAGTCGTTCGTGGATTCCTTCCTGATGCGTATCGCTCCCCGGATCGGGCTAGTCGTAGTCGACGAGGTTCACTGTATTTCCGACTGGGGTCATGACTTTCGACCCGACTACAGGCGGCTCGGTAGCATCCTCAGACCGTTGCCCCCCAACGCGCCTGTTCTCGGCACAACCGCAACTGCGAACGACCGGGTTATTGAGGACGTCAAGCAGCAACTCGGGCACGTCCAGATCCAGCGCGGATCGCTGGCCCGCACCAGCCTCGCCCTCCAGACCATCCGGATGCCGACCCAGTCAGCGCGCCTAGCATGGCTCGCCAAGACCATCCCCACGCTGCCCGGAACTGGCCTCGTTTACGTCCTCACAACGAGAGATGCGGAACAAGTCGCGGATTGGCTCCGCAGCCAGAACATAGCGGCATTTGCCTATTCCGGGAGCGTCCGGAATGCCGAATTCCCAGACACCAACACCTACCGGCAACACCTTGAGGATCTTCTGCTCAACAACAAGATCAAGGCGCTCGTCGCGACGACGGCCCTGGGCATGGGCTATGACAAGCCTGACATCGGTTTCGTCATCCACTACCAAGCGCCGAGCTCGGTAATCGCCTACTACCAACAGGTCGGGCGTGCAGGCAGGGCGACAAGCACGGCGGTGGGTGTCCTGCTTGCTGGCAGCGAGGACCACGAGATTGTCGAGTACTTCAGGAGGACTGCGTTCCCCGACGAATCCGATGTGATTGCAATACTGAGCTTGCTGGAGACAAGTGACGGGATGAGCACCGTCGAATTGCAACGAGTGTTGAATCTTGAGCGCAAACGGATCCAGAAGGTTCTCAAGATCTTGGGTGTCGAGAGGCCCGCACCCGTGATCAAGGTTGGTGCCAAGTGGCATCGTACGCCCGTTTCACACCAGATTGATCGAGAGCGCATCCGACGACTTACGACGCAGCGCAAGTCCGAGTGGGAGGAGATCAAGCGATACGTCGATACCGATGCCTGCCTGATGGCGTTCCTGCGTCGGTCCCTTAACGATCCCGCAGCCGCCGACTGCGGTCGATGTGCAAACTGCCTAGGCAGGCCGGTTGTTGATCCGACGCCAGAGTTCTCCCGAACCGTGGAGGCAACACGTTTCCTGAGGAGGTCAGAGGTCCCGTTCACGCCGAGGCTGCGCTGGGACCCTGAGGCCTTTCCGACCTACGGATTCAGTGGTACGATCCGATCGGAACTTCAGGCAAGTCCGGGTAGGATCCTCTCCCGTTGGGGCGATGCCGGCTGGGGAACGATTGTTGCCGACCACAAAAGGAACGGCCTTCTCGGTGACGAACTTGTTGAGGCCGCCACGGCGATGATCCGGAACCATTGGAATCCGTCCCCCGAACCGGAATGGGTTACGTGCGTCCCGTCTTTGGGCAATCCAACCCTCGCCCCATCGTTCGCAGGCCGCCTCGCCAGCAGACTCGACCTTCCGTTTCTTTCAGTGGTCGAGAAAGTGAAGAATAACGAGCCGCAAAAGGCCCAGAAAAACGCGTTCCATCAATGTCGGAACCTTGACGGAGCCTTTGCCATAAGGGGCCGGGTGCCCGGTTGCCCAGTCCTGCTCGTTGACGACGTGATCGATTCTGGATGGACGATGACCGTATTGGCGGCCTTGCTTCGGCAAGCCGGCAGTGGGACGGTCTTTCCGGTCGCATTGGCATCGACCTCGCCGAGTTGACAGATGGCCCTCTCAGAATGCACGCAAGCAATCCTGCTGCTAACGGTACGATTCCCGGGGTCGGAGCATGAGCGTGCGCGCCCGCTGAGCCCGACTGAATGGGGCCGGTTCGCAGCTTGGCTAAAGGAACGGTCGTTGGCGCCCGAAGACCTATTTGAAGGCCCCTCCCATCGACTCTTGCAACACTGGACAGACAACAAGGTAACCCACGAACGCGTCGAAGCCTTGCTGAAGCGCGGGCATGCACTTGCACTTGCGGCGGACAGATGGCAAGCCGCCGGGCTTTGGATCGTTACCCGTTCGGACCCTGACTACCCCGCCCGGCTGAAGCAGAAACTGGGTAGAACATCGCCGGCTGTTCTGTTCGGGTCGGGGAATCGGGAATTGCTGAGCGGCGGCGGCTTAGGCGTCGTGGGCTCGCGAAAAGCTCCGGACGCCGATCTCGAATACGCAAGATCTGTGGGCTGCATAGCAGCTGGTCAGGGACACACGTTGATTTCGGGGGCCGCCCGCGGAATAGACATGGCAGCCATGCTTGGCGCCTTGGAGAGCGAGGGGACAGTGGTGGGCGTGCTTGCGGATGGCTTACTCCGCAAATGCATGAGTGCAGCCTTCCGGCCCTATCTCGCTTCTAACGACCTGGCCCTCTTTTCGACAGTGCATCCGGAGGCTCCGTTTCATGCCGGAAGCGCAATGCACCGGAACCGATACATTTACTGCCTGTCGGACGCAACGATGGTCGTTCATTCCGGCAGAAAGGGCGGCACTTGGAGCGGTGCAGTCGAGAACTTAAACCATTCCTGGACCCGACTGTGGGTGAAGGTTCAGGCAGACTCGCGGACTGGCAACGCGGAACTCATACGGAAGGGAGCGGCTCCGATCACCGTCGACGCCGACCAGGTCCGGGTCTGTCGGCTGTTCGATTCTGTGGAGTCCCCATCATTGTTCCCGAGCACTTCCCCGGAGCCGGAACCGCCTGCGCGGCCGACCGCGGAAGATCCAGGGGCACGTCAGCACCGCCAAGAGGAGGTGCTCGAACGGCCGCGACGGCAATCCAGAACATCCGTGACGACTGATCCGCCGCAATCATCCGCGCCTGCGGGAAGCAAAGGGATAGGTACCTCTCGGGGCATGGCGATCCCCCTGAGCAAAGGGAATGCAGAATCGGACATCAAGGAAGCGTTCTACGGCCTGTTTCTGCAGGCATTTCAACTCGCCTCGTCCGCGGAGCCAGTCACTCCTCAGCCCCTGGCCGATTCTCTTGGTCTCGAACTCCGGCAGATCAAATCATGGCTGGCGCGAGCGAGCGCAGAAGGAAGGATTAAGAAACTACAGCGGCCCGTGCGTTACGAGTGGGACCCGCGAGCCCAAGGCACCCTGTTCCGGGAAGAGATACCCGACTCGGCGGGAAAGTGAATTCGCCAAGCAATGACAGAGGGTTACAGCCGCGCCCTCAATTGACCGTCTCGTCGTACCGATAAACAAGCGGTTCGACCGCTGTCGGCGACAGCGGGAGCCGGTGCGGGCGTTGTGTCCGGCAGCCTCGTCGAGGCATACGCGAGCGAAGAGCTGGTCTCGGCACTCGCTAAGACGGGCACCGTGTTGCACCCGCCCGCGCTATCGGCCTTAATCGCGCGGTTGAAGTACGGTGACGTCGCTCCGTCTCTCGCGGACCGCTACCTGCGACGCTCCCTGGTCTCGGGCGTCACGGGCATTCTAAGGGGCTCCGAACATATCCGCCAGGCACTGGACCCGGACCGGGCGCTCCGGATTCGCCAATTCGACGCAGCCCGGCACAACCTGCGACGGATCGAAGCGGCCGGCGTGACAATCGGCCTTGCAAGCGGTTCCGGCTTTTCCGGCACGTTCGAGGGTTATTCCGAGTACCGCGAGGCCGCGTTGACGAAACAAGCGGGCATGTCCGGGATCGACGTGATCAGGGCGTTCTCAAGCAGCAGCGCCAAGGCCTTGGGGGTCGATCGCGAACGAGGCGCTGTCCGGCCGGGCGTCCTGGCTGACATCGTGATCCTGAACGCGAAGCCGCTGAAGAACATCCACAACCCTCGCGAGTTGTACGCCGTGTTCATTGGGGGAAGGCTCGCGAAGCTGTGGCCGCGCGAGCCTTCCGAGGGAGCGGTAGGACCCTAGGCCGCTAGAAGATCAGCTTGAAGCCCAACTGCATCACCCGTCCGGGCGCGGCCCGCGAGATCACGCCGAGGTTCCGGTTCCCAACCTGCAGGTTCGGCCCGTCGAAGATCGGCGTATTGAACGCGTTGAACGTCTCCGCCCGGAACTGCATGCGCATCTTCTCACTGATCTGGAAGTTCTTGTGCAGCGCCAGGTCGAACTTGATCGTGCCCGGCGCTTCCAGGATGTTCCGTCCGGCGTTCCCGAACGTGAACGGATCGTTCCGCGCAAACGCGTCCGTGTTGAACCAGCGGTCGGGTCCTCTCGCCGAGCGGGGAATCCTCCACTCCCCGACAACGTTGGGACGGTCCAGGTTGAAGCCGCCCGTCCCGGACGGGTTGCCCCGCACGGACAGGTTCATGGGGAATCCCGTGAGGAAGCTGTTGATGCCGCCGATGGTCCAGCCGCCGAGGATCGCATCGACCGCCCGGTTCCAGCCGGACCCGTAGGTCTGACCCCGGCCGAACGGCAGGTCGTACAAATAGCTGACTACCGCCCGGTGGGCCACATGCTGATTCAGAAGCGAGCGCTCGGCCGCAAGATCCAAAGCGTTCTGCACACCCCAGTTCGCCCCGATCGCTCTGTCCTCTCCGGGAATGAAGGCGTAGTCGCCAATGGCCTTGGACCACGTGTAGGAAAGCAGGAAGCTCAACCCGCTCCCGTAGCGCTTCTCCAGCTTGGTTTGCATCGCGTGGTAGTTCGAGTTGGAGTTGTTCCGGAAGTTGTGCAGGAAATCGAGGCCCACGTCAAGATCCGTACCGGGAAACCTCACTGTCGGCCAGATCCGGCGGCTCAGGGGAGTCCCTGGACCCGGAACCGCATAGTTCATGTTGTAGCGCCTGATGATATGGGTGCCTTTGGTGCCAAAGTAGCCGATCTCCCACAGGACATTGCCCGGCAGCTGGTTCTGAATGTTGAAGTTCCACTGGGAAGCCATTGGCCAGGGAGGGTCAATCTCGAACGACCCCGGCACTAGCGCCGGGGAATTGACCGGGTTCAACGCACCCGGTCCCGGACCGTCCATCACTCGGATCGTCGGGCTGATCCGGTCCGTGCCAAGCTGCGTCTTGACGTGCGCTGGGGGGTTGGTTTCCATGAACTCCCCACCGCCGGTGTTCATGGTGTTGGCGTAGAAGAGCCCGAATCCTCCCCGGAAGACGGTATTTTCCCGCCAGCGATAGGCAAATCCGAACCGAGGCGCAAAGTTGTTCAGGTCCGAAGTGACCAGCGCGCGGTTTAATCGCCCCTCCCCCCGTTCGCCGACAACCACGAACTTGGGCTGGTTGGTGTCCGTGTCTACATCCAGATTCGAGATCTTGTCGAACTTGTCGACCCAAGGCAGGCTGACCTCGTACCGCAACCCAATGTTGATGGTCAGCTTGTCGGTGACCCGCCAGTCGTCCTGGACGTACTGATGCATCCATGGAGCGCGCAACGCCATGTGCCTGTGGTTCGAGTTCCGTAGCTCTCGGGAGTACCCCAGCAGGAAGTCGGCCATGGACTCTCCGCCTGCCCGGGTCACTGGATCCTCCGTGAAACGCCCGTCGAAGACGAACCGCCCTGTGATGAAGCCGGCGTTGAAGATCTGGCTCTGGAGCCAGTAGGTCGTGTGACCGAACTTGATGGTGTGCCGTCCCTTGGTCCAGGTGATGTCCGCGGCAAACTGGCGGGTTTGCGACCCGATGTAATTGAAGCAGCAACTTCCGATACCTTGGTATCCGGCTGGGTTGAAGCTACCCGATCCAGGCGTCGAGATGTCCAGGCCATTGCCCATGTCGACACCGATGATCGGGTTCACCGGGACGTCATTGGCGTGCTCGACATCAGTGTCGATGTAGCTCCAGCCTCCCCGGAACGAACCGACCAAACTGGGTGTCCAGACGCCGTTGTACACGAAAGCCAGCTGGCGGTTCGTGATCGTGACGTCCTTCCCGTGCAGATAAAGGCCGTCCGCACTGTCAGGAAGGGCGGGCACCCGTCCGTTGTTGGTCCCTTGGCCGCTGACCCGGAAATAGAAGTTGTTCTGGTCGTCCAAGCTCTGGTCGTAGCGCAGGTCCCAGCGGTTGAAGTCCTGATTCCGCGGCGGGACGAACACGAAGTTGCGCGCTCGGGAGTCGTTCGTGGGGTTCGGCCACCAGTCACGGGCAACTCGCATGACCGGATCGATCCGGCTGTCGGGAACTCGATTGTTGGGGAACGGATCGCGTGCACGGGTCTCAGAGTCCGTGGTCAGAGCATCTCGAATGATGTCGCCGCCCGAGAAATCGCCGGCTCGTTCCATCAGGTTCGGAATGGTTCTCGTGGAGGTCGACGATTCACGTATGTCCGTCAGCTCCATGTCCCCGAACAGGAAGGAGCGGTTCCGCTTCACCGGCCCTCCGATCGAGAAGCCGTATTGGTTCCGTGCGAACGGCGGCTTTTCCGCGCCATGCGGGACGAAGAAGTTCCTGGCATCCATGCGCTCGTTGCGCAGGAACTCGAACGCCGAGCCATGCACCTGGTTGGTGCCGGACTTGGTGGTCATTGTCACCACTCCGCCCATGGAACGCCCGAACTCGGCCGAGTAGGCATTCGTCAGGATCTTGAACTCCTGCACGGCATCGATCTGGGGCTTGATGGCCTCTTTCTGGTTGCCCTGAGAGGCGATCGATTGATTGTTGTTGTCGATGCCATCAATGATGAAGTTGACTTGAGTGGCTTGCGAGCCGCCAACACTGACGCCTTGGCGGTTGGCGACTTCGGAGCGTGCAGGCGGGGTAACGCCGGCCGAAATGCGGGCGAGCTGCAGGTAGTCGCGGCCGTTCAGCGGCAGTTCGAGGATCTGCTGGTTCTCCATCACCGTGCCGGCGGTGCCTTCCTGTGTTTGCAGCAGCGGCGCCTGGGCGACGACTTCGATCGTCTCGGTAACCTCGCCGACCTCAAGCACGAGATCGACCTGTCGGGTGTCGCCGGCATTCAGGATGACGCCGGTCCGTTGGATGCGCTTGAATCCGGCCGTCTCGGCCTCCATGCGGTAGTCGCCGATGCGCAAGGGCGGTGTGCGGTAGAAGCCGCCGGCGTCCGTCTGCGCGTTGTAGACGGCACCCGTGGCGACATGGGTGAAGCGGATGTCGACTCCGGGGATGACGGCACCCGTGGCGTCAGTGATCGATCCGACGACAACGGCGGTATCAGCCTGCTGGCCGTACGAGAAGGGGCCGACGCAGAGCAGAGAAAATGCCAGCAGGACGCCGGAAGCCAAGGTGAGATAGTGTCTCATGAAGCCTCTGAAATGATTGCGATGCAGGATCGCGGTTGAAGGGTCGGTGGCGGTACGCAACGTAAATGCAGGGCGTTGCGCGGAGATTAGGTTTCCCGGTCAAACCGGACCGTCCAAAAGCATTCTATCCGGATACCCTTCTATGTTCTGGCCGAAACTTGATGTTTCCGGCGGAATTTCTGGGAGTGAGCGACCATGCCGGCCGAAGCTGAGGCAGGGGAGAAGGAGATGGTGCTCAAGTACCTTCGAGTTACGCTCGGAATTCTGGACCTCTGACCGCGCCCTGTCAGCGCTGGCCGAATGGAGGGAGTTGGCGAGAGCGGGCACGATCCCTGACTCTCGGGCGAACCTCGGCTAGTGGCCGGACTCCCCGGATGGGACCGAAGAACTGCGCGCAACGATCGGAAACGAGGACATCCCCGGCAATGACGCCTCCCCACATCCCCACGGACGGGCCTACGGCGTGATCGTTCTCGGGCCGTTGCCGCGCAGCCTCGCGGGTTCCGGCAAGGTCGAGGCTGTTGTGGTCGCCGACGGCCAATCGTCAGATTCGGCGGCAGTCTGAATCCGGTAGCGCGAACCCGTCCGACCGATGCGTAGGGAACTTGGGAGCCCAACCGGTGACGGTCATCTCTTCAGAGCGAGTGGCATCGAGCTGGCGCCAATTGGCATGTCGATCGCAGGATGGGCAGCGACCGGAAGCTGGGACCGGAAGCTGGACGGTGATCCGCTAGTCGCCGTCCGAGGCCCCAACGAACCAAAACGGGCTCGACCACGCCATCGCGCCGTCAATTTGTCGTACTCGCAGGTAGTAGTAGTCACCGGGCGCGGTCTCGTCCCGGTCGGTGTACGTGAAGTCCTGGTCAACAGGGCCGGCAGACGGAACAAGTTGCACCGCGACAGCGTCCGTGTGCTCTAGGACCTTGTATTCCCGCCGGTCTACCTCCCCGCCCAGGTCACCCAAACGAAATACCTGTCGGTTCGCCGGGAGTGTCTGGGGCGTTCGCTCATAGCCGCCCGAACCGGTTCGCTCGCGGGCCTGCCGCATGTCCACCGTTATCTCTGTGTCCGCGCCAGCGCCGCGCAGTCTCAGCACCAGGGCCGTGCTCCGCCCGCGGGTGTGAAGCGAAAACTGGAGCTGGCCGTCGTCGAGCAGGGCGCTGTACGTTCCGGGATGTCGGTACGAGGGCTCGTCGAAACCGATGATCTCGGCTCCCTCCGCACGGATCACCCCCCTCCAGGGCCGGTCACCCCGGGGCACCTGTCTTCGCCCGATCACTTCGGTCGAGGCCTCGAAACTGATCTGGACATGAGCATCCGCGCTGACTCCGGTTTCCAAGTAGCGCTTCGTGTAGACGATCTTTCCGTTCTTGATCACGTCGATCGCATCGATGGGAGCCGTCCCGTTAACGGTGCAGCGCAGAGCGCGCTTGGCCGAATGGCCCTGCGGCCGCCCCATCCGGACGCCGTTCAGGTCGGCGTCAAGGACGATGCGCTCGCCTGTCGTCGCGTACGTGGCTCGGTCGCGCAGACCGTCGAAGATCGCGTCAGCTGTGTTCTGCTGAGCAAGAACGGCCGCCAGCCCGCCCAGCTGGCGGTTCGTCATGCCGCTATATCCAGGATGGCCGACATGATTGTCCGACGCACCGACGAAGCCGACCCGGTAGCCGTTCTCGAGGTACTTGTTCCCGAACCAGTCGAACGTGCCGTGCCCGGACTGGATCTCCACGAGTCGCTCCATCTCCCCATCGCTGTTGGTCCAGTCGCCCGGCTGATGCGCGTGGGGAATGACCAGGACGTCATCGGTTGCGTTGCCGGCGCGCAGGCCGTCGTACAGCTCGTCGAGAAGCGGCGCCTTCTGGTTCGGAACGCGCAGGCGCCCCGGAGTGTCGCGGAAGAAGACATTGTGGTGACCGCCGTACGCCAGCCGCGAGGTCCATTCGAAGCCCAGCAGGGTGGTGAACTTCCCGGGCACGCGGTACTTCTCCACCATCTCCTGCAACGTCTTCCATTCGTGGTCGTCCATCCATATGTCGTGCTCGGACAGGCTCAGGAAATCCAGTCGGGCCACGTCGCGGCCGAACGTGTAATAGCCGTCGGGGGAGCCTTGTCCCTCGGCGAAACCGGTGTGCCCGTGCGTATCGCCCCAGAAGATCCGGTAAGGCGGGTCGCGCTGGACGCGAACCGGGTTGCTCATTCCTCGCAGCGTGCCGTCCCGGGACCGGACCTCGAAACGGTAGACCCCGGGCGTTTCGATCGCGATGCCGGCGAGTTCCTGGAGGGCTTGGCTGCCCTCAGGAATGGTCCGGAACGGGCTGCCGTTCAGCAGGACGTCGAGGTCGGGCGTCGTGCCCGAGGAGACGTTCTTGAAGCGGTCCTCCGCCCGGACAGCCAGGGCGAACTCCTCTCCCGGCTGCACGACCGAGGGGGCGGTCGCGCTGACGAATCGAACGCTCTCCTCCCCAATGACCTCCATCGATGGCCAGTGGGGTGTCAGCAGCCACCCGTTCCCTTCGAGGTCCAGAAATGTCTTGAATACCACCCGGTCGTTCGACCATTCCTGCATTCTCAGGCCCGGCCCTCCCCCGCTCCGCTCGCCGAACGTGAGCGTAACCGTGTCGCCCTTTGCAAGGTCGGCTCCAGATAGGCGGAACGCCATCACATTTCGGGTCTCGAAACTGACCCAGGTCCCCCATGGGTCGGCAGCCTCGAACCGGGCCTGCGGATTCGACGTACTGACTGTGACGTAGTTGGCGGCGGACGGAACGGACACCTGCAGGCGTCCGCTCCGCCATTGGCCGACCACGATTCCGCCTCCCTCGGCCATGGGCATCTCGCCGACTTCGTACGTGAGGCTCACCGTCACGAACCCGTCGGCCCGGAAAGGACCGCTTGAGGAAAGGGACAGTCTGCCAATCGCGCCGGGAATTTCGTCCTTGATCTGGAACTCGCGGGCGTACTGGGCGACGAATCCGGACACCGCGGCTGCAGGGATCTGGGCACCCCCCGGACGCAGCTTCCGCAGGCCGCGGTTCGCGTTCGCTGTGAGTTGCGGAAAGGCTCCGGGAATCGCGCCGCCGGTCAGCGAGTATTCGTTGGCCCATTCCCAGAGCGTTTCCAGCCGATCCGACAAGACTCCGACATCTGCCGAAGGCTCGCCGGCCTCGGCCTTGAGCCTTTCGACTCGCTCACGCAGGCCAGGTTCCAGATAATCGCCCTGTGCGTGACCCTTGTCCTGGGCCAAGAACCCCCAGAACACCAGCATGAGGACAACAACCAGCACTAGGGCCCTGAGCTTCATGGCATTCCTCCTGCCGGCGTGCAGGACGAACACAGAGTATACTGCTCACGGTTCGCAGCGATGGCGTCCGGACCCTGGCCGTCTTGCTACGCGCCGGACCCACCCGACTCGGCTGCACGGGCAAGGTACTTCAGCATGTTGGCGAAGATCAGCCCGTGCAGCGGGTAAAGGGCATACCAGTAGAGGTGGCCCAACCAGCCTGAGGGATCGAACTCGGCTGTCTGCCGCAATGTACAGCGCAGCCCTTCAGGTTCCACCTCGAACTCAAGCCAGGCCCTTCCCGGGAGAATCATCTCGGCCCGGAGCCGGAGCCGTCTGCCGGGCTCCAGCAATTCTACGCGCCAAAAATCGACCGCATCGCCTTGACGGAGTCGCCTGGGATCGCGTCGGCCGCGTCGGAGCCCAACGCCCCCTACCAGCAAGTCCAGGAAACCGCGCACGCGCCACAGCCAGTCGCCGTAGTACCAGCCGGTCTCCCCCCCAATTGCCTCTACGAACGGGAACACCTGACGGGCAGGAAGGGCCACGGGCACCGTTCTTGAGTCGACGACGCGCTGACCGAATCGCACGCCTCCCCACTTGGCGTCCCCACGCACAGCCGGATAGGCGTCGGACCAACGCGTCAGAGCGAGTTCCTGATCTTCGTTTCTCAGCGCCCGCTTCAGCGCTGTCGCGGCGCTCATGGGACGGACGTCGAACGTCCGGAGCGCGGCATCGTCCTCCACCAGCGTTTCATTGCGGACTCCCTCGATCAAGCTGCGGCCCACCCGGGCGTAGACAGGGGTCACAAGTCCCAGCCAGAGACTCGAAAGCCGAGGAGTCAGAAACGGCACCGGCAGGATGATCCGGCGGATCCCGCGAATCCTCGCGTACTCCCGAAGCAAGCCCAGGTACGAGATCCTGTCGGAGCCTCCGATCTCGAAGACCTTGCTGTCCGGAGAATCCCTGTCAAGGCCCGCCACCAAGTACGAGATGACATCCTCCACGGCGATCGGCTGGGCAAGGGTGCGCGTCCACCGCGGAGTCACCATGACGGGGAGGCGCTCGACCAAGGTGCGCACGATCTCGAAGGAAATGCTTGCCGAGCCCAGGATGATCGAGGCCCGGAACTCCAATGTCGGCACTCCCGATGCCCGGAGAACTCGCCCGACTTCCTGACGGCTCTCTAGGTGGGGCGAAAGGTCCTTCCCGGACCCGAGTCCGCCCAGGTAGATGATCCGGCCGACGCCTTGTTCCTTGGCTACGCTCCCGAATGTGCGGGCTGCATCGAGGTCGAGGTCCCGGAACCGGGTCCCGGCCGCCATCGAATGGACGAGGTAGTAGGCAACCCGCACTCCTGCCAGCGCGGGCCGCAGCGATTCGGCATCGAGCACGTCGCCCCGGCAGGCGACGCTCGTAGACCCGAGCCGTGATTGCAAATACTCAGGGTGGCGACTGAGGCAGCGGATCCGGCAACCTGTTTGCTCGAGCGCCGCCAGCAAGCGGCCCCCGATATAGCCAGAAGCCCCGGCAATCAGCACAGTCGATTGATCGTCCGGGCCGTTAACGTCCTCGATCATCGGCGGCAACAAGCAGCAAGTTACTCATTGTAAGGAACATGCCGGCAACCTCCGGCGACCGGTTCCCTGCTCCGGTTCGGGCAATTCCCGACGGGCATAGCCGAGCAGGGAAAGTGCGAATGGCCCCGATTCCGATCAGGCCGAGAGCCGCCCGAACACGAGGAGGACCGGAGTCGCACCCGGGCCGCCACGGGTCATCTCGCGGCTAGCGACTCCAGCGAGGCGCGGATGCGGGCGGTGAGATCCTCTGATCCGGCCGCCTCGGCGAGCCTCATGGCATGCTCCATCTGCTCTCCGGCATCGGCGCGTCGTTCGGCCCGCTGGTACGCGCGTCCCAAGGTGTATCGGACGAACGCCTCGTCCCCGGTTGCGGGCCCCCTGAGGGCCGACTCAAGGTGGCCGATCGCTTCGGACACCCGACCGGCGGCCAATGCGGCAGTGCCGAGGTTCATCCGCGCGGGACCGTTGGTCGGATCATTCGCCACCGCCCGCTCGAACTGCCGTATCGCACTCTCGTAGTCTCCGAGGGCAACCAGCGCCATCCCGAGGTTCGCCAGCGCCATGGCCGAGTTTGGGTTGATTGCCAGGACGCGACGGAACGCCTCGGCAGCAGCCGAAGGATTGCCTCTCATCGCCTGCAGGACTCCCCAGTTGTTATGCAGTTCCTCGAGCTCCGGATTCATCGAGCGCGCTAGGTCGTAGTGCTTCCTGGCCTGTTCGAAGTCCCCTGCCTGCCCATGGGCTCCGACCAGATTGGCGTGCGCCGAGGCCATGCCGGGGTCCAGAGCGAGGGCTCGCTCGTAGGCGCGAATCGCCTCGGCAGGCCGACCCTTAGCCTCGAGGCTCTGGCCCAGGTTAAGGAAGTAATGTTCGTCCGCTCCGAGTTCCTGCACCCGCGCCAGCAGGGGGTCTTCGAGCGGGGGCCGGTCGCTGTCGTCCCCGGCACTGGCGCGCAGCAACCCGGCCGCTTTCGCCTCCTCTCCCTCCGCCCTGAAAGCCATCCCCAACGCATAGCGGGCTGCGCCCGAATCCGGGGCGAGTTCCACGGCCCGTTCCAGTTCCGAGATCGCCTCAAGGGTGTCGCCGAGATCCAACAGTACCCGCCCTAGGGCGTACGACGCGGCTGCCCCGCCGCCGTCAAGCTTCACGGCATCACGCAGCGCGGCTGCAGCGTCTTCAAGCCGTCCGGCTGCGGCCAGCGACTCACCGAGCCGGATTGCGGCCGGCAAGTACGCCCGTTTCGCCAGCGCCGCCCGGAACGAGGCCGATGCCTTGCCCTCCTCGCCCGCGTCCTGCTGCGCGACGCCGAGCAAGTACAGCCAACGAAATTCCCCGCCTGAGAGCGCCCCGGCGCGCTCGTACAAGACTGAGGCGTCCCGAGGGCGCCCGAAGGAGTGGAGGAGGGCGGCCAGGTCGCCGTTCGCCCACGGATCATCCGAGTCCGTTGCGACCGCTTCGATCCTGACGGAGGCCAGCTCTCGCGCACGGTCCGGGAAGTCCGATGCCTCGACCGCGGGGATCCCCGGAAGCCGGCCTTCCGGGCTACCGCCGCAAGCCGCGAGGATAGCCGCGAATGTCCCAGCCAAGCGCGTCCGACGTACGAGCACCGCGGTTATGGTACCCGCAGCGATGCGGGCGGCGTCCGGACCCAAACTACCGGAAGTGGATCCACAGCATCAGCACGGCCAGTCCAACGAGCAACGACAGGCCTCCGAGGAGCTTGTCGTTCCCCGCCTCTTCCTGCCCCTTCCTGCTCCCGGACCAGTCGACTGTTAACTGGGCGACCCTCGCCAGGGCCGGCTTCTCGTCCAGCTTGCTGGTCGCCCAGAAGAGACCGAGGCAACCGAAGAAGACTCCGACGCTGAAATTGAGGAAGGGGATCTGAACCAAGCCGGTCAGCGGCCCCAGATCCATGCCGTAACCCTTGTACAAGATGTCCAGGGCAAACCGGCCGCCTCCGGCCAAACCGCCAACGACCAATGTGGTGATTGCGGCACGGGACGTGCCCCCCCGCCACAGAATCCCCAGCAGGAACGTGGCCGTGATCGGTGCCCCGATGTACGCCTGCACGCTCTGCAGGTATTGGTAGACCTCGCCACTGAGGTACCGGATCATCGGAATCCACAGAATGCTGAGGAGGACCACGCAGCCGGTGATCAAGCGGCCGACGAACACGAGTCGTTTCTCGCTGGCCTCCGGGCGCAGCTTTTTGTAGATGTCCATCGTCACCAAGGTGGAACAAGAATTCAGCACACTGCTCAGCGAGGACATCAGCGCGGCAAGCAGGGCGGCGATCATCAGTCCGGAGAGACCGGGGGGCAGCAGGCGCTCCACCAGCAGCGGGAACGCTGTGTCCCCCGTAGCCTCGCCGGGCCACAGCGCCCGCGCGATCAGGCCCGGAAGGACCAGAATGAAGACCGGCAGGATCTTGAGCGCCGCCGCGAAGATCGTGCCGCCGCGCGCGTGGGGAAGGCTCCTGGCGCTAAGCGTCTTCTGAATAATGACCTGGTCCGTGCACCAGTACCACGTGCCCAGGATCAGGGTGCCCAAGGTCGTTCCGAGCCAAGGGTACTCGGGATGGTCAATCTCCTTGACGATATGGAAGAAATCGTCCGGCAGAGCTTCGCGCAAGGCGGAGAACCCCCCCGCCTCGCTCAAGCCCAGCCACGTAATGAAGGCCGCCCCCCCGATCATGATGAACGCCTGCAGCAGATCGGTGTAGATCACCGCGGACAGGCCGCCCGTGATCGTGTAGATGCCGGTCGCGATCACTAGCAGGACAGCCGTTGTCATGTAGTCCCATCCGAAGATCTCGCGGGCAAGAATTCCGGCTGCGAACAGAGCGACCGAGATCTTGGTCAGCACGTAGGCGAGCAAGGACACGGTCGTCAGGTACCAGCGACATCCGGGGCTGAACCGCTTTTCCAGGAATTCCGGCATGGTGAAGATGCCACTGCGAAGGTACTGCGGGATGAAGACCCAGCCCGCTAGAAGGAGGCAGAAGCTGGCCGACCACTCGTATGTGCCCACGGCAAGTCCGCTCGAGGCCCCCGACCCGGCCAGACCGATGACGTGCTCGCTGCCGATGTTGGTCGAGAACAGCGTCGCACCAACCGCGAACCATCCGATGTGCTTGCCGGCCAGGAAGTATTCGGTCGTCGTGTCCTTGTTCCGGGAATGGTAGAAACCGACCCCGAATACCGCTATGAAGTAGGCGGCAATAATGAAGGCATCCATAAGAGTCGAGAGTATACCTTGGCAGGCAGCGGAACGGGCTTGATCGTCTTCGCCCACGGATCGCGGGTCAAAGCGGCCAACGAAGCCGTCAAGCGCGTAGCGGACCAGGCGGCACGCCAGGCCGGAATCCCGCGCTATCGGACCGCGTTCCTCGAACTAGCGGACCCGACTTTGGCGACTGCGGTTGCGGAACTCGCCGCGGAGGGCGTGGAAAGGGTCCTGGTGACGCCGTACTTCCTGACCATGGGAAGGCACCTCGTGGAGGACCTGCCGAGGCTGCTGGAAGCGGCGAGGTCCGAGCACCCCGGACTCGCACTCGAGGCCGCGCCGCCTCTTGACGGCCATCCAGCGCTGGCGAGGATCCTCGCAGACAGGGCCCGCGCAATGATCCAGAGCCACTCGTCCGGGTTGGATGCGAACGCCGAAGAGGACATCTCCTCGTAACCGGGCCCTCGGCAGGACGGCAGACGGGCAGAACCGATGGGCGGCAGCCCGCCAGAAGCTGCCGGACCGAGTTACGAGAGACCGTGTTGTGGAACGGCCTCCGGCACACGGATGGTGTATAATAGGTGTATGGCCCGCACCAACATCGATGTTGACGATGAAGCGTGTGCTGCCGTGATGAAGCTCTACCATTTCTCGACGAAGCGCGAGGCCGTTAACTTTGCGCTCCGGGCCCTGGCGGCGGAACCAATGGATGTAAACGAGGCTCGAAGGCTGCGGGGTCTGGGATGGGAAGGGAACCTCGACGAAATCCGCTCAGACCGCCTATCGTGATTCTGATCGACACCTCTGCCTGGGTGGAGTTCCTTCGAGATACGGGTTCCAACACCTGCGACCGCGTTGAGACATTGATTGGGTCGGATATCGCGACCTGCGACGCGGTCCGGATGGAGGTGCTGGCAGGGGCGCGCGACGAACAGGCCCTTCATAGCCTCCGGAGACTGCTGGCGCGCGCAACGCTCCTGCCAACCGAACCCTCCGACTACGAATCTGCAGCCTCTCTGTACCGACGGTGTCGAAGTGAAGGCGAGACCGTCTGGAAGCTGGTCGACTGCCTTATCGCTGCCGTCGCCATTCGCGCACAGGTACCCATCCTGCACATCGATGCCGACTTCGACAAGATCGCCCGGCATTCCCGACTGCAGATTGCGAGGTGAGGCGTGACCGACTCCGTGCGGCACGAGACCAGGCCCATTCGCATGCTCGCTGGTGCCCGGACGCCATCTCGGGACTGTGCTCCAGCACATTCGCTGGAGGCTGATCCAGGCCCCCCTTGAAGACCCTCCCGATGCCCATTGACATGCAGGGAGCGTACGGAGGAAACGGCAGAGCGGCGGAACGCTTGCGGATCCCGGCGACAGGCATCGCGACAATGGAGAAGCCGAAATGCCGACAATCCAGCACATCGAGCATCGACGACTCAGTGATCGCGTTACCCACTTTAGGTTCCGTTCACCGTTCCGGCACGCTGCGGGCCAATACTTGGCGCTGAGCAGCACGATCAACGGCTCGGTCGTCAAGAGATACTTCTCGATCGCGTCGCCGCCCCGCCCAGACGGGACGATCGAGTTCTGCATCCAGCACGCGGGCGAATTCGGACGGCACTTGCTCGGACTCGGGAGCGGGGAGCCCGTCGAATGCAGCGATCCGTCGGGAACGATGCGGCTTCTGGATCCGCACAGGCCTGCGGCCTACTTCGCCGCTGGCACGGGAATCGCCCCGATCAGGGCCATCCTGCTGGAGCAGCTGTCGGTCAATCCGGATGCGGACGCGACGCTGGTCGAGGGCGCACGCCACGTCGGCGAACTGCTGTACCGCGACGAGTTCGTCTCCCTCTCTTCCAACCATTGCGGCTTTCGCTTCGTCCCGGTCGTTAGCGGGCACGATCCCGACTGGCCCGGATGCCGGGGGCGCGTTACCGACCATGTCGATGGTGCCCTGATGGATCGGAACGAGGTCGATGCCTATTTCTGCGGCCAGCCGGAGATGGTCTCCACCCTGCGCGCCAAACTGGCGGCAGCGGGGATTCCGGAAGACCGCCAGACCTTCGAGAGATACTGAAACTTGCAGTGCCGACGCTCGCAGGCGTCGGTCCGATTCCCCGCTATGCCGAACATTGCAGTCACTCTCCCCGACGGCAGCCGCATGGAAGTCGCGCAAGGAACGACGCCGCTCGAGGTGGCGGAGCGCATCAGCTCGCGACTCGCCCGTGCCGCCCTCGTAGCGGAAGTCGACGGCGAGCTGACAGACTTGTCGGCCCCTCTGCGGGAGGACGCCAAGGTGCGGCTCCTCACCGAGCGGGACGAGGAGTCCCTGGAAGTGTACCGGCACTCGGCGGCGCACCTGCTGGCTGCCGCCACGCTGGAGCTCTATCCGGAGACCAAGCTCGGCATCGGACCCCCAACCGAGCAGGGGTTCTTCTACGACATGTACCGGGAGCAGGCGTTCACACCGGACGACCTGACGAAGATCGAGACTCGCATGGGAGAGATCGTCAAGCGGGACCTCAAGAACGAGCGCGTATGGATTCCTCGTGAGGAGGCCCTGGCAGAGTACGAGCGACAGGGCGAGTTCATGAAATGCGAGCTCGTCGAGGAGAAGACCGACGAGCCGCGAGTGTCGGTCTACAGGACCGGGGACCACTTCACCGATTTCTGCCGCGGACCCCACGTGCCGTCGATGGGACGCATCAAGGCCTTCAAGCTGCTATCGGTCGCGGGCGCTTACTGGAAGGGAGACGAGAACCGCGAACGCCTGCAGCGGGTCTACGGAACGGCGTTCTTCTCACAGAAGGATCTCAAGGCCTACCTGAACCGTCTCGACGAGGCCAAGAAGAGGGACCACCGCAAGCTGGGCAAGCAGCTCGACCTGTTCAGCATCCAGGAATTGGCCGGGCCGGGCCTGATCTTCTGGCACCCCAAGGGCGGGACGATCCGCCGCGTGATGGAGGACTGGCTCCGCGAGCAACTCGTATCGCGCGGCTACGGGCTCGTTTCCACGCCTCACGTCGCCCGCCACGGGCTGTGGGAGACCTCGGGCCATACCGAGTTCTACAAGGACGACATGTTCAAGCCGATGGAGCTGGACGACTCGCTGTACCAGCTCAAGCCGATGAACTGCCCGTTCCACATCCTGATCTACAAGGACAAGCTCCGCAGCTATCGGGACCTTCCGGTACGGCTGGCCGAACTCGGCACGGTGTACCGGTACGAGCGCTCGGGCGTGATGCACGGGCTACTCCGGGTCCGGGGATTCACCCAGGACGACGCACACATCTTCTGTACCCCGGAACAGGTCGAGTCCGAAGTGTTGGGGTGCGTCGATCTCGCGATGGAGGTGCTGCGGGTGTTCGGATTCGCGGAGTTCTCCGTCGAGCTGTCCACTTGGGACGGCGGAGCCAGCAGCAAGTACGCCGGCACTCCGGAGGAGTGGAAGCTCGCGGAGGACAGTCTCTTCGAGGCCCTGCGGAAACGAGACATCGAAGCGAAGGTCATGCCGGACGAGGCGGCCTTCTACGGTCCCAAAATCGACATCAAGATGGTCGACGCGATCGGACGCGCGTGGCAGCTGTCGACGATCCAATTTGATTTCAACCTGCCCCGTCGATTCGGCCTCGAGTATGTCGGATCGGACGGAAGGCAGCACTCCCCGATGATGGTTCACCGCGCCCTCTGGGGCTCAGTGGAACGGTTCTTTGGAGTGCTCATCGAGCACTACGCCGGCGCATTCCCGCTGTGGCTGGCGCCGGTGCAGGCGACAGTCCTGCCGATCACTGACAACCAGATCGAGTACGCCCGGTCGGTAGCCCAGGAACTGGAGGCGGCGGGCTTCCGGGTGGAAGTGGACGAACGCGGGGAGAAGATCGGGTTCAAGATCCGCGAGGCCCAGCTGCAGAAGATCCCCTACATGCTGGTCGTAGGCGGGCGCGAGGTCGAGACGGAAACTGTCTCCGTCCGCCATCGCAGAGCCGGCAGCATCGGCACTCGGACGACAGCAGAGTTCCTGGCCGAAACGAAACCGCTGATCGATTCGCGCGACGCGACCGTTTAGGCCGGGAGTCCGAGGGACCCGCACGAACCCTTTCCCAAGGCCCGTCAGTTATTTGTCCGTGCGCACGACGAAGCCGACCCGCGATCCCGATGGCCCGGATTCGACCAGAAACTCTGCTTGTCCGACGTAGCACAGTTGCAGACGCCTTTCCACGCTCCGGAGGCCGTGCCCGCGACCCGGCAGGTCGCGAGGATCGAAGCCAAGCCCGTTGTCAATCACCTCGACCCGCAATCCGCCGCCTTCTCTACGGGCCAAGACCTCGACCTCGCCACCTCTTGCCTGGCGGCTGATCCCGTGCTTGATGGCATTCTCGACCAAAGGCTGGACCGATAGCGCCGGCACCTGGAAGGAACGGACGCCGTCGTCGATCTCGATCCGGGTCGTCAATCGCTTTCCGTACCGCAGACGCTCGATCTGCAGGTACGCCTCGACGATCTCGAGTTCCTCCTCCAGCGGGACGAACTGGCGCTTGCCGCCGAGCGAGTAGCGGAAGACATCGGCCAGGTTGAGAAGGGTCCGCCTAGCGTCTTCGGCACTGGGCGGGATGATCGCGTTGAGGGCGTTGAGGGCGTTGAAGAGGAAATGCGGATTGATCTGGGCCCGGAGCGTCGCCATTTCGGACTCGCGCATCAGCCGGTCCTGCTGGTCCCGGCGGATTTCCTCGCCGCGGCGGGCGACCTCGGATGCCAGAAGATCCAGATCCTCCAGATCGAGGCTCAGGTACCGTCTGCCCCCTTCTCGGGCCCCGAGCAGCAGGGGGCATTGCGTCCCGTCCGTGTGCTGCAAGGGCACCATCGCCTCGGCCCAGACCTGCTCTTTCGGTTCCAGCGACTCGAAGGCCGGCGCCGGAGCTGCCTCGGAGTTCTCGATGCGGGTTTGACTGCCCGGCTCCAGTAGCTTCCAGCGCTCCGCGGACACGAACTCCGCGACAGCGCGCGCTGCACGTTGCGGGAAGCCGCTTTCGCCGCCTACGTCCAAAGCCCGTATCCTGCCCGCCGCAGCCCGCACATCCTTGCGGCGGAAAAGCGCATTCTCCACCCAGAATCCCAGTTCGCGGAGGATCCAGGGATAGGCCAAGACGATGGCTGCGGAAACGATCACAAAGACCGCGAGCCCGATCGTCGAAGCATCACCGATCCTCACCAATCCCAAGCCGTTCGCTAGCCAAAGGAGCGCTCCAGCGAATGCAGCGGCAAGGAGGCTCGCCCCGGCCAGCCGCACGAACACGTCAAGCAGCAGGAACCGGTAGTCCTGCAGCATCACGAACAGCGCCAATGGGATCCCTGCATGGTGAAACACGAGTTCGTGCAACCAGGCACCAGGCTCGTGGACACGTCCGAAGTGGACGAATGACGCCGCCAACAGGAACAGCGCCATGGCTGCTAGGAAGCGCATGCCGGCACCGCGTCGGAAGGAGCCCTCGCGGGCCATCAGCACGGCTCCGGCCACAGCGACCGCACTGAAGCCGTACCGAATCAGCGAGATTCCCGTCGCCTGCGATGCGAGGGGCGCTCCGACGGCGTTTGAGACGTGGATGGCTGCGGCACCGGCGCCGAGCGCGAAGCCCACCCAGTTGAGCCACCGGTGATCGCCTTGAAGGGCCAGATGCAGCAGGGTGCACGGCAGGACGCTCAGGAAGGCCAGGCTCGCAGTTGCGACGGCGGCTTGAAGCGGACTGCCGGCCTCCGCCAGCAAGCCGACCAGCGAGCCGAGATTCCAACAAAGGGCCAGCCCGGCCGCGACGGCCGGGACTCCGGTCCCGGGCTTCGGGTTGCGGACCAGCAAGGCCAGGAAGGCCCCGAACGCCGTGATCCCGGCTGCATGTCCGAGGACATTCAGCAGGATTGGGAAATGAACAACGAACTCCATGAAGCGGCCGCCTTTCTGTGGCCAAGGTACAGCACTGGGATGGTCCCGGATGCCGTGACTGCTTGGCTAGATCGTCCTGGTTCCGCTCGCCTATCGTTCTGCCCCGAACATGGCGCAGCCGGGACCGCCGGCCGAAAACGGGTCCGGGACTTCAGCTTTCGCGTGATACAACAGCGGAAAGAGTGAACGGCACACGGGCGGAGTATTTGCGGACCCTAATCGTTGACGACGAGGAGGCTGCACGAGAAGTTCTCCGGCGAGACCTGGCGGACCTGGAAGGGATCGAGATCGTCGGGGAAGCCGAGAACGGCTCGGCGGCCCAGCGTCAGATCGAGGCCCTGGACCCGGATCTCGTGCTCCTGGACGTCCAGATGCCCGTGTACGACGGGTTCCAAGTCGTGCGAGGCATCGAAGGGCGGCTTCCGGCCATCGTGTTCGTCACCGCCTTCAGCGAGCACGCCCTCAATGCCTTCGAGGTAGGAGCGGTGGACTACCTCCTGAAGCCGTTCAGCAAGGCGCGCCTGCACCGCTCCATCGAACGGGCCCGGCAGGCGCAACGCAGTCCCGGCAAGAACGCAGAACGGGTCGCGGAGGTTCTCAATGCCGATGCGGAGCAAGCTCGCCGGGCACCTAAGGTCGTCGCGTGCCACGGACGGGACTTCCTGCTGCTGGATCTCGATCAGGTCTACGCGTTCCGCGCATCCGGCGAAATCGTCTGGATTCAGACAAAGGACAGACAGTACCGGGCGACCCAGACCCTTGCCTCGCTGTCGGAACGACTGGCCGATTCCCAGTTCCTCCGGGTGCATCGCAGCATGCTGGTCAACAGCGACAAGATCAGCCGGATCAGTACCCTGAGCAGCCGGAGATGGCTGCTCACGCTGGAGAACGGCCTGCAGTGCCCGGTGAGCAAGCGCAACGCCGCGATGGTGCGCGCCCTGCTGCGGTAGTCGCCCGGCCCGGGCGGAGTCACAGAGATTGACCGGCGGGGAAGTGCAAGGCCGTTCCGAGAACTCCACGATCACATCTCACCGGCATCGAGCCACTTCTCAACGCGCGGGGGAACATGCCGATCGAATTCGTCCAGAATCCGAGTCGGCTCCTTCGCCTCGATCACCAGTCGACGATGTTCGGGACGGAGGAACCCATCCGCCACAGCCCGGTCCAGAAATCCGAGTAAGGCATCGTAGTATCCGGCTATGTTGAGCAGGGCCAATGGTTTCCGGTGAATTCCGAGCTGCGCCCATGTGAGAGCCTCGCAGAATTCCTCCAGCGTGCCGATTCCCCCAGGTATGGCGAGGAACGCGTCAGCGATGCGGGCCATCAGGGCCTTGCGCTCGTGCATCGACCGAACAACGTGCAACTCGGTCAGGTTGGCATGTGCCACCTCCTTGCGGTCCAAGGCCTCGGGGATGACCCCCACGACCTCTCCTCCCGCCCCGAGGGCGGCGTCGGCCAGCACGCCCATCAAGCCCACACGGCCGCCGCCGTAGACCAGCTGGATCCGGCGGCTCGCCAGGAGCTTGCCAACCGATTCAGCGGCGGCGCCGTAGGCCGGATCGCGACCACTGCTGGATCCACAGAAGACACAGACTCTCGTACCGAATGCCATCCTGCCCAGAGTACCGGTCGGGACGGGAAGAGGCCCGCAGCGAACATTTCGCACGGACGCGCTCGGGGCCTCGCGAGTCTCGCAAAGGCCCCGAGAACGCATCCAGGCTGTGGCATACTCAGGGTTCAAGGGGTGTCTGCCCTTGCCATGCGCATTCGGCCGCTGCTGCCAGTCTTGCTGTCGGCTCTGATTCCCGCTTCCCTACCCGCACAGGGAGTGGCCAGCCCGAACGCCCAGCCTGTCAAGGCGTTGGAAGCCTCGGGGCTGCCTTGGAACGCTAAGTTTGCCGACGTCGCCGAAGCTGCCGGCCTGGATCTCGTCTTCACCTACGGCGGCAGGGACGAGAAGCAGTACATCATCGAATCCAACGGGTCGGGCACCGCCTTCCTGGACTACGACGGCGACAGCAGACTGGACACCTTCCTTGTCAATGGTTCGACGCTCGAAGGCTTCGAGGACGGCGAAACGCCCACGAACCGCCTCTACCGCAACGTCGGCAGCGGCACTTTCGAAGACGCCACGCAGGACAGCGGGCTCAATCGATCCGGGTGGGGCAGCGCGGTCTGCGCGGGAGACTTCGACAACGATGGCAACCTAGACTTGTTCGTGGCGTACTGGGGCGAGGACGCGCTGTATCGGAACAACGGCGACGGAACGTTCACAGAATCAGCTGCATCGGCCGGGGTAGCAGGTGATCCGAATCAATGGAGTTCGGGCTGCACGTTCGTGGACTACGACCGGGACGGGCTGCTGGACCTTCTCGTCACCCAGTACCAGCAGTTCGACCCGGAAACGGCTCCCCCGCCCGGCAAGACATCCAACTGCGAATGGAAGGGCATGCCGGTCTATTGCGGTCCGCGCGGCCTGCCATTCGGTGGCGTGACGCTGTACCGAAACGTCGGCGACGGGACTTTCGAGGATGTGAGCGAAACGGCCGGCGTGCGCGACGTGCGCGATTACTACGCGTTCACGGCGGTCGCGGCGGACTTTGACGGCGACGGGTGGCAGGACATCTACATCGCGTGCGACTCGACCCCCAGCATCCTCTTCGTCAACAACGGCGACGGAACCTTCACCGACTACGCCACGGAGACCGGAGTCGCATTCAACGAACACGGCTTCGAACAAGGCGGAATGGGGGTGGGAGTCGGTGATTTCGACGGTGACGGCTGGCTGGACCTGGTGAAGACGAACTTCGCGGACGACTATCCGAACCTGTACCGCAACAATGACGGCCTGTTCTTCGAGGACATCTGCGTCCGAGCGGGTCTGGCGTCGAATCCCCAGTACGTGGGGTGGGGCGTGGATTTCGTCGACTTCGACAACGACGGCTGGCAAGACATCTTCCAGGCCAACGGGCACGTATATCCGAAGCTGGACCGACAGTTAAAGGTCGCCGAAACGTACGTGCAGTCGAATCTTGTCTATCGCAACCTGACCGGCGAGCGATTCGAGGATGTGACAGCACTGGCTGGCGAAGCCCTGCGCCAAACCAGGTCGAGCCGGGGCACGGCGTTCGGAGACTACGATGACGACGGCGACGTCGATGTCCTCATCATGAACATGGCCGACAGGGTCTCGCTGCTTCGCAACGACCTCCCCGCAGGCAGCCACTGGATCCGCTTGTCACTGCAGGGTACGCAGTCTAACCGGGCGGCAATCGGGGCGACGGTGACCATCCAGGTGTCCGGGACGCTACAGACACGGGCCGTGACGAGCCAGTCAAGCTACGTTTCGCACAGCGATCTCCGAGTCCATTTCGGGCTCGGGGATGCTGACGGTGTCGACGCAATCACTGTAAGGTGGCCAAGCGGCGACACCGAGAAGTTCCCAGGAGCGGCGGGCGGCAAGCAATGGCTGCTAGTGGAAGGCTCGGGCGAGGTCTCGGCGACCCCGTGAACGTCGGCCGGCTCCCTGGCGCTGCGGCACGGCTACCTGGAGTAGCGGTGACCGCACTCTGGCTTGGCGCGCTAGTCACACTGCCAGGCCAGCAGGCACCGAACGCTGCGGCACTCACGGACCGCGGACTCGAACTGGCCCAGCAGGGGCAGATTCCGGCGGCGGCCGACCTGTGGAGGAAGGCGCTCGAGATCTCGCCCGGCTACTTTCCCGCGCTGTTCAATCTCGGCTACATGCATTTCTCGTCAGGGCAGATCAGGGAGGCCCAGCCGCTGCTGGCTCGAGCTGCATCGGTTTCACCTGCCGATTTCAACGCGCATTATCTGCTCGGCGTCGTCCACCAGAGACTCGGCAACGGTGAGGAGGCCTTGCGGGCGTGGAGGCGTGCCCTCGAGATACAGCCGGGCCATGTCCAGCTCATGCAGGTGATGGCCGTTGAGTACGGCAAGGGGAGATTTCACCGCGAGGCTGCTGATGTTGCGATGCGAGCCCTGCAGCTCCGTCCGGACATCGAGGATCTCCACTACATCGCGGTCCACGCTTGCAGGGAGGCGGGGGACCTGCGTGCGGGTCTCAAGATCGCCTCGGATGCTACGCAACGCTACCCGGGTTCGGCGAGGGCCAATTTCGAGTATGCGTGGCACCTGCAGAAAGACGGCCGTTTCGAGGAGGCCTTGCCATTCCTGCGCAAGGCCATCGAACTCGACCCCGGCTACGAGGAGCCTTATTTCTTCTATGGCGATTGGCTGGTCAAGCAGGCTCGCTACGACGAAGCGCTTCAGCCACTCCGCAAGGCGGTCGCCCTACGATCCGACTACATGCCCGCTCGCATCGCTCTCGCCCGTGCCCTCATGGGTCTGCGGCAATGGCCGGAAGCGGTCACTGCTCTCGAAGAGGCCGTGCGGATCGAGCCGAGGCATCCGCAGCCCCACTTGCTGCTGTCACAGGTGTACTTCCGTTTGCGCGAGCGCGCCAAGGCCCGCGAGGCCAAGGAGTTGTCACTGCGACTGCGACGGCAGAACCCGGCGTTCCTGGAGGCCGTGCAGTCCCGGCCATTCCCGGATTAGCTCAGGGCGTCGAGCTGCACTCGGGGCGGCTATGCAGATCAGTCTTTAGCCGGTATCCCGGAATGGACTTCGGTCCTCGGGACTGGATCCCAACCATGTCTGGTAGAAGCACTTCACGGACTCAGGCGGGCCGAGGGTCCCTGACCGACCGGACCCACCCCATTCCGAGGAGGCTGTCTGGATTCCCCGCCGGTACCGACCACAACTTTCGGAGGGAACTATGACGTTCCCGTTCCGATAAAGGGATTCCGCACCATGACGCTTCCGTAGAGCCGTCCGTGCTGGTAGTCCTCTGACAGGATTTCGGGGAGGCCGTACACCTCGGCATAAGCCCACAAGTTCGCGTCAAGCCACGACAGCCCGTAGGCCACCAAACCCCGTAGGGCTGTTCGAAGCACGGCTTCGTTGGGGTACAGGATCGGAAACTGAACTAGAAGCTCCTCGGCCTCGCGCAACGCATCCTGGGTGTTCAGCAACTGGTTTTCCGGGCCGCCGCGTGTCATCGCAGCCACGAATTCGACGATCGCTTGATGGGGGACCCGACCCTCCCCGGAGACGATCGCTCCGCGGAGGATGCTTGTGGCTATCTCCTGCTTCCGCGGAAACCGGGTGTCGTACCGACAGACAAGGACATTGGTGTCAATCAGCACTGCCACGGCTGTACAAGTCCTCTCGTGTCCATCCGCGGGCTCGGGCCGGAGTTTGGGGCCGGTGCGAGACACGAGCCAGGTGGCGTCGAGTGCCTGCATCGAACAATGCCAACCGTTGGTTGGTGTCGAGCCCAGTTGGCGCAAGAGCGGTCCCGGGCAGAACCCGAATGATCTCCCCGGCAGCTTCGAACGAGATTGAATCGCCCGGCCGAATCCCGTACCGGTCCGCCAGCCTCTTGGGGATCGTCACTTGCAGCTTGCTGGTCACCTTGGCCAAATCCTTGCTCTACCAACGGCAGATTCCTTGCTTCGTCGCTACCGCCTTCGAACCCGTCGACCCCGAACAGACATGCCCCCCTCTCGGCCTGTTCACCCCCCCAGATTGGAGTGCGCAGTGGCACCGCCAATGCCCGAATCGCGGGATCCTTGCAGGATGGACCGCCGCTGCAAGCCGGGAGTCCGGACGTGTCATCGAGGCCAAGGCGAGTAGCCCAGGGCCATGGGCGTGCACCAAGGCCGGCGCTGCGAAGGCGGATCGTTCTCTCTCGAAGGCGATCGGGACCGCAATGAGCCTGACCGATCCGGCAATCAGCAACCTCGTCGCTTGGGCTCGAAACCGGCGGAGCCGAAAGCCAAGCAACGGCGATATCTCAGACCTTGCCGAATTTGGAAGCCAAGTCCCGGAGCTTGGCCAAGTGGCGGGGCACGGCCTTGAAAGGGTCCTCCTGGGCTTCGTATTCCAGTGCCATGTAGCCGCGGTACCCAGCCTTTGCGAACATCGCCACAATCCGGTCCCAGTCCGAAGGCAGGTGATTGCCTTGCTCGTCCCGGATGTGCACCTTGAACTGCGAGTTCACAGCGTAAGGGAGGCACATCTCGATCTGGCTGTACGGATCCGTGCGGAAGTTCCCGGTATCCAGATTGATGCCGACATTCGGATGGTCGACCTCCCCCACGATCTGGATTATCCGTTCGGCTCGGGCGGTGATCCCTCCGTGGTTCTCCAACCCGAGCACAACGCCGTGGTCAGCGGCATAATCGGCTGTCCGCTTCAGGATCTCGGCGACCCATGTCGCCGCCTCGTCTTCGCTGCTCCCGTCGGGAACGCGACCTCCGAAGACCCGGATATGGCTCGAGCCGAGTCGGTACGAGACATCGATCCAGTGACGCAGCCAAGCCGCCTCTCTCTGTTGGTCGTTCGGGTCCTTGCGGCAGAGATCGGTTCGGATGGCGATGCTCGGAAGCTCGACGGCCGCCAGGTATGCCTTCCTGCGGAATGCGGTTAGGAATGACTCCAAGTTGTCCTGGGGGAACCAATACACCGTGGAGTCGAGGCCATCCACGCCATTCTCGACGGCCATGTCCACGAGGTCCAGATACGTAAGGGATCCGTCCCCCAAGGCCGTTCGGAATGAGTAGGCGCAAATCGCCGTCTTCAGGCGCGGCCCGCTGCCGGTGAGCATGGGCGTTCCGGCCCGCAGGACGCTTGGAAGCAAGGGAAGGGTGGGAATGAACTGGCGCCGGGTGACCATGGTACGGATTATAAGGCCGACCGGGAAGCGGTTCCCTGAATCCGCAGCGGTTCTAAATTTCCGAGGCGCAAGTGGGCTCTTAGCGTCTCACCGGGGTT
>CAYWUV010000020.1:0-74664 GCA_964461235.1 uncultured Bryobacterales bacterium | reverse complement strand
ACCCCGGTGAGACGCTAAGAGCCCACTTGCGCCTCGGAAATTTAGAACCGCTGGCACGCTGGGGGTTCTCTCGAATCCTGTTGCGCTACGGTGTGAAGGTTCCCTCTTGGGCCTCCTCGTGCGGGCTCCTCCGCTCAATGCCATGTCCTTAGCCCATCATTCCGCGCGGATCGCACCGACTGCTCGCGTCGCACCGTCGGCCCGGATCGGCCCTGACACGGTCATCGGTGACTTCTCGATTATCGAGGACGACGTGGTGGTCGGAGCGCGATGCCGGATCGAGCCGTACGTTCTGGTGAAGAGATGGACCGACCTCGGAACAGACAACGAGGTGTCGTCCGGTGCTGTCCTGGGCAGCGACCCGCTCGACAAGACCTTTCAGGGAGAACGGTCTTACCTGAAGATCGGGCATCGCAACAAGATCCGCGAGCACTTCACGATCTCCAGGGGGACGGAGCCTGAGTCAGAGACGGTGATTGGCGACGACAACTTCATCATGACGTCGGGTCACATTGCCCACAACTGCCGGATCGGCAACGGCACTGTGATCGCCAGCACCACCTTGGTCGCGGGATATGTTGAAATCGAGGATCGGGCTTTCGTGTCCGGCGGGATCGGGATCCAGCAGTTTTCGCGAATCGGCGAACTGGCGATGGTCGGAGGGATGACTCGGGTGAACCAGGACGTCACGCCGTACCTAACCCACGTGGGACCGGTGATGGCCGTACACGGCCTGAACTTGGTCGGCTTGCGGCGGGCTGGTCTCGAGAACGACGAGATCGACCAGATTCGGAGGGCGTTTCGCATCATCTTCCGGTCTGGCATGCCGCTTGCTGCTGCGCTGGAGAGAGTGGAGGACGAGATCGACGGGCCGCATGCCCGGCACATGGTCGAGTTCATTCGCGCTTCCAAGCGAGGCGTTTGCCTTCGGAAGGGCAGAGATAAGGAAGAGAACTGATGTACAACGGAATCGAACACACCGCGATCGCAACGAATGATCCTGAGTCCCTGGCGGGCTGGTATGAGCGCACGCTCGAGATGCCGATCGTCCACCGCTACGGCGGAAATGTCTTTGTCAGGGCCAATGACGGCTCCATGCTCGAGTTGATCCCGTCTGAAGGCGACTCGATCAAGACGGCGATGCGAACCCCGGGAATCCGCCACATCGCCATCAAGGTCGATGACTTCGATCAAGGTGTCGAGAAGCTTCAGGAAAAAGGGATCGAGATCGTCGAGTTCGTCGAGGCCGGGCCGAACCGTCTGGCGTTCTTCCTCGATCCCGAAGGCAACATTCTGCACCTGATTCACCGGTCCGAGCCCATCTAGCCCCGTGAATCTTGCGGGGCGGCAACTGACTGACACGACGTGACGGCACGGCTGGACCGAGAGCCGCTCGTGCCTTCGCGGACTGAAGCAAGTGCTGTCCGGTGGGCCCTTGGAGCCCGGCCATCGACTCGCGTAGACTGACTCCCGATGCGGCGGCCTACGAGTGTTGCCTTGGAGGGGAGCGCAACTTCGTGCGGTCCGTCCGAGGCGCGGGAAAGCGAGGTGAGCCAGGTAGGACCTGGAGGCCAGCTCATGGTTCCGACCCACTATTGGCAACCGTCAGGAGTGAGACACAAGAGCTACCGCGCCAGGATTCGGTCAGGAGCCTGACGCGGTAGCAGGAAGTTCCGTAAGACGTAGGTGCACCTACACTTACCTTGATCCCGCATCCAGGAACAGCCAGAATCGGATCCAGCGGGATCGGTTTCGACGCATGATCGTGTCCAGGGATGCCGGTTCGACACACCACGCGGCGCCCGAGTGTGGTTCTGTTGCAGATTCTCTGACCAAACTGGGGTGGGGATGGGGTTCCGTGGCGCTTCGCTGTGGAAGGCGAACCGGTCGACGGCCGCTGGGATTCGAGCGATCGGTTTGCGCGCTGGACCTACCAATTGGTCACGGAACCATCCGGTCTCGAGAGTAGGGGAATCGGCCTCGAGTGTTCCGTGATTTCGAGCACTAACTCTGCTTGGTCCGGGTCGAACTCAACTCCCAGGCCGACCCGCTCATTGGGCCACATCTTGCCATTTCGAAAGTCGTAGTGAGCGGGCAGGTGCGGGTGGGTCCTCGCTCCCGCCCCGGTCATTTCCATCACTACGGGCCCGGGCAGGGAAACGGCGCAATGCACGAGCGCCGCTTCGGAAACGGGTCCCGTGAAGTGCGGGATCAGCCCGATGTAGTGGGTTTCGCAAAGGGCTGCCAGCTTCATGAATTCAGTGATCCCCCCGCAGTTCGGAATCGTCACGCGAGAGTAGTCGATGAGCCGGTTCTCGATCAGGACGTTGGCGTCCCAGCGGTCCCCGTAGTGTTCGCCAACGGCGATCGGCACCTTGACCATCGAGCGAAGGGTCCGGTAGACCTCCGGGTTCTCCGACCGCACCAGGTCCTCGCAGAACATCGGCCGCAGCGGCTCCAGCAAGGAGGACAGCCGAACCGCATCTGGCAGGTCGAAGCGGGTGTGATAGTCGATCGCCCAGTCGCCATCCTCGCCCACTCCCTCGCGAATCTCCCGGCACGTCTCGAACGTGTCGTCGACCGCCCTGCGGTGGTGGTAAGGCTCCTCCCCTCGGGAGCTTGCGCTGCCCGTGCGGAATGCACGGAATCCCGCCTCGATGCAGGCCCGCGCCGTTTCCCGGATTGACCCCTGAGAGGGAAATCCGGTTGAGTAGCACTCGACGTGATCGCGAGTCAGCCCGCCCAGCAGTTGCCACACCGGCACGCCGAGCGCCTTTGCCTTGATGTCCCAGAGGGCGAGGTCGATCGCTCCGAGCGCATGGACCTTCTCCCGGCCCGGAGGGTAGAAGTAGCCGCGGTACATCACCTGCCAAAGATGCTCGATGCGGAACGGATTCTCGCCGATGATCATCGCTCCGAGTTGCTCGATCGTGTCGGGCGAGCCGCCCTCGCCGATCCCCGTAATTCCGGCGTCCGTCTCGACCGTGACGATGTGCCCGCTCTGATTGAAGATCGGTCGGGAGTCCGACGTCCGGTAGAAGCGTACGCGCGTCACTCTGGCCGCGGGCAGGGCCGCTCGGGCCCGTGGCGCTGCAAGTGCGACAGCGGATCCGAGAAGGGACGATTGCAGGAGGTGGCGACGGTTCATGTTGCCGGGAATTATACGAAACAGGCGACGGGTGCGAGTTCCCCGAGGCGACCGCTCTCGGTTTCGACAAGGTCACTGGACCATTCGGAGTCGGGAGGCCGATGGGGGCGCTGCCACCCGTGCGCGCTATGCTGACAGCCGTGCGTAACGTCTACTTCCTGGTCCTACTGTTTGCCGCGTGCAGCACGCAGCCGCCCGCGGTGCGGTACGTTGTCGAGGATGCCGCGAGCGTCGACGAATCGCGGACTGAACTGATCGTCCTGCGCGACGAGGAGGGCGGCGTCGAGGCTGCCATCGCGCCCAGCAAGGGCGGGGAACTCAGCGGCTTGCGCGTCCGGCATGCCGGTGAGTGGATCGAAACGCTTCACTTGGCCCGCGACTACGCGCCAAGAGAGGGGTTCGGGGGCAAGGGCCCGTTTCTCTGGCCGGCCACGGGGCGCAACTTTCCTGCGGACCTGGAAGAGCGAAGGCGGGCGGGCGAGAGATTTGACGGCGGGGCCTACGAGCACGGCGGGGTCCGTCGCAACATGCCGATTCATGGTTTTGCTCGCGATCTTGCCTGGCGGGTCGAGAATACCGGCGCGGATGGCGTGTCGGCACGGGCTCTCCTGAGCCTCCAGGACACGCCCGGGACTCGTGAAATGTACCCGTTCAGGTTCCGCTGCAGCGTCGACTACCGCGTGCTGGACGGCGTCCTGGAATTGCGCTACGTGGTCCACGCGGCCGAAGACAATACCGAGCCGATGTTCTTCTCGATCGGCAATCACATTACGTTCCTGGCTCCGCTCGTCGCTGGAAGCGATCCCGGCGAGATGGTCCTCACCAGTCCTTCCAGCCTGGAGATCCTCAAGTCGAACTACGGGATTCCCAATGGTGAGAGCCGCCCGCTCTCCTATGCCGACGGATTCGTGCTGGGCGACTACCCGCCGTTGGTCGCAACATCCCTGACTGGCTATCCGCAAGGGCAGGATCCTTTTGTCGAATACAGCGATCCCCAGGGATTGACGATCCGGATCTCCCACCACGCGAGCGAGATTCCCGACGATCCCGTGATCCTCTTCAATGTCTGGGGCGACGTCCGCGGTGGGTTCTTCAGCCCCGAGCCGTGGGTCGGCCTACAGAACTCGCTCGTCCAGCGGCAGGGGCTGGTCTATTTGGATCCCGGCGAGAAGTTCCTTTGGAATGTCAGGATCGAGCAAAAGGGGCCAGGCGGCTAGCGGTAGTTTACGGACGGGCGTGAAAACACAGTCATAACGCCTTGGTTTAGAGGCATTTAGGCGGCGTCCGCCTGTATTACCCACCGTCGGTCTTGAGCAGTTTCTCCAGTTCCAGTTCGGACGCCAGGGCCGCTTGCGTCAGCGTCTGCTTCGACATGATGGTTGCCACCCGCGGTGGTCCCTTCTCCCCCAGCGGCGGATACAGCAGGTCGATGCGCTGAATCTGCCCCAACTCGTGCTTGAGCCCTTCCATGGTCAGCGTCGGCCATACCGCCCGCGCCTTCCGGTGCAGGCACTGCAACAGCGACACCCCCAGCAGGCAATAGAACGCGTGCACCCGGATCTTCCTGTCGGTCCAGTGGTGCAGCGGCCCCCAGCCCAGCCAGTCCCCGCCCTGCAGTCCCCGGAACACGCGCTCGGCGTGCTGCTGCCCGTTGTAGGCCGTCGCCACCCGGGCCGCGCTCCAGTCCAGCCGGTTGGTCACCAGCGTGGTGCGCCCGAACCGCTCGCTCAGCAGCCGGTGCAGCGCCTCCGCGTCCACCGCGAACTGCAGGTCCCAGCTGCGATCCGCGCCACGGCGCAGTTCGTAGCTGAGGGTCTGGCCCACGAAATTCGGCTGCAGCCAGCGCTGGATCCGCTGGCGCAAGCCCTGCTCGGTGTGCCGGTCGTGGGGCTGGCGGATCTCCCGCGCCAGCGCCCGCAGCTTCTGCGTCGCCTTCGCCAGCGACGTGCCCACGCTCTGGAACTGCTCGGTGGCGAAGCCGGCCGAATGCCGGATCACCCCCAGGTACTCGTCCCCGTGCACCAGCGTGCGCTCGGCCGCGGCCCGCAGGCCGGGCTCGCCGGCCACCGCCTGCAGCTGCTCGACCGGGCGCGAGCGCCAAGCGGCCGGGGCCTGGTCCCAGGGCAGCGCCGCGATCCAGCCCAGCCGGCTGGCCTGCAGCTCGAGGGTGTTGGCCAGGGCCGCCGAGCCCTTGTCCAGCACCAGAGTGACCGTCTCGCGCGGGATGGAGGCCCCGTCCAGCAGGCGCGTGATGCGCCCGAGACAGGCCGGCAGCTCGTCACGGTCGGTGACGTTGCCCGGGCAGATGTGGTGGCACAGGCCGAGCCCGTGCTCGCCGTCGAGGGCGTAGCTGAGGCCGATCGGGCACAGGTCGTGGCGCTTCTGCTTGCTGTGGCCGCGCTGGGCGAGCTGGTTGCGTGTGTTGGTGGTGGCGATCCAGGTGGGGAAATGGGTGGTGTCGTAGGCCAGCACGCGCTGGCTGAGGAGGTCGCGGTCGCGGAAGGCCCGCAGCAGGGCGAGCTGGGCGCGTTCGAGCTCGCCGGGGCGGGGCTGCAGGAGGGAGTCGGAGACGTCGATGGCGTCGAAATGGTCCCAGAAGGCCTGGGGGAGAACAGGGAGGGAGAGAAGCCCCACAGGTCGGCGAGGACGGAATTTTTGTACCAGTCGGCGACCTCGGTCTGGGGGCCGGGGGCGCAGATGCGGTGGAAGGCGGCGAGGAGGAGGAAATGGGGGAGGGAGGGGCCCTGGCGGGGGGCGGGCCAGACAGAGGGGAGGGCGTCGAGGGTGCCGGAGGTTCGGGCGGCCTGCCAGAGGGCGGCGGGGAGGCCGGCGTCGCGGGCGGAAGCCTCAAGGGGGACGGGAGCGGCCTTGTCACGGACGAGCTGGGCGAGGCGCTCGGCGGTGCCGAGGTAGGTTTGGTGGGTGATGCGGGGCTTGCCGTCGACGCGGGCGGAGGTGGCGACGTAGTAGTAGACCTGATGGCCCTTGTTCTTGCGGATGATGGAGGCCATATAGGGTGATACTGGAACAGCGTTCAGGGGAAGGAAACGGAAATCATGCAGAAATATACCAGAATCCCATATAGGGTAAGACATAACGGGAGTGAAAGGGGATTGACAACTATCGTGGCTGCAATCACTTAGCGGGGCTCACCCGCGTGACGCCGACGCGTTTCCGTGAACTACCGCTAGTTCCCGCGGGCAGGTGCGGTGCTCGGGAGTGAGCACTCAGTAGGGCCACGGGGTGTCGTCGGCGCGACGGATCGTAGGACGCAGCCTCCGAACGTACGGCCGCTTTCTGGCTTCCTCCTCGTTCACCTCGACGCCAAGGCCGGGTGCGTCGTGGATCGTGACGTAGCCGCCTTGGTAGACCGGGGCAGCCGAAAACACGGCGCGGACCCCGTCACCCCACCCGACCGCGAATTCCTGAATGCCGAAGTTGGGGACGGAGTAGCTGACGTGGCAATGCGCCATGTGCGAGATCGGCGAGATGTTGCCGGGGCCGTGAAATGCGGTCTCGATCCCGTACGGTTCGCAAAGGGCTGCCACCTTGCGAAGAGTCGTGATTCCGCCGACATGTGCAATGTCATGGCGCACGTAGTCAATCAGGTGTTCGGTAATGAGAGATAACCCTTCCCACGCTCCCGTGTAGATCTCGCCCATCGCGATTGGAGTGCTGCACTGCTGGCGGATGATTCGAAACGTGTCGAGGTGCTCCGGCCTGAGCAGGTCTTCCAAATAGAAGAGGCTGTAATCCTCCAGAGCCTTCGCGAGGCGGATCGCTTGGCTCGGCGTGATCCGCTCGTGGACATCGTGAAGGAGACCGATCTCCTCGCCGAGCGCACCTCTCAGGTGGGCGAACAGCTTCGGAACGATTCTCACGTAGGGTTCCGGTTCCCAGACCTGCGAAGGTGGCACGCCCCGCTCGTACGCGGCTCGGGTCGCGGCCCGGACGCGTTCGGACGACGGCACTGCATACCCGGCCTCGGCCCCGGGAGGCGCGACTTGGACCTTCACTACCTTGTAGCCGTTCTCGATGAGGGCTCGGGCTCCGTCTTCCACTTCCTCGATAGACGAGCCTCCCGCGCTGCGATAGGTGAGCAGCCGTTCCCTCATCTTCCCTCCCAGAAGTTCGTACACGGGCAGGCCCGCCACCTTCCCCTTGATGTCCCAAAGCGCCATATCCACCCCGCTCAATGCGGACATATGGACGGAGCCCGACCGGTAGTACGGCAGGTGATAGAGCGTTTCCCAGAGATTGCCAGTCCGCATGGGATCCCGCCCGATCAGTGCCGGGGCCATGTGTTCCTCCAGCATCTTTGCGACGGCCATCTCGCTTCCTGAGCAGGTCGCGTCGCCCCAGCCGAAAAGCCCGGGCTCGCTGGTCGTGATCTTGACCAGGACATAGTTGCCGAGGGGCCGCTCGTCGGGATTCGTTACGAGGACATCGACGGACTCGATCCGGAGGTTCCTAGGCGCTCGGTTTCTCGCATCCTGGCCATACAGCGGGAGCCCGGCCGCAGCCGGGAAGACCAGGAAGCCACGACGGGTCAAGGTCGGCAGGTGCATCAAATCTCCTCCGGCACTATGCTAGGCGATTGCAGTGCCGATTTCTCCCGCATCAGCGAGGGTCGTTCGGCACTTCTCCGGTTCTCGGACTCCCTCCCCGAGCCCGACAGGGGCGCAGCCACTTCGGTTGAGGTTCATCGCCCGGACAGTCCCGACCCTTCAGGTCTGCCGGAACAGCTGCGTCGCCCGCGCTGATACGGCGCTCTACGGAGATGGCTCCTGACTGGAATAAAATGAGATTCTTTCCGTTTGACGGCGGCCGTCGGTACCGTGCAATCATCGAGGACCCTCGCCATCGATATCGGCGGTTCCGGACTGAAGATGATCGTCCTGGGTCCGGAGGGGGGTCCGCTCAACGAGCGTTCCCGTCAAAAAACGCCCCGGCCGGCAACCGCGAGCCGGGTCCTTGACATATTGGAAGAGATGGCCACAGACCAGCCCGAATTCGATCGGGTTGCGGCCGGATTCCCGGGTGTCGTTCGCGATGGAATCACGCTAACGGCTGTCAATCTGCACGAGAGTTGGATCGGATTCGACTTCCGCTCCGCGTTGGAGGGGATTACTGGTAGGCCCGCCCGAGTGGCGAATGATGCCGACGTGCAGGGCCTCGCCGTGATCGAAGGATCCGGTCTTGAGTTCGTGTTGACTCTCGGCACCGGCCTCGGGTCGGCCCTGTACATCGATGGGCGCCTGGTTCCGAACATGGAGATCGCCCATCACGTGTTCCGCGAGGATCTCACCTACGAGGACTGCCTCGGCAACGAGGCGCTCGCGCACGTTGGCAAGGCGAACTGGAACCAGGAGTTGGTGCTGGCCGTGAAGCAGCTTGAGCATGCGTTCAACTACGATCGGCTCTTCATCGGCGGAGGGAACTCCCGAAGGGTCTCGACGAGTCTCCTGCCTGAGAACGTCACGATCGTGTCCAACAGGGCGGGGCTGCTGGGCTGTATCCGTCTCTGGGACGCCGCCCCCCGCCGTCGGTCCCGGTGAGTGAATCACATTGCGGACTGGATATCCTCGGGTAGGCCGGCGGGCAGGGAGTTCGCCGCTGATCCGATGGCTCCGGCTGTGGCGGAAGACCTGGCGGCCAATTTGCAACCGCACGGTTGGGACCACCCCCGAGCGCGCGGCCGGGAGTCCTCTGTATATTGGCGCTGTATATTCGCGGCAGAGTGACGTCCGCACTGGTCACACGGCTAGGGCTTGTCGGCTCGCTCCGGGAGACAGGCACGCCGTGCCTTCCGGCCGCTACCCTTCTTCGCCGCTCGGAAGGGCACTGCGCGTTTTCTCGGATAGCCGATGGGCACACTTGGCATGCTCCCTGTCGTTCGGCCTCAGTCCGTCCGGGAACCAGATGGTCATGCGGATCTGGAGTCGCGGCCAAGCCCGTGCCTAGAACCGCCCATCGGGTTAGGGGGTTTGTGTTGCCGGTGATTCGTCCGCCGACGTGCGGGCAGACCAATACGCTGAAACACCGGGTCTCATATTGAGAAACTCGTTCGATCGCTTCGGGCCCAGCGCAACCAGGGCGGTGGCCACTCCGTCCGCCTCCATTGCGGACTCAGCGACGACGCTGACTGCGAGTGTCGTGTCCGTGCAGCCCGAATCCACCTTGGTCAGGATATGGGAGCAGAGTTGGTCACCCACTCGAAAGTTCCTCTCGCGGCCTCCGGACGTCGAGACTCCGCGGTTGGCGAGCAGCAGCACCTGTTCGACGGAGCCGCGCGGACCGACTCCATCAAGCCCGATTCGCCAGCCTGCGCTGTTGGGCGGGGGATCGCCCACGGCGATATCCCCAGCCACGGCGACCATCGCCTGAGTGACACCGGCTCTCTGCATTTCCGCCAACGCCTCGTCAGCGACATAGCCCTTCGCGATGCCTCCCAGGTCCAGCTGTACTCCGCGGTGGGCGAACGACAGCATCCGGCTGGAAGAGTGGAGTTCGACTCGCTTCCAACCCGTTCTGCTCCAGGCTTCGGCGAGGGTCCGGTCTGGTGGCCCGGCGCGCTGCCAGTCTTTCGCCCTGAACAGCCTTGTCACGTTCCCGAGCGTCGGATCGAACGCTCCGCCTGAATCGCGGGCCAGTCTCAGCGCATGGCCGAGCAGGAAGGCGAATTCGGGAGAAATCAGGACCGGTTCGCGCCAGGCAACGTCCTCTACTAGCCGGAGTTCGGAGTCCTCCCGGTAGGTCGAGAACTTGGCCGCCAATTCTGCAACACGTGCGTAGGCGGCCCGGAACGCCGTAGGCGGGCTGGCGTCCAGTGGGAAGTAGGCGCTGATTCGCACCACCAGCCCCATGTGCGGCTCTTCGGCGACGACGAGCCGCAGCGGCTCATCCGCGACCGAGCCTTGGGGATGTACCGCGGCTGCGGCCGAGCAGGCAATCCAGGCAAGGGTGCGGACTCGCCTAGTCCATCCCGGCAGCCGAGTTCCAATAGGCATGCATTTCCTCGGCGGTCGGGATCCGGACCGGACGGACAAGACGGAAGCCGAGCCACTGAGCATCTGTGTGGTACCAGATGCTCTTGGGGAGCTGGGGATCCTGCATCTTCCATGAGTCGTCCGACGCTCGCCGTGCGCCGCAGCGCAGTGCAACTGCATCATCCATCCACGAGCCGCCGCGAACGACACGAGGATACAAGCTCTCGGCTCTCGCCCAAGGATTGACGGCGACAAGCCCTCCCTGTCCGTAGGAAGGTTCGTACCGGTCCAGCGTCCATTCCCACACGTTGCCGTGCATGTCGAACAACCCCCAACCATTGGCCTGCTTGGTGCCGATCTGCTGGTACTGCGCGTTGCTGTTGGCCCAGTACCAGGCATGGTCGGCCAAGGCCGCTGCGTCACCACCGAACGAATAGGGCGATTCACTGCCGGCCCGGCAGGCGTATTCCCATTCAGCCTCCGTGGGCAGGCGGTAGAACCGGCCTGTCTTCGCGCTGAGCCATTGCGCGAACTTGCTGGCCGCGTGCTGGGTCATGCTAATTGCGGGATACCCGGTGATGCCCATGCCGAAGCTCATCTCCATGTAGGGCGGCGTCGGGCTGGAGACTGCAGCGACGGTCTTGTCGGGATCTGCGTAGCCCTCCGACTCTCGCAGCATGAAGCGGCGGTACGCGTCCCAGCTGACTTCATGTGCCGCCATCCAGAAGGCGTCGACGCGGACGCCTCGTTGGGGGCCCTCGTCGTCGTGGCGACCGACCTCGTCGGACGGTGTCCCCATTACGAACTCGCCTGCAGGGATCGGCACCATGCGCAAGGCGGCGTCGGTTCCCGGCACGCTCTCGTCGTACGCCCCGAAACCGCTCTCCTCGTCCGCACGCTTGGAGATCCTCATATGGATGGCGCGCACGGTGGCCATGTCGTCCGTCACGTCTGTTGCCGAAGGAATGCCGTCCGGGACAGCAAGCGGTCCGCCCCAGCCCGCCGCTCCCTCGAGGATCCACGCACGGAGCGCCGCCAACTCCGATTCCGTAGCCTGAGGCCCACCCGGAGGCATCGCCAGGGGCGAACTGGAAGGCAGCAGCATCCGCGTCAGTAGCGGGCTCGAGTCCGGCTGGCCAGCCAGTATCGAGGGGCCGCTCGTCCCTCCTCGTCTGACGGACTCGTCAGTCTCAAGGCTGAGACCGCCCATCTCGTTCGCGTCCCGGTGGCACGAGAGGCAGCGGGACTCCAGGATCGGGCGGATCTCCGCGTCGAAGTCCACCGTTGCGGCATCCGAAGCCGCCAACAGGACCAGCAGGCTCAGCGGGCGCACGGTCAGACGAATTTCGTTTGGCCGGGGCGTGCCAGGGGCGGTACATCGAGTGGCATGTCCCAGTCCAGGTTGTCGGGGAACCGCTTCTCCTTCGACTGCATCGCTTGGTCCCAGGTCAGCTCCTGCCCTGTGTACGCGGCCATTCGACCGAGAATCGCCAGCAGTGTGCTGTGTGCCATCCGCACGCCGTCGTTGACGGGCTCGCCACGGCGGATCGATCGGAACAGGACGTCATGCTCCACCTGGTACATGTTCTGCTGTTGTCCACGGAACACCCAGGGATTCTCGCCCTCGATACGAGGCATCAGGCCGCGGCCGATCGTCAGCCGCCCCCTTGACCCCAGGATGTAGTCCGCATTCTCCCGGTGGCAGCCGGTGATTTGGCGGCATCCCAGGAAGGCCCTGACACCGTCCGGGTAGAGGTAGTTCACTTCGAAGTGATCGAAGATGTTGCCGTCATGGGCCGGAATCTGTCGCCCGCCCACGGCGACACAACTCTCAGGAGGCTTGTCGCCCATCGCCCAGGCAATCTTATCCACGCTATGGACCGCCTGCTCCACGAGGCCGTCACCGCATGTCCAGACGAAGTTGTACCAGTTCCGGGTCTGCCATTCGACGTCGCTCATGCCGAGCGGGCGCTCAAATGCCGGCGGCATGGGCTTGACCGGATTCGTGTAATACGTCGCGTAATAGGCCACGATGTCACCGATCGCGCCCGAATGAACCCGGTCCATCGCTTCCGCGATCATGTTGTTGTAGCGCCAGCAGAAACCCGCCACGAGCGAGAGCTTCCTGCGCTCCGCGACCTTGACGGACTCAAGTACCGTCCGGACGCCTGGCGCATCGACAGCCATCGGCTTCTCGCAGAATACGTGCTTGTTCGCGTCGATGCTCGCCTTGAGATGCCCCGGGCGAAAGCCAGGGGGCGTGGCCAGAAGCATAACGTCCACTCCGCTGTCGATGACGGACTGAAAGGCGTCAAGCCCCAGGTATTGGTTCCTCTTACGGACGCGAACCTTGTTCTTGCCTTCGTGGCGCTTTTCGACTTCAGCGAGGCACTGGTTGATGCGTTCCTGGTCTACGTCCGCGACGGCAGTTAGCACAGCATAGTCATCGGCCTGGAGCGCCTGGGCTGCGGCTCCTGTGCCTCTCCCGCCACAGCCGACGAGCCCGACCCTGATTTCCTGGCTGACCTCCGCCGCGCGCAGGAAGCTGGCCGTTCCGCCAGCAGCCGCAGTGCCGTGCAGGAACCCCCGCCTCGAAAGTGCTGCACCGGTCGAGCTCTTTGTAGAGGACATCTGGTTTCTCCGTACTTGCATTGTCGCCGAAGTCACGCACTATGGGCTTGCCCTAGGAGTGACGCCCCTTTCGACTGCATGTTCTGGAACGCGAATTCGTACCCCTCCCACGTCCATTCCCGTCCAACACGTACAATCTCGTCAAACGCTTGCCTGGCCGTGCGTGCTCTGTTCGCACTCGATCGTGCGGCAGCGGGACAATGACCTTCGCACGGACGACACGGGAAGGAATGCCGATGGGCGGAACCACGGACGACATGCCGCTATCCGGTCGGCCTCGTGGGCCGGCAACGGCGGGATTCGGTTCACTGTGGTCTGCGTTGACGATTGCTCTGGCAGTGGCCCTCGCCTTGAGCCTGCCGCTGGCCTTGTGGGCGGGCCCGGACAAGACTGCGGGGTCCGGGCCGGAGGACGCAGCGCCCCCACTCGAGATCGTCAACTGCGATTTGCTGGACAGCCGGGACGGTTTCGCCATTCCGCCGGACACCCAGTACCTGCCAGGCGAGAGAGTTCACCTGATTTGTCAGGTCAGGGGATATCGCGTCGGCCCGGAGGAACGGGTCCACGTGAGCTACGAGCTAAGGGCTCTGGATCCGAGAGGCCGCTCGTTCTACCCGCTTGATCGAGGACAGTACGACACGGAGCTGGCTCCTCAGGACGAGAACTGGTTGCCGATCATCCGGTATTCCCCGCTCATTCCGGATCACGCGAGCGGCGGTTCGTTCGTCATGCGGGTCTCCGTGACCGACCACCTTGCCGGAGCGTCGGTCGGGACGCAAGTGCCCTTCCAGGTCGATGCTCCGCAGTTCGATCCGATGGAAGGGCTGCGGATCAGGGAGTTTTACTTCCGGGACCTCGCAAGCGGTCTGCACTCCTGGGAACCGTCGACAGACGACGAGCTCGATCCCCCGGAGGCCGTGTTGCACCGTCCCGGCGATGAAGTCCCGGCGTCCTTCCTGATCACTGGCTTCGAGGTTCGAGAGGACAACTCGTTCGATGTAGAGTCCCAGGCATGGCTTGTCGATGCCGACGGTCAGGAACTGCTCGATTTCGGCGCGACAAGGGAGTCCGGCAGACCGAACTACCCGCGCCTTTGGCTGCCCGGAAGCATACGTATCGAGCTTGATCCAGAGATTGCCCAAGGGGATTACAGGGTCAAGTTGCGTGTCTATGACCGGATCGCGCGCGAAGAGAAGATGGAGGAGTATCCGCTTCGGGTCCGGCCCTGAGGAGGCCAGCGGTATAATTGCGGAGTGGCACTGACCGAATCGACGATGCTGCCGCTCGGCACGGCAGCCCCCAGCTTTTCTCTCAGCGACGTTGTTTCGGGTGGAACGGTCGCGCTCCAGGACGTCTCCGACGGCCAGCGAGGCCTGCTCGTGATGTTCATCTGCGCTCACTGCCCATTCGTCATCCACGTTCAGGACGAACTGGCCCGACTGGGCATCGACTACGCCGGGAAAGGGTTGGGCATAGTGGCGATCTCGTCCAACAGCACCGTCACCCACCCGGAGGACGCGCCGGACGAGCTGAAGGCCATGGCCGACACGCTAGGTTTCCGGTTTCCGTACCTCTACGACGAGTCGCAGCAAGTTGCGAAGGCCTACACTGCCGCTTGCACGCCGGACTTCTTCCTGTTCGATGGCCAAAGCCGACTCGCTTATCGTGGCCGCCTCGACGCCAGCAGGCCCGGTAACGGCGTTCCAGTAGACGGTCGTGATCTGCGAGGGGCGATCGACGCCGTCCTGGCCGGTCATGCCGCACCATCGGATCAGCACCCAAGCGCCGGCTGCAACATCAAATGGGCGCCTGGAAACGAACCGGCCTACTTCGGGTGATGGTCCCCGGACAGGCTCCGGACATGCTGTTCGATGCATGCTCGTTCTCGGTCGGTCGAGCGTGACCCGCCAAGGGGAGCATTGACCTCTCGAGGCTCTCGCGCCGTTCCGGGTGCTCTGGTCCCTTGGCTCCTACTCGCGGCCGGTGCTGCAGCCCAGAGCATCGCCGACATCGAGGCCGGCCGAGAAGCCTTCGAGCTCCACTGCGCCGGCTGTCACGGGGGCGACGGCAGGGGAGGCGAATACGCTCCTGATATCGTCACTCCGGGCGTCGCTCTCGCCCGGTCGGACGACGAACTCCGGAGCATCGTTCGAGATGGTCTGCCGGATCGCGGGATGCCCGGCGTCAGGTTGGAAGAGCCTGCCCTGGCACGTCTTGTGGCCTACTTCGGCTCGCTGACCCGTTCAGCCTCCGAGAGTCCAGTTCCCGGCGACCCGGATCGCGGAGAGGCAGTGTTCCGTCGCGAGGGATGCCCGCAATGCCACTTGCAGGGCCCCGGAAGCCGCGTGCAGGGTCCCAACTTGGCATGGATCGGCTCCGAACAGACGCTGGACCAGATCCGGGAATCGTTGCTGGAACCGGGCAAGGTTATAGCTGACGGCTACCGAGTCGTCGAAGTCCGCTGGAGCGACGGTACGAAGCTCGAAGGCTTCGCTAGGAATCGGAGCAGCGTCGACCTGCAACTTCAGACTTTCGAGGGCCGGTTCGAGTTCATTCAGTTGGACGACGACGTGGCGGTGACCCGTCGCTCCGGCTCCCTGATGCCCAGCCTGGATGTGCCGGAACGGGACCGGTCCGACCTGGTCGCCTTCCTGAGCCGCCAGGACGGATCGGGATCGCTGGCCGAGCATGCGAAACAGCAGTTTTTGGGCGGCATGGAGGCGTTCGACCGCATTCTCGACCCAGAACCTGGGGAGTGGCCGACCTACAACGGCAGGCTGGACGGGAATCGGCACAGCCAGCTGGACCAAGTTCACGACGGCAACGTAGCTAGCCTCGAGGTCGCTTGGGTGTACCCGATGGACTCGCCGAGCCTGCTGGAAACCACTCCGGTTGTAGCGGACGGCGTCATGTACGTGACATTCGCTAACGAGGTTCATGCGCTCGATGCGCGCAACGGACGCCGAATCTGGGCCTACAGCCAGCCGCGCACGCCCGGCATTCTCGGAGCGGCAGCCCGGGCCGCGAACCGGGGCGTGGCCCTGCTGGGCAACCGCGTCTTCGTGGTCACGGACCATGCCCACCTGCTTGCGCTGGACCGCCTCACCGGGCGCAAGGTGTGGGACGTCGAGATGGCGAACCACCGGGAAAACTACAACGCGACGACCGCCCCGCTCGTCATCCGGGATCTTGTGATTTCCGGGATTTCAGGGGGCGACCAGGGAGTCCGAGGTTTCTTGACCGCCTACGATGCCGCCACAGGCCAGGAGCGCTGGCGGTTCTGGACGGTTCCCCTGCCCGGCGAACCTTTGTCGGAGACATGGAAGGGATCTGTGCTACCGCACGGGTGCGCCACCACTTGGCTCACCGGCACGTACGACCCGGAGCTCGACCTAGTCTACTGGCCCACGGGGAATCCCTGTCCCGACATGAACGGTGACGAGCGCCTGGGCGACAACCTGTACTCGAACAGCATGCTCGCACTGCGTCCCGACTCGGGGGAACTGGTCTGGCATTTTCAGTACACGCCGCACGACGAGCATGATTGGGACGCAGTCCAGACTCCCGTCCTGGCCGACTTGCCGTGGGAGGGCGAGCTGCGCAAGCTGCTCATCCACGCGAACCGCAACGGATTCTTCTACGTGCTGGACCGTTCCGACGGCCAACTTCTCCTCGCCGAGCCTTTTGTTCGGAAGCTGACATGGGCCGAGCGGATTGGCCCTGATGGTCGTCCCGTGCTCGTTCCCGGCAAGCGCCCGACTCCCGGCGGCAATCTCGTCTGCCCAGGGCTGCAGGGAGCGACGAACTGGCCCGCCAAGTCCTTCGATCCCGCTTCCGGACTATTCTTCACGCTGGCGTCGGAATTCTGCCATGTCTTCACGAAGCGCACCGAAACCTGGCAAGCGGGCAGGGCCTTCTACGGAGGCACCGCAAGGGAGCCCCCGGGAGCGCCTGGCGAGCGCTACCTCCGGGCGATTCACGTGCCGACCGGAACGATCGCCTGGGAACGACGGCTCGGTGAGTCGATTCCCGCGAACTGGTCAGGAGTGTTGTCTACGGCCGGGGGGCTCGTGTTCTTCGCGGACAACGAGGGGACGTTCAGCGCGGCTCGCATTTCCGACGGGCGGCTGCTCTGGAACCGTCACCTCAACGCGCGCGTCCGCGCCTCTCCCATGACCTACACGGCCGGCGGCCATCAGTTCGTCACGATCGCAGCCGGGACCAACGTCGTCTCCTTCGCCATGCCGACAGCGGCTTCACGGTAGGAGGGATGCCGGCGACCCGTACGTACGCACACCACCTCCCCGTGCGCCGAAGCGCAACTCAATCCGAGGCCGTATGGAGGCCGGAAAGGGAAGACTGGCGGACGGAGGCTTACGCGGCCCGGCTGTACCCTGCCGGTACTTCGGCGACGCCGGAGCAGTCGTACTCGTCCTGGCAGTAGATGCACAGCGTGGTCCACGGAATCGCCTCGAGCCGCTTCGGGTTGATCGCGGCGCCGCAATCCTGGCAGATGCCGTACTCGTCTGCGTCCAGCAGCTTAAGAGCCGTCTCGACTCCCTTTCGGATCTCCCAGTCGTTGTTGATCACGCTGATGGTCAGATCCATCTCGAAGCGGTTCTGCATCTGATCCATGGGATCATTGCAGCGCTCCCGGATCAACTCGTCCCGGTTGTCCCTCCGAGTCAAGTCGTCGAGCTTTGCAAGCAATTCCTGACGTACAACGTCCTTCTTCTGTTCCAGCATGGTCTTTCTCTCCTTGTGGTTGAACTAGAGTGAGCGTGTTTGCTGACAGGTCGCCGTCCGCTTTGGGGAGCGGCTACTCACCCGGTTCGATCGCCTTAACCTGAACAGTATAGATGGAAACCACCGGGAAGTGGTTGCACTCTTGTAAAAAAAATAAATATTTTCCGCTTCCCGCCCGAATATTGCAAGCTATCTGACCGACAAAGTCTCCTTAGCTTGCTCCAGAACTGCGATCAGCATGGATTTCGTGAGCCTTCCTGTCCTCGTATTCTGCTGGCTGGGATGATAACTGCACAGCAGCACAATCCCTTCGTCCGCAACACTGTAGCACGCTCCGTGGGCGAACGGCCAGTCTTTCTTGCGGAAACTGGTCCCTCTGTCTCGGAGTACGGCCAGATATGCGTCTAGCGCCAGTTGGCCGAGTACGACGACCGCTCGGAGATGCGGAAGCAGTCCAAGTTCGCGATCCAAGTATCCGCGACACTTCGCGAATTCCTCCCGCGTCGGTCGGTTCTGAGGAGGCGCGCAGCGGACCGCGGCTGTGATGTAGCAGTCGCGCAGCGTCAACCCATCGGCTCGGGTCCTGGAAATCGATTGCGATGCAAAGCCGGTCTCATACAGGGCGTCGTACAGAAAATCGCCGGAACTGTCCCCAGTAAACATCCGTCCGGTGCGGTTGGCTCCATGGGCACCCGGAGCCAGGCCGATCAGTAGAAGGCGGGCAGCCGGGTCACCGAACGACGGCACCGGTCGGCCCCAGTACTCCCAATCGCGATACGCGCGGCGTTTCGTGGAGGCGATTCGCTGGCAGTGGTTGACCAGCCTCGGGCAGCGCACGCATTGAACGACTTCCCGCTGCACGTCCGCAAGCGGCCCGGTTTCGGATCCGTCTGTCAGCACGGAATGGAGTCTAGCATTGGCGCTCAGTTCTTTCCAGTGGATGCCGGCCACAGGCAATGGTGAGCGGGATCAGTTTTTCACATACAATATGTAGACGTAGATCCGCTAGGGTATTCAATTTATAGTATATGGGTGGTACGGGCTTGCCACGCCCCCCCCGATCTGGTATAACTTCCCACGCTTACGCGCGCCGGTAGCCAATCCCGGTTCAAGGCCCGAACAGACGACTGACGCCTGACCAGACGACTGACGCCCGGCCGCGGGGGGGGGAACCATGCCGACCGAGCAGTCTTCGGCGGCCCTCGCGAGGGCAGATGGCGGTCAGCCTGCCTCCACGCAGGTTTTTGGCCGTGGGTCGCGGAGAGTCGATTCTCCGCGAAGGGACCGCACTTCGGCACGCTCGGTGAGTCGCGAGCGCGCTGCGGAGTTGCGACAGTCGGAATTGTTCAGCCGTGCGGCGGAACTTTTCCAGGAACGCAAATTCGGGATGGCGCGACGCATCCTTGAGAAAGTCCGGGCCGGCCCGAATGCCGGCCTTGGACACCGCGCGTGCATCTACATCGAGATCTGCAAGAAGCGAACTGCCAGGAAGCGCCCCAAACTCGACACGCTGGAGGAGCACTACAACTACGCGGTGACGCTGCTCAACGACGGGCATTTCGAAGATGCCGTCCGCGTTTGCAATCGAGCCATTGCGATCGATCCTGACGCCGCTCACGTGCACTACCTGAAAGCGGTAGCGAAGATCCTGGCCGGGAGGCCTAGTTCTGCCGTAGCTCCGCTGAAGAAGGCGATCGCTCTTGATCCGGAGATTCGCATCCTTGCGTTGCGAGACTCGGACCTGGAGTCGGTCATTGAGACCAATCCGTTCGCCAAGCTAATCGCAGGCTAAGGCGAAACCGGTCTCGCCAGTGAAACGGACGTCGGGCTGGAATCAGGTTTCCGGCCGCCGAAACACGATGATGTGTTGCGTCGGCAGGAACGTCAGCAGTTTCACGAACTCGAAACCGATCGGTTCAATTTCGGCTCGAACTTCCTGCACCGACATCTTGTGGAGGGGGTGAATCGGGATCCGGGGATCCTCCTTCCGATATTCCACTAGCACTAGGCGGCCGCCGGGCCTGAGCGAACGCAGGACGTGCCGCATGGTGTCGGCCGGGTAGGCGAGTTCGTGGTACACGTCGACCAGCAACGCCAGTTCGACCTCGCCATCCAGCGGGATTCCCGGTTCTGTTTGCGTTGCGAGTACCCGCTCGACGTTTTCGATGCCCCGCTCGCGCATATTCGTCTCCAGCATTTCCAGCATTTCCGGCTGGACGTCGGTCGCTATCACCCTGCCGGTGGGGCCCACCTGCTTGGCCAGCCGCCAGGTGAAGTATCCAACGCCCGCACCGAGGTCAATCACCGTGGAGCCTCTGGGAATCTCAAGCGCGGCAACGACGCGGTCCGGCTGCTCTTCTCGCTCGCGCTCCGGGCGCGTCAGCCAGTCCGCACCGAGGTAGCTCATGACCGGTGCAATCTGTCGGTCCGTGCCTGAGTCTGCCTGCCCTTCGGTGGCGCCCTGACCCGAGGCGATGGGGTTCCCGATGACGAGCAGGACCAGTATCAGGGCAACCCGTTGCGCGCGTGGGTGCATGGTGCGACGCGTGAGTTTCGTCATGGCCGCTCCTTTCCGGCCAGCAAGCCGTGGCGGGCCATCAACGAGCGTAGGTCTTGCCTGTCCTCCGGGCTCATTGGGATCAGGGGAGGGCGAACGCTCCCGGCTTCCATTCCCGCCAGGCACATCGCTGTCTTGATCATCGAGACCTTGTACCCGGGGCGGCGGTTACGAAGCTCGTACATCGGAAGCACCAGGTTATTTAGGATCGCGTTGATCTGGGGGAAATCGCCCCCCCGGGCCAGGTCCCGGATTCGCAGCGTGACATGGGGCATGAAGCAGGCCAGCCCCGATGTGAAGGTTCTCACCCCGAGGTCCCAATAGCTGGGCACGAACGGCTCGGCCATGCCGTTGATCCACCGGAACCGGTCGCCGAAGTGTCGCCGGACATCCATGTAGTGCGACAGGTTGCCGTTCTCGTCCTTGACCATCTGGATGTTGTCGACCTTGGCGAGCCGTTCCAGTAACGGCAGGGGCAAAACGCCGCTCCACTTTGTCTGGTACAGAATGACGCTGATCCCGGCGGCTTCCGCGACACTGCGGTAGTAGTCGGCGAGCCCGGGCTCGTTCGCGTCGCCCGAGTACGGAGAGATACAAAGGACAGCACTCGCCCCTGCCCTGCGGGCGATGTCGGCCTGCTTGCGAGCCACTTTCCAGCTCTGACCTACCCCGAGGATGAGGTAGGCCTGACTAGCGACCAGTTGGCCTGCAACGCGGCAGACCCCTTCGTAGTCGATTAGGTCAAGCCCGTGTTGCTCGCCGTTGCTGCCGCAGAAACAGAACGCGTCGAGTCCGCTCTCAAGCATTCTCAGGGAATGGGCCTCCAGAGCCTTCTCGTTCAGGTTCAGATCCTCGTCCCATGGCGTTACGGGGAACCCGATCGTGCCATCGTCTGGTAGTGTCCTGTTCGGCATTCGATTCTGCTGTCCGGCGTCCGACGCCTCAACCATAACAGCATCGGAAGGCAGCGCCGAGCAGGCCCTTATGGCGGTCGTACCCGTCTTTCGGACATGCCGACCCAGAGGGGTGGGGGCGAGCGGACCCAAGCCATGCCCAGCGGGCGGCTAGCCGTCTCCCGCAGCGCTAGCCCTAGCCCTTGATTGCCCGGTCGCGGAAGAGGTGTGGCTGCACGGCCGGCCTACCGCCGCCGCATCGATCGATCATAAAGATAGCCTGTACGGGAATCCAAATCCGAGGACTCGACCGTTTCTGGGTGTTCCTCAGCGTCTGCCCCATATGGGGCAGACCGGCCGCCTACAACGATTGCGATCGCCCGGCCGGTCTATGGTAGCTTAGGAATTCAAGGGTTCTATCGGTGCTCCCGGCGATGGTTCCCTCCCCGCAAGCCAGCACGGCCCGCAAGGTGCCTCTCGCACTTTCCCCGTGCATCCGGCACCCATGACCCAAGCAGTTGCCAACCGCTACGTCACTGCCCTGGCGGAGGTCCTGCTGCGGCCGGGCTCGGCCCTCACGCCAGAGGCCGCGCTGGAGCAGCTCGAGTCCTTCGGCACCGTTCTGGCGGCGTCCACGGATCTGGACAACGTGTTGCGAACGCCCGTCGTCTCGCCTCGTGCCAAGCGCGAGCTGGTCGGTGAAATCAGCGACCGGGTCGGTCTCGACCGGATCGTTCGGAACTTTCTTTGGGTCGTTGTGGACAACCACCGGATCGGCCAGTTCGGCTTGCTCCTGAATGGATTCCGCGCTTGGCTGGACGAGCTCCGCAACAGGGTGGAGGTCGAGGTACGGGTCGCTGGCGACATCGACGGGCACCAGAAGGCCGCGCTCGAGCGCCGCTTCCGGGAACTGACCGGCAGGGATGTCCGCGCGACGTACGTCGTGGATCCAAGGTTGCTGGGAGGGAGTTCCGTGCAGGTCGGCTCGCTCCTGTACGACGGGTCGCTCCGCAGTTCGTTGAGAGCGCTGGCATCGGAGATGGGCTCCGCGAACCGCTAGTCCCGAAGTTGGAAAGGAATCGAACCGTATGGCTCAGATGAATGCCGCGGAGATCTCGCAGCTAATTCGCGACCGGATCCAGAACTACGAAGCCGCGGTCGAAGTGGCCGAGGTGGGGTCCATCATTTCCCTTGGCGATGGAATTGCCCGTCTTCACGGCCTCGAGCGGGTCATGGCCGGGGAGATGCTGGACTTCCCGGGAGGGATCTCCGGAATCGCCATGAACCTCGAAGAGGATCAGGTGGGCGCAGTCCTGCTCGGCGACTACTCCTCGCTCAAGGAAGGCGACCAAGTCCGCCGCACCGGCCGGATCATCTCCATTCCCGTCGGCGACGCGATGCTCGGCCGCGTAGTCAACGCCTTGGGGCAGCCCCTGGACGGTAAGGGCCCGATCGATGCCACCCAGTACAATCCAGTGGAACGCATCGCCCCCGGTGTCATTGATCGCGAGCCTGTCAAGCAGCCGATGCAGACCGGCCTCAAGGCGATCGACTCGATGATTCCGATCGGACGCGGGCAGCGCGAACTCATCATCGGGGACCGCCAGACCGGCAAGACCGCGATCGCCATCGACACCGTCGTCAACCAGAAGGGCGGCGACGTGATCTGCATTTACGTTGCGATCGGCCAGAAGCGCTCCACCGTTGCCCAGGTCATCAAATCGCTCGAGCAGAACGGCGCAATGGACTACTCGATCGTGGTGGTTGCGTCCGCGTCCGATCCGGCGCCGATGCAGTTCCTGGTGCCGTTCGCAGGAGCGGCCATTGGCGAGTACTTCCGCGACACGGGGCGGCATGCGCTCTGCATCTACGACGACCTGTCGAAGCATGCCGCGGCCTATCGGGAGATTTCGCTCCTGCTGCGCCGTCCGCCGGGGCGCGAAGCGTACCCCGGCGACGTGTTCTATCTGCACTCGCGCCTATTGGAGCGTGCTGCCAAGCTGAACGCCAAACTCGGCGGCGGATCCCTGACCGCACTCCCGTTCATCGAAACCCAGGCCGGTGACGTCTCGGCGTACATTCCGACCAACGTCATTTCAATCACCGACGGCCAGATCTACCTCCAGGCCGACCTGTTCAATGCCAATGTGCGACCAGCTGTCGACGTGGGTATCTCCGTCAGCCGCGTTGGCGGCAACGCCCAGATCAAGGCCATGAAGTCGGTGGCCGGCACCCTGCGACTGGACTTGGCGCAATACCGAGCACTTTCGGCGTTCGCTCAGTTCGGATCCGACCTGGACAAGGCCTCCCAGCAGCAGCTGCATCGCGGCGACCGCCTCGTGGAGGTACTGAAGCAGAAACAGTACGCACCGCTTCCGGTCGAGAAGCAGGTCGCAATCATCTACGCGGGCACCAAGGGATTCCTGGATGACCTCGAGCTGTCTCAGATCGCGGATTTCGAGTCCGGGTTGTTCGAGTACCTCGACGCGCAGGGCGAGAACGGCGCCTTGGCGCTCATTCGGGAGAGCCAGAAGCTCGATGAAGAGACGACTGCGGCAGTGGAAGACGCGATCAAGACGTTCAAAGAGCGCTTCGCCACGCTGCACACCATGGCCAAGGCCAGCTAGCGATGCCGTCCCTGATCGACCTGCGACGGCGGATCCGGTCCGTCAAGAACACGCAGCAGATCACCAAAGCCATGAAAATGGTCTCGGCGGCCAAGCTCCGGAGAGCGCAGCAGGCCGTTGTCAATGCCCGGCCGTATTCGGCCCTGCTCGAGGAAATGATCGGCAGCGTTCTGGTGCAGGGGGATACAGGCGAGCAGACTCTCACCCACCCCTTGCTGGAGCGCCGCGAGTGCCGCAACGTCCAATTTCTGGTGCTAGCCGGTGAAAAGGGTCTGTGCGGATCGTTCAACAGCAATGTCTTCAAGGCGGCCGAGCAGTTTCTGGACGACCGGTCGGGGAAGCACGTGGAACTGGAATTGCTAGGCCGCAAGGCCGCGGAGTTCTTCCGACGCCGCCAGTACCCGATCAGCGGGTCGTGGGAGCAGGTGTTCGTCAGGGTCGAGCACGACACGGCCAAGGAGATTGCAGATCGATCCATGGAGCGCTTTCAGGCCGGAGAGGTAGACGAGGTTTGGGTGCTATACAACAACTTCCGAAGCGTCCTGAAACAGGAAGTCACGGTGAAGCGCATTCTACCGGTCCTTCCGGCGGCAGCAGGAACGGGAGTCTTGGGAGCGGGTTACGACTACGAGCAGCCTCCGGAAGAACTGCTGGCGGAACTTCTGCCGAGGCAGGTCGTAACCCAGTTATACGTTGCCATGCTGGAGTCGGCTGCTGCCGAGCACGCCGCGCGGATGACGGCCATGGATTCGGCGACTCGCAATGCCGGCGAGGTGCTCGAGAAGCTCACTCTCCACCTGAATCGCGTCAGGCAGGCGAGCATTACCACGGAAATCATCGAGATCGTTTCGGGTGCCGCCGCGTTGGAATAGCGAAACGTCCGAACCACGAGGAAGCAGACAGATGGAAGTCGTAGGAAAAGTAATTCAAGTTGCCGGACCGGCTGTCGACGTGCAGTTCTCAGAGGGCAGCCTCCCGAAGATTTACAACGCCGTGACCGTAACCGGCGACGGATTCGATCTTCCCAATCCGATCGAGGTGACCTGTGAGGTCCAGCAGTATCTCGGCGAGGGCCGGGTGCGTACCGTAGCAATGCAACCGACCGACGGCCTCGTGCGCGGCATGCGCGTCGTGGATTCCGGCAAGCCGATTTCGGTACCGGTCGGTCCACAGGTGCTGGGACGCGTACTGAATGTCCTTGGCGATCCCGTTGACGAGCGAGGGCCGGTAGAGACGGAGCGGAGCTTCCCGATCCATCGAGACGCCCCGACACTCTCCGAGCAGTCGACGGAGTCCGAGATCCTCGAGACTGGGATCAAAGTTATCGATCTGATCGAACCCTACCTCAAGGGCGGCAAGATCGGACTGTTCGGCGGTGCGGGGGTCGGCAAGACCGTCATCATCATGGAGCTGATCAACAACATCGCGCTTCAGCATGGCGGGGTTTCGGTGTTCGCGGGCGTGGGTGAGCGAACCAGGGAGGGCAACGACCTCTGGCTCGAGATGCAGGAGTCCGGCGTCGTCGATCCTGACGACTACACGAAGTCGAAAACCGCCCTGATCTACGGGCAGATGACCGAGCCACCAGGCGCTCGCCTGCGGGTGGGCCTGACCGGCCTGACCGTCGCCGAGTACTTCCGGGACGTCGAGGGCCAGGACACCTTGCTGTTCATCGACAACATCTTCCGGTTCACGCAAGCCGGTTCCGAGGTGTCCGCCCTGCTCGGTCGCATGCCCTCGGCCGTTGGCTACCAGCCCAACCTTGCGAGCGAGATGGGAGCGCTCGAGGAACGCATCACTTCTACCAAGAAGGGCTCCATCACCTCCGTCCAAGCGATCTACGTCCCTGCCGATGACTACACGGATCCCGCTCCCGCGACGACGTTCACCCATCTCGATGCCACAACGAACCTGTCCCGGGAAATCGCCTCGCTGGGAATCTATCCGGCTGTGGACCCGCTTACCTCGACGTCGCGCATTCTGGACCCGCATGTCGTCGGTGACGAGCACTACGACGTGGCGCAGTCCGTGAAGCGCGTGCTGCAGCGGAACAAGGAACTCCAGGACATCATTGCGATTCTCGGCGTGGAAGAGCTGTCCGAGGAGGACAAGCTGACCGTCGCCAGGGCCCGCAAGATCCAGCGGTTCCTTTCCCAGCCGTTCTTCGTGGCCGAGCAGTTCACGGGGACGAAGGGACGCTACGTGAAGCTCGGAGACACAATTCGGGGTTTCCGCGAAATCGTGGAGGGCCAGCATGACGACCTGCCCGAGCAGGCGTTCTACATGGTCGGCACGATCGAGGAGGCCGCGGAGCGCGCGCGCCAGCTCGCCGCCTGAGGCCCCGGCCCCCGTCCCGCCTTCGGGCCCTGGCCGGACGCGGAAGCGTTCGCGACGGTGGGTGCCCGTTTTCCGCTGAGGCACCCGAACCGGGGGAAATTCGCGCCCGGTGCAATCAAGCTGGCTTCGGTCGGCAGCGATCCCTGGGTCGTGGCGTGTGAGCCTCCACTGGATTCGGCAGCCCGCTGCGCTAAAGTGGAACGGCTGCGGACGGGACCGCCCTCGGGCCGTTACGTGCACGGTGGCACCGCGGACCGGAATAGTAATGGCCGATCTGGACGGACTAGGCTATCCGTGTCACCGAATCGAGGAACACAACGTTCGAGTCAGAAAGGCCGCCCGTATGAAAACAATACTGTATTACAAGAGCAGGCAGTTCCATGTGAAAGCCTTAATATATTTCTTTGTGCTCGCGCTATTCGTTCCAATGCCCGGAGTGCGTGCCCAAGACACCGTACGACCCGAATTCGCCCCCGTCACTGACGACCCCAGCCTTCCTCGAGTGCTGTTGATCGGCGACTCGATTTCAATCGGTTACACGCTTCCGCTACGGACCGCTCTCGACGGGATCGCCAACGTGCATCGTCCTCCGGAGAACTGCGCGCATACCTGGAAGGCGTTGGAGAGTATCGATCGATGGCTGGGCACAGGCGACTGGGACGTGATCCACTTCAACTGGGGCCTGCACGACCTCAAATATGTGAATGCGGAAGGCGGCTTGGCCGATCCCGACGAGGGCAAGCAGGTCAGCACGCTCGCGGAGTATCAGCAGAACTTGGAGACCCTGGTCGTGCGCCTCAAGCAGACTGGCGCGAAACTGATCTGGCGGCCCACGACGCCCGTGCCGGAAGGCGCGGCGGGTCGGGTGCCGGAAGACCTGCCCAAGTACAACGGGGCGGCCTTGCGGGTCATGGAGCGTCACGGGATCGAGGTGGACGACATGAACGGGTTCATTTCCGAGGAGGGAATCCCGCACGTCCGGCCGGACAACGTGCACTTCTCCCGCGACGCGTCGAAGCGCATGGGTGAGAACTCGGCCGCTACGATCCGTCGCGCCCTGCCGCGGGATTGAGCCGGACTCGAGGGGAGATCTCAGGACGGTACAATTGGGTCGTGGGACTCGTCACGCGACAAGCGTGAATCGCTTGTCCCGAATCCGAACTCCCTTCTCCCGCCCACGAGCGGATCGTTGATCGCGATGCCCGAGACCACGATTCGAATTGAAATCGCCGTACCGGACCGACAGGTGCTCGACGCAGAGGCGTCCCACGTGCAGTTGCCGCTCACGACCGGCTACCTCGGCGTCCTGCCAGGCCATGCTCCGATGCTGGCGGAAGTCGGCACCGGTGAGCTGGCATTCTCGGACCCTGATGGCAGCGAGCATTATCTGGCTGTCGACGGCGGCATTGCAGAAATCTTGCCGGACCGAGTGAGAGTGTTGGCCACCCGCGCCGAGCGCAGTGCCGAAATCGACGTGGAACGGGCAAAGCGCGCCCTCGAACGGGCGAACGACCGCCTGAGGCTCCAATCGCTGGAGATCGACGTCGAGCGGGCCCAGAAGGCGCTGGCGAGGGCCAAAGCCAGAATCGCCGCTACGTCCGACCGGTAGTCCGAGCCGACAGTCTGGATGGAGCTAGGCCTGCTCCGGTTCGCGCACGCAGGGATTCGTGAGATTCCCGATTCCTTCGATCGTCACAGTGCATTCGTCGCCCGGCTGGAGGTAGATCGGCGGCGTTCTCGCCATCCCCACGCCCGGAGGCGTGCCGGTCGATACTACGTCCCCGGGCTCAAGAGTCATCACGGTCGAGAGGTACTCCAGGAGGGTGCCCACTCCGAACACCAGTTGCTGGGTGCTTGAGTCCTGCAGGACGCGCCCGTTCAGGGTGAGCTGGATTCGGAGGTCATGGGGATCTGCCACTTCGTCCTTGCTGACGAGCCAGGGTCCCATGGGGCCGAACGTGTCGAACGTCTTGCCGATCGTCCACTGCGTGGTTGCCATTTGGTAGTCCCGTGCGCTGACGTCATGCACGCAGGTGTACCCGAAGACGTAGTCCTCCCAGTCCGCCGCCTTCACCCGCTTCGCCTGTCTGCCGACAACGAAGGCAAGCTCGGCTTCGTAGTCGACCTTCGATGACACCGCAGGCAGGATGATCGGGTCGCCGGGCCCACAAACCGCGTTGCCGTACTTCGTGAAGACCGTGGGAATCTCCGGGATGTCCATTCCGGATTCGATCGCGTGATCCCGGTAGTTCAGGCCGATGCAGATGAACTTGCCGGGGTTCGGCACCGGGGCGTGCAACCGCGTATCCGCCAGCGAGATGCCCGGCGCTCCCGAGGCTGCGAGCCGCTCCGCCCCTCGAATGGCCTTGTCGCCGCCCGCAAGGAATGAGAGGACGTCCGAATAGCCGATCGGCGCGAGGCGAGCCACGTTCGGTCCAACCAGGATTCCTGCTTCCTGCGGGCCCGAGCCGTGCGAGAAGGTAACGATCTTCATAAGCACCCATCGTACGACGGCCGACCCTGTCGCGCAGAGTTCTGCCGCAGGGACCTAGCCGCTATGCATGGCCCAGACCAGCAGACCCACTGTCGCGGCCAGGGCGGACGCCAACGCCAGTCCCGTCACCTGCCACTTGGGCAGCACAAGGGGCTGCCGGGCTTCGCGCTCCTGAGTGAGCTTCCGCAGGTTGCGGCCGGCGTTCGGGTACACCCCGGCCCGGAGTGCCTCCAGGCCCTCTCGGTTGGTGATCATGATCGTGCACGCTTGGCGTCCCGAAAGCGTGTCGTGGAGCCGCTTCCTGACCATGGGCGGGCATTCGTCGAACGAGCGGAACACATCCGGTCGCTCGTCCGAGCCGATGATGATGCTGGACGTCTTAAGCACCCACTTCATGACGCTTTCCGTGCTGTGGCCAGTCCGAGGCCGGTCTCAGCGGCAAACTCACCGACGAGTTGGATGAAGCCGAGTGCCGCCCGTGAGAGTGCCTTATCCTTACGATAAATCAACCCGATCGTACGAATCATGGGCAGGGGCCGCAAGCGGACTGCGCAGAGCCGACCGGCCCGCAGTTCCTCGTGCGCGTTCGTTACTGCCATGAACGTCACGCCCAGATTCGCCTCCGCGAAACGCTTCTGCATTTCGCTCGACTCCAATTCCATGGAAATCCGGAGCTGGTCCTCGTACGGGTCCAGAAACTCGTTGATCCGGGTACGCGTTCGACCAGACTTCGGAAGAAGCAGGTCCTCTTCGGCGATGTCGCCGGCACCCACGGACGACTTGCTCGCGAGCCGGTGGTTCGATGACACCAACAGCCGGATCTCGTCCGAATAGACTTGCACCACTTCGAGGCGCTTCTCCTGCAGGGGAAGCTGAGTGATACCGAAGTCCACCGAGTTGTCGAGTACCGACTCGATCGTGCGCGCGCCGTAAGAGCGCACGACCTGGATCTGCACTTTCGGGAAGCGACCCTTGTAACGGGAGAACACCGCCGGCAGCACATGCACGCATGTCGCCTCGTTGGCCGCGATGCTCATCTCGCCCCTAGGGACGCGGTCGAGTTCGCGGATCGCGTCGAAGCCCTGACGCTTGAGGTCGAGGATTCTGCGAGCGAATTCGGCGAAGGTCCGGCCGGCGATCGTAAGGGTGATGCGACTTCCGAACCGGTCGAACAGTTGTGTTCCGAGTTCCTGTTCCATCTGTCGGATCTGGGCGCTTATGGCCGGTTGCGTGCGAAAGCACGTTTTGGCGGCCTTGGAAAAGCTGTTCAGTCGGACGATTTCAAGGAACGTGTGTAGCTGATCGAAGTCCACAACACGCAGACCAGTCGCACCGGCACTCGCGGCGCGACGGTCGCAAAGCCAGTGCCATGCACCACGCGATAGTTTACACCAGCCCTCGATCGAATGGGTGCACAGTGCCCCGGGTGGGCCGCCAAGGCCGGGCGATAGAATGGGTTCTGTCCCGGCTATGAAGCCCCGGATTTTCTCAGGTATGCAGCCGACCGGCGAGCTGCACATCGGCAACTACCTCGGAGCCTTGCGCAACTGGGCGAAGATCCAGTACGACTACGAGCCGATCTTTTGCATCGTCGACCTGCATGCCATCACGGTCTGGCAGGATCCCAAGCGGCTACGGGAGAGTTGCGAACAAGTAGCGGCGCTGTACTTGGCAGCCGGCCTGGACCCAGCCCACTCTGCCGTCTTTGTTCAGTCCCAGATTCCCGCTCATGTCGAGCTCGCCTGGATCTTCACCTGCACGGCACCGGTAGGCTGGCTTGGCCGGATGACGCAGTTCAAGGCCAAGGTCCAGGAGGCCGAGTCCAATCAGGACTCGGTCGGTACGGGTCTGTTCGTGTATCCGGTTCTTATGGCTGCGGACATCCTTCTCTATCAGGCTCAGGTAGTTCCGGTCGGTGACGACCAGTCCCAGCACATGGAGCTGACTCGCAACATCGCCCAGCGCTTCAACAGCCTGTACGGCAAGACATTCGTTGTTCCCGAGACCAAGCTCCCCTCGGTGGGAGCCCGCATCATGGGGTTCGACGACCCGACAAGGAAGATGAGCAAGTCCTCCGGCTCGCCCAATCACTCCATCAGTCTGCTCGATCCTCCGGGTCGGGTGCGCAAAGTGATTGCCAGGGCGGTCACGGATTCCCAGCCTGCGGTCAACTGGGGGGCGCCCGGCGCGGGCGTCGCCAATCTGCTGACGATCTTTCAGGCTTTCAGCGAATGGACCGACGAAACGATGGAGGCCCATTTTTCGGGAATGCGCTACGGGGAACTCAAGAAGCAAGTGAGCGAGCTGCTGAACGCGGAACTCGGGCCGATCCAGCAGCGCTACGCCGAGTTGATGGACGACCGTGCCTATCTGAGAGGCGTGCTGCGCGACAGCGCGGACCGGGTCGCCCCGATAGCTGAATCAACCGTGCGCAGGGCCAAGCAGCGCACGGGTCTCTATTCCGCCTGAGTGTCCGGCATTGGCTCGCCCCGTTTCGCTCCGAGGCTACCTGGAACTGCTCAGAGAGGCCCCTAATTTCCGGCGCCTCTGGATCGCCCAACTGATCAGCGGGTCAGGTGACTGGTTCTATTCGGTTGCGATCTATTCCCTTCTGCTGGACCTGACCGGGCGGGCGGAGCCGGTGGCTTGGGCGGCCATCCTGCAGATCTTGCCCATGATGCTGCTCGGGCCTACCGCCGGCGCGATCAACGACCGGGTCAGCCGGCGGAAGGTGATGTTCGCGAGTGACGTTGTGCGCGCCGGGCTGGTCCTCTGCATGCTGATGATCAAGAGCGCGGACCGGATCTGGCTCCTGTACGTGCTGCTGATGCTTGAGATCGGCACAGCCGCGTTCTTCGAGGCGGGCCGTAACGCGATCCTGCCGAGTCTGGTCCGCAGGGAGGCCCTTCCGGTCGCGAACGCCATCGGCTCGACCACTTGGTCTCTCACCGTGACCATGGGGGCCGCCCTGGGCGGCGTGGCGGTCGCTTACTTCGGTCGCGAGTTCGTGTTCGTGGCGAACTCGCTCTCGTTCCTGCTGTCGGCTTGGTTCGTATCGCGGCTGGCCGTCTTCGAGCGCCACCTAGCGGGCCGACGGAAGCAGAGCTGGACGGAGGCACTGAGCCTCCGTCCGATCGTCGAAGGCTTCCTGTACATGGTGCGAGACTGGCGCTTGTTCAGCCTTCTGACGCTGAAGTTCGGCCTAGGCATCCTGGGAGCCAGAGTCGTGCTTACTACGATTCTGGGTAGCCGCGAGTTCGCGATCGGCGGCAGCGCCGCGCTGGGGATGGCCATGCTCTTCGCATTCCAAGGGTCCGGGTCCATCTTGGGGCCGGTCCTGCTCGGGCGGAGGTTCAGCCGGAGCCAGAACACTATGCGGCTGACCGTGTTGGCTGGATATGTCTCGTCGGGCTGCGGTTACATCTTGTTCAGTCAGGCCTCGGCGTTGCCGCTCGCCGGGTTGTCCCTCGTGCTCGCGCATGCTGGCGCCGCCCTAGTCTGGGTCTGTTCCACAACCCTCCTGCATCTCAACACGGAGAACCAGTTCCTGGGCCGGGTCTTCGCTGCCGACATGGGCCTTTTCATGGCGACAGCATCGGTCTCGACGTACTGCATGGGGCAGATCCTGGATGCCGGGATCGCTCCTCGCACCGGAGCGCTCGGCTTAGGGATGGCAATGCTCGGCCCGGCCGCGATCTGGGTCCTCTCGCTCCGACGCACATGGGGCAGCGACGACGAGCCCTTGCCGGCGGAGCGCGGGGCCGGTCAGGGCAGATAGGCCCGGACGGCCTGCGCCTCATCCCCGTCGACCGGAAAGCGGGCCGCCTCGGCGGGGACCAGGAAGGCGTCGCCGGCCTCGAACGAGACGGCGTTCATGGAGCCCATTCCCCGTACGAAGACCAGCAGGTGGCAGCGTTGCGGATCCGGAGTGTACAGAAAAGGCTTGTCCCAGCTCAGCAGTTCCGCGGCAAAGTGCCTGCACTGGCCGAGCTTTGCCGTGCGGCACGGACGGTCGGCCATCGCCCGGGGTTCGGCCAGTTCGGGGCGGGAGGCTGTATCGGCAGTCTGGATCCCCCGCCGGACTTGCAAGGCCCTGGGCCGGCCGTTCAGCCCGTTTCGGCGGTAGTCGTACAGACGGTACGTGATATCGGAGTTCTGTTGGATCTCGCACAGCACGGCACCGTTGCGGGCCGAATGCACCGTTCCGGCCGGCACGAGCACGCACTCTCCGGTCCGAGCGGGCATCCACCTGAGGAGTCGCTCGATGCTCCCGTCGAGCGATGCGGAGGCGAGCTTTGCGGGAGCTATCGTCTCGGTGACGCCGAGGCCGAGTTCCGCTCCGGGCTTGGCGTCGACCACGTACCAGAGTTCGGTCTTGCCCTGTGCACCCTCGATGCGCTGGGCCCACTCGTTGTCCGGGTGAACCTGGACCGAAAGACGCCCTTCCGCAAAGATCAGCTTCCCCAGTAGCGGAAATGCGGCGGGCCGGCTACCGGCCTCCGCTCGCGGGGCAGAAGGACGAGTCGGCCTCCACGAGCGTCCCATGAGCCGACTTCCGAATTCAGAGACGAGGGAGGCGACCGATTGCCCTCGGAATGGCCCGCCCGAAACCTCGCTTCCGTCATGAAGGCACCATGCTTCACCGATCCGGCTTCGGGACCTGCCAAGCACGGGTCCAAGATCATGAGTCCCCCAGATCTTCTCGCGCAGGACGGGGCGGAAACGCAGAGGCTCCAGTCGATTCACGTCAGCGCTTCGATAAAGGCACGGATGCGGCGGATGCCCTCTTCAAGCTCCTGCATCGAGGCCGCATACGACAGGCGTACGTGATCGGAAGTGCCGAACGCCTCGCCCGGGACCAGAGCGACATGAGACTCGCTTAGCAGCCGCTTGGCAAAGTCCATGGCGGAGTTGATGCCTCCCCGGCCGAACGCCGAGCTGATGTTCGGGTAGGCGTAGAACGCGCCGTTCGGTTGGGGACAACTTACGCCAGGGATGTCCCTCAGCGCTTCCACGACGTATGCCCTTCGCCTCCGGTATTGCTCGAGCATGGCGTAGACCTCGTCCATCGGGCCTTGGAGCGCCGCCAGGGCGGCCTTCTGGGTGATGGAGTTGGGGTTGGACGTTGCGTGGCTCTGGAGTTTGTTGACGTTACCGATCAAGTCCGACGGACCCAGCAGGTAACCCAGACGCCAGCCCGTCATGGCGAACGTCTTGGAAAGCGAGCCGCACACGATGACACTGGGTTTGGCTCCTGGCGAGGCCGCTACCGAGAACGGATCCGAACTGTAATTGAAGTGGCTGTAGCACTCGTCGCTCAGCAGCATGATCCCGCGGCTGGAGGTCAGGGCGAGGATCCGCTCGAAGTCTGCGGACGAGACTACCGCGCCGGAGGGGTTGTTCGGCGAGTTGACGATCACCACTTTCGTGCGGTCGCTGAGCGCGCCCTCGATGTCCTCGGCCGTCAGCGAGAACGCATTCGATTCCTTGGTCGCGACCTTGACGGGAACGCCCCCGTAGTAGTTGATGACGTCGAAGAAAGTGACCCAGTACGGGACGGGGAGGATTACCTCGTCGCCTTTGCCGACCAAGGCCGCCAGGCAATTGAAGATGGCGTGCTTGCCGCCGACCGTGGCGATGCATTCCCGAGCGTCGTACGCCGTTCCGAATTCGCGCGCGTGCCACGCCACGATCGCCTCCCGGAGTTCGGGGATGCCTCCTGCCGGCGTGTACTTCGTGAAGTTGGCCCGGATGGCGTCGATCGCCGCCTGCTTGATGTTGTTTGGGGTAGGAAAGTCGGGTTCGCCCGCACCGAGCGCCACTACGTCGACTCCCGCCCGCTTCAGTCTGCCGGCCTCGGCGGTTACCGCCATGGTCGCGGACTCGCTGATCCGCCCGACACGATCGGAGAAGGTCATAGTTACAGGCTAGCCGTTTCCGGCTGTGCCTTGTCGCTTGGCGCGGAGCCGGTCGGCGACCCTAGGCGGGACCAGGTCCTCGATCTGGCCGCCGTGCTGGCAGATTTCCTTCACCAGGCGCGAGCTGAGGTAGCTGTAGGCCTCGGACGGAAGCATGAACACGGTCTCGATTTCCGGGGCCAGCTTGCGGTTCATCAGCGCCATCTGCAACTCGTATTCGTAGTCGGACACGGCTCGAATACCGCGCAGGATCAGCCGGGCGCCCTGGTTCCGGGCGTAGTCCACCAGCAGTCCGTCAAAGCTCCCGACCCGCACGTTGCCCAGCCCCGACACCGCTTCCTGGATCATCCGCAAGCGCTCCTCAAGAGGAAATTCGGCCTGTTTCGTGTCGTGCCGCAATACCGCGACGACCAGCTCCCCGAACTGCCCGGCCGCGCGCTGAATCAGGTCCAGATGGCCATTGGTGATCGGATCGAACGAGCCCGGGTAGATGGCGACTCGTGGCTCGGACACGGAGTCTATTGTACTTGGAAGGGCTGTCCTACCCCTGCCTGCCTCCGGGGCAGAGGTGCTCGTTGAACCATTCGATCGCGAGCCTCTGAGCCTGCTCGCGGGCCTCGCGATAGATTCCGTAGTGCTTGATTCCGGGTATCGTGACGAGCTTCTTCACACCTGTTGCGGCGGCATGTGCCTTGATCGCGTGGTCCCGGTTGTCGAACAACTCCTCGTTCTCAGCAATCACAAACATCAGGGCCGCGTGCGACGCCTGCCTAGCCTGTTCGACGGGCGCGTAGTGCATGAGCTTGTCGCGGATCGGAACTCCACGAAGAGCACCGACCTCGACTGCGCCGGGTTCGGGATACGCGAGATCCCCCCTCGCTCTCCGGGTTGCTTCGTCGAGGGTCTGGGTGGTTCGTTCCTCGTCGGCAACGACGAAGCGCGAGTCCATTCCTCCCACTTGGCTGAACACTGCCTTCACTCGCTTGTCGTGGGCTGCGACGTAGAGCACGTGTCCCCCGGAGTAACTGCTCCCCCATATGCCGATCCGCGACGTGTCGCACATCGGCTCGGCTTGCAGCCAGTGCATGGCGTTGAGCCAGTCCCGGGCTTGGTCGACGGGATCGATGACCTCGCGCACGGCGACCACCTCGGCCTCGAACCGGGTCGCCTTGTTGTCGGAGGCGGGTTTCGCAAGGATGACCCTGGCGTCGCTGTTGCCCCAGCCGCGGTAATCGAATGCCACGGCAAGGTATCCGGCCCGGGCGAATGCCACGGCATCCCGGCGCAGTCCACGCACCGTGCCTCCCCATCCGTGCGCCATCAGAATGCACGGGAGCTCGCTGCCCGCGTTCAATGCCAGGGAAAACACCTCCGCCGCCATGCGAGTGCCCTCGCTGTGAATCGTCGCGGACCGCCATTCGATCCCGCCAGGAGGACTCCACGGCTCCTGGGCTGTAGCTGTCGCGCCGCAGAAGATGGCAAGGACCGACGTCCAGAGCCTGATGGTCCGCATGGCGATCACGGTACGTCTCCCCGGTACTCGCTATACAGGTGCTCGGCTAGGGCAATGTCTTCGATAGCCAGTCCTTGGGACTCGAAGAGGGTCACTTGGTCGCGGCTGGTCCGGCCCGGACGATTGCCCGCCAGCACGTCGGAGAGTTCGCACACGCCGCTCCAGTCCAGCAAGCCCTCGTCCGCCGCTTGGGTCAGGTCGCCCGCCTCCATGCGCGCCTGCTCGAGAGAGTCCACCGCGATTAGGGATGACTTCAGGACGGCGTTGGCGTCAAGCTCCCGGCGCCTGACGTGATTGCTGCCGGCGGCATTGATGTGGGTGCCGGGCAGGAGGCAGTTTCCCGGGAAGACGGGATTCCGGGCGTTGGTCACCGTGGTCACGATGTCGGCTCCATCGAGCGCCTCCTCGGGCGAATCGGCGGCTGTGACGGGCAGCTCAAGCCTTTCGCTCATCCGGCGCGAAAAGGAAGCCCTCCTCTCGGGATTGCGACTGTAGACCCGGACCGAGTCCAACTGGCGCGCGCACGCTACAGCTTCCAGTTGCGTCTCGGCTTGGAATCCGCTACCGAATAGTGCGAGGCGGCACGCGTCTTCCCTGGCGAGCAGTTGGGTGGCGACACCGCTGGCCGCTCCGGTGCGGATCTGGCCCAAGGCATTGGCCTCGATTGAAGCGAGCAGCCTGGCGCTGGCAGAGTCGAACAGCAGGACAACGAAGTCCGGGGCGCCGACGCGGGGATTCGAGGCGTAGACCTTGATGCCGACCATGCCGCTGTCGTTGTCGCCCGCCGCCATGTAGTGAAGGAGGGTGCCGGTGTTCATTGCGACGCGCCGGCGGGGATGGTTGAGGACACCGCCCGTGGCCAGGCGACGTAGGCCCCGCTCGACCAGCGCCATGGCCTGGCGCATGGGGACGGCTTTGCGGACTTGGTTCTCGGTGATGCGGATCATGGGCAGTACCCTCTCGGAGACAAGGTCAGCAAACAAGATCGCACACCCTTTGGGAGAATTCGGCCCGCAGCGGTACTTGGATCACTCTCCCTTGGGCGTCCGCCACGGACCGCGGGCATCGGAACAAGGTCCCGGAGACTGTCTTGAGTGTCTTCGGGCAGTTCGGCGGAGGCGGGGCGTTGCTGGCTGGCGGCATGCTGTGCAAGGGAACCGAGAGGCTGCTGTCACAGGAATGGATGGCCTCAGTGGGCCGGGATGCGGAGAGCCTCCGCGCATCCCTGGACGAAGCCATGCAGGCCAAGATCGGGCCTCACAGGCAGAAAGGCGCCAACACCAGGAATCCGGACCAAGCGATGACTGCTTGGTGTCGACTCACGCTCGAGGATCTCGCCCTCAACGTGGCCCAGTGCCAGGCGGGGTTGCAGGACCTGCCGGCTAGCACTGTCGACGAGGCCGGGAAGCTGCTCGAGGTGATGCGGGACGCGGGTGTGCACCCACGGACTGTGGATGCACCTTTGAATGCCTTGCTCAACACGCTCGCTGGGCACCCGACCGTGACAGACCACACCGAGACACTCGCCAGGGCCAGTGCGAGGGCCTCGGCTTCGGGGTGGAGTCGCACGTTGGGCATAGGCGGCAGCGCTCGGGAAAAGTGCCCCCAACTTGCGAGGAAGCTCGGCAGGGCGACGAGAACCTGCCGGAACGGCATCTGCGCGCTCTCGGACCTGCGCCCGAACCCGTCGACCGAGGCAATGGCCCTGCCGACAGGGGCACGGCCCGTTCGAGAGCGACCCGAACTACGGACTACCGGCCATCGCACTGGGTAGCGGCAGAACGGCTGCCTGGCGGCGATTTGGACGATCGCTGCCCCAAAGAGCTCCTGCCTCCGACCGGCGCGATCCGGCCCCATGGCATATGATGGAACTTGCAGGCGAGTGGCCGGTGGCGGCTCGCCGGCCAGGTGAACCCATCCCGGAAGGGAGGTGGTTTTGCAGATGGCTGAAGTTCACGTTACGGAGGGCGAACCGCTGGATATTGCCTTGCGTCGCTTCAAGCGCAAGGTGCAGCAGGAAGACATCATCAAGGATGTCAAGCGCCACTCTTACTACATGAAGCCGGGCGAGAAGAAGCGTCTCAAGCAGGCTCTCGCCCGCAAGCGGCTCCGCAAGCGCTCGCGCATGTCCCGCGACTAGAACCGGGTTTCCCGGTTACGGTCCGCGCCCGTCTCCCCGTTCGTGGTCAGGCTCGACGGGCAGTTCCCTCTAGGCTGACCCACGGCACGCTGTGGTCTCCATCGACCGCCAGCGTCTCTGGCGGCGAGTCGATTCGGAAGATCGACCAAGGGCCCGGAATGAACGGGTAACGCTCCGCCACGGACTCGTCGACCTCGACCCCGATCCCAGGCTTGTCCGGCACGACCAGGAATCCGTTCTCGAGTTGCAGCGGCTCCGTCAGGATTTCGTCCGCGACGGGGAACGGGTACATCCCCGGCTTGCCCGCGTTCGAGTGGAGTGGGTACTCCAACCACTCCACGACGTCCTCGGGCCAGCAGATGCCGAGTTGTGCGGCCGCGATGACTTCCAGCAGCGTGCCCCAACTGTGGAACGCGAAGCGGATGCCTTGCTGCTGGGTGAATCCGAAGACGCGCTGTCCCATCGCGAACCCGCCTTGGCAGCATACGTCCATCTGCGCGAAATCCACGGAACCTGTCTCGATCAGGTCCCGAAAGGACTCCTCGTCCGGTTCGTGTTCGCCAGACGCCACAGGCACGGGTTGGCCGTCGCGTAGCGCTCGGTAAGCTCCGTGGTCGTCTGTCGGAAGTGGCTCCTCGACCCAATACGGATCGAATGGCGCTAGGTCGAGGCAGAGCTTCTCGATCGTGTCAGGCGTGTAGCTGCGATCTCCCATGCGCCACCACCCATGGCAGTCGAGCATGATGCCGAAATCGGGTCCGGTCGCTTTGCGGATTGCTGCCGTGGTCTTCAGGTCGCCGTCGGGCCCGGCCGCGGGGCGTAGCTTGTAGGCGGGAAAGCCGAGATCCTGAACCGCCTTGGCCTCTGTGGCGTATCCTTCCGGCGACATGTACATGCCTGCGGAGCCATAGCACTTGATCCGATTGCGCTTGCGTCCCCCGAGCAGTTCCGACATTGGGGCACCCTCGGCCTTCGCAGCCGCGTCGATGACAGCCACTTCCACTGCATGATAGGTTTTGCGGGTCTCTAGGGGCGCCTGGAATTCGAAGTCGCGCCAATCTTTGGGAGAGCGACCCTCCAGGAATGGTCCGATCGTTTCGTTGATTTCGGTGACCGCCCGAACGTGCGCCGGACCGGGCGCGAATCCCTTGATCCCCTTATCCGTGGAGACGCGAATCAGCATCGCGTCCCGTTTGAGAATGGTCCTGAGGCCCCCGTAAAAGGGCAGCTGAATCGGTTCATCGAAGGGACAGGACATCAACAGCCCTTCGACTTTCGTGATCCTCATTTTATGATTCCTAGAGAAAACCTCCGAGGGAATGACCTCTGGGGGCAGGGTGAAACGGCCCAGCTCCGGTGCTTGGCCTTGATCCCATCGTGCCACATTGCAGTTCGGCTGGTAGCATCGCCACCGGCCCTGAACGTTCGCTTTCAATCTTGACTTGCCGAGAGGCCCGCCGACCGACGGACGGCCACGACGCGGTCGATTCCGGCGAGGTCGGTCAGAAACTCCGCGCTTCCCCATGCAGGGCCATTCAGCATGCTTTGGACGGTGGGGCGGGCGTTGTAGCCAATTTCGGCTAGCAACCAGCCGCCCGGCTTGAGCACTCGCGGCACTTCCCGCGCGATCCGTTCAATGAACTGCAGTCCGTCCTCGCCTCCATAGAGGGCGATTGCCGGCTCGTGCCTCAGCTCGCGCTGCAGGCTCGCGGAGTCCTTCAACGGCACGTAGGGCGGGTTCGAGAGGATCGCGTCGAAGGTGCCGGACAAGAACGCATCCGCGATGTCCCCGAGGCAGAACTCCACTCTCGCCCTGAGCCGATTCGAGTTCAATCGGGCGATTTTCAGTGCGGGGAGCGAGATGTCGGATGCCGCGATCTGAATGTCCGTCCTTTCCAGTGCGACGGAGACGGCGACGGCGCCTGATCCGGTGCCGATGTCCAGGGCGACCCCCCCCGGCTGGATGCGATCCAGGGCCGCTTCGACAAGATGTTCGGTCTCGGGGCGGGGAATCAGCACATCCCGGGAGACCCTGAACTCGCGACCGTAGAACTCTTGGACACCGCGCACGTATTGCAGAGGCACGCCCCCGCAGCGTCGCCGGACCATCTCGTCAAATTGCGCCAAGCTCTCGCCGGCAACATCATCCTCGGAGTGCGCCGACATCCAGGCCTGATCGCGGGCTAGCACGTCGCCAAGGAGCACTCTCGCCGTCAGGTCGGGGGCGTCAACACGCTGCAACCTCAGGGCCTTCGCCGCTTTGAGAAGAGCTCCCGAGACAGTCATAGAAACTCTATTGTCCGAGGTGTGGCTGCTGCATCGAAACGAGCACGAGACAGCGTGCCTCCTCGCGGAGCCTCCGGGACCTGTTGCGGCCCCATCGCTTGGCGACCGGCAGATCCTGCGGACTCGTATCCCCATGCCGCATACCCGAATCAGCTTGGCCGCTCTCCGTATCGACTGTGCTGGCCGCCGGTGCCGGTGACGATGCGGTCCATCAAGTTGGGAAGAGACTCCAGCTGGTGACAAGCCTCGCAGCGGCTCCCGGGCCTTGATCGATGGGTGATGGACAGCCTGTAAATCATATAGAAAGTTGCAATAACGAGACACACCCTCCGATTCAAAGTTCTCTGACTCAGATTGTTGCTGTTACCGAATTCCACTCGAATCGAGTCTTCGGGCGCCGTGTGGGCAGTCACCCTGACGAGGAGAGCGCCACATTGACTGATTCTCGGACGGACTGGCGCAGAGCAACTCCGGATTCCCTACGTCCGGAGTGGGATGGCGTAGCGCTTGCGGATGGTCATGAGCTGCTGACATCCTGTAATCGAACGGGGTTCGCGACGGTGGGCTCAGATCGAGCTGGCCGGCACCTGCCCCCCGTCCCCAGTTTGGAGGACTTGCCTCGGGTGCGAGCCCGTTGCCGAGAGGTGAATCTCTCCTGCTGCCAGCAGACGCGTGCTTTGCCACAGACTTCGGCCATCGATCCAAGTCCGGATCATGATTCCTTCCGCAAGCGCTGGGCCGCGGCGGCTGCCAGATCCCGTGTCGGCGTTTGTATGGTACTGGCGCTGGCTTGCTGCTGGTATGCACGTCCCGTCGAGGCGAGCATGGTCCTCGGCGTGCCCGTCGCCCTGATCGGCCTCTTAATCCGCGCCTGGGCGGCCGGCCACCTCAGGAAGAACCAGAGCCTCGCGATCTCCGGACCGTACGCCTTCGTTCGCAATCCCCTCTACATCGGGAGCCTGATCGGGGGCGTAGGTTTGGGCATCGCGGCCAACAACCCCTTGCTGGTGGCGGCGATTGTCGCGGTCTTCCTAATGTGGTTTCTCCCGGTTGTCGGCGAGGAGGAGGACCACATCCGCAAGATCCTGCCCGGCTTTCGGGAGTATGAGTCCCGTGTGCCCCGCTTCGTCCCCGCGCTCGCCCCTCGGTACTCATCCAGCGACAGCTTCGACCCCAGACTCTACGTTCGGAATCGCGAGTACTCGGCTTTCGGGGGATTCGTGGTCTTTGTCCTGGTTCTATGGCTGAAGCTGTAGCAGACGCCATTGCGGCGCGGTGAACCGGCCGTGGCTGGACGCGTTGCCGATCATCCGAACACTCGGAACGCAACGAACCCCGATGCGTAGGCCAGCGCCAGCATGTAGGCGAACTGCGCGACCGGCCACTTCCAGCCTCCGGTCTCCCGGCGAACGATCGCGACGGTTGACATGCACTGCATGGCAAAGGCGAAATAGATCAGCAAGGCGATCGCGCTACCAAACGACAGTTCGGATCGGAGTGCGTCCTGAAGGGCGGGCGAGTCCTCGTCCGCTTCCATCCCGTAGATCGTCCCGAGCGTCCCGACAATGACCTCACGGGCCGCGAGAGAGGTGATCAGACCGATCCCCACTTTCCAGTTCAAGCCCAGCGGCTCGACCAGCGGCTCGATTGCCTTCCCGATCGAGCCGGCCAAGCTGTCCCCGATTTCCGGGGGTTCCCCGTTCGTGTACGGTACGCTCGCCAGGAACCAGAGCACGATTGTGGTCGCGAGAATGACCGTACCTGCCCGCTTGAGAAAGATCTTCGAGCGGCCTAGCAGCCGGTACGAGAGAGATCGAATGGTGGGTAGACGGTATTGGGGCAACTGCAGCATGAACGGCATCGGCTTGCTCTGCAGGACGGTTGATTTCAGCACCCACGCCGTCGCGCACGCCGCAGCGAATCCGAGTACGTACAAGCCCAGGAGCACGCTAGCACGAGTCCCGAGAAACGGGCCGAGAATTGGGCGTTCCGGGATGAATGCGGCGATCAGCAGGGCGTAGACGGGCAGACGGGCCGAGCACGTTGTCAACGGGGCGATGAAGATCGTTGCGAGCCGGTCCCTCTGGTCCTCGACCGTCCGGGCCGCCATGATGGCAGGGACGGCGCAGGCGTAGGAAGAGAGGAGCGGGATGAAGGAGCGCCCTTCAAGGCCCACTGCGCGCATTGACCGGTCAGCAATCGCCGCTGCGCGTGCCAGATAGCCGGAGTCCTCGAGGATTCCGACGAAGAGAAACAGGATCAGGATCTGGGGCAGGAAGATGACGACTGATCCGACGCCGCCCCAAACGCCGTCCAGCAGCAATCCCTTCAGCATGGAGTCGGGCAGGGCACTTCCGATCCATCCGCCACTAACGGAGACCAGCGACTCTACTGCGTCCATCAGGGGAACGGCGAGGGTGAAGATACTCTGGAAGACTGCCACGACCACGGCCAGAAAGATCAGCGGGCCCCCGACTGTATGAAGGAACACCCTGTCGAGCCTCCGTCCCCAAAGGGACGGCTCCGGAGAGTGGTAGCTGGCGCGTCGGGCGACGTCCCCCGCCCAACGCCTTTCAGCAGGAATGCTGTTCAGTACCGGGAGTTCGACGGGCGGGGGCGGCGACAGGGTGCCTTGGAGGAAATCGGAGACTCCCTCCATGCCCGCTCCCAGGCGTGCGCTCACTTGGACGACCGGTGCGCCGACTTGGGCTGCGATCGAGGGGGCATCCACGCTGCCCCCCCTTGCAGCCAAGTCGTCGGACATGTTCAGAGCGACCAGAGTCGGGATTCCAAAGGTCAGAATCTCGGGAACGAGTCGCAGTTGAGCTTCTAGGTTCGTCGAGTCGAGGACTAGGATCACCGCCGAGGGCCTAGGGGTCGTGCGGGACGCGCCACGGAGCACGTCCATGCTGATCCTCTCGTCCTCGGACCGAGGGTGCGTGCCCAGGATCCCCGGGAGATCGATCAGGCTGACTGGCTGGCCATCAGGAAGTTCGAGCCTGCCGATCCGTTGTTCGACCGTGACGCCGGGATAGTTCGCGACTTTCTGATGGAGCCCCGTGAGGCGATTGAAGAATGTCGACTTACCGACGTTGGGCGGTCCGCAGATCGCCACGATCTTGCTGTCCCCGGCACTCAGATCGACCTCGTGGGACGCCGGCGCGTGAGCGCTAGACATCGTCCTGTCCTCCGTCCTGGATTCCGGACTTCACCAGGATTCTCGATGCAGTCTCTCCGCGGATCGCGATCTGGGCGCCGTCGATCTGGTACACGGCTAGGTCTCCGAGCGGGACCCGTCGCTGGCAGGACACGGAGGTCCCGGGGATAAACCCTAGCTCCATCAATCTCATCGAGTCGGCTTCGTCGAATTGCAATACACTCACAATTGCCGTGTTGCCAGGACTCAGGTCCCAAAGGCTATTCATGTTGGTGCCGACGTTGCGACATGCCCTCTTATTCTAGGATTTCCCGCGGAGTCGGGCGCGGGGGGGGGCGGTAAGCTGTCAGGGTCATGAGAGTTGGACGGAGGAACTTCCTTCGAGCGGCCCTCGCCGCTGGGGTCTCGGGCCGCGCGCAGCCGGGCCAGGAACTAGACAGCTACGGTGGCTGGACGAAGAAACGATTCCGCAAGACCGGATATTTCCGGGTCGACCAGGACGACCGGTGGTGGCTGATCACTCCGGAAGGGAACGGATTTCTCTCGTTCGGAGTCAACCACATCCACGGAGATTGGTGGAAGGCCCCATACAACGGTGCCCACTGGGCAGAGGAGTTTGGGGTCCGGAGTCCGCTCGACGCTGCCTTCAATGCCGGATTGCGGGCGCAACTGATGCGCCTCCTTCCGGAACTGGGCTTCAACTCCGTTGGGGTGCACACCGACCTGATTGTGCTCAACAAGCCTCAGCCGTTCATCCCTTATGTCTCACGGTTCGTGTTGATTGACATCCCTCACTGGAAGACACCTACTGAGAAAGACTTTCCCGACGTCTTCTCCCGATCCTTCGAGGAACACGCCAACCGCGTGGCCCGCCGCGAAGTGGAGCCGCTCCGGGAGGATCGCTTGCTGCTGGGATACGCGATGACGGACTGTCCGATATTCACCGATTGGGACGCCAAGGAGCGCGGGGACACTTTGTACGGTGCTCCTCGCCAGGCGTTGCCGACGTTTCCCCGCCTGATGCGGAACTGGGACGCCTCCCAGCCCGGTAAGCGCGCCTATGTCGAGACGGTCCGCGAACTGTACAGAGACTCAATTGCTGACTTCAACGCGGCGTACGGAACGACATTCGATTCGTTCGCCGCACTGGCGAGCGCCGTCCGGTGGCGCCAGGGCACGGACCCAGCCAACGGCCAGGAGACACGGGACAACACCGTCTTTCTGCTGAAAGTCGTCGAGCGCTACTACCAAGTCGCTCGGGACGCTCTTCGTCGGTACGACACGAACCATCTGTTCTTCGGAGATAAGCTCAACGGAAACACCGACACGGCCGACACGGTCGTGGCCGTCACGTCGCGGTTTACCGACCTGGTCTTCTACCAGGCGTACGGCCGGTATGGCTGGACGGAACCCTCGCTTGACCGATGGAGCCGGCTGTCCGACAAGCCCTTGTTCAACGGCGACGGCAGTTTCGGAGCAGCTAGTGTGAACATGCCTCGTCCGTACGGACCCTTGGCTGCCGACCACCAAGAGCGCGCCATTTGGACGCGGGAATTCGCTGAGAGAGCCTTCGCCCGGCCCGACTTCGTCGGATGGAGCTACTGCGGCCTGATCGACACCTGGACCGGGCTGTCCGAGCGGAAGCAACTGCGCCAACATGCAGGCATGATGACTCCCACCGGCCAGTTTCACGCTCCCATGCGAGATGCGATCCGGGACATAGCGGACCGACTGTATGCGATCAGTCACGAGTGAGGCCCGGGTACGCCTCGATCCCCCTCACTCTCGCCGTCGAGGTCGCCCACGCCAAGGTCTGTCCTGTCCCCAAGCGGGTGGCGTGTGTTTCGAAATGGAGCGGAAAAAGGCTCTCGCTAGGACTGTGTCGGGCCGTCCGTTGCAGTATTCCTAGGGGAATTATGCTATCGTGAAACCATGCAAGGTCAGGAAAAAGTAATCGATCATCTAAACCGAGTACTCAAGGGAGAGTTCACTGCCATTCACCAGTATATTGTGCATGCAGAAATGTGCGACAACTGGGGATATTCGAAGCTGGGGGGATTCATCAAGCAGCAAGCCATTGGTGAGATGCGCCACGCAGAGGTCCTCATCGAGCGGATTCTCTTCTTGGAGGGGGTGCCCGGGATGGGAGAGCTGATGCCCCTGAACGTGGGAGAGAACGTCAAGGACCAGCTGGCCAATGACCTGCAGCTCGAGTACGACGCCGTCAGGGTTCTCAACGCGGCCATCAAGGATGCTGTCACGCTAGGCGACAATGCTTCGCGGGAGCTCTTCGAAACCATCCTCAAAGACGAGGAGGAGCATGTGGACTGGCTCGAGTCGCAGCTCCAAATGATCGACGACATGGGCTTGGGCATCTACCTGTCACAACAGCTCGGCGATGGTGACGGAGCTCCCGCCTAGCGGTTAGATGGATTCTTGGCCGCCGGCCCACTGGAGGGTCCGCCGGCCTTGGTCGCTACGCGTCCCGCACGCCCCCAGGTTTCTCGGTGCGACCCCATTGCCGTTGGGTGGCTCCAAGAAGGGCTGGCTGGCCTTCGGCCTTGCGGCCTGAAACAGAGGGAGGAGTGCCCGCAACTGGGCCTTCAATCCCGGTCTCTCCAAGGATAGACTAATATACAAGTGGTTATAGATCAATAATTTACAAGATACCTTCACAGAAACTTCGAACATATTGCAGCCACTTCGGGCGGTTGCTTGCAGGCGCTCTCTCGGGCCGAGGGTACGAGGGTGCCGATCGTCCGAAACGATGGTCGGCGGTCCAGTTCCTGTCCAGATCGTCCAAGAAGGGGCAAGGGTGTTCGAGACGGCGCATGCAACAGATTGGCGACTCTCTCAGCCAGGGGCCCTAAAGTCCCATCTGCCCCCTTTGTCTTGGTGGGAACATCCGCGCTGTCGGGGAGCCTCAGTGCGACCCGTCGGGGCTGGGGCGGTAAGGGGCCGGATTGCTAAGGGGTCGGATTGCCATGGCCGGCTCCCGTGTTGGGTCGTTGTGTCGTGGAAGGGGCTTGGCAGCAGTGTTCAGATTCCGTCATAAGCCGACTCCGGCCACTTCCATAGGCTAGGGATGGCCCCGAACTCGCGACAGATTTGCCGGTCGCAGCTGTCCGTAGCGTTGGTCCTGTACCAAGGGGCACGGTTTGAGCAGTACTTGGTACCGGCGGATTGGGACGCGCTAGAACGGATTCGTCACAATGATGAGAAGGACTCTCATTTTGGCGCGCCCTCAATTGACGTCGGTCCCCTCAAATACTTGGAGATGTTTGGCCGTCCTGTTCAATTGCAAGAGATTTGCATTTCTGGCTCAAGTCCGGGCAGATGCTGGCTTGGTTTATATTCGCAAACGATTTTCACTAATGATCTCAATTCGCAGTTTTTCTTGGCACTGGAGCGACCGCGCTCGTAGCTAGCTGGCCGCTCTCCGGAAGCGTTCGAGCCGCGCAGGGGGTACTCCCAAGTAATAGCCAAGAATGCACAACTGGTGAGCCCACGTGAGGCGCCAGAGCCCTTCCTGCCGCCAGCGTCGCGCGGAGGTGATTGCCCGTCCGGGGGCGAGCTCCACCCGTCCTATCCGCTTCAGCCGCCGAATCAAGTCGAAGTCCTCCATGATCTGCAGTTCAGTGAATCCGCCCACGCGTCGGAACGCATCTTTCGACAGGAAGATGGCCTGATCGCCATACGGCATCCCGAAGAGCCTGCAACGGAGGGCCACCATCCACTCGACGAGCCGCATCTGCCATCCCTCGTCGTCCGTTCCGAACCGGAAGGCACCCGCACATACGCGGGAGTCCGACAGGGTGTCCCTTACTTGATCGGCGAACCCTCTTGGCAGGGTGGTGTCAGCGTGGAGGAAAAGAAGAATCTCCCCCTTGGAATGCTGCGCACCCGTGTTTTGCTGCCGGCCTCGGTTGGCACACTCTTGCAGCACCCTCGCCCCCTCTGCGGTTGCCAACTCAACTGTTGCATCGTTGCTGCCTCCGTCGACCACGATCACCTCCCGAACGTCAGTGCCTTCGAATTGCCGGATGGTCTCTCCAATCCGGTCTTCCTCGTCAACGGTCGGGATGACTACGCTGATCGAGTCGGATGTCTTGGTGGGGCGGCGGTCCACTTGATCAGCCATGGCGCCAGAGCATCGCCTTGAGCAGTCTTCGGGCACCCGGAGTGAGCCTGGTCCTCTGGTAGGCGTCCGCCGTCCTGCGGATCGCGTCGGCTTGGGTCGGATACGGGTGAATGGTGTCCGAGATCGCCTGCAGGCCCAGGCCAGCATTCATGGCGACCGTGATCTCCGAGATCATGTCTCCTGCATGCTCCGCGACGATAGTTGCGCCAACGATGGAGTCCGTGCCCCTCTGGCAATGAATCTTGACGAAGCCCTCCGTCTCGCTGTCGAGCACGGCGCGGTCAACGCTCGCCATCTCCGTGCGGAACGTGTCGATCGGAACGTTCTGCTGGCTGGCCTCTGCCTCGCTTAGCCCAACGTGGGCAAGTTCGGGGTCGGAATAAGTGCACCAGGGGATGTGCAGTGCACTGGCCTTGGCCCGGCCGAGGAACAGCGAGTTCCGGATCACGATCCGGGCCATTGCCTCGGCCATGTGAGTGAACTTGAACGAGGAGCAGATGTCGCCCGCGCCGTAGACCCTACGGTTCGACGTCCTCAAGCGGTCGTCAACCAGCACGCCTTTCTTCGCGTCCCAATCGACTCCCGCCTCAGCGAGCCCGAGATTCTCAATGTTCGGGATTCGGCCCGCAGCCACCAAGATCCGGTCTGCCCGGACTTCGGTGGGTTCGCTGCCCCCGCTGGAATCGAGGTGAATCACCGACTCTGCGCCGTCAACCGTAACCGTTGACGCACGGCTATTGAATCGCATCGCCACCCCGTCGCGTTCCAAGGAACGCTCGACAATTGCCGCAGCGTCCCGATCCTCCCTGACAAGGATTCCCGGGGCGAGGTCAATCAACGTGACCTCGGATCCGAAGCGGGCGAACGACTGGGCCATCTCAACCCCGATCGGCCCTGCTCCGAGCACGGCCAGCCGTCTTGGCAGTTCGGTCAGGGTGAAGATCGTTTCGTTGGTGAGGGGGCGGGCTTGTGACAGTCCCGGAACGGGCGGCAGCGCCGCCCGCGTCCCGGTCGCGATGCACGCCCTGGAGAACGCGAGCCTCGCACCGCCGACTTGGATCTCGCTCGGGCCCGTGAACCGGGCCTCCCCAAGGTACACGTCCACTCCCTGGTCGGCGAACCGCCGGGCCGAATCATGAGCGCTGATGCCGGCTCTCAAGCGCCTCATGCGTTCCATGACCTTGCCGAAGTCGATTCGCGTGGCGTTTTCGGCAAGGCGGATCCCGAACTCTTCGGCGTTCCGCACGGCCGCCACGGCCCGGGCGGCCCGGATCAGGGCCTTCGATGGCACGCATCCGGTATTCAGACAGTCTCCGCCCATTAGATGGCGCTCGATCAGGGCCACCCGGGCACCGAGGCCTGCTGCTCCGATTGCCGTGACGAGGCCTGCTGTCCCGGCCCCGATCACGACGAGGTGGTATCGGCCGTTTGGGCGGGGGTTCTCCCAGTCCTGCGGGTGGACATTGCTGACCAGGAGCCGGTTGTGCTCGTCCAGCGGTGCGGCCTCGGTGATGGCGTCGATCGGGGTGGGCATTGGGTCTCAGAGTGTCTTCGATCTGGACAGAAGAATCGGACTGGGAGCATCGGCAGCCCGATCGTTCAGCACCCCGCAATGGGAAAGCCACGGGATGCCCTTTACGGTACTTCGTTCCACCGCTTGGGCGAGCGGCCGGGCGGACCGTGCCGCCTCGGTGATGACGGGTCCGTCCACCCGGTCGAGCCTCCCGGCGGGCCGGCTGACGGCCGGCGTCAGCCAAGCCAGTCCCGTCGACCCGTCAAATTGACTCGAGCGGCGGCCGGTGCGGGTCTCATCCGCCTCGGGTCGGAGATGCCGATCCTCGTCCGTGCCTGGAAGTTTGTCGGGGCGGAACGTTTGGCGGTCAAATGTTGCGCGCACCAAGGCTAGTCTGTGGACGCCGACCGCGATCTCCCCGCGCTCGACCGCCCTTGCCTCCGATACCGATATCGAGCGAATCGAGCCCGCCCGTCCGCGATCGAGGATCACACGGGAAGTGAGGGCGTTGCAGTCTCCGCCGAGAAGACCATGCTTGCCGACTTGACCGCGTTGCTCGAAATAAGTCCATCCAGCTGTGAGAATGGTGTCCCCGAGCGCTTCGCGATTAGCGGCCAATACTCCGTAGTCGACCAGCCCCTGGGAATCGACGTGCTCGCCAAGGCGCAGGCCCGGGATGCTGATTTCGAAGGCCTCCGAGCTCGTTGCGCCGGCGAAGAGCTCGTTGAGCTGTACTTTGGGGGGGCCGAACCGCTCCCGGATCGACTCGCGCGCCAAGAATGCGACCAAAGATGCGACCGCACACAAGCAAGCAATCCCGAGAATCATGGCGGACTTGCCGAGCGACACTTCGCCCTTGCCATGGGCCGGGGCTGTCTCGGGAGACTCATCGGGGGCATGCTTGGCGATGGCCCTTGCGGCGATACGAGCGACGATTACTGTGACAAGGATGGTTGCTATCAAACCGACTGCCTGAAGGACGAGTTTCAGGACGTCGGTTCCAGGCGCGCCGGTGGCGACAGCCGCAGCCTGCCCACCGGCGTAGCCCAAGTACACATAGAGAAACGTGCCGGGAATCATGAAGACTGCGCTCGATACCGCATACGGCCAGAATCGGATCGCCGTGACTCCGAACAGGTAATTCTGTAACGTGAACGGAAAGACGGGAGACAATCGCATCAGCGCGACGATCTTCCAGCCCTCCTCCCCCAGTGCCCGGTCCACCGCGGCGAAGCGCGGCCTAGACTGCGCCATCGCTTCGACGCGGGATCGGGCGAAGTACCGTGCGATCACGAACGAGGTTACGGTCGCGAGATTGGCCCCCACCCAAACGACCGCGCTTCCCAGCCAGAGCCCGAAGACCAAACCTGCCGCCAGGGAGAGTGCCGAAGCAGGGATGAAGAGCGTAGTGGCAACCGCGTAAGTGATCGCGTATGCCAGTGGTGCCCACAAGCCCAAACCGCCGATCCAGGCGCGAACGGACTCCATCCACGCTTCGATTGGGAGTGCCCCAAACAGCAGTAGAACCGACAGAGTGAAACCGGCGAAGGCCAACCGGTTCATCCACGAGGCCAGTCGTGCGTTCATGGCCGTTGGCTTTTGCTCGCGGTTGCCACCCGAGTTCCCTTCACCTTCACCTTGGTCGCGAGCGCAGGGTTGCTAGCGCCGTCGCGCCGCAATCGATCAGAATCGTTTCCGCGGTGATCGCCGTGGCATCGGCCGCTAGGAACAACACCGTGGAAGCAACTTCTTGGACAGAGGCGATCCTCCTTAGGGGGGAAACATCCCGGCCCTCCTCGAATGTTGCGGCGGGCCACCCCGCGAATCGGGTATGGACGAGCCCGGGAGCGATCGCGTTGACGCGGATGTCGGGAGCGAGCGCACGGGCGAGGGACTTGGTCATGTTGATCATCGCGGCCTTGGAAGCGGAGTACACGATGGAACTCCCCGCCGCCGTGTATGCGGATGCGGATGAGTTGTTCACGATCGAGCCACCACCGTTCTTGCGCATCAGCGGCACGGCGGCCCGGGAGCAGTAGAATGCACCGCGCAAGTTGGTATTGAGGGTGCGGTCCCAGATTTCGTCCGTCAGGTCGTCAAGCTTCCAGTGGGGCGTGACCTTGCTCCATCCAGCGTTGTTCACCAGGATGTCGAGGCGCCCCCAGTTGTCCTCGACCGAGGCGACCATTTCCCGGACCTCGGCGTCATTCTGGACGTTCGTGGCTTGGGCGACGGCCTCGCCACCGGCACCACGGATTTCCTCGACCACCTCCCGCGCGGCATCGGCCGAAGCCCGGTAATTGACGAGTACTCGGGCTCCCTCGGCTGCGAGCAGGGTGCTGATAGCCCGCCCCATTCCGGTCGCGCCACCGGTAACAATCGCGACTTGACCATTCAGTTTCATGTGCATCCGTTTAGGGGGAGTGTCCAGTGTAGCCCGCCCGCCGAGAGGCTCCGGACTCGGCCCGATCCGCATCGCCTGCAACTCAGTAGCCGCCACGGCCGGTGGCGGATTATATGGCATTCTAGGGGACCGGCCCTGCGAGCGGGAGGCCCTCTTTCGCAGTGGCCAACGGCCTAACCCGCTAGAAGAACCGCCGTGGCCCTGAGCGAACGCCCTAGCTTGCCGAGCAGCCTTCCGATCACGTACGGCCGGAAGGCCTTTCGGGGGTTTGCTGCCTCGTGCCTGCTGGCATTGGTGCCGGCCGTCGCCCAGCAGGATTGCCCTTGGTGCGGCACGACCGGCGGAGTCCTTCCAGCAAGCATCGAGGGTGTTGTCGATCTCCATGTGCATAGCGCGCCCGACAGCGGGCCGCGCTCCGTCGGTTCGCTGCAACTGGCACGCATAGCCCGCGAAGCCGGCATGCGGGCTTTGCTGCTCAAGAATCACTACGCGCCGACGGCCGGTCTCGCGTTTCTGGTGGAACGGGCCGTTCCCGGGATCAGGATGTTCGGCGGCATCGCCCTGAATTCCGCAACAGGAATGAATCCTGTCGCGGTCGAGCACATGGCACGCACCACCGGAGGTCACGGGAAGGTCGTCTGGATGCCGACGTTTGATTCCGACCACTACCATCGCGTTTACAGACCGAACCCGAACCGGGTCCCGGTCAGCAAAGACGGCGCGCTACTACCCGGTGTTCTGGCCGTTCTCGAGGTCATGTCGCAGTTCCGTCTTGTGCTCGCCACCGGGCATTCTTCGCCCGAAGAGTCGCTCATGCTCATACGAGCGGCGAAGGAGCGGGGGATCGATCGAATCATCGTCACGCATCCGTTGCCGCCTCCCGTTTCGATGTCCGTCGAGATTCAAAAGAGGGCTGCCGCCTTGGGGGCGATGCTTGAGTACCCCGTGGGCGCTGCGCTGGCATCGAATCCGACTTGGAGCGGCAGCGAGGAAGAGAAGCTCGGTGCCTACGTCACGGCCATTCGGGAGATCGGTCCGGAGAACGTGGTCATCTCCAGCGATCTCGGGCAGTCGATGAACCCGCTCCACACCGATGGCTTGGCTGTCTTCTTGGCGAAGCTCCGGAAAGCCGGCTTCTCGCAACAGGAAGTCGATCGAATGTCCAAGGTGAACCCATCCTGGCTGCTGGGCCTGTAGCGCGCATGTTCGAGACCGGCTGGCGAGGGATCCTGCGCTGCACCGACTGGCACCGGCATGCCTGGCTGGTTCACGGATTCTCGAGCCGCGCGACCGGTGACTTCCTCGTTTGGCCCGGTGAAGAGGCAGTCGCCTCCGCATTCGGAGTGCACGGTTTCGGCATGGCCACCCTGAGTCAGGTCCATTCCGAACGATGCGTCCGCGCTGACAGCCCGTGGGGCGCGAAACGGCCGGAAGCAGACGCCGTTGTCACGAACCGTCCTGGCATGTTGGTCGGCGTGCGCACGGCCGACTGCCTGCCTGTCCTGCTGATGGATCCTGTCACCCGGTCTGTGGCTGCGATTCACGCGGGATGGAGGGGCGCTGCGGCAGGGGTGCTGCCGAACGCGGTCACCGCGCTGTGTGCCGAATACGGAGGCCGGACCGGCGACATCAGAGCGGCCATTGGGCCCGGCATCGGCGTGTGCTGCTTCGAGGTAGGCGAGGAAGTTGCCTCTCGGTTCGCCGAATCCCACGTCGACCGGTCGCGGGACAGGCCGCATGTCGATCTCGCTTCCGCTCTGATACAGCAGCTCGACGCAGCCGGGGTCTCAGCGGTCTCGTCCTGCGGGGAGTGCACCAGCTGCGCCCTAGACCGCTATTACTCGCATCGGGCCGAGGGGGGAGATACCGGCCGGATGCTGGCTGTGGTGGGCGTGGCTCCGGAATCGAGCCGATGAGAACCGCCGTTCCGGTCCCGGGCCGTGTCCTCGTCAGTGCCGCCGATATTGCCGGTCGGGTGCAGTCCTTGGGCGAGACGATTCGGCGAGACTACAACGGCCAAACCCTGCAATTCGTGGTCGTGGCCCAAGGCGGCCAGGTGTTCGGAACGGACTTGAGGAAGGCCATTGGACCGGAGGTTGACGTCCGGATGAACATAGTCCACGCCGCGAGCTACGGACGCGCCACAGCCAGTTCTGGTCATGTACGCGTGAAAGGGGTAGAGCAACTGGATGTGGCTGGCAGCCACGTGCTCCTCGTGGATGACATCGTCGATTCCGGCCACACTGCCCAAGTCTTGCTGGGATTGCTTCGGGGCCTCGGAGCGGAATCGCTCCGCTTTGCCGCACTTCTCAGCAAGAGGGATCGCCGAGTCATCGACGTTCGCGTGGATTACGTTGGATTCGAGATTCCGGACGAATTCGTGGTCGGTTACGGCATGGACTGCGGGGGGGCCTTTCGCGATCTTCCTGCAATCCGTGTCCTCGCCGATCCGCCCCCCGGTTAACGGACCGTAGAGGGTCCGACGATCGCCGTTCTGGGCGCCCACTGAAGCGCTGCAACCAAGCGAAACGTCACTGATCTGGCCGTGGCCTTGCCGAACAAGGCGGAATTGCCGTTCCGCGAATGGGGAAACTGCCGTATAATTCCGGGTAGGTTGTCGTCATGCTAACTATTCCGAATCGCCATGTTGCTCGGTTCTGCGATGGATCTGCTCGCAGGGAATTCATGAAGGTCGGCTCGCTCGGCCTCTTCGGCCTGACGCTGCAGGACGTGCTCCGTCTGCAGGACAAGGCGAAGGCCTCGACCGTTGGGGGACGGCACGAGGGCTCCACGGGCTATGGTTCTGCGAAGTCGGTCATCGTGCTGTTCCTCCAGGGCGGCCCGTCTCACATCGATATTTGGGATCCGAAGCCGGATGCACCTTCCAACGTGCGCGGGGAATTCAAGCCCATCAAAACCAAGATTCCCGGGGTCCAGCTGAGCGAGACAATGCCGATGCTGGCGAACACACTGGACAAGTGCACGCTAATCCGTTCGATGAGCTACACCCCCGCTGGCCTGTTCAACCATACCGCTGCGATCTACCAGATGCTAACGGGTTACGAGCCGACCGAGGTCTCTCCGTCCGGCCAGCTCGAGCCACCCTCCCCGAACGACTATCCGACTGCCGGCTCTTGGCTCAGCAAGTTCCGGCCTCCTACCGAACCCGTGCTGCCCTTCGTGGAACTGCCCCGGCCACTTCAGGAATCCAGCGTGATCGGCAAGGGTGGCGCGGCAGGGTTCATTGGCAAGGCCTTCGATCCCTATCGGCTCTACCAGGATCCGGCCAAGCCGATCCAACTGGACGATCTGGAACTGCGAAAAGAGGTGCCTGCGGAGCGTCTGCAGCGCCGCTTCGAGTTGCTGCGCGGGATCAACGGGTCGATGGCGGCTCTGGATAAGGCCGTCGGCAGCTACGCGCTCGACAAGTACTACCAGAATGCGTTTGACCTCGTGCTGTCGGGCAAGGCCCGCAACGCCTTCGACTTGTCATTGGAGTCGGATGACATGCGCGACAACTACGGGCGCTTCACGTTCGGCCAGGGCGCTCTGATGGCGCGTCGCCTCGTTGAGGCGGGCACCAGGATGGTCCAGTTGAACTGGCCGTCGGTGGCGAATGGAGATCCCGAAACTACCGCATGGGACACACATGCCTCGAACTTCGGCCCACTCCGTGACCTGCATTGCCCCAAGCTGGACCGGACGCTCTCTGCGCTACTCACGGACATGGACGAAAAGGGCCTCCTCGACGAGACGCTCGTCGTTGCGGTTGGGGAGTTCGGTCGGTCTCCTCGGCTCGGCGTGTCGACCTCGGGCAACACGAATTCACCGGACGGTCGGGACCATTGGCCGTACTGCTACACCGCGATGATCGCCGGAGCGGGGATTCCAGGCGGTCGCATTTACGGCGAGTCCGATGCCACTGCGTCGTCCCCGAAGGAAAAGCCTGTCCATCCGAACGACCTCCTCGCGACGATCTACTACGCCATGGGAGTGGAGCCTAACCAGGAGATCCACAACCACCTCAACCAGCCGCGGGATCTCGTCAAGGGCAAGCCCCTCATGGAACTCTGGGTGGGATAGCCCGGATCTCCGCGCTCAAGCAACCTGACGCCGACACGCATGCTGGCCCGCCCCATCGGGACCGCCAAGTTACCCGTGTTTTAATCCTTGCCGGGTTCAGCTGCCGGTCCAGACGGGCTGGCGTTTCTCCAGGAACGCGCACATTCCCTCTTGGGCGTCGGCGGCGAGCGCGTTCATGCTCATGACTTCTTTGGCGTAGTCATACGCCTTCGGCTGGTCGAGATCGATCTGCGAATAGAACGCTCGCTTGCCTAAGCCGACGGTCAGGCTGCTGGCCGACGCGATTTCGGACGCTAGCTTCCAGGTCTCCTCCCGGAGGCGGTCGCTGGGGACGACCCGGTTTACCAGCCCCCAGTCAGCCGCTCGTTCCGCGTCGATCATTTGACCGGTCATCAGCATCTCCAGTGCCCGTTTCCTGCCGATGCTACGGGTCAGAGCAACCATCGGTGTGCTGCAGAAGAGCCCGATCTTGACTCCGGGCGTCGCGAACCTCGACTCGGGGGACGCCAGCGCCAAGTCGCAGGTGGCAACCAACTGGCAGCCGGCGGCCGTAGCAATTCCATCCACTTCGGCAATCACCGGCTGCGGGATCGACTGGATCGCCGACATCATTTCCGTGCAGGCGTCGAACACCCGGCGGTAGTGCTTCAGATCCCCTCCGGTCATCTCCCTGAGGTCGTGGCCCGAGGAGTACACCGGCCCCTCGGCGCGCAGGATCACCGCTCGAACCGCACTGTCGGTTCCGATTTTGCGGATGGCGACGGTGACTTCCGACATCAGTTCCAGGGACAGCGCGTTCCGGCGTCCCGGGTTCGCGAGCGTCAGGACAGCGATGGGAGCCCCGACCTCGACTCGGAGGATCGACTCGGTCATCGTGGGCTCAGGATAGCAATCCGTTATATGCTGTTCGGAATCCCATGCATCCTGTCCTCATCCTCTTGATCGCAATGGCCGCGGTCTTCCTGCTCATCATCCGCTGGAAGGTCAACGCGTTCGTGGCCCTCATCTTGTCGGCCGTGCTAATCGGACTGCTGTCCCCTCATGTGGCCGTGCAGGACATCATGGCGGCCGTTACCGAAGCCTTCGGGGGCTTGGTCGGAAGGATCGGGATCGCGATTGCCATGGCGGCGGTCATTGGACAGTGCCTCATGGAGAGCGGCGGAGCCGAGAAAATCACCCGACGATTCGTCGCCTGGCTGGGGGAAAAGTACTCGTCGTTCTCGATGCTGATCAGCGGCTACATCCTCTCCATACCGGTCTTCCACGACACGGTGTTCTACCTTCTGGTCCCGCTGGCCCGGTCGATGAGCATGCGTACGGGTGGCCGGAACTACCTGCTGTACACGCTTGCAATCGGCGCGGGCGGCGTCACCACCCATATCTTCGTGCCGCCCACTCCCGGGCCGCTCGCGATGGCAGAGACCCTGAACATTGACCTCGGCGTGGTGATCATTGTCGGTCTGGTGGTTGCCATCCCATCCGCCCTGGCCTGCTGGGCATACGCCTGGTGGGTCGACCGGAAGCTCAACATCCCGATCCGGGAGGCCCCGGGCCTGACTCTCGATGAACTGAAAGAGGTGGCGAACCGCCCGGAGAAGGAACTGCCAGGGTTTTTCGTCTCTCTGTTGCCCATCGCGATCCCGGTCATTCTGATCACCGCCAACACCGTTACGAACACGTTTTTTGCAGGTAGCGGGCTCGCCGGGGTCACGACGTTCCTCGGCAATCCGAACATGGCTCTGATCATGGCCGCCGCTGCCGGTCTCTGGCTCCTCGCATCGCACAAGGGGATGACTCTGCGCCAGCTGGCAAAGCCGACGGAGGAGGCGATCAAGAGCGCCGGCCTGATCATCCTCATCACCGCCGGAGGCGGCGCCTTCGGCCGCATGCTGGTGAAGGCCGAGGTCGGGACGGTCCTCGGCGACTACGCACAGACCATCGGCCTCTCCCTCATGTTCTTGGGCTTCGGTATATCGATGCTGTTCCGAATCGCACAGGGATCGGCGACGACCGCGATGATCACGACATCCGAGATTCTGGCTCCGCTGATCATCGCTCATCCACCGGGATACCATTCGGTCTACATCCTGACCGCGATCGGTGCCGGTTCGATCGTGGGGGGCTGGATGAACGATTCGGGGTTCTGGGTCTTCAAGACCATGACCGGGCTCACGGAGGTCGAGGCGCTCAAGACGAAGACGGTGTCGCTGTTCGCTCTCGGAGGGGCCGGTCTCCTGGCGTCCTACATCGGATCGGTTTTCTTCCCGATGCAGTAGCGGGAAAACTGTCGGATTCCGCGGAGCGGGGCCCACTGCCGAATCGGGGCGAACAGGCTACTCCCTGTGGGTAGGCATCACGAGAGACCGGTAGCCTCTCAAGAATCACCGTCCCGGCCGAGACGATACCGAAAGCTCCGCACAATCCCGCATTCCGCATGGCAGCGGCCGAAGCGCGTCATCTGAGCACAAACAGACGAGACGCTTCCGCGCAAGGCGCTTGCGTCGACCATCTTCCCCGACTTCCCCAGCAGAATACTCCCGCCGGCTTCATGCGGCTTGGCGTCGCACACCGTTGCGCTGCTGCTACGCGGACTCCATCTTGAGGTATCGGTCCTCCCCTGGACAGCGCCCGTGGGTCTGCACGGTCGGCGCGGGAACCAGCAGCAGGTGGCTCGGCGCGTTCGGAGAGATTCGGCTCATCCGCGTCCACCGACGCAGGGCCCCACAAACGCGCTTCACCAGGGTCGCTGATTTCAAGTGCTTGTCTTTGCGGGGATTGGCTGTGCCGGGGCAAGCAGCATGCCGAGGCCCTTGCGATACACGGTGACGAGGGGATGCCGGATGTCGATGCTCGCCCCGGCGAGCCCGATCAGTCTATGATGTGACGGGCCGCAGGAGTTTCATCACGGCTCGTTCCGCAGATATGCGTGCTTGCTGCAACGAGGACCTCCTGCTGAAACGGGCCATTCGAAGGACATGACTAGGGAGGGACAAATGAGATCGGCAGAATCCAATCGGTCACGCAAGCGTCACACGCGTAGCAAGACGCTGCCGCCTAGCCTGGGAAGGGTCTTGGCAGTTATCGGGGTTGCCTTGGCACCGACCGAGGTGCATGCCGCGGTCGAGGGCGAGGCACAGTTCGTCCTGAACACCTTTGCGTTCCTGATTTGGGGCGCCCTCGTGATGTGGATGGCGGCTGGATTCACGATGCTCGAGGCCGGTTCCGTCCGCACCAAGAACGCGTCGATGATCTGTCTCAAGAACATCGGCCTGTACTCCATCGCGGGACTGACCTTCTACCTGTTCGGCTACAACCTGATGTACGTCGGTGTAGAGAGCGGGGGCTGGCTAGGGACCCTCAACCTCTTCTACGGAACATCGGCCGATGAGATCGGACTCCTCAGTGGCCAGGAAGGCGCTGCCGCCGCGGTGATCGCAAACAACCATGCGGTCATGTCTGACTGGTTCTTCCAGATGGTGTTCGTCGCCACGACGGCGTCGATCGTTTCCGGCGCCTTGGCCGAGCGGGTGAAGCTGTGGTCCTTCTTCGTGTTCATCACTGTCCTGACCGCCGTCATCTACCCGATCGTTGGCGCCTGGACCTGGGGCGGCGGATGGCTCAACGAGATGGGCTTCCAGGACTTCGCTGGATCGACAATCGTTCACTCGACAGGTGGCTGGGCGGCCTTGGCCGGGATATTGATCGTTGGCCCTCGACGAGGGAAGTTCCGCGACGACGGAAGCGTGAGGGCGACGCCTCCATCGAACGTGCCCGCTGTCACTCTGGGCGTCTTCATCCTATGGCTCGGCTGGTTCGGATTCAATGGCGGGTCCCAGCTCGCGCTTGGCGGGGCCGTCGACGCGGTAGCGGTCAGCAACATCCTCGCCAACACCAACCTCGCGGCCGCGGCAGGCGTGATCACAGGAATTCTCGTGTCCCGGCCGATCTTGGGACGCATTGACCTCATGGCCGGCCTGAACGGCACGCTCGGCGGACTCGTAGCAATTACTGCGGCGCCGGATATCGTCTCCCACCCTTCGGCCATCATCATCGGGGCGATCGGCGGGGCTGTGTGCGTGGGGGCGATGAAGCTCCTGGAAACGCTGAAGATCGACGATGTCGTCGGTGCGGTTCCGGCGCACCTGTTCTGTGGCGTTTGGGGGACCTTGGCTGTCTGCATTGCAGGCGGGGGAAATCTCGGGGTCCAGCTAATTGGGATCCTGGCGATTGCGGGCTTCGTGTTCGGCACGTCGATACTCGTGTGGTTCATTCTCGGTCGAACGATGGGAGCTCGCGTCTCTGCGAACGTCGAGGCGCATGGGCAGGATGTCGGGGAACTGGGCATGGAAGCCTATCCTGAGTTCGTCCTCGTGCCGGAAGAGGACTGATTCCGAAGAAGCGGCCCAACGGACGTTGGGATCCCTTCGGCGGGACAGGGCCCAACCGGCATCGCCGGGGCGCACGCCGAGTCGTTTCGCCGCAACCGACAGGCTGTTCCGGCGTGAGGGTTGCTGAGCGGGTCATCTGAACGTCGACCAATTTGGGTCGACTCGAATACTCCCTGATTCGTTGCGGCAAGCCTCGTCTTCGGTGTTGACTCGTCCTGCCACTCCCTTCACGTGCGAACAGTCCTTGAGGGCGTTGTTGTGGCACGACCCGGGAGTGCGGCAGATTCTGGGTGACGGTACCGATGGAACTCTTGAGGCGTCTCTCGCCGGACGCCATTGCGGTCTGCGGGAAAGAGCATGCCCTTGGCATGTGTGCGCGGGACCAGCCGGCCGCGGACAGTGACCGGGTTGAGGGGCTTGACGCTGTCGGCTGCCGTTCGAATGGGGCTGACGGGGAGCGACTTCAGGAGGTTCCGGACCCCCTTGAAGTGGGCCTGCTAGAGTTCTCCCCGAATGGGATAGGGCATGTAGAGGGGCATGCCGAGCACGTGCTGCGTCATGGAAGTCTGCGTCCGTAGCAACTCCCGATATCGGCCGAAGACGAAGACTCGTTGTGCACGATCGGGGGGCGCGAGTCCGCTGGCGAGCCAGACCGTTAAGGCCTCCCTGATTCGCGCTGGCTGAGCAATGCCTCTAGTTCCGCCATTCGTGCTTCGAGACGTTTCCGTGTGTCAGACTCCGCTGCAGCCTTGGCTTCGGCGGCTCGAGCCCGTGCCTCGGCGGCTTGGGCCTATGCCTTGGCGCCGTGAGCCTGTGCCTTGGAGGCTTGAGCCCGTGCCTTGGCGGCTTGGGCCTCGGCCTTCGTGCCTTCGACAATCCCGGGGTTCTCCTCGATCCACGCATAGTCTTGACCAGTCGCTAGGCTACGCAGCCGCAAGTTCGTACCCTCGACGCGCATAGAAACTCCTAGCGCTTGGCTTCGCAGTGCCCCTACGCGGTCCGCAGGCACCTCCGCGTAGATCCCGCGCCGCAACCGGTAGCCCACCAGCCGCCTCCCTCGCTTCCGCGAGTCTGGCTGGAACAGGAAGTACTCTCCGATTCCAAGCCGTGCGTACAAGTCCCGTTTCTCCTGTTCGTTGCGGATCCGGCTCGACGGCGAGACCACCTCCAGCGCGAAATCCGGTGGCTTGCCTTCCTCCCAAATCTTGTAGACCGGTCGCATCCCGGCATCGTGGTCCAGAACGACGAACACGTCCGGCGCAATGCTCGCCGCCGGATTTCCCCGCTCGAAATAGACGAACATGTCGCCTCGCAGCATTACGTTCTGGACGTTGGCGAAGTGGTGTGCGAGGGCGAAGCGCACGTTCATGATGGCGTCGGCCTGGAGTGGATTATCGGCCAAGAATCGACCGTCCGAGTCGGGGTAGTATACGTCGTCCACGACCGGCGGCGGCGCGGGCTCGGCTGCCGCGACAGCGACGCGCTGCGCGAGGATGTGATCCTCGGCCATGGGCAGTCGGCGGGTGGCCTGCCGGTGCGTGTCAGCATAGCATCCGACCTGAAGCTAACGGGCGGAGTCGCCCCCGACTTCGTCCCGCCAGCTTCCATTCCCTTACCCCCGCGACGAGCTGGCACGGCTGAATGCTCCTTAGCCGAACCTCTGCGCACCGACCTCCAAATATTTCCTCCCGGGCCGCCGATTCGAGGTAGGTGAGCAAGGTCCACTGCATTGCGCGCGCGGGACCATGTGCGGACGGTTTCGTACCCCGTGTTCAGCTCCCTCGCTTCCGCGACCCGCAGAGACCCCCGCCAGGCTGCGGTCGGGCTCCACAGTCCGGGCCGCTTATGCGCGATGCGCCTTACGGTGCCGACTTTGCATGCTCGTAGAGCAATGTACCGTTCTCGTCATAGAAGGAGAACACCGCGCGTGCTGACGCTCCGTCGGGAACTACCGAAATTATCAGGAAGCCGCCGCTGGCTTCCGGGGAGTGGTACGGCTGCTGGATCCGGCCCTCCGGATCCGTTGTGTCCGGGTCACCCGGGTAGCTGCCGAGGATGGCGTTCGCGTCGACGAGGGCTCCCGACGAGAATTCCTCATAGCCGTCCGGACGGATCGAGTGGTACTGCCAGTGGCGGTCGCCGCAGGCTATGAAGAAGCCCTTCGAACTGATGCCGCTGTTCGCGAGGAATTGGAAGAATTCGTCGCCCTCGTGCCGGTAGCCGTTGACGTTCGTGTGGTTGTCGCGCTTGCTGCTCGAGTCCGGCCCGATCATGGGCGTGGCCGACAGCAGCAGCTTGAACGGCGCGTCGCTCTCCTCGAGCGTCCTCATGAGCCATTCCTTCTGCTGCGGGCCCCAGATTGTCTTCCTCGGCCCGTCGGGCTGGTCCAGCGGGCTCCGGTAGTCGCGCCCCTCCACAATCCAGATCTGGAGGTCGCGGCTGACCCGGTGGGTTCGATACGTGACAGGATCGCTTTCTGCAGGATCGACAACGGGCAGTTGCTCTTGAAAGACCTGGATACCCAGTTCGTGCGACGGCAGGAAGCCCGAGCCCGATTCGCCTTCGTGGATGTTGGTGCGCGGATAGTAGTCCAGTTGCTTCGGTGCTCGGATCCGGACTGCATTGACCGCATCCGAGTCGTCGAACCGATGGTCGTGGTCATCCTTCATCCAGTAGGTCGCCACCTTGCGGAACAGATCCAGGAACCGCGGCTGCGAGTACTGCTCGTGGTGCTTCTTGCGCATCTCATGGCGGGTCTGGGCACGCCCGCGGTGACCCGGGTGGTCGTAGTAGACGTTGTCCCCGGTCCCGACGAAGAAGTCAGGCTGCAGTTTCAGGATCGAGGCGAGGGCCGGGTACCCGAGATCCTTGTCGGGGCCTTCGTACGGGCCGACCCTGCTGCTGCCGGTGTAGTGGAAGAACGAGTAGTTCATTCCTGTCACGACGGCGAAGCTGTACGGAGCCGCGACGTCCCGCCCGGCCAGCGTTCGGAACGTCGCCGCTTCGGACCGGCGCGTGCCGTCCTTGCTGCGGCCGTAATGGAGCCGGTAGTGATAGCGCGTGGCCGGCTCCAGCCCGGTGATCTTGGTCTTGACAATGAAATCCGAGTAAGGCGAGGCCTCGATCCACTCGGCCAGACGCGCTCCCTCGAACTCCTCGTTGTCCGCGATCTCGAATCGCGCCCATCCGTTTGCGCCGCGGATGCCTTCCCAGCGGGGATCCTGGCGGGGACTCGTGGACGTCAGGCGCGACTGGAGGATGACTGATCGCTCCCCGACCTCGCCGGCCATGATGCCTTGCCGTAGGTTGATCGGAAAGTCGCGGGGCTGGGCGGCGGCGAGGCCGGCGACAAGCAACGCAAGGAAGGGTAAGCTGCGCATTCGGGTTGGCCAGCCGCTACTTTGCGACTCGATCAATCGTACAGTAGCCGGAACCCGGGTCGACGGCTCAAGCAACCGGCCCGCCGGCTCGCCGGGTCACGCTTGGCGATCAACCGACCGCAGTTCAAGATTCGCGTTCGAGGTCCTCGACACGCTTGCGGAGTTTACGAACCTCGCGGTCGATTTCCGGCAGTTTGGTGTACGCCGCCGTGGACCGCAGCCAGCGCCGGTTGTCGATGGCAGGAGACCCAGAAACCTTGGAGTTGTCGGGAACGTCACGACCGACCCCCGATTGGGCAGTGATCAGGACTCGGTCGCCGATGTGAAGGTGGTTGATGACGCCCACCTGCCCCGCGAGGACGCAGTCCGACCCCAGTGAGGTGCTGCCTGCGATACCGACCTGGGCGCAGAGGATTGTATTGGCACCGATCTTGACGGCATGGCCGATCTGGACGAGGTTGTCAACGATCGTCCCCCGGCCGATTCGCGTTTCTCCCACCGCCGCGCGGTCAATGCACGAGCCCGCCTGCACCTCTACGTCGTCCTCGATGACCACCGTCCCGGTTTGAAGGATCTTCTTGTGCGAGCCGTCAGCGCGCCGGGCAAAACCGAAGCCGTCCGATCCGACCGTCACTCTCTGGTGCAGGACGACCCTGTCGCCGATCCTCGAGCCATGGCACACCGTGGCACCTGCACCAGCGACAAAATCGTCGCCGATCCGAGCTCGGCGCTCGATTACGACATGCGGGCCGAGGCGGGCGTTCCTGCCGATCTCGGCCTCGTCCTCGATCACGACGAACGGACCGATGCTGGCACCGGTGCCGATCGTGGCCGTCTCCGCGATCACTGCGGTGGAGTGCACCCCCGGGGTCCGTCCGTCGCCCTGGTGGAACAGTTCCAAGGCGCGGGCGAAGTCCAGATAGGGATTGGCCGATACGACGATCGCCGCGTCCACGTCGTCCAACGGACGATCTGCGATCAACGCTGCCGCCCGCGTCTGCGCTGCGATCGAGGCGTAGTGGGGGTTCGAGAGGAAGGTCAATTCAGTCGGGCCAGCCTCTTCCAAGCCTGCGACTCCCGTGATCTCAATCTCCGGATCGCCGACAAGGCGGCATTCCAGCGCCTCCGCGATGTCGCCTAGCTTCATCCGAGAATCAGGTCCCAGTATAGGTCGAGGATCGGCCCGCCCGCGAAGAGTACCAGCAGCGCAGCTGCTGCGAAATACGCGCCCAAGGGGATCGCGTGGTTGCGATCCCTGGCGTAGAAGGCGACCGCGAGCACACCTCCGAGCGTAGCCAGCCAGCATCCGAGGACGAGCACTAGCGCCGTTGCGGAGCTGCCCAGGAACGCCCCGATCATGGCCATCATCTTCACATCCCCGAAGCCGAGCCCTTCAACGCCCCGGATGCGGTAGTAGGCCTCGCCGACAATCCACAGGAATCCGGCGAACACTACGGCTGCCAGCACCGAATCCGCCAAGGAGACTGCCCATGTCGGGCCATCCATGCCCCGAATGCCAAGAACCATGCTGACCGGACCCGCCGGCGGGGCTCCAACCGGGCTGATCGCGATTCCGAGCGCAAGGCCGCTCAGCGTGACCTTGTCAGGCAGCGTTCGGTGATCGATGTCAGTGAAGAGCAGCACTAGCATCATGGCCGCGAAGACGGCGTGCTTGCAGGCCTCCGGGCTCGCGCCGAACCGCAAGGCGATACCTCCGTAGACCATTGCGGTCAGGATCTCGACCAAAGGGTATCGCCACGGAATCGTCTCGCCGCAGCTGCGACAGCGCCCGCCCAGAATGACGAAACTCACGACTGGAAGCTTGTCCCGCCACGCGAGCGGAGAGTCGCAGGCGGGACAGTGCGATCCCAGCCGGACTACGGATAGCCCCAACGGCCATCGACGGATACAGACGTTGAGGAAACTGCCTACGTGCAGACCCACTACGAATGCCAAGCCGACGAGTCCGGCCATTGCTCAGCCCGTCCTCGCCAAGACGTGACGGTACGCATGCATCGTCCGCTCGGCCATCCGCTCGATGGAGAAATGCGACTGTGTCTTGCCGAGGGCCTCGTTTGCCATTCCGGCCCGCAGCTCTGGGTCGTTGTGGAGCTTGAGGATCGCACGGGAGGCACTTTCGACGGTGTTGTCCACCAAGAGGCCTGTCCGACCGTTCGAAACGATTTCCGGAATCCCTCCGACCGCGCTCGCGATCACCGGAACTCCCATCGACATGGCGAGCAATAGGGCCGATCCGAGCCCTTCCGTCTGAGTCAGGTAAAGAAGGGCGTCCGCTTGTGCCAGGTCCCGTTGCAGGTCGTCGGACAGAAGGAGCTTCGCGCCCGCATGGCGGCAGGCGGCGGCCGCAAGGTCTCGGCCCTTCAGGGGATCGTCGAGGTTCGCGCTGACCACGCAGAAGTCGGACACCGGCCGGTCAGGCTCTCGATGCTCTGCGCGTTGCCGGATTCTTGCAACTTCGACAACCGGGGCCGCGTCATGGACCACCGTGATCTTGTGGGCCGGCACTCCACCGCTTCGCAGGATTCCGGCCACATGCTCGGAAACCGCGATGAAGTGGCCTGCCTTGCGGTACTTCCACTGGGAAGCGATGCCCCTGCGGACCGGAAACGCAACTCGACGGGCTACCACCACGGGCCTTCCCGTGCCGTAGAGGACGGCGAGGGAGTGTGCGCGGCCGTCGTGCGCGTGAATCAAGTCGCAACGCCGGGACTGGCGTCTCACGGCGCGCCACGTCGCCCTGGCCGCGTGGCGCACGGACCGGATCCCGTCCCCTGCGAGCAGGGTCGTTTCACAGCCAGAGGCGGCTTGAGCGTCGAGCAGGAAGAGGGCTTGATACTGCCCTCCGCGCATCGTCGGACCGGTATCGATGTGCAGGACTCTCATCGCCTATCCGGCGGCCAGTCTCCGTGCCTTCGAGTATTTGAGATAGACGTACCAGGCGGCCATGCGTGCAATCGTGAACCCCTGCTTGCCGTCAAGGAACCCGAGTTGGAGGAAATAGGACTTAACGAACGAGTACGTCGGTCCCAACAGGAGTCGCCAAGCCGGGGCGGCCTTCCCGGAGGCCCGGATCTCGTCCGCGGCCAGATCCGTGTATCGGTCAACGTTCCGTCGGTGGTGCTCCAGAGTGTCGCATGTGTAATGAAGGAGGTTGCCGTCAAGGTGCCCTACGGGTCCGTCGACATGGACGGACTCGTGGACAAATCGGCCAATCCAGCGTCCTAGGTCCCTCCGATACAAGCGGACCTTCCGGTCCGGATACCAGCCCGAGTGCCGAATCCAGCGGCCGCAATACCGCGCAAGGCGTGGAAAGTCGAACCCGGCGAACTCCGCAGGGCTCTCCTTGAGCCGAAGGATCTCGGAAGCCAGTTCGGGGCTGACGGCTTCGTCGGCGTCCAGCGACAGGATCCACTCACTCCGGGCCGCGCTGGCCGCGAAATTCTTCTGGGCGGCATAACCGGGCCATTCGTTAGTCACCACCCTGGCCCCTAGGGACTCGGCGATCTCGACCGTCCCGTCCGTCGAACCCGAATCGACAACCAGCGTTTCATCGCAGAAGCCGGCCGAACGGACGGCCCGTGCGATGTTGCGCTGCTCGTTCAGCGCGATGATCGTCGCGGAAATCCTCACGGCCTCGTGACTGCGTCCCAGCATCGCACGCCAAGCGCGCGCCGGGAACGTTCAGCAGGATACCCGCTAGGAGTTCGAAGTTCCGTTTCCGACGACCGCAGGCAGCCGGTAGGTCATGAGATCGGTTGCTTCTGCGATGATTCGGTCGAACAACTCCTGGACAGTCGGCACGTCTCGGATCATGCCGATGACCTGGCCGGCAGAGAACACCCCCTTGTCGAGGTCTCCGGTCTCGATCATTTGCTTGCCCTCGAGACCGGACATGTACTGCTTGATGTCGTCGATGGTCGCGCCGTCGCGGGCTTCGATCTCAAGAACCCTCTCTGTGTTGGAATTCGCCAGGAAGCGCGCGGTGTTGCGCAGGGATCGCATCAGCAGCCTGGTGTCCCGTTCGCTCGCGTTGACCAGCGCCTGCTTGACCGCGTCGTGAATCGGGCATTCGACGGTGGCCACGAAGCGGGTTCCCATGTTCATGCCGTCCGCGCCGAGAGCCAGTGAGGCCACTAGCCCACGACCGTCTCCGAAGCCACCGGACGAAACGATCGGGATCCGGAGGGCGTCCCGGCACAACGGTATGAGAATCAGTGACGTCACATCGTCCTCGCCGGGATGTCCGGCGCACTCGAATCCGTCGATGCTGACTGCGGCGCACCCGATTCGTTGCGAGGTGATGGCATGGCGCACCGACGTGCACTTGTGAATCACCTTGATTCCGGCTTCGGTGAGCAACGGCATGATCGGGGCGGGATTGCGCCCGGCCGTTTCGATGAAACGGACTCCTTCATCGATACAGACCTGGATGTAGGCCGGGAAGTCCGGCGGCCGCAATGACGGCAGGAAGGTGATGTTGACTCCGAAGGGCTTGTCGGTCAGATCGCGGACCTTGCGGATTTCGTCCCGGAGCTTCCCGGGCGTAGCGTGCGAGAGGGCGGTCATGAAGCCAATGCCGCCGGCCTCCGCCACGGCAGCGGCAAGCTCGGCCTTGGCCAGCCACATCAGCCCTCCTTGGATGATGGGGTACCGGATACCGAACAGGTCGGTGATGCGAGTCCTGAACATGTCTGCCATGGGAGGCTCTGAAGCGACGCAATGAGTTCGTATCACCATAGCCGAAATCGACGTCACCCAATCCGGCAGGCCGCTGAATCCGTGGAGAGCAGGCCTAGTCGGCGTCTCGTTCGGTCTGTGTCGGCAGTGCGCAGGCCTCCGAGCCTCCCGACAGCAGGAAGCGATGACGGGCCACCTGGTCGTACGTCCAATCCAGCAGCGGCGATGGCAGGAAGTCAATGACAGCTAGGAGCCGCCACGGCCAGTCCAAGCGGCGAATGATGAATAGCACAGCCGCGCCCTTCTGGAGCGGAGCGACGTCCTTCGGGAGGCCGGCCGGCACCACGAGGAGAGTGCCAAATGCGCCAACGTCGACCGTACCTCCGGCAACGGCCCTTGTGCCCTCTGCGCTGTCCAGTGGGGCCAACCGGAAGATGGGATCGGTAACGAACTCGGAGATGAATCGCACAGCCCGTTGGCAAAACCCGCAGTCTCCGTCGAAGAGGATCAGGTGGCGAGGTTCCGCTTCGCGTTCAGCCATGGCACCAGTCCTTTTGCTGGGTCTGCCAACTCGTCGATGTGCGTGTACCAGTACCGCTTCCAGCTGTTTCTCGGTAGGCCGGCGAATAGCATCAGATTGAGCGGGTAGGCGCAGGTTCCGGCCGAGTCGGTGCAGATCCGGAAGTCATCCCGGAACAGGAACGTTGGCTTGCTCCACGCGATCGCCATGCCGAGCTCCACCATGACTCCCTCGTCGGGGGGGCACCCATTCACAACGGCGAAAATCCCGTCCGAATCGCGTACGTCCCTCAGGTCCGCCTGTCCGACTTGGTACGCCCACTCGAATTCGCTCTTGTCGATCTGGTTGTTGCGTGCGAACGGTTCCCAGACCTCGGCTCCAAGATCTTCCAAGGCCCGAACGAGGTCGACGAGGGGTCCGCTTCGTTGCTGGGTCGAGAAGCCGTAGCTGTTCGCAAGGTAGAGAGTCTTTCGTTCTTTCACGGGCGGTTCGGTATGGATGTCGCTCAGGGTACCACCGAGGGTTCTGGGGGCAGCTGCGGCCGATTCTACAGTCTCAGTGTGATAGGTCGCCAGCTACGGCCCGGGCCGGAATCGCGACGTGGGATTCTCGGCAAGCTGCTCAGCCCAGCTTTGCCGCCACGGACGCCAGTCGCTTCCCAGCGGCTTCCTGTTTTGCAACCATGAATGTCAGGGACCGCGCATTGAAACGGATCGTGATCGGGATCAGCGGCGCCAGCGGGGCGGTCTACGGGTTGCGTCTGCTCGAGCGGCTCTCCTCCGCTCCGGATGTCGAGACGCACCTAGTCGTGACCCGGCCCGGCGAGAAAACCCTGCACCAGGAGACCGGCCGGAAGGTGGCGGACCTTCGCTCGTTGGTCCGAGAAGTTCACTCCGTCGAACGCATAGGAGCCACCATTGCCAGCGGGTCCTTCCTATTCGACGCGATGGCAGTCGTTCCGTGCTCCGTGCGCACGATGTCGGCCATCGCAAGCGGATTGACTTCGAACCTCCTGACCCGGGCTGCCGACGTCGCACTCAAGGAACGGCGGCGGCTGGTGCTGGTGGTCCGGGAGACGCCGCTCCACCTCGGGCACTTGCGTACGATGGTGACGCTCGCGGAAATGGGCGCCGTGATCGCCCCTCCGATGCCGGCCTTCTACACCCTGCCGGAGTCGATCGACGACATCGTGAACCAGCAGGTGGGACGCATACTCGACCTCCTCGGCGTAGAGGCCGAAGACCTGAAGCGATGGTCCGGAATCTGAGGGTTCGCGAGAGCGACGACGATCCTGGTGCCGGAGTGGACGTGTCGATCATTCGCAGTCGTCGAGGCGTACGACTTGCTCTGGCCTGCCTCCGGCCGATGGCAGTCTGTGTTGCGCTCAGCCTCGGAGCAGCCGGGCAGGACTGGCCGCAGTTCCGCGGACCCGAGCGGGACGGAGTGTATCGCGGGCGTGCGACGATTCCCGCATTCCCCGCGTCAGGCCCCGATCTCGTCTGGGAACGGCCCGTAGGTGCCGGGTTCAGCGCTCCCGCGGCGGCCTTGGGGCGCCTGGTCGTCTTCCACCGGCTCGGGAATCGAGAGGTTGTCGAAGCGCTCCGGACCGAGGACGGCAGCAGCCTCTGGAGGTTTTCGTACGAGACCAACTACAGGGATGATTTTGGCTTCGATAACGGCCCGCGTGCCACACCGGTCATCAGCGACGACAAGGTCTACACGTTCGGTGCCCAGGGGTGGTTGCATTGCCTCGACTTCGAGACAGGACGCAGGATCTGGGGCGTTGACACCCACGAGCAATTCCGGGTCCGCAAGGGCTTCTTCGGAGCTGCGTCGACCCCGCTCGTGATGGACGGTCGCGTGCTCGCGAACGTAGGAGGGGACGGGTCCGGCATCGTTGCATTGGACGCGGCGACGGGAGAGACCCTCTGGAAGTCCACGGGCGACGAGGCCAGCTATTCCTCGCCTGTTCCGGCCCGCCTGGATGGCCGGACCGTGGCGGTGTTCTTCACGCGCGAAGGCCTTGCGGTCCTTGAGCCGTCCTCGGGTGAGTTGCTCTACGAGCGGCGCTGGCGGGCGCGCAGCAATGCATCCGTCAACGCGGCGACGCCGGTTGTGGACGGCGAATTGGTGTTCCTGTCGGCGTCGTATGGCACGGGGTCGATCGCCATGAAGCTATGCGACAGTCGGATCGAGGTACTGTGGTCCGGCGAGGACGTTATCGACAGCCACTATTCCAGCAGCGTGCTGTCGGGAGGGACGCTGTTCGGATTCCATGGCCGCCAGGAGTATGGCCAGAGTCTCAGGGCTGCCGACCTCAAGACGGGTAAGGTCCACTGGTCGCACAGCCCGATTCGCGCAGGCTCAGTGACCCTCGTGGGCGACCGGTTGCTCCTTCTTCTCGAGTCGGGTGAACTTGTCATGGCTGCGGCCTCGCCGGAAGAATTCGAAATCGTTTCCCGGGCCCAGGTACTTGGCAGGGAGACGCGGGCGTTCCCGGCTGTCGCCCGTGGCCTCTTCTTCGCCAGAGACGTCGGATCCCTCGTTTGCCTGAGGCTCTGGAAGGAGTAGGTCGCCCTGGGGCGGTTGTCTTCCGGGTTTTCCGCTAGAATGGCTGCGGTCAGCCGCTTCCAACGCGGTTCCAGGAGGTACGCTTTGAGATCCCTTGTTCTGTTGCTATTGCTGCCAGTCGCGCTGGTGGCTGCTCCCGGCGATACGGGGGACTTGGAAGAAGCGCTCACCAACACGTTCACGTCCGATTCGGACGTGGAAGCTGGCGGGAGGTTGTACCGTTCGCATTGCGCTGTGTGTCACGGCATCGAGGGGGAGGGAGGCCGCGGAGCCGTTCTCACTACCGGCATGTTCCGACACGGTGGAACCGACCGGGACCTGTACGAGACGATTTCTGAGGGCATTCCAGGAACGGAAATGCCCGGCATCTTCTTTAATGGCAGGCAATTGTGGCAGTTGGTGTCCTACGTGCGCTCACTCAGCGCGGGGCGGGGCGCCGAACACGCCCCGGGAGATCCCGAGATGGGCAGGGCCGTGTACGCCGCGAACGGCTGCAACGGCTGTCACAGGATTCGGGGGGAGGGCGGTCGAATGGGGCCGGATCTCAGCGACATCGGTGCGATGAGATCGCTCGGGCACCTGGAAACTGCCGTTCTGCGACCGGACGAGTCGGTATTCCCCCAGCACTGGACGGTGCGGGCGAGAACCAGCGAGGGCAAGGCGATCTCCGGCATGCGGATGAACGAGGATACCTTTTCAGTGCAAGTGCTCGACGCATCCGGCCAACTGCTTTCGTTGCAGAAGTCCGGCCTGGCCGAATTCGAGGTTGACCGGTCCTCGGCCATGCCGTCGTTCGCCGCGAGCATTCAGGGGGACGACTTGGAGAATCTCATCGCCTTTTTGGCGAGTCAGCGGCGGAGGGGACCGAACAATGCAGCGCAGTAGAGCATTCCGGCTGGCGTTATTCCTGGCAGTTGTTGCCCTTCAGCTCGGAGGCCAAGTCACCTACGAGCGAATTCTCAAGGCCGACGAGGAGCCTGGCAACTGGCTTACCTACAGCCGTACGTACGATAGCCAGCATCATTCGCCACTCGACCAGATCACTCGCGAGAACGTAGCCGACCTTGAGTTGAAGTGGGTGTTCCAGGCACGGTCCTTGGAGAAGTTCGAGATGACGCCCCTCGTGGTGGACGGCATCGTTTATGCGGTGCAAATGCCGAACGACGTGGTGGCCCTGGACGCCGTGACCGGCAGGAAGTTCTGGGAGTACACGCATGTCCTGGAAGGCAAGATCAATGTGTGCTGCGGGCGGATCAACCGGGGGCTTGCCATCTTGGGCGACACCCTGTACATGGGGACGATCGACGGCAAGCTGGTCGCTCTTGACGCCAAGACCGGCGGCGTGCTCTTTACCAAGCAAATCGTCGACACCACCGGCGGCTACTCCTTGACGCACGCCCCTCTGGTGCTCAAGGACAAGCTGATCCTCGGTTCCGCGGGCGGCGAGTATGGAATCCGCGGGTTCATCGTTGCGCTGGATCCGACGAATGGCGATGAGATCTGGCGCTTCAACACGATTCCCGGCCCCGGCGAGATGGGACACGAAACGTGGTCCGGGGACTCCTGGAAACGTGGCGGTGGCTCGATCTGGCTCACGGGGTCGTATGACCCGGACCTGAACCTGACCTACTGGGGAGTTGGCAATCCTGCTCCGGACTGGAACGGGGACGTCCGCTTGGGGGACAACCTCTTCACCGATTCGGTAGTCGCCCTCGACGCGGACACGGGAGAGCTCAAGTGGTACTTCCAGTTCACGCCTCACGATGAATGGGACTGGGATTCGGTGCAAATCCCCGTCCTGGTGGACCGCGACTGGGAAGGCGAGCAGCGGAAGCTGATGCTGTGGGCCAATCGCAACGGGTTCTTCTACGTGCTGGATCGGGAGACGGGCGAGTTCCTCCACGGCAACAACTTCGTGAAGGTGACGTGGGCCGAGGGTCTCGACGAGAACGGACGCCCGATCAAGATTCCGGAGGCCTCGCCGACGCGCGAAGGCGTGAGGGTCTGGCCGGCTGTCCAGGGTGGCACGAACTGGTACTCGCCCGCATACAACCAGAAGACCGGACTGTTCTACGTCTCTTCCTGGGAGTACTCGAGCGTCTACCACAAGGGGGATCCCACCTACACCCGTGGGAACCGTTATGTCGGCAGTCTGCCAAAGGGCATCTGGCCGGACACGATGGAGGATTCCGCCGAGCAGCAGGGCTGGGGCGCCATCCGGGCGCTCTCTCCCGCGACAGGTGACATGGAGTGGGAGTTTCGCATGACTGGTGTCGGCGAGAGCGGGATCCTGTCCACAGCCGGGGACATCCTGGTGACGGGCAGCATGGAAGGCTATTTCCTCGTGCTTGACGCCTTCACGGGCAAGAGCCTTCTGTCCGTCAACTTGGGTGGTACGGTAGGGGCCTCTCCGATCACGTTCACAGCCGGTGGCAAGCAACGCATCGCGATTGCCTCCGGGAACTCGATGTTCGTCTTCGGACTTCGGGAGTAGACTCCGGCCCCCGAGCCGAATCGCTTGGGGCCAGAGGCCATACCTCGGACTGACGTGTTCGTTTGCGCGCCAGGCGGCTGAAGTCCGTCAAGCGATGCGCCGACGAAGCGTGTCCCGGCGAGGCCGCCTTGGGATTCGCGGCCCAAGGGCGGGCATGTACCCAAAGGCGGTGGCCACGCGTCTCGCAATTTAGAGGAAAGTTCGTGATTGGATCGCGTGGCCGCGACTTGCCCGGACGCGGCAGGACCAATTCGTCATCGAGGAGCACGGAATGACCGCACTAAGGCATGCACGATTCGCCTTGGCCGCAGCGACGGCTGGGATGACACTGGGAGTTGCTGGAGCGGCCCCTTCACTAGACGAGGCCATGCGAGTGGTGGGTTCTGCCCGCGCAACCGTCGCGGAGACTGCGCTGCTCACGGGCACTGAGAACTTCGACATTGAAGCGTTCCGCAACGTGCTGCGCGAGGCCAGGGGCGAGATTCCGTACGCCGGCTTCGATACCGCGACGGGCATCGTCCAGTTTGCCAATACTGGAACCACCACAGTCGAGCAGCTGGTGAACTTCAGCATCGCCTGGTCGGCACTGGAAGTGAACTGGGTCTTTGCGACGCTGCTTGGAGACACACAGGCTTCGTCCCGCCTCTTTCAGGAAAGCAATCTGCTGACCTCCTTCGAAAGCCAATACATGGCGAACGTGCAGCAGGGTAGTGCAGCGTTTCTCAGCTTCTATACCCAGAACGAAGCTAACGGCTTCGCGCTGACTCTTCGTAGGGCAGCGTCGGACATGAATCTGATCGCGTTGATCCCCGATACGATGGATCCGGAAGGCTTCATCAGGCAGCGTCTGCAGGTTGCATTCAACCGCCTGACCAACGCCGCCGATTTTGTCCACAGCGCTGGCGAAGCATTTTCGATCTTCTAGCGAGACCGTCGTGTCGGGCGAGTTGGAGGACGCTGGGCACACCACTGTTTTTGTATTTGGACTAAACCGCTGCGCGGTATCGGTGGCTAATCGATAGCGCGTTACCCCCTC
>CAYWUV010000019.1:0-75931 GCA_964461235.1 uncultured Bryobacterales bacterium | reverse complement strand
TGCCGGCCCCGCAGCGGCTTGCGAGACCCAAAAAGGCTAAATTGAGAATCCCTGAGCGTGTATGTGCCGGGCAGGATATTGAGGAAGCTGTAACTGCCCACCGTATTCGAGGAGGAATGGAGCATCGTTCCCGTCTCAATGTTGGTCAGTTCCAGTTCGGCTTCCGCAATTACGGCCCCGGTAGCATCGCGGATTGCCCCTGTAATCGCCGCAGTGGACGTTTGGGCCTCGAGCGGTTGCGATACCCCCGCACCGAGTAACGCAACGATTGCCGCTAGGCGTCGGAAACGGCTGGACAGCACATAGCGTAAGTTGGACATTGGTCCTCCTCCGATCTGACCGCCCCTACAGCGCGGCCCGGGGTTGGAAAAACGGCTACGGCGGAGAGAGACGCATCAGCGTTGAGAGAACAATGCGCCCAACGTGCCTCGCCACTGACATCGACAAGCATCGGAACGAGTCGAGCCGAAAGCGTTGGGGAGTCTAGCACACAATCGGTGGGAATTCGAAGGTCTTTTTGCCATTCGACCCCAACTTACGATGCTTGCTTTCATTTGCGGCCGGAAAGCTAGAGTGTCCGCTATCGGTTAGCAGGGATGCTGTTCTCGACCGCGTGGCCAAGCCGCTGCTTCGGGATCTTCTCAGAATTGCCAGGTATCGTCTTCGACTCTCCATGGATCCCCCGCACGGAGCAATCGCGCTGGGCGCAATCCTCGGTTTTCTGCTGTATCAGCTGCCGAATCTCGCTCCTCGGGACCGCGCCTCGACACAGTTGCAGCGTCTCGGTCTGATCGCGGGTGGTTCGTGCCCCTGAGGCGGGCTGCCGAGCGGGAGCAGCGCTCGGCAAGCCACGGGTTCGCAGACGAGAGAGGACGCCATGACGCCGCGCACGGCACTCAGACACGAATCCAGTCCGCAAACCGCAGACCACGCCGCGCTGGGTGCAATAGTCGAGATCTAGTTTGGGAGGTAGATGTGGCTCTTCGAGTGGACGTTGTGGTGACCGTGCCTGCCGGAAGTCCGGCTACGGACAGGTGCGTATCAGCTCACGTTCGGGCAGATAGACGTCATCGTCCGGACCTATCTGTAGTCTGTTGCAGATACGTGCCGAGACCCCGCTGCCCCTCACGGCCTTGTGCTAGGCAATAGCCTTCGGGGCGCTTAGCTGTGCGCCCTTGGTTCTCGCATTCCGAGGTCTCGCGGCCACGGGGCATCTCCGAGGGGTTGGCCGTTAGGGGCAGGTTCAAGTGACCGCTTGGCGTGTCTCAGCTATGCGAGGAAGTGGGTGCTGCTTCGACCAGCCTCAAGGTGAAGACGGCTTTCGCTGCCGGGAGTTGGAAATCAACCGCAGTGCCTTTTCGATGTCCTTGTCGGAAGGCAGGAGTTTGGATGCCTTCCTCAGGGCGGCCTCTGCTTGGTTGAGATTGCCGGAGCGCGCCTGAATCAGGCCAAGGTTCTTTTGCAGCAGTGCCTTCGACGAGCAGTCGTCACAGATATCAATCGCCTCTTTCAGTTGCGCGACCGCTGCGGGCCAGTCGCGGGCGTTAGCTGACGCTAGGGCGAAGTTGCCAAGCGTGTCTACACGATCTGTGATCCGGCGTCGTCGCTGCAGTTCCGTGAATCTCCGCTCGTACTGCTGTGCTGCCTCTGGATCCGTCGTCCGGAGCACACGGGCCAGATTGTATAATGCCTGCCCGTGGTCCACGTCGATAGCGAGGACTTGTTCCCACCGCTCGACCGCCTCCTCTCGATTGTTAGCCCGAGAGTAGGTGAGACCCAACTGGTAAAGAGCATCCGCGTTGCCGGGATCAGCAGCCACGGCCTTGGCTAGCAGTTCCCGTGACCGGTGCGTGCTGCCGAGTTGGGATTCGATCAAGCCCAGAAGGTATAAGGCTTCAGGTATGTCACCCGCCTGTTCGAGTTCCGACTGAGCCTCCCGATGGCGGCCGAGGTCATAGAGGGCGCGGCCCTTGTTGTAGCGGGCTGCCGAAGATCCGGGCGACAGATCCGTGGCAGTGGCGAACGCCGCCAAGGCTCCTTCGAGGTCGAATTGATCGGCTAGCGCGATTCCTAGGTTAAGATGGGCTTCCGCTGACCCGGGATTCTCGTCGACAAGATCCCTGAAGATCCCGACAGCCTCGTCGAACCGGCCTTGACGCGCGATTAGGATTCCCAGCGATGTCCGGACTTGGCTATCACCCGGTTCAAGTACGAGAGCGCGCCGGATATGGCGCTCCGCATCCTCGAATTGCCCTTGGTCGGCAAGGACCAGGCCGAGGTTCAAGTGAGCTTGCGAATAGTCAGGCTTGAGAGCAATGGCCGTTTCAAACAGGTCGGCCGCTACTGTTGACTTGCCCTCCTGCGCTTCGAGGAAGCCTAGATTATTCGCAGCTTCGGCAAAGTCAGGATCTAGTTCGAGAGCTCTCTCGAACGATGCCCGGGCGTTTGCGGGCCGCCCCTCCGCAGCCAACGCCAAGCCGAGATCATTATGGGCTTGGTACATATCGGGCCTTAACGCAACTGCTCGCTCCAGCGCCTCTCGCATCTCACGACTCTTCCCGAGACGCCTCAAAGCGAGGGCTAGGTTGTAGTGGGTTTCAGCGTTCTCCCCGCCGAGAGCGATCGCTGATCGGTAGAGTTCTGCTGCTCCTTGCGGGTCGTCCGCGTTGAGCAATTCGTTGCCCCGGTTTGCCATCATCGAGGCTTCGTGCTCCCGCTGCCCGCTCTTCTTACGGTGCTCGAATTCTGCGAACTCCAGTCGCGCGGCCTCGTCCTTCTCCATGCGCCGAAGGACGTGGCCGAGTTGGAATCGGATATCCGAATTCTCGGGATTCAGTTCCTTGGCTCGTTCCAGGTGGATAAGTGCGCCGTTCAAGTCTCCAAGCCGCATCAGAACGAAGCCCAGGTTGTATCGCACATCGGCGTGATCTGGGTTCAGTTCGATCGCCCGAGTCAGTTCACGCTGGGCCTCGTCCATCTGGCCCAGTTGGCGCAGGGCCACTCCCGATACGTGTCGGGCGTCGAATTCGTGAAAGGCTTCGGGCTGGTTCGCAATGTACCGTTCGGCGGCCGCCAATGCCGCGGCGTAGTCGTGCAGCCTCACAAGGGTCTTGGCCAACGCAAGCCGCGCGGCTTCAAGCCCAGAATCGATCTCCAACGCCGTAGTGAAGGATCGCTTTGCGTCCTCGTAACGCTCCTGCCTGGCATAGAGCGTTCCGAGATTGAAATGAGCGTTGGCGGCTCTCGAATGGGTTACTGTCGCATTCTCCAAGACTTCGGTTGCCCGATCTAGTAGGCCTGCCTCGGCGTAGGTCACCCCAAGCTCGAGCTGGAGATCTAGGTCGTACGGTCGCAGTTCGGTTGCTCGGCGTAGCGGGCCGATCGCAGCCTCGGGCTTGGCTGCTGCCCTCCATGAGTTCGCCAGTGCTTGCGCGGCCTCGACGGACAAGGGGTCGATGCGTAGCACCGTTTCGAATTCCTCTGTGGCGGCTTCGTGTTCGCCGAGTTCTGCGAGCGCGGTACCGTAAGCCATTCGCCCTTGAGAGAAGTCAGGGGACTTCAGCGTCAAGGCTCGGAGGTGGTCCGCTGCACCGGCAGGATTCCCGGCTTGAATGAGCACGAGACCAAGATTGAACGCGGCCTCGCGGGAATCGGGGTCGAGTTGCAGCGCATGCCGGAAGGATTGCGTTGCACACGAGATCTGACCTTGCTGAGCGAAGTGCGCCCCGATCGCGTTGAACAGTTCAGCCGACGGTTCACGGGCCATTGCAACACCAGCAGGCGGTGGCGGCCTGCAGTCGGCTGGCAGCTGCGCCAACGCTTGACCGCCGAGGAGCGTCGCCGCCCATAAGACGCGCCTTGTCATCGTGATGCGTTTGTCACCACTCTCAAATGGTCTACCGGTTAAGTATGGCCAATTTCCTCCTGATTTTGGCCAATTAATTTGGTCGACTCTCGTCTGCTTGAGTCGATTTCGTGTCTGTGACCCCGGAATGATCTCGTCTCCCAGGGACTCCTGTTAGCATCGATTCCGGCGCTACCCTTGACGAAAAGCTGTACACCAAAGCTCAAACCTGGCGATGCACTGCGAGGCCGGCAAGGTCCGACATTGAGTCTCCAAACTCGACATCGTCAACTGCATGGTGAATCGAGAGGCCTAGCCACAGGCCAAGGCAATCGCTTGTCACGGATGGTTCGGATTGGGGGGTGCAATACGAAATCCGGACGACAGCAGGGTCGTTACAATGCACTAATGTCGTTCCTGCGTCGGTCAACCGGGCTTCGGGTCCTGTTTCAGGACCAAAGAACGGTGGTTCCCAAGCCCGACCGTGGTCTGACCTCTTTTGGTGGGACTGCGGCCTGATCGGCATTATGTCGTTCTTGATCGGGACTCGGCATACGGGGGTCGCTGGGGCAGATATTGACAACGCAGGGAGCTTCAGTTGAGTCAGCGAATTGCACAACCGGCTGGACCCGGTGCGTACCGTTGGCATTCTGAGTAACCAAACGACCGACAGAACGGTACCCCCGAGTTTCTTCCCGAGATCCGCGTGCAGTTCACGTTACGGCATATCGGACACTACAACCTCGGCAGCGGTGGATCAGTGAGTTTCGCCAGGACTGTGTCCTGGCCTCCATCCTCCGGTGCTTTCACGGTACGGAAGCGCGCGGATTTCGAGGCTCTCAACTACTTTCAGTGGGCTGGTGTCCGAATGGGCAGGTGACAACTTGTTGAGGGCGAATATCAGGAGACTGCCAGTACGCGGAGCAATGATCGGATCTCCCAGTCGGCCGCTTCGTCCGATTTGCTAACATCCTGAGCGACCTGTCTCGGACGCGGGCATGTCGGGTGGCGGGAATCACGTTTCGGACAGCAATTCGACTCCTCGAAGGGCACTGGATGGCGCAAGAACAGATGTCCGAGAGATCGAGTAGGGGCTACTCGGAGTGAACGCCAACCGATTGGGAACCTTGTTGGGATTGGTTTCGGCCCTATCTGTGGGCCCCGGTGCCTTTGCGCAGTGGGCCGTACTGGACTCCGACCCGCGCCCGCGGGAGCCCGCCCACCTCTACCACGCGTTCAGCAGCGAGGAGTGGGACCGCTATGAAGGCGCTCCGGAGGAGAGCATTCGCAAGTTTCGCGGCTCCCGATACGGATTATTCATTCACTATGGGCTGTCCAGCTTCGAAGGCGCTGACCTTAGCTGGAGTCGCATGACGCATGCATTCCCGGACCCCGGCAAAGGGAGTATTCCCGATGACGAGTACGACGGCTTCGCTCAACGGTTTCAGATGGAGCGTTTCGACGCGGACGAGTGGGTCGGAATGGCCAAGCGCGCAGGCATGAAGTACATCGTTGCCGTAGCGAAGCACCATGACGGTTTTCATATGTGGGACACCGCCCACTCGGACTTCAAGATCACCAACTCGCCATTCGGTCGGGATTACTTGAAGGAACTGGCGGAAGCATGCAGGAAGGCCGACATGCCTCTCGGCGTTTACTATTCGCAGCGGGACTGGCACCATCCTGATTACCAGCCACTGGACACGGCCGTCGCGAGGCCGACCTCTCGGCCTCCATTCTGGCGCCTGAGCCCCGGCTCTGTCCGGCGAGCTGGTCCCCGGCACCCGAGCTACATCCGCTATCTTCACGACACGGTCATAGAACTCATGACAGGCTACGGCAAGATCGACGTCTTGTGGTGGGATGCGCTTTGGTGGGGAGGGATGTACCACGCGGACATGTGGGACGCGGAATCGATCGAGCGCAACGTGCGTCGTCTGCAGCCCGGGATTCTTATCAACAACCGGGCCAGCCTGCCGGGGGACTTTGACACTCCGGAACAACGCTTGGGTATGTTCCAGGACGACCGCCCTTGGGAGAGTTGTATCTCACTGGGTCCGCATTGGGCGTGGTCACCGGGAGAGGTCAAGTCGAAAGCGGAAATCATAAGGCTCCTTGTCAGCACGGCCGTCGGAGATGGGAACCTCCTCATCAGTACCGGTGCTCGTCCAGACGGCTCCTTCGATCCTGAACACGTCGGTCGGCTGATGGAAGTGGGCGATTGGTTGGTTACCTACGGACAGACGATCTACGGAACGCGTGGCGGCCCTTGGAAGCCAGGCGATTGGGGCGGAAGCACTCAGGTGGGGAGCACCGCGTACCTACACGTAACTTCATGGCCGGACGGTGACTTGGTTCTGCCCGTTTCGACTGTCGCTATTCGAGACGCCAGTCTCATGACCGGGAACGGCGAGGTCTCGATTGTGACCATCGGAGCGGACCTGCGGATTGGCGTTCAGGAGCCCGATCGCGATCCGATTGACACCATCATCCGATTGGACCTCGGAGATCCCGAGCAATAGGTTGACTTGAGGCCGAGACGGAAAGGCTGAGCTTTCGAGGACCTGTCACTTGAGCAGAAGATTCGGGAGCCTTCCCCAAGCCAGGAGTGGTGCCTGAGTTGCCCCCGGGGAATTGGAGTGGACCGCCAGGGAATCACGTGATCTTGATTCGCAGAGAGTGCGCGTGCCCCTTGGGCAACGGACTTTCAAATGCAACCGCAAGCCTGCCATCGGTATAGGTTGCATTCGGTCCGGCACTGTCCCCCACGACGGTGACCTCGGCATTCCTTCCAGGCACGCCGAGATCTAGAACGAGCTCCTTCGACGTCGGTTGCCCTAGGACAATCGCGTAGACCGCACCGTCCTTTGAGGTGAAGCGTACGGGGACTCCGTCCGTAGTCTCTCCAGTCGCCCGCTCCCAAGGCCTAGTTCCGTAAATGGCCTCCCCGTTCTTCCTGAGCCAGGAGCCCAGAGTACGGAGGCGGCTGGCCTGGATCTCCGGGATCGTGCCGTCCGCCATCGGACCTGCGTTGAGTAGCAGGTTTCCGTTTTTGCTGACGATGTCGGCGAGCAAGTGAATCAGCTCGCCTTCCCCGATCGTGTGCTCCTCCGTTTCGACCCGGTTGTAGCCGAACGAGAAGCCAAGCCCCCTGCACGTCTCCCACTTGTAGTCGGTGATTTCATCCATCTTGGCGTACTCGGGCGTCTGGAAGTCGTGGTGCCGCTGCGGGGCACCCCCCTTGCCGATCTCGAAGCGGTTGTTGATCAAGCCGTCCGGTTTGGCGTTGTAGAAGTCCGCCACGATCCGGGCTAGGTCGCCTTGCTCCGGGTAGCCGATGTCATTCCAGAGAATGACCGGGTCGTACCTTCGGATCAGTTCTCGCCAATGAGCGTCGGCGTAGTCCGCGTACTCCTGCGTGTGGATGATCGTCTGGAACACCTCAGGGAACTCGTTGACGGGCTCGGTGTTGAAGCTCCAGTCGAGCCCGCCCGAATAGTAATAGCCCATGCGCATTCCGTCGTCTCTGACGGCTGCAGTGAGGTCACCGACGATATCGCGCGAGCTTGAGCGGCGATCCGGAGGCAGGTGCGGATTCTCGACCGCGCTCGGCCAAAGCGTGAATCCGTCGTGATGCTTGGTCGTCAGCACGACGTACTGCGCCCCGGCTTCGGCAAACAGCGATGACATCATGGACGGATCCCAGGACTCGACGGCCTCATTGAACTGGGGCACGAAGTCCATGTACTCGAAGTCTCCGCCATACGTTTCGCGGTGATGCCGCTGCGTGGGCGACCCGTCGATCCGCAACGAGTTCAGGTACCATTCGGCATACGGATTGTTCGTGAACCAAGTGTCCCAGTCAACAGAACCGAGCTCTCCGACCGGAGTGGCCCATGCGGGTACGGAGTAGAGTCCCCAATGAACAAAGATCCCTAGCTTCGCGTCGTGAAACCACGCTGGCACCTTGTGGGTCCGGATTGATTCCCAGTTCGGCTCAAAGCTCTGTTCCGAGGCAGGGGCGCTTTCGCGTTTGCCGCAACCCGCAAATGCCAGTGATCCTCCTGCTGAGGCTAGGAATAGTCGTCGGTTCATTCCGTTTCGCACGTTGTCACTCTTATCCGCAACCGATCGAGAGAGATGGCCGATCCTCGGTCAACATGGCTCCCTCAGAGAGAAGCCGAGGATACCACTGGCGCGCCGTTCCGAGGCCACACGAGAAACTCGCTCGAGTGGCACCCAATGCCATCGAGAAGGTCGCGTAGCCGGCTGCCCTTGTCTTGCACCGATATTGCCGGAACTAAGAAAGCAATCCGTCTACTACTTCGCCGTGCACGTCTGTCAGGCGGAAGTGCCTGCCTTGGTACTTGAATGTCAGCCGTTTGTGGTCGATTCCCATGCAGTGCAGAGCCGTTGCCTGTAGGTCGTAGACGTGGACCGGATCCTCGACCACGTTGTAGCAGTAGTCGTCCGTCTGCCCGTACGAGATGCCGGGCTTGATGCCGCCTCCGGCCAGCCACATGCTGAAGCAACGAGGATGATGGTCACGGCCGTAATTAGTCTCGCTGAGCTTGCCTTGGCAATAGACCGTGCGTCCGAACTCCCCTCCCCAGATGACCAGGGTCGAGTCCAGCATCCCCCGCTCCTTCAGGTCCTGAACCAACGCCGCCGAGGGCTGGTCCGTGTCGCGCGCCTGAAGAGCGATGTCGCGAGGCAGGTCTTGATGCTGGTCCCACCCTCGATGGAACAGCTGAACGAAACGGACGTCGCGCTCGGCGAGGCGCCGGGCCAGCAGGCAGTTGGCCGCGTAGGTACCCGGAATGCGCGCGTCCGGCCCGTAGCGCTCGAAAACTGAATCGGGTTCATCGGAGAGGTCCATTAGTTCTGGGACGGACGACTGCATGCGGTATGCCATTTCGTATTGGGTAATACGAGTCTCGATCTCGGGGTCACCGAACTCCTGGGAACGAAGCCGGTTGATCTCCGCGACCACGTCAAGCATGCTGCGTCGGGTGGAGGAATCGATGCCATTCGGGTTCGAAAGGTACAGAACAGGGTCCCCGCTGGAGCGGAACTTGACGCCTTGGAAACGCGATGGCAAGAACCCCGAACCCCAGAGACGGGAAAACAACGGCTGTGACTGGTTCAGGTTGCTGCCTTGGGAAATCAGCACCACGAACCCCGGGAGGTCCCTGTTTTCGCTTCCCAGGCCGTAGCTCACCCACGATCCCATGGAAGGCCGTCCGGGCTGCTGGAACCCGCTCTGGATGAAAGTGATCGCCGGATCATGGTTGATGGCATCGGTATGGACGGTCTTCACCAAGGCGATGTCGTCGACGACCTTCCCGGTGTGAGGCAGCAGTTCGCTGAGTTCGGTCCCGGACTGCCCCTGCTTCTGGAACCGGAACGCCGAGGCTGCTACAGGGAGCCGATCCTGACCGGCCGTCATCCCGGTGATTCGCTGTCCCCGCCGGACTGTGTCCGGCAAGTCCTGCCCGTGGAACTTACGGAGCATCGGCTTGTGGTCGTAGAGGTCGATCTGTGACGGCGCTCCGGACTGGAACATGTAGATAACCCGCTTCGCCTTGCTAGGAAAGTGGGGGAGTCCCGGCAGCCCGCCGGAATTGCCAGCGTTCTCCGGATCTGAGACGAAGCCCTCTGCGCCGAGGAGGTGCACCAAGGCCAGCGGCCCGACGCCTATCGCAGTGCGGCCGAAGAACTGGCGTCTGGTGGTGAGCAGAGCTCGCTCGAGCACAGGTCCCATGGTGGTGTCACTCCTTGCTGATGGTCTCGTCGAGGTTGAGAATGCTGCTGGCCACGATGGTCCAGGCAGCAAGTTCCGGGGGCGGAAGCCCCTTGCCGACAGGGGACTCTCCGATTCCCATCAACTCGCCCGCCAAGTCAGGCTCGGCCCGGAATTTCTCAGCCTGCTCCCCGGCAAGGCCTCCGAGCAGCCGGGTCTCGGCCTCGCTGGGTGGCCGGGCCAGGGTCGTCTCGTAAGCGAACCGGATCTTGTCCGCAGGCTCCGGTCCGCCAGACCGGATCATGCGCTCGGCGAGTGCGCGCGACGCTTCGACATACGTCGGGTCGTTCAGGAGCACCAGCGCCTGGAGTGGGGTGTTCGTGCGGGAGCGACGCGCGATGCACTTCTCCCTGTCGGGCGCGTCAAAGACCGCCAGCGAAGGGGGCGGAATCGTTCTCTTCCAGAACGTGTACATACTCCGGCGGTACAGGTCTTTGCCCGTTCCCTGGCGGTACACCTGGGCCGTGAACATGTCTCCGTAGGCCATTTCTCTCCAAAGACCCTCCGGTTGGTAAGGGAATACGCTCGCTCCTCCGACCCGAACGTCAAGCAGACCGGACGCCGCCAACGCGTTGTCGCGAACCACCTCCGCCAGCAGTCGGTATCGCGGGCCTCGTGCCAGCAGCCGGTTCTCTGGATCCCTCGCCATCAATTCCGGCGTGTTCGCGGAACGCTGACGGTAGGTTGCCGACATGACGATCTTCTTCTGGAGTGCCTTGATGTCCCAGCCGCTCTCGACGAACTCGCGAGCGAGCCAGTCCAGCAGTTCCGGGTGGCTCGGCAATTCGCCCTGCAGGCCGAAGTCTTCCGCCGTCCTCACCAAGCCCTCGCCGAAGTACATCTGCCAGTAATGGTTCACCGCTACCCGGGCCGTGAGAGGGTGGTCCGGGCTGACGAGCCAGCGGGCCAGTCCGAGGCGGTTTCGGGGAGCCGATTCCGGAAACACAGAGAGCCACTCGGGAGTAGCTGGCGAGACCTTTTCGGTGCGGTTCCTGTAGTCCCCCCGCGCCAGCATGAACGTGTCGCGCGGCTGCGGGAGTTCTTGCATCACCATAACGTTTGGTACGGAATCCTCGAGCCGGGCTCTCTGGCCCCGGAGGTCCACTAGACGCTTGTAGAGAAGCCGGTCCGTCTCAGGTGCTGCGTGGGTCAGGAAGTAGGTCTTCAGCCTGCTCGTCCGGTTCCGGCAGCGCGTCACGTCCGTTTCCGGCTTGGGCGAGTAGATGTCATCGGCAGGAGGCTTCGGCGCTTCGACGAGAACGCTCCGACAGTCGATGTACGGCTCGCCAAGCACGGCCCTGATTGGCTCGTGAATGTGGAGCACACCGATGTCTGCCGCTTCAACTACGCGTGAATAGATCCGGAGGTCGTCCAGCGTTCCAGTGAACCGGTTGCCGAATCGGCCTGCTCCGATCTCAAACGGCGCGTCATTGGCCGGACTTCCCGCAAGGTCGTTCGCTAGGACTGCTAACTCGACGGGATTGCTGTTCAGATGCAACCGCAAACCCTCCGCTCGCCCAGACCCGTCGTACGAGACAGCGACGTGGTAGGTCTTGTCCTCGCCCCTGGCGTCCCGCAACGGTGCCTTCGTCCTGACGACGATCGCCGCATCGGAGCTCGATGACAGCTGGATCGTCAGGTCGTATTCCCGGCGCAGAGTGTCCGGGATCGATACGGGCCTGCTGAGCGTCAGGGCCAGCCCGCGTTGCTCCGCCGGCCCCACCATCTTGTGAAGGACGCTCTTTTCGACCAGACCGGACGGCAGCATCCAAAACGCCACGGTGAAGGACTTGGAAAGATCGATGGAGCTCGTGGCTGGGAAAGCTATGTGGGTGTCCACATCGAATCTTGCACCATTCCCCGCCTTCAGACTTCCGAATAGCGGCTCGCCCCGCATGATGCGTCCATGACGGTAGTTTCCGGAGGAATCCGCGAACCCGCCCTCCATTTCGTAATGGGCCTCGAGACCCTCGCGGCTTGCCCGCGGAATCGTGGCAAGCGCAGTGCGCTCCCAATCGTCGATCTGCTTCTGCACGCGTCTGTCCGGAAGGTCCGCCTGGACTGACCGGATCGCGTCGTTCAGTTCGGCGAGGCTGGCCTCTTGGTCGGGGTCCGGCAGCTCGAGCATCGGAACCGCATTTCCGTTGACTCCATCCAGCCCCAGCTCGTCCACCGAGTTGAAGAAGGCGTAGAACTCGTAGAACTCCCTCTGCGTGATCGGGTCGTACTTGTGGTCGTGACAGCGGGCGCAGCCCATCGTCATTGCCATCCAGACCGTCGAAACAGTCTCGATTCGGTCAACCACATACTCGGTGTGGTACTCGGCCGGGATGGCCCCGCCTTCGTGGTTGATCATGTGATTGCGGTTGAAGCCCGTCGCGATCTTCTGGTCCAGCGTTGGTTCCGGGAGAAGGTCGCCAGCGACCTGCTCGATCGTGAACTCGTCAAAGGGCTTGTTTTCGTTGAAGGCTCCGATTACCCAGTCGCGCCATTGCCACATGTCTCGCCGACCGTCGATGTGGAATCCGTGCGTGTCAGCGTAGCGTGCCAGGTCAAGCCAGAGCATCGCCATGCGTTCGCCGAAATGCGGGGAATTCAGCAAACGATCAACCTGCTTTCCGTAGGCTTCCGGGCTGGTGTCGGAAAGGAATCGGGCCACATCAGCGGGGTCAGGGGGAAGTCCTGTCAGGTCCAGGCTCAGCCTCCTCAACAGCGTTCTCCGGTCAGCCTCGGGAGACAGGCTGAGGCCTTCCTGCTCGAGCCGTGCCAGGACGAATGCATCGACTTCGTTGACGATCGACTGCGCTGCCCGGACCTCCGGAATGTCCGGACGCACGGGGGCTTCGTATGCCCAGTGAGAACTCCACTCGGCACCCTGTTCGATCCATAGCCGGATCGTTTCGATCTGCTCCGGTGATGGAAAACGCTCCGCATTGGGTGGCGGCATGCGGGCGATTTCCTGGGAGTGACTCATTCGCTCGTACAGGCGGCTCTCCGCCGCGCTTCCAGGCACGATGACCCTGTATCCCCCGCGATCCGCGAACGCCCCGTCCCTCGTATCCAATCGCAGGTCAGCTTGACGTGCATTCCCGTCGGGACCGTGGCACGCGAAGCAATTGTCCGCCAGGACAGGGCGTACGTCCCGTTGGAAGTCGATCGAGGAAGCACCTGTGATAGCTGGCTCCGCCTGAATTGCAGAAACCGAGAGTCCAATCGCCAAACCAAACGTGACCCGCACTTGATTCCTCTTGCGTCTAGTGTACGTTGCGGCCTTCGTGGCTCGAGGGAATTCTTGGTTCCGATATCGGGTCCGGCACGACGGTGCTGGCATGGAACGCGGTGTAAGCTGTGAATCGACTTACCACGGTATCCGCGGCTGATGCGTTCCGGAGAGAGATCGTGGCTGGGAAATGGGACTGGGCGCGAAGATGGCAAGGAATTCCTCCCTTCTGAGGAGTCAGCCCGGCTCTTGTTGGTTCCGGCGCGTCACGAGTCCTCTTGCACGTACGGCTTGGGGGTGCAGCCTAGTGGTGCTCGCCGCAGGCCAGTGGCTGGCGACGGGGCAGGATCGGCGGACAGGCCGTCCCCCGGGAACGGAGCACCGGTACGTTGGGTCTAGTGCCTGTTCCGGGTGCCACGCGGAGATCCACGAGAGCTTCGTGGCCTCCGCCATGGGCTTGTCGATGGCACCGGTCTCGGAATCGATACGTCAGGTCGTGAGCGGCGCCGAGCCGGTCGTCAGCGAGCGGCTCAACCGGAAGTTTGTCGTCGAGGAACGGCCTGACGGCTTTTACCAGAGCGAGTCCGAGGCCAGCGCAACGGACAAGCCGCCGTTCAACAACGAGCAAAGGCTCGCCTACGTCATCGGGTCGGGCGTGAACGGATTCAGTTTCCTGGTTCGCAGAGGCAACCATCTCGTCCAGGCACCGATTTCCTATTTCCAGCGCCGGAACGCGTGGGGGCTGTCCCCCGGCTACGAATTCGCGAAGCCCGGGGAAGACTACGGCTTCAACCGCACGATCCACGCGGCGTGCCTGCAGTGCCACTCCGGCCGCCCTCTTCCCAAGGGCACGAGTGAGGGACTGTACGAGGATCCCCCGTTCGCCGAGGTTGCAATCGGCTGCGAGAACTGCCACGGTCCGGCTGGCCGGCACGTCGACTTCAGGCTAGCGGGCGGCGACGCGTCGGCCGACCCGATCGTCAATCCGGCCAAGCTGCCCCCCAGACTGGGCGAGAACATCTGCATGAATTGCCATCAGGGCGGTGACGCCCGAGTGCTGCAGCCGGGCCGTGGCCACTTTGACTTCCGTCCCGGCGAATGGCTCAACGAAACGGTTGCGATCATCAAGCTGCCAGCGGATCGTGACAATCCGCGAGAGTCTGACCTGCTGGAACACCATGCTTCCATGGCACTCAGCCTCTGTTACCGGTCTAGCGCGGGAGGACTGAGTTGCTTTTCGTGCCACGAGGTCCACAACCAGCCTCGTGCCGGAGAGCGCTCATCGTACTACCGGTCCCGGTGCCTGGGATGCCACGAAGATTCCTCATGCGGACTCCCTGTAGCTGCCCGCCCGAGGAATGATTGCGCAGAATGCCACATGCCAAAGCGCGATCTTGCCGAGATCTCCCACTCCTCTCTGACGAACCACCGCATAGTGAAGGCGCCCGGGCAGCCTTACCCCGACGCGGCGTTCCAGCAGACGACACCGGACCTGCCAGACCTTGTCCACGTCAATCGCCCACCGGACCAGGGTGCCGAATCGCTGCCGTTACTGGTTCGGTTCCAAGTGTACGGCGAGCTGCTCGCGAAGGCACCCGGCCTGTCGGATCGCTACTTGAACCTTCTCGCAGAGGCGGCCGAGGCCTACGGGGATGATCCGCTCGTGCTCGCCTCCCTTGGCCGCAAAGCGAAGTTAGAGGGACGCTCCGCAGAGGCGATCGAGTACTTGACCGAAGCCGTCGAAGCCGGTTCGCAGGCAGCATCGACCTTCGAAGATCTCGCCGAATTGCTGGCGCAGGACGGGCGGGAGGAGGAATCGGTGGGCGTCCTTGTGGATGGCGTCGCATCATGGCCGTTCAATCCTCGCCTGCGGAAAACGCTGGCCCTGCGGTACATCAACCTGAAACGCTATCGAGCTGCGTCCGAGACGATTCACGAATTCGTCGAGCTGTTCCCGGAAGACGACTTCATGCGAGCCCTGCTTCGCCAGGTGCGAACGCTGCCGACTCCACCGTAGGAGGCTTCAGCCTCTTGCTCTGGGACCAACCTGCTCGGTGTCATGCCAGCGGCTCGTCGGTGGTGTATTCGTGTTCTACCAAGGCGGATGCTCTCAAGTGTATTCAGTGATCTTTGTTGCAAGAATCCGCATTGTCGCCCTAAAAGACTTAGGTGCAGTCACTTATGGGTCATTCTAGGCGGATTTCCGCATTTCGATCTGTAAGAAAAAACCGTTGACAAGGATCAATCGCTGACCTAGACTCGGTCGCAGAAGGTGATCGGATCGGGTGTGCGGGAGGTGTGCATGACCCGATTGCAGGATAGACGCAGGTTCGCGTCTTCTCTCACGCGAATCGCCCTTGGGGGTCTCGTCCTGATCCTGCCCGTAGTGGCTGTGGGCCAGACTTCCACGGCCACTATCAATGGGACCATCGCGGACGCAACCGGCGCTGTGATTCCCGAAGCGGAAATCGTCCTGACAAATATCGACACGGGTGTCGAGAGGAGGACTCTTTCCAACACGGTTGGAAACTACGTCATCCTCTACATCCCGCCCGGCCCTTATACGATCGATGTCGTGAAGGAAGGCTTCAGCACGGCGCGCAACGACGAGGTGAGCCTCGAGGTGAACCAGACCGCTACGTATGACTTCACGTTGGCCGTCGGCGCGACGACCGAGACGATCACGGTCGAAGCCGTGGGGGCGCAGATCGAGAGTTCCACATCCGAGTTAGGCACGGTCATCGGCGATCAGGAGGTCGTCGATTTGCCGTTGAATGGACGGAACTTCACGCAGCTCATCACGTTGACGCCGGGTGTAAGCCCCGTTAGCGTGGCTCAGAACAGGGGGGGATTCGGCGCCAATCCCGTGGGCTCTTTCAGCTTTCCCTCCATCAACGGCCAGATCAACCGGTCCAATGTCTTCACATTGGATGGGATCAACAACATCGGATCCCATGTGAATACATATGCCGTGGCACCGATCGTAGACGCGATCCAGGAATTCAAGGTTCAGTCTCACAATGATCAAGCCGAGTTCGGTGGCGGCGTCGGCGGCGTTGTCAACGTCGTGACCAAGTCGGGGACGAACGAACTCCACGGCACCTTCTGGGAATTCCTGCGCAATGATGCGTTGGACGCAAGAAACCCGTTCCTCCGTAACGTTACTCCCTTTCGCCAGAACCAGTTCGGAGCCACGCTTGGAGGCCCCATCGTGAAGAACAAGACATTCTTCTTCGGTTCGTATCAAGGCTTCCGCAGCACGAGGGATTCAGAGAGGCTGCTTCGCGTTCCCACGGATGCGAACCTCCGAGGAGATCTCAGCGACCTCGGCGTGGATATCTTCAACCCGTTCACGACGCGCGAAGACCCCGACAATCCAGGACAGTACATTCGCGATCAGTATCCGAACAACGTAGTGCCCCAGAGCGGATTGGATCCCGGCATGCTGGCCTACGCCCAGCAATTCTTTCCCGCAGCTGAGTCCACAGGCGTTCCCGGGACGAACAACAGGGACAACACGCCGCGGATCAATGACCAGGATGAATGGACGATCAAGGTCGACCACCAACTCGCATCGAACAAGTCCCTGATGTTCCGGTTCAATCAGACAATCCATCCGGTCAGTGCGTCTGCAGGGTACGAAGGGCTCCTTCGGACAGAGGATCTCGACTCGACGAACTACGGCGTGAACTATGTCCAAACCATTGGGCCCACGGCGGTCCTCCAACTCCAGTTCGGCCGCAGCTTCTCTGACTACACCCGCCTTTTTCAGTTTGAGGCGGCACCGCCCAGCGAGCAGCCGCAGGCTGCGCTGACCCAAATCGGGTTCTCACCCAACTTCGCCTGTGGCTTCAAGAACGGCGACGGAGTGGAGGAGTGCTTCATTCCCGGGCTCAACATACCCGGTTTCCTTAGCGGAACAACACAGCGGACGGCGATCACGTTCTCGGATTTGCATCAATGGAAGGGCAGCTTCTCGAAGATATTCCGGAACCACACATTCAAGATGGGGGCGGAGTTCAACAGCATGGGGAACTCCAGCGGCGGGCCACGCCAGAACGCGAGCGTTGCCTTTGCGGCTCAGCAGACCGCGAATCCACTCAGACCGGGCACTGGAAATGCTCTTGCGTCGTTTCTCATCGGGGTGCCTAACAACGCCGGGAGACGAAACGCCTTCGAATCGTTGCACGGCGGTTGGGTAAACGGTTTCTACTTCCAAGACACATGGCGTGTCACGGACAAGCTCACGTTCAACTGGGGCTTCCGGTTCGACTACACCTTGATTCCCGTCTACGGGAGCGCCAAGGACAACAACGACGAGGTCGGGGACATGGACCTCCTCAACGGGCGATACATCCTGAAGCGGCACGTTCCGTCATGCGAAGAACGAGGCCACGCACCGTGCGTTCCCGGGGGGTTGGAGAGCCAGGAAAACGTTGTCGTCGATCCACGAGGCAAGATCTACCACAACGTGTTCGATAACTACCAGCCGCGCCTGGGCATTGCCTACCGGCTGGCCGCGAACAGTGCCCTCCGCGTCTCTTACGGCATCTACTTCGACAACTGGGCGGGATTCAGCCAGATAGCGCAGAACTTCGAAGGCAGCTGGCCGAGCGTTGAGCAACTCCTCGCCAACAACCTGAACAATCCCGGGGCCGGCCAAACGGTTCCGACGCGAACCGCGCAGGACCCCTTCGACCTCGGAACGGGCGCGGTCTTTCCGGCCCCGACTCCGTTCAACCAGGTGCTCTGGTTCGCGGACCCCCACTTCAAGAACTCATACTCCCAGCAGTGGAACTTCGGAATCCAGCACCAGCTTTCCTCGAGCACCGTCGTGGAGGCGAACTACGTCGGGTCGGCCACATCCCGGAACAACCTTGGCGGCTACTACAACGTCGCTACGACTCCCGGGCCGGGCAACCCGCGCGAACGAGCCCCTTTCCCTTACATAGCGCCGACCTTCTTTGACCGCAGCTGGGGTCGTAGCAACTACCATGCCTTCCAGTTCCGGCTAGATCGAGGCTTCACCAACGGATTGTCGTACTTGGTCTCTTACACCTGGTCAAAATCCATCGATACCGCGTGCTCAGGCTTCTTCGGAGTGGAAGGCTGCGCCACTCAAGATCCCTACAACTTCAACAATGACCGCAGTGTCTCGGGCTACGACCTTCCGCACATTCTCAACCTGAGCTGGGTCTACCGGTTGCCGTTCGGAGTGGGGGCGAGGTATTCCAGCGGGAACGCCTTTCTCGATCAGATCGTCGGGAACTGGCAGTTCAACGGCATTGCCCAATTCACGTCGGGCCTCCCGTACCACCTCGGCGTTAGCGGGGACATCGCCAACACCGGAAACGTAGGCCGACCATCGGGAGGCGGGGGCGGCTCCTTCTATGCGCGACTCAACGTTGTCGGCGACCACCAGCTGAGCAGTCCGACCCCTGCCGAATGGTTCAACCGGGGCGCTTTCGCTGTGCCCGACCGATTCACCTTCGGGAACCTAGGTCGCCATTCGCTTCGGGGCGACGGATTCGCGAACCTGGACCTGTCGCTCTTCCGAAGGTTCCCTATCTCCGAGAGCAAGGTGCTAGAGTTCCGGACGGAGTTCTTCAATTCAACGAACAGCCCGACTTGGGGCCTTCCCATCGCGAACTTTAACAACCGCAACTTCGGCCGTGTGTTCGGCACCCGAAGTATGGAGAGGCAGATTCAGTTCGGCCTGAAGTTCATGTTCTGAAGACAGAGCAGGACGACGCGAATCTCGATCGGCAGTAGCGCTCAGGCGCTGGGCTGGACAATACCCAGTGCGTGTCGAATTACGCGTATTCCGGAGTCACGCCGAATCTCGTCGAGGTTGCGTGCTGCGCTTGAGAGTAATGCACCGAGATCTTGGCATGACCCGTTCGTGATCTCCCCAGCTTTCGCGGTCAAGCCAATCGAGGTGGATGCCTGGATTCGGGAACTGGCCCCTCTTCCTGCGGCCTGCCTCGGAGCATTCGATTCTGCATATGGAGATGGAAGCGGGGTTTCTGGGCGTCGTCGCCCCGGGGATGACGCGATTCTTCGGGCCGGAGCCATCTTCGGCTCAGGATCCGAAAGCAACTGATTCGACGAGTCCTTCTCCGGGAAGGATAGTGACGCGGCTGTTGACTTCGACATCGTCGATCGTCTCTTCGGAGCCGTCCGGCCAGGTGACCGAGACGGAGGCCTCTTCCGCCTGGCCGAGCCCGAAATGGACCCGCATGTCGCCTTGGGAGATGTGAAAGCCTCCACTCCTGACTTCGCCGATCTGCAGACCTTGGGCGGTCTCGACTCGAATCCGGGACCCGATCGCTGCCCGCCCGGAAGCCAGCCTCGCATCCACAAGCAAGGCATTGCCGACAGGCGCGAATTGCTTCAGAAGGGAAGGACCTTCGTGCATGTTGACCGTCACGATCTCGAGGGTCCCGTCGTTATCGAGGTCCGCTGCCGCAAGCCCGCGAGAGGAATGCTGGGCGGCGACGCCCGGCCCGGCGATGTCGCTCAGGTCGTGGAACCTGCCCCGGCCGTAGTTCCAATAGACCAGCCTGCGCTGGCGAAAGGTCTCTCCGACCCCAGCCTGGTCCACTCCCGGGTACACGTGCCCGTTGGCGACGAAGAGATCCTTGAGCCCGTCTTGGTCGATGTCCAGAAAGGCCGTTCCCCATCCGAGGTACTGGGTGTTGACAGCGAGTCCGGTGGTGACCGTCTCGTCGATGAACATCTGCATGCCCTCGTTCAGGTACAGCGTGTGGGTGTCGTTCGAGAAGTTGGTCTTGAAAATGTCGAGATCCCCGTCGAGGTCGAAATCGCCTGCTGTCACTCCCATGCCTGCTTGCTCTTGCCCGTCCATGTTGTAGGCCGTGCCCGAGATCACTCCGATCTCCTCGAACGTGCCGTCGCCCTTGTTGTGGAAGAACAGGCTGGCGGTGGAATCGCATGACACGTACACGTCCGTCCAACCGTCGTTGTCGAAGTCCCCGGTCAGAGGGGTGAAGCCGTAGTAGAGCTTGTCGGTCTCGACGCCGGCCTTCGCGGAAATGTCGGCAAACACCCCATCGCCGTCGTTTTCGTACAGCGACATCGACTCGCCCGGTAAGCCGCGGGGGCCGCAAAGCACCGGCATGCCCTTCCAGCGGCACTCGGCTCCCTCGCCCGGCCTCGGCGTCTTCTCGGGGTCGAACCGAAGGTAGTTCGCAATGAACAGGTCCAGATCGCCGTCCCGGTCGAAATCCAGGAAGGCACAGCCCGTGCCCCATCTCCGGACAGGCTCTGTCAGCCCGCGCTCGGCGGTCTCGTCCCGGAACTTTCCGTTCCCCTGGTTGCGGAAGAGCCTGTTCTGGCCCCAGTGCGGGATGACAATGTCGTCGAATCCGTCGTTGTCGATGTCGCCCGCGCATGCCCCTTGTGCCCATCCGGTATGTTCAATGCCTGCCTCATGTGTGACATCCTCGAAGCGCAGCCCTCCGAGATTCCGATATAGGTAATGCCGCGGTTCCGGGTCTTCGTCTTCGAAGTGGTCCGCGCTGATCAGCAAGATATCCAACAAGCCATCCCGGTCGTAATCGATGACCGCGACACCCGTTCCCGTCGATTCGACGATGTAGCTCTTCTCGGTCGATGACCCGGAAACAGCCACTCCCGAGAGGCCGGCTTCGGCCGCGATGTCGCGGTATTCGATCTGTGGCAGCGCGACACCCTCCGGCAGCGGTCTCTTCGGCTGAGCCGCCGCACCGCTGGTCGCCGAACCTTGGCCGTACAGCGGCGTGCCCGACGTTAGTACTCCGCCCAGCAGCAGAAGCAATGCCGACAATCCAGATCCGCTCCTGTTCACCGCCCCCTCAGAATATCGAGTCAACCGGTCCCTTAGCTGACCGTACATCGCTGGCTGGCCGTGGCCCCGCGTTTCGAGAGAACCATCGAACATAGCTCAGGGCCTATCCAATCGGTGCTCTTCGCGGTCGGGTGTGGCATTGAGGTTCGAGTCTAAGATGCATCGGGACGGAGCGCCCTTCCGCACCGGGGGATCGATGGAAGTCTGGGAGTCGCCAGACACGAGCTCAGGATATTGGTTGCCCGTCCTCGCGGTCGCGCGAGTCCGGTCCGGACGCGGGGCGTCCGCGGCAAGGGCCGCGGTGCGAGGTGCTGCGGCTGAAAGCGCAGGGCCAGGCGGCGGGGACCCCGCTGTTGGAGGGCGCACCCTGGAGTCACGGCACGGAGCGGACCTCTGTGATCGACGTGGTGACCGAGGACTACCAGGGCCACCCGTCGCCCCGGAGCTTGCTGCTGGGCGGAACATCTGCCGCGCTTGCACGCTCCGGATGGATCGTTGCCTTCCCCGTCCCCGGCCCGACCCTGCCACCTGCGTCCTGCCGCAGTGCATCTGTTCGGATTCCCGGCGTTCAGGCGGGTTCGGCAATCGCCTGTTCCAAAACGACGGAAGCGGCAGGTTTACCGTCGTGACAGAACAGTCGGGGCTCTTCGGGGAGCGCTTCGCATTGGGTGCAGCTGCCGCGGACTTCGACAATGACGGCGATCAGGACCTATTCGTAGCCGGCCTGCATCACGTCTCCTTGTACCGGAACGAGGGAAGGGGACGGTTCGCCGACATTACGGATGCTTCAGGGATCACCGCATCCGACCCCGTGCACGGTGCCTTGTGGGCCATTACCGGTGCATGGTTCGACTACGACAACGACGGACTCCTCGATTTGTTCGTGGTGAACTACCTCGAATGGAGGCCGGGCGTCGATTCCGTGTGCGACGAAACGGGTGTTCGGGACTACTGTCACCCGAAGTACTACAGGGGGACTCCCAACCGTCTCTACCGCAATGAAGGCAACGGGCGGTTCCGCGATGTCTCGCATCTCACCGGAATCCGCTCGCACGTGGGCAAGGGCATGGGGGCTGCTGTTGCCGACTTTGACAGCGACGGCACGCTGGACGTGTTCGTGACGAACGACAAGCTGCCGACCTTTCTATTCAGGGGGACCGATAGAGGAGGGTTTGAGGAGGTTGCCTTCGAGGCGACCATTGCTCTGCCGGAGCACGGGCGTGACGTGTCCGGCATGGGACTGGATGCTCGGGACGTTGATGGAGATGGGTTTGCAGATGTGGTCTACGCTGCGCTTCCGGGTGAGACGTTTCCGCTAATGCAGAACACCCAGGGCGGATACTTCATCGACATCAGCCGGCCGAGCCAGCTGGCCACGCAGACCCGCGACATGGCGGGCTACGCGGCCATCATTCCCGATTTCGACAACGATGGCTTCAAGGACCTCTTCTTTTCGAGGGGGGATGTCCAGTCCCATCCCGTGAATCCCTCGGTGCAGATCAGCCAGCCGAACAGCGTCTTCCGGAACTCTGGCGACGGCACGTTCGCAGCGATGACCGTGGAAGCCGGCTTCACCTCCGTGCCCCCGCGGCGTCACCGCGGGGCGGCACCCGGCGACCTCAACGGTGACGGCAAATTGGATCTCGTCGTGACCGCGCTCGGAGCGCCCGCTCAAGTCTGGATCAATGACAGTCCCAATGAGAATCATTGGCTCGCCGTGGAGCTGGAAGGCTCGGTTTCGAGTAGGGACGGAATTGGCGCGGTGGTTCGTGTACGGACTGAGCAGAGGACGCAGTACAACCTTGCCACCGGCAGCGTGGGATATGCCTCTAGCGGTGCCGGGCCGATTCATTTCGGCCTTGCGGGCGAAGCCGCCGTCGAGTCGGTCCAGGTGCGATGGCCGTCGGGCAAGACTCAGACTGTCTCTGACGTACGGGCGGACCAAGTTCTGCATTTCCGCGAGCCGGAGGCGCAATAGGGCGGATCGTCATGCACTGGTCTCTCGTCCGAGTGGAGTTCATCGCAACGAGAGAGGCTGATTCGGGCCGCAGTGAAGGGGCTTTCCTGGCTCCAAGTCTGCGTCTCGCAGAGGTTGCGGGCGGCAGTCCGCGATTGGGCGTGGCTCGGTGTTGGCCTTCCCGGACTGCGACGCGCCTGCCGGTCCAACTTTCGGCGGTTCGTGGGCTAAACACGAAAACGTGATCCGGTCGGTCGCGACCAGAAACCAGCCCTGTGACGAATCCGGGCACGCTGCTTGCGAGCGACTCCGTTACACGGGGCCGCGTCGTCCAGGGGGAGTGCTCCCGCAGCATTTTGCCCTCTTTCGAGATCCCGGTGGGCCAGCCTACTGTACTCTCCGGATCCTGGTGGCGTAGGCGCTCGATGCGTATTGCGCAACCATACGCTGGGTATTGAAGTGCGAGCCGTTCAGGGCGATTGCGGAACGCCTCACCTGCGTGTACGACTTGGACCGTTCGTAGAAGAGGGGCAGGATGACGCGCTCAAGCTTGTCGTAGAGGGCATGAGCAACGCTCGACTCGTCGTCCGGCGCACCGCGATAGGTCGCTGCTGACCAGCCGGTCACTCCCTCCACGTGGCCTTCCAGCCACCACCCGTCCAGCACACTCAGGCTCGGGACGCCGTTAAGAGCGGCCTTCATGCCGCTAGTGCCGGAAGCCTCGCGCGTTTTCTCGGGGGAATTGAGCCATAGATCGGTCCCGCTAGTGAGAACCAACCCGAGGTCCATTTCGTAGTTTTCGAGATAGACGCACTTCACGATGCCTCTGAGCGCCTTGGCCGCTTCGTGCACCACGAGGATCATGTGCTTGCCCCCATCGTCGCGGGGGTGTGCCTTGCCGCCGAAGACGAGCTGGAACGGACCCACGTTCCGAGCAATCCAGCGCAGCCGGTCAAGGTTCCGGAAGAGCAGGTGGCCTCGCTTGTACGGAGTGGCTCGCCGCGCGAAACCCACAGTAAAGACTGACTCCTCGAGGGTTTCTCCGGTTTGTGCCTTCACCACATCGACAAGCCTTCGCTTGGATTCGCGGTGAGCGTCGGACAGTTCCCCGAGCGGAATGTCGCTCGCATGCCGCAGATAGGCATTGTCCCGCCGCCACTCGGGAATGAGCCGGTCGAATACCTTCTGGATCGAAGGTGCGGTCCACGTGGCGGCGTGGACACCGTTGGTCACCCCGTGAATCGGGTGCTCAGGGAACATCTCCTGGGAGACCTTCTGGTGGATCCTTGCCACGCCGTTGACGTAGCGCGAGCACTCGAGCGCGAGCTTCGTCATGTTCAGCTGGTTGCCGTCGAGGAGCTGATTCGACGACAGCAGCCCGGTTCTCTCGCGACCGAGGACGCGCTCCACCAAGCTGATGTGAAAGCGGTCGTGCCCGGCAGGCACGGGTGTATGGGTCGTGAATACGCATTGCGCACGCACCACAGCGAGGTCGATCTTGGTGGCCCGCTTGCCGTTGCGCGCCTTCAGCCTGTTTTCCAGAAGCGACAGACCGAGCAGGGACGAGTGGCCTTCGTTCATGTGGTAGGTTGCGATCGCGTCATGTCCCAGCCTATGAAGGATCCGCTGTCCTGCTATGCCGAGAATTGCCTCCTGGCACAGGCGGTAGCGTTCGTCGCCTCCGTAGAGGTAATGCGTCAGGGCTCGGTCCCCTTCGGTGTTTTCCGGCAGATCGCTGTCCAGCAGGTAGACCGGGACCTCGTGGCCCCCGGCTCCCCGGACTCGATAGCTCCAGCATGCGATCCGGACCTTGCGGCTCTCAATCGTCACCGAGGCAGTAGTCGGCAGACGGTCCAGAAAGTCCTCAGGAGACCATTCCGCCGGGTATTCGATCTGATCGCCGCCAACACTGATCCGCTGGCGAAAATAGCCCCTGCGATAGAGCAGGGTCACTCCGATCATGTCCAGTCCTAGATCGGCTGCCGAGCGAAGCGTGTCCCCTGCCAGCACCCCCAAGCCGCCCGAATAGGTGGGGATCGCGGACGCCAGTCCGATCTCCATCGAGAAGTACGCGATCCTGGCCGATCGTATGTCCGTATCGACGGCTCCGCTGTGTTCCGCAGCAGTTAGGATCCGGCCGCTCTCGGTGTTGACCGGCTTCCTCCGGCGAGCTGGCTTGTCGAGAGGGGGGGTAATCCTGTCGGTCATGAATTCACGGTTTCTTGGCCCGAGAGACCAGGCGTCCCGACGCCAGTCTCGCAGCCCCTCTCTTGGGCCTCACTGCGAAACCGTAGAGCGGCGCGTACCGGGCCAGGACGGATTTCCAAGCATACTTGGCACGGACGTGTTCGTTCGCGGCGAACTGCATCCGGGCGTGCTGGCTCGGGTCGCCAAGCAGATCGATCGCACGGTGCATGGACTGCACGAGCCCCCTCAGGTTGTTCCGATCGTTGGTCGCGAAATAGCCGATTCCAGTGACTCCGTCGATTACCTTGGCGAGCCCTCCGACCTGGTTGACGATGGGTAGGTTCCCATTGAGTTGGGCGATCATGTCGATCAACCCGCAGGGCTCGAACCGTGAGGGAGCCAAAAAGAAGTCCCCAGCCGCATAGATGCTGGCGGCGAGCGAATCGCTGAAGCCCTTGACGACAACCACACGCCCCGGGAACTCCTCGACGAGGTTCAGCAGCCCCGTGAACACGAATGGCTGGTTGCCCGAGCCCAGCACGCAGAGGCCTGCATCCGGACGATTGGCCAGGACCTCCTGGGCCGCTCGCACGATGATTCCGACTCCCTTCTGGTACGTCCAGCGACCCACGAACGAGAACAGGCAGCCGTTTGCCGGCAAGGCCTTCAGATTCCCATGGCGGTCCCCACTGCGAATGCCCCATCGAGGCATCATGTCGCGCCGAGAGATGCGCTGGACGAACCGCTTCCGGAACGCCGGCTTCCAAGCGAAGTCCCCGACGTTCCGGACTCCCTTGCCCAGATCGGGCCGGATCGCCTCCGGCCCCTTCAGGTCGGCCGCTATACCGTTCACGATCCCCTTGATGGGGACGGAGTTGCGAGCGAGGAACTCCGAAAAGCCGCGCAGGTCTGAGTCGCCGCCCGACGCTTCGAGCCACGCTCCCTGGACTTCCCAGGCGTAGCCGTCGCTAACGGTGGTCAGGTGATCCGCGTAGAGGGCCGCCGCCGCGAACGGGTCGAACTCGCCGTCGATCACGCACTGCTCGATCGCCGAGCCGGGTACGCCGCTCACGGCGGAAACGTACTCAAGATCCGAGCACCGCTGGCGGTATGCCGCTCCGCAGTTGTGCGCCGTGACGACGTAACGATATCCGGCACAGGAGGACTCGGGCTCGCGCAGTTTGGCGATCATCGGCAGCATCGCCGTATGGGCGTCGTGGCAGTGGACCGCAACGCCGGACTCGTGATTCCGCTCCAGCCACTGCAGCGCGGCCTTCTGGAGCAGGACATTCATTGCGAAGTAGTCGAAATGGCCCGTGCCTTCCTCGACGTGGAAGTTCCGAGGCGGGAGTTCGGCCCCGCATACGCGGCTGTCGTTCGGGCCGGCTTCCAGGACTGCCTCGGCCTCGGCGGCCGTATAGGAATATGGTCTCTCCTTACCCAGAAAGCGGTCGGCCATCACGAACACAACCGCCAGCTTGGTTGCCCCGCGAAACTCTACGGACTTCAGCGTGACCGATTCGGTTCGGTTGGGATGGTGAGTGTAACCCATCGGCACTTCGAAGGACCAGGACTTCGGCAGATGCGATTCATGCCGGTAGAGGCGGAGCATAAGCTTCATCCGCTCCGCGATAGCCGCGAAACGCTCTTGGCTGAAGTCTCCGTAGTGCGGGAGGATGATGGTAGTTCGGATGCCCTCGCGCACGCTCGCAGCGGACAGTTGGAGGACTACGTCTCCGACGCCCCCCTCGGAGGCCACACCCGAGCATTCCCGTGCGATATGGACGACATGAAGGGGCGATCCTCCGTCGACAGTGAATTGCTGCATTTCCAATACGCTCCTCGGGCCTCTGGGAATCGAACGGGGAATAGCCGACCGTTACGGGGTGCGTTGAGGTGACCAGCCAGCTCAAGGGTGACGAAGCCCAGTCGTAACGGCACCTACACTCCGGGTGGAAGGCCTTCCGTCCGCGGAACCAATAAGCGCCACCCGAGCCGCCGAAAGCGCGACCGTTACCCCCATCATAAACATGCTCCTCGGGACGGTCAATTCAGGTCTTGCCGTGCCGGTCCGGTGTCGGTGGGCTCACTTCCGGACGCTCGGCATGAGCGCGTACGGGGCGGAGTATTGTAGGATTCCAAGTTTGGCCCTGGCCGTTGATGAGTAGATCTGTATCCTGCGGCGCTTCAGACCCTCTCGGCGCAACCGTCCATCCCAAGGGCACGAATTTTGCCGTGTTCTCCGAGCACGCAGAAGCCGTTGAGGTTTGCCTGTTCGATTCCGCCGAGGACGCCCTTCCAAGCGCTGCGGTGGAACTGCCCGGTCGCACGGGAGGGATCTTCCACGGACATGTCGAAGGTGTGACAGCCGGGCAGCATTACGGCTACAGGGTAACGGGCCCATGGAATCCGCCTCATGGCCACAGATTCGATCCCTGCAAGGTCTTGCTTGACCCGTACGCGCGTGCTGTAGCTCGCTGGCCTTCGTGGGGGCCCCCCGTCTACTCCTACCTCGCTGCAAGCTACCCGGACCCGTCGGCCCTCAACCAGGCCCGGAGCCTTACCGACAGCGGGGCCTGCTCTCCGCTCGGCATCGTCATTGACTCACCAGCAACCTCCCGCAATGCGAACCGCCCTCGAACGCCTTGGTGCGATTCCGTCATCTACGAACTCCATGTCCGCGGATTCACCCAACTCCATCCGCAGGTCCCACCCGAACAGCGGGGAACCTACGCCGGTCTGGCGTCGCAGCCGGTTCTCGACTACCTAGTCGGACTCGGAGTGACCGCGGTCGAACTCCTGCCAGTGCAGCATCACGTGGACGATCACTGGCTCGAGAAGAAAGGCCTGACGAATTACTGGGGCTACCAACCCTTGGCGTACTTCGCTCCGGAGCCCTCGTATTCGTCGGCGCCGGGTGCGGGTGCGGTCGATGAGTTTCGGGAAATGGTGCGCCGCTTCCATCAGTGTGGCATCGAGGTCATCCTGGACGTCGTGTTCAACCACACGGGAGAGGGCGGCCATCCTGGACCAACCCTTTCGTTCCGTGGCATCGACAACAGCTCGTACTACCGGCTTGACCCTAGGGACAAGCGCAAGTACGTCAACTACACGGGTTGCGGCAACACGTTGAATACATACCACCCGGCCGTTATCCGGCTCGTGCTGGACAGTCTCCGGTATTGGGTCGAAGAGATGGGCGTGGACGGATTCCGTTTCGACCTGGCAGTATCCCTCGGCCGCGTGCGGGAGCGCTTCGACCGTTTCGCGCCCCTGCTCACTGCCATCGGGCAGGACCCGGTCCTTCGTGTCGTCAAGCTGATCGCTGAGCCGTGGGACCTGGGCAGCCCCGATGGGGATCAACTCGGGAACTTCCCGGACGGCTGGGCCGAATGGAACCGCGCATTCCGGACCGACACCCGTCGGTTCTGGCGCGGCGACGCCGGGCTGACGCCGTGGCTGGCCACGCGGGTCGCGGGTAGCAGTGACATCTTCGGGCATCGGTGCAGGTCCCCGCAGGCAAGCGTCAACTTCGTGACATCCCACGACGGATTCACTCTGTCGGACTTGGTCACCTACATTCGCAAGCGGAATCTCGAGAACGGTGAAGGCGGAGCGGATGGCGAGCACGAGAACCACAGCTGGAATTGCGGCGCGGAAGGGAGTACGGACGATCCAGCGGTCCTTGCCCTGAGGGACCGCCAGCGACGGAATCTGATGGCGACACTGCTACTCTCGCAGGGCGTGCCGATGATCGTGGCGGGAGACGAATTCGGCCGCACCCAGCGCGGTAACAGCAACGCGTACTGCCAGGACAACGAGACGTCCTGGATCGATTGGACGCTTTCCGAAAAGGACCCGATGCTGGCCTTCACGCGGGCACTGATTCGATTGCGGGTCTCGGTTCCCGTTTTCCGCAGGACATCGTTCTTTGACGGTATTGCCGACCCGTCCACAGGGCTCAAGGATGTCGTCTGGCTACGGACTGACGGGAGCGAGATGTCGCTGTCGGACTGGTCCGACAAAAGCTTGCGGTGGATGGGGATGATGCTGGCCTCGACGTACCAGCCTGCATGGCTGATTCTGTTCAACGGCTCCGCGCACGAGAAACGGTTCACCCTGCCGAAATGGGACTGGACGGTCCAGTTCGACACCAAGTCAGCACGTTTCGGTCGAGCCGAAGCCGCCGGGGAGAGCTACCGCGTATCGGGGCACAGCCTTGCCCTGCTGCGAGCGGCACCCGGCCACCGGATGGCCCCCATTTCGGTAGAGCAGGATCGATGACTTGGGCCAAGGTGCTGGATTGGCCACGATGGGTCGCGCCTTTCGAATGATGCGGCCGGACCTGGAACGGCTGGCCCGCATCTATGGGGTCCTCTCAGCCTATCGGGACGGCTTCCGCCAGGAGCGCCGCCCGAATGATGAGGCCTTACGAGCCGTACTTAAGGACCTTGGCGCCGAGATAGATGGCTCGGACGACGTCAAGGGCGCGATACGGGCAGCCCAATGCGGGCGTTGGGGGCGTCTGGTCGAGCCAGTGACTGTCTCGTGGGGAAGCAGGCCCGCGGAGTGCCTGGTCCGTCTCCCGGAGTCCCGTTCTTCGGTGCGGGTCCACGCAACCCTCCGGACGGAAGCCGGCGAGCTGAGCGAATGGTCAGTACCCGTTGCTTCCCTCCGCATCAGGAGGCTCGTCACAGTCGGGACCGTTCGCTACGCCGCCCTGCAGTTCCCGGTAGCGAGGTCGTTGCCGGTGGGCTACCACCGGCTAGGGCTCCGCGTCGGCGGCCAGGATGCGGAGACACTCCTGATCAGAGCTCCGCTGCGGTGCCCCAGCCTCGCCCGGACGTGGGGTGTGTTCATGCCGCTCTATGCCCTGCACTCGAACGGCTCTCCATCTGCGGGCACGTTTCGGGAGCTGGGAGCCCTGATTCAATGGGTCCAGGATCTCGGGGGCGGACTCGTCAGCACGCTGCCCCTACTGGCTTCGTTTCTCGACGAGCCCTTCGCACCAAGTCCCTACACACCGGTCAGCCGACAGTTTTGGAACGAGTTCTACTTGGACCTGCGCCGGGTGCCCGAGTGGGCGCCGCAACTGGGCGGCATCGAGGAGCGGACCGGCGGGCCTCACGTCGACTTCCGGCACCTGATGCGCTGCAAACGCACCGCCCTGGAACTGGCGGCCACCCGCCTGGAGTCCGGGCGGCGCGCGCGCCTCCTGGAATTCGTCGATGCAAATCCAGAGTTGCGGGCGTATGCCTCGTTCCGAGCTGGCCTCGAGAAGGGCGGGCCTGGGGCGGTTGCGTTTGATATTGGCGATCCTGCGTGCCTCTACCACTCATACGCCCAGTGGCTCGCAAACGGACAGATCGCGGACCTCTCGAAAGAGGCCACCAGGCGCGGTCCGGGCCTGTACCTGGATCTGCCGCTCGGAACTCACCCGCATGGGTTCGACAGTTTCCGGCACCCGGCAGTGTTTGCTGCCAACGCCACGGGCGGCGCACCTCCCGACCGGTTCTTCAGCAAGGGCCAGGACTGGGGCTTCGCGCCCATAAACCCTCGCCAGGCCAGAGAGTCCGGCCACGAGTACTTCATCGCCTCGCTGCGCCACCATTTGCAATATGCCGGGGTGTTGCGCATCGACCACCTGATGGGACTGCACCGGATGTACTGGATTCCGAAGGGTTGCGACGGGGACGAGGGAGCTTACGTCCGGTATCCGGCGGAGGAACTCTACGCGATCGTCTGCCTCGAGTCTACTCGTCGCGGAACAGCAGTGGTCGGCGAGGACCTCGGCACCGTTCCGGCCTATGTCCGGCACTGCATGGCCGAGCGAGGCGTGAGGAGGACGTATGTCGCCCAGTTTGAGTTTCGCAGCGACCGAGAGCCTCCGATCATCGTGCCTCCTTCAGGGTCGGTTGCCTCGGTGAACACGCACGATACCGCAATGTTCTCTGCATTCTGGTCGGGCACGGACATTGACGACCAGGAAGGGCTGGGACTCCTCGACGAGGAGCATGCGGCCGAGGCCCGCAATCGGCGCGACGAACTCCGGGAAGCGCTGATCGCCCATTGCGGTTCGGGCGAATCCCGGGATCCAAACGGAGGTGCCGAGCAGGCCGCCCTGCGCTCGTGCCTCGAGAACCTCTCGGCCTCTGAAGCCGATTGTGTCATTGTGACGTTAGAAGACCTTTGGGGGGAGACCCAGCCGCAGAACACTCCCGGCACCAGCGTCGAACGCCCGAACTGGACGCGCCGGGGGCGGCTGGGCTTGGAGGGCATTCAGTCGGACCCGTCTGTCCTGAAAGTCTTGCGGACCATGAACCGGCTCCGATTGCCTTCTCAGAAAGCAGCACGACATGGGTGACACCGCGCACGTCTTCTTGAGCGATTGGGACCTGGACCGGCTCCGGCATGGTGCCCACTTCCGGAGCTACGAGAGCCTCGGAGCCCATTCGGCCATCGCGGCGGGCCGGCCGGGGACTCGTTTCGCGGTCTGGGCTCCGAACGCAGCGCGCGTTTCCGTCGTCGGGGACTTCAACGGTTGGGACGATGATCGCCATCCTCTGTGGAACCGCGGGCCTTCGGGAGTCTGGGAGGGGTTCGTGGAAGGCGTCGGCGAGGGCGACCTCTATAAGTACAGCGTCGCTTCAAGGGACTCGGGACACACGACGGAGAGGGCCGATCCGTATGCGTTCTGGGCGGAAGAGCCGCCCAGAACGGCTTCCAAGGTCTGCGACCTGACGTCCTACCGATGGGCCGATGACGAATGGATGGAGCGGCGGGGGGAAAGGAATGGCCGCGCCGCGCCGGTTGCCATCTACGAGGTGCACCTGGGGTCCTGGATGCGCGTGCCCGAAGAGGGTAACCGGTGGCTGACCTACGCCGAACTGGCGCAGCGTCTCGCGGAATATGCTGCCGGCAACGGATTCACGCACGTCGAACTGATGCCGGTCACCGAGCATCCCTTCGGAGGTTCGTGGGGCTACCAGACCACCGGCTATTTCGCGCCAACGAGCCGATACGGTTCGCCGCGCGAGTTCATGGGCTTCGTGGATACCCTTCACCAGCGCGGGATCGGAGTCATTCTGGACTGGGCTCCGGCGCACTTCCCCGACGACTTGCACGGCTTGGCGCAATTCGACGGCACCCACTTGTACGAGCATGCGGACTCGAGGCTTGGCCGGCATCCTCATTGGGAGACGTGCGTATTCAATCTCGGTCGGTACGAAGTTGGGAACTTCCTGGTCTCGAGCGCGCTGTTCTGGCTCGACAAATTCCATATCGACGGTATCCGCGTGGACGCGGTCAGTTCGATGCTCTACCGGGACTACGGTCGCGCGGAAGGGCATTGGATCCCGAACGAGTACGGGGGGCGGGAGAATATCGAGGCGATCGAGTTTCTCAGGCGCCTCAACGAGCAGGTCCATGCGCAATTCCCCGACGCGGTGACGATTGCGGAGGAATCGACAGCGTGGCCGCTTGTGTCCCGACCGGCGACGGTCGGCGGCCTGGGGTTCGACTTCAAGTGGAACATGGGCTGGATGCACGACATGCTCGCGTACATGAGGGAGGACCCCGTCCACCGCCGGTACCATCACGACAGGCTGACCTTCAGCCTCCTGTACGCGTTCAATGAGAACTTCATACTGCCGTTTTCCCATGACGAAGTCGTCCACATGAAGGGTTCGTTGCTGGAAAGAATGCCGGGAGACGACTGGCAGAAATTCGCGAACCTGAGGTTGCTGTACGCCTATATGTACTGTCACCCCGGCAAGAAGCTCGTGTTCATGGGGAACGAGATCGCGCAGCGGGCAGAGTGGAACCACGAGAGCAGCATCGACTGGCATCTGCTCTCCTCGGACAGGCACCGGGGAGTGCAGCGCCTCGTCTCGGATCTGAATCAGCTGTATCGCGAAAAGGACTCGCTCCACGCAACCGACTCGGAGTACGGCGGCTTCTCGTGGGTGGACTGCGCCGACCGGGACGCCAGCGTCGTCAGCTTCCTGAGGGCGGGGGCGGCTCCGGAACAGTCGCTGCTGGTCGTATGCCATTTCACGCCGGTCGTCAGGGAAGGGTATCGCCTGGGCGTGCCGACTCTGGGAGTTTGGAGGGAACTTGTCAACACCGATTCGACGCACTATGGCGGATCAAACGTCGGGAACAGCGGGTCCCTGGAAGCGGAAGAGGTGCCGTTGCACGGGCATCCCTATTCGATCCGGCTAACCCTGCCTCCCTTGGCCACGGTTGTTTTCGAGCCCGCCTGAACCTACAGCCACCCAAGCTTGCGCCGGCTGGTACACGGTTTGCCCGGCAAACGGGAACGCGGATGCCCGCGCGGAGGCTTTCAGGGTGACCGCCTTGCCGGATGCCCTCGACCTGACAGCGGTAGTGGCGGCGTGCGATTCGGCCTTGAACGGCCGGTCCCATCCGGTACTGTGCCCTAACGTGAGATTCCCTGCTCGAAGAATCGGGAAGCAATCCTGCAGGCGACCGTCGTGCCTATCGCCGTCACTCGTCGGTTTCCCGTTTCAGACAGTGTGACGTTCCTGTCGCATAGTGTCCACGGATATTGTCATGCGAGGCGGCGTACGGGTGGTGCTGGGCTGCACCCTCTATTCACCGATCGTGGTGTCCGGCTGTGGGTACCGCCCATTTGGCCGCGTGCATTCGCGAACGCGTCCGCTCCGCAGAATCCACGATTCGCACTTGATCGGGCCCTGCTGCTCCGAATCCGGCATCCTCGGCCGTTGTTCGCAAACCTGAGGTCAGGATCGATTTCGACCGATCGCCAGGTGTCGCTTGCCCCTCTTGGAGGGGATTTCAGGCCCCCATCTGTACGCGTATACTGACGTCTTGCGGCTCGTCCTTGGATCCCTGCTGGCACTGCAGTTCGCGGCTGCGGCCGACCCGACTTGGTCCGGACTGCGGGAAGTGAATCCCCCGGCGCAGACGGATGCGTCCGACGTGGTTGCCATCGTAGGTGCGACCCTGCTCGACGGCCAGGGCGGGCGTCCACTTCCCGATTCCACGGTGGTCGTAACGGCGGGGGCCATCGCCGCTGTGGGTGAGCGGCGCGACGTGGGAATCCCCGCCGAGGCGGACCGCATTGACGCGTCGGGGCAATTCCTGCTGCCGGGCATGCTGGACGCGCATTTTCACACCAGCCGTCCCGAACGGGTGACAGGTTTGCTGACTGCGGGATTCACCTCGTTCCGGGATCCCGGCCGACCGATCCCGGCCTACGAGCAGCTACTTGATCCGGCGAGACCCATGCCAAGGGCGTTCCTGACGGGGCCCCACTTTGACCAGGAGCCGCACGCGTATCCGCGAAACGCCGTCAATCTCCGAACAACGTCGGAGGCTCGCGGGCTTGTCCGGAAGCTTCACGCTGACGGAGCCTCGGCGATCAAGGTTTACTTCCGGCTTCCGCTGGAACTGATTCGAGTCGTCTGCGAAGAAGCGGACAATCTGGGAATTCCGGTGACAGCGCATCTTGAGTTGGTGCGCGCCGATGCTGCCATCCGCGCCGGCCTCGATGGCATCGAGCACGTGACATCGCTGGGCACGGCCTTGGCGGACGAAGCCGACGCGGTGGAGTTCGAGCGAGGCGTGCGTGCCGACAACGCGTTCCGGCGAGACGGCCGCTACTGGCTGTGGAGCCGGCTCGGATTCGACGACAACCCGAAGGTTGACACGTTGATCCGGCTGATGCTCGAGCACGGCGTATTCCTGACGCCCACACTGCGACCTTTCGAGGTTCAGCCGGGGAACGAGGGCGTCACCGAAGAAAAGCTCGCTGGCTTCGCCAAGATGAAGCAGTTCACTGCGATCGCGGCGCGCGCCGGCGTGCCGATCGTTGCGTCCTCGCACGGTCCTACCCCCGAGGCGATCTGGCGCGAGCTGGAGTTACTGGTTGACGCGGGTCTGTCGCCTGCCGACGCCCTGTCCACGGCAACAGGCGTAGCCGCGCGTTTCTTCGGGGCCCAGGATCGACTCGGGACCGTAGAGGCGGGCAAGGTGGCGGACCTGGTCTTGGTGAACGGAGACCCGATCTCAGACATCTCCGCGTTGCGAAGTGTCTCCCGCGTGATGCTGAACGGGGCGTGGGTCGAACCATTTCTCCCGCCGGCCGCGCTCCGCCGAAACCAGGGGCTTGTCGAGCTCGCCGCCGACGGCTCCGCCGAACGTTGGATCGAGGGGCGCAGTCGCTTGAAGGAGATGATGGCCTACTACCAGTACGGGCGGATGCCTCCCAAGCCTGATGAGGTTGAGATTGTCGACTTTGACCGGCGGTCCGCGCAAGAAGGAAAAGCCTGGCGGGAACGATTCCGACTCAAGCTGACCCGCAACGGGCACTCAGTCAGCGTGCGGGTCGGCATAGTGCGTCCGGCCCGTACGGGCCGCGTTCCGGTGATTGTGAAGAACGACCCCTTCACTCTCGACCTGGCCGAGATCGAAGATCTTCGGAAACAGAGGCAATACCGCGAGGAGGGCCGCGGCCAGCTCGACGGCTGGGTCTTCCAGGAGGCGGTCGAACGTGGTTACGCCGTGGTCAAGTTCAATCGCGAGGATGTGGCGGCGGACCGCGTCGACAATCGCCTGAGCGGAGTGTTTCCCCTGTACCCCGAGCCCGAGTACGACTGGGGGACGATCGCGGCTTGGGCGTGGTTCTATCAGCCGCTGATCGACTATCTCGCGAAGCAAGACTGGGTAGACACCGAGCGAATCGTGGGAACTGGCCACAGTCGAGGAGGCAAGACCGCCCTGTGCGCCGCCATATACGACGAGCGGATCGCCGTCAGCGCGCCTTCGGCGTCGGGTTCGGGGGGCACGGGAAGCTGGCGCTTCTTCACGCCGGAAGGCCGGCGCCAGGACATCGAGGACATGACCTCGCTGCATCCTCACTGGTTTACGTCGCGTCTGGGAGAGTTCATTGGTCACGAAGACCGGCTGCCCTTCGGCAGCCACACGGCCAAGGCACTGATCGCACCCCGACCGTTGCTGAACACCCAGGGGGCTCACGACGGGCTGGCGAATCGTGTCGGTACGCGCAAGACGTTCGAGGCCGCCCAGACGGTCTTCGAGTTATTGGGCGTGCCCGAGAATCAAGCCGTTCATTGGCGTCCGGGAGGGCACGGACAGCTGAAGGAGGATTGGCTGGCGCTGTTCGACTTCTGCGGCCGGGTCTTCTTCAGCAGGACGCCAGTTCGCCAATTCAACAACTGGCCCGACTGAGACCGGCAGAGGGCTTGGCGGCAGCCCGCGGGAGTCCAATTCGATACTCGGCATCCGTCGGGGTCGGGATGACAGTCGGCCCGCTCATCGCGCGGCACCCAATTCCTCGGCCAGCCAATGCCCCCAGGCTTGCTAGCCGCGGTGGCGTGCTCGGGCTTCTCACCGACAGAGGTGGCCTGCTCGGGCTTCTCACCGACAGAGGTGGCCTGCTCGGGTCCGAGCGGCTCTCCGCTCCGAGCAGTCGATTGTTCGAGGGCGTGGAGCGAGCGTATACTCAGTGCGGGCAGAGTACTGGGACGGGAACTGCGGATCGCTTCAGGTCCGGCTTCTCGATCGAATGCCCGGGCCTTTGGCAAGGATGCCGCGTCTCGGTCACACGCGGAGAGAACTACTCCAAGCCGCCGGATGGGTGGGCGCTGTTTCCAGTCAGGGATGCGCTCGGAACTCACTCGAGTCGATGGACGGGGCCGCTGCCGCGCCCGACCTTGTGGTGCACAATGCGCGCGTCTTCACGGTCGACGAGACCCGACCTCGCGCCGAAGCGTTCGCCGTCAAGGGATCGCGATTCGCCGCGGTTGGGCGGAATGAAGATATCCGTGGCTTGTCGGGCTCCGATACCACCCTGATCGACGCCGAGGGGATGACCGTCACGCCGGGGTTCATCGATGCTCACTCTCACCCTTCTGGGGCTGGCGTCGACGAGCTTCTCCTGGTGAACGTCGACCTCCGAAGCATCAAGGCGATTCAGGCGGCGCTACGCGAGCGAGTCACGGTCACGCCACCGGGAGAGTGGGTGGTCGGGTTCAAGTACGACGACACGAAGCTCGACGAGGGGCGCCCGATCAACCGCCAGGACCTCGACGAGATCGCCCCGGACCACCCCGTCGAGGTTCGCCACCGCGGAGGCCATACAGCGGTCTACAACAGCCGGGCGTTCCGACTGGCCGGAATCACCGCGCAGACCCCCGATCCACGCGGTGGCAGATTCTATCGCGGAGACGGCGAGCTGACGGGACTCGTTGCCGAGCACGCGAGAGCCCGACTCCGAAGGCTGATTCCCTCGGACAGCACGCGAGAGCAACGTCAAGCCGGAGTGAAGCTGATTTCCGAACTGATGACGGCGGCCGGGCTTACCTCCGTGCACCAGACCGGTGGCGGAACACAGGCCTTGATCGCTTACCAAGACGCCTACGCTGCTGGAGACCTCCGTTTCCGCATGTATCTGTTTCCGTCCGGCGGCAGCGGACTGTTCCGCGGCCTCAAGGAAGCCGGCATCTCAACCGGTTTTGGTGACGACCGCCTGCGTATCGGGGCTGTCAAGTATGTCGCCGACGGCTCGGCGTCGGAGCGCACTATGCGGATGAGCACTCCGTTCGAGGACCGTCCAAACGACTACGGGATACTGACCATGTCGCAAGAAGAGATCCACGAGGCCGTGGAAGACGCGGACCGCCATGGCTTCCAGATAGGCGTTCACGCCAACGGCGACGTGACTATCGACATGGTTCTGAACGCCTACGAGAGCATTCAGCAACGGTCCTCGAGACGCGACCCCCGCAATCGAATCGAGCACTGCTCACTGGTCAACCCGGTCCTGCTCCGGCGTATCAAGGACCTAGGCGTGATTCCGACGCCGTTCTACACTTACGTTCACTACCACGGCAACAAGTGGGTCGACTATGGCGAGGAGAAGATGCGCTCGATGTTCGCGCACCGTTCGTTTCTCGACTATGACATCCCTGTTGCCGGCGCTTCTGACTATACTCCGGGGCCGTACGAGCCGATGATGGCAATCCAGAGCATGGTAACTCGCAAGGACTTCCAAGGCCGCGAGTGGGGCCCCAACCAGCGCATCAGCGTTGACGAGGCCTTGCGGGTCTGCACGGTCAACGGAGCGTACGCATCGTTCGAAGAAAACGAGAAGGGATCGATCGGGGCCGGCAAGTTGGCGGACTTCGTGGTCTTGGCCGAAGACCCGCATGAGGTTGAACCGGACCGCATCAAAGGAATCGAGGTTGTGCGGACCTTCGTGGGGGGAGAGCCGGTTCATTCCAAGGTTTGAATCGATGGAGGGAGACGAGATGCAAGAGATGAGGTCGAGAACCCGGTTTATGGGCGTAACGAGCCTGTTTCTGTTGGTGAGCCTGCTTGCTGGTTCCGGATGCGAGTCACCTCCGGCACCGGCGACCAGTGCTGTCGTGTTCGAGGGCGCGCGGCTGATCGTTGGAGATGGCAGCGACCCCGTCGAGAATGCCGCCTTCGTCGTCGATGGTGGCCGGTTCGTCCAAGTCGGCCCTTCCGCGGAGCTAGAGGCACCAGCTGGCGCGAAACACGTGGATCTGGCCGGGATGACAGTAATGCCTACCGTCATCGACACTCACACTCATCTCAATCAGGACCGCGACGCCCTTGTAGAAGACCTGCGGGCCAGGGCACGGTACGGGGTGAGCGCCGCGATGAGCCTTGGGCGGGATACGCGCGACCTGTCGATCCGACAGGAAGAGATTCCCGGTGCGGCGCGGTTTCGCTCAGCCGGCGTGGGAATCACTTCGCCCGAACCCGGGCGCACGGAGATTCCCCACTGGGTGACTACCGAGGACGAAGCCCGCGAGGCCGTCCGGGAGGAGGCGGCCAGAGAGGTCGACATCCTCAAGATCTGGGTCGATGATCGCGGCGGACAGTTCACGAAGCTCTCGCCCGAGCTATACGGGGCAATCATCGAAGAGGCCCACGAGCACGGCATTCCCGTCACGGCCCACATTTTTGCCCTCGAGGACACAAAGGGGCTCTTGCGCGCAGGGATCGACGCTTTTGCCCACGGAGTGCGAGACACGGATGTCGACGACGAGGTGGTCGAACTGTTCAAGGAGCGTCCTGGCGTCGTGTTGGTTCCCAACCTACCCAATCGCGGAGTGGCGACGGACCTGAGCTGGCTAGGCGGCTCCCTTGCGTCCGACGAATTGGATGAGTTGCAAGCAGCGGCCGTCGATGACCCCGATGCGCAAGCGACCTTTGGGATTCAGGCGAGAAACCTCGCGAGACTGAGCGCCGAAGGCGTCACCATCGCGCTGGGGACCGACGGAAATACGCCATGGGCGCCGCATGTTGAGATGGAAGACATGGTGGCCGCGGGAATGACGCCGGCCCAGGTCATCGTCGCCGCCACCCGAAACTCCGCGGGTCTGCTGGGGCTCGCCGACGGCGGTACTATCGAGGTCGGAAAGCGAGCGGACTTCCTGGTGCTTGCTGCGAATCTGCTAGACGACATCACCAATACACGCCAAATCGCGAGCATCTACCTGAACGGCGAAGAGGTCGATCGCTCCGCCATGGCCCAATGACGGCGCTAGCAGGGAACCGACCCGCCAAGCCGGTTCGGACCTGATTCGAAGCGATGTTTGAGCTTCCCCTGGGGACCGCCCTTCTGCTTCTCGGCTTCCCCCTCTTCTGGGTGGCCTACACCGTGATCTTTCTTCTGGCGACGCGAAAGTGGAGTCAGGAGACGGACGGACCAGAGGACGGTCCGTGAACCCAACGATCGTTACCTCCCTCGTTCTCTATTACGGGATCGTATTGGGTGTTGGCTTCTGGGCAACCCGCAAGGGAGCCGGCACCAATCTCGAGGGCTATCTGCTGGGCGGACGCAAGCTGGGTCCGCTTGTCACCGCGCTGACGTTGCAGACCACCTCGATGAGTGGCTTCATGTTTCTCGGTGCCGGCGCTCTCGCCTATACAGAAGGCTATTGGGCGCTCTGGTACGCAGCCGGAGACATAGGCGGTGGCGTCGTCAACTTTTCCGCAATCGGCCGGCGGATGCGCAAGCTCTCACAACTCACTGCATCGCTCACGCCGATCGAGTACCTCGAGAAGCGATATCCTTCGCCGGCCATCCGGCTATTCGCGGGCGGCCTGACGGTGTTCCTGCTTGGTTCCTACGTTCTGGCGCAGTTCATTGCCGGCGGCAAAGGGATGGCTTTGGTAACCGGGATTCCCTATTCCCTGGCCCTCATGGTGGCTGTGGGCGTCATCCTCGCCTATACGTTTCTGGGCGGCTATCTGGCGGTGGCCTATACCGATTTCTTTCAGAGCATTGTCATGCTTGTCGGCGTCCTATGGATCCTCATCGCCGCGCTGATCGAGGCTGGCGGCCTGTCCGCCGCCAACCGGACTGTCGCCAGCCTGGATCCTTCCCTGCTTTCGGTCTGGGGCCGGGATCTCGGCTACCAAGGCCAATTCGGCATGGCTTTGGGCGCGGTGCTCATCTTCTCCATCGGCTACATGGGGTGGCCCCACGTAGTGGCCCGCCACATGGCGATGCGGCGACCGGCGACAGCGCGACTGGCGGGCGCCTATGCGACCGGTTGGAACTTGCTGTTCGTTCCAGCTCCCTACCTGCTGGGGATCTTGGCGATCGTTATTGTTCCCGGACTCACCGACCCGGAGCTGGCGATCTTCCAGGTCGCCCAGAAGCTCCTTCCAGCCGCGGCCACAGGGATCGTCATGGCCGCCATCATGGCTGCGATCATGTCGACCGCGGACTCGCTGCTCTTGCAGACAGGATCGATCGCGGCGCGAGATCTCTACGAGCGCTTCATCAACCCGAATGCTTCCGAACGCCAGATGGTCTGGGTGTCTCGCCTGCTGGTGCTGGCGATTGGCGTAGTCGGCTACCTCGTCGCACTCATCCAACCTCCGACCGTCTTCGGGATCGTGGTCTTTGTCACTTCCGTGCTGGGGAGCGCCTTCCTGCCCGCGTACGTCTGCGCAGTGTGGTGGCGGCGAGCCAACACCCCTGGGGCGCTCGCTTCGATGCTGGCAGGTGCGGGGACAGCCTTTCTATGGCAGCTGGCTGGCCTGGAAGCAGCAACCGGCGTCCACGCCATGCTGGCTGGCCTTCTGAGCTCAAGCGGGATCATGATCGTTGTCAGCCTGGCAACACAGAGGATTGCGCCGACGCCGTCGAGAGTCATCGAATTGATGAATCAGGCGGCATCTTGAAACGATACAACCGTCGCGTTGTTGCCAAGCAGTCAGAGCCGGAGGGCTCTAGCAACGGCATCACCCACTCAACCCAGGTGCAGCCGAAAGGGCCTAATTGGGGCCTCGACCGGACTCGAAGGCATGTTGGTGAACTGATGCATGCGCTTGACTGCCGGCTCGGAGGCTCGCTCCTTGTCCGACAGATGCTATTGAACGTTGCGTCTCCTCGACAGGCCCTCGACCGGCGGTAGCCGCGGGCGATTGGCACCACGAATCCGGAGACTCCAGCGACCTCGAGCACGCCGCAAATGGTCGTGTCCCTCGGGCCACACCGCAACGAGTCTGGGAGCAGAGGCAACTCCTCGGCCAGGCCCCCAGGAGGCCACTGCAACGATCTCGACCTCATGCAACCTCGGCCGCCAAGGAGAGGATCGCTTCCGGCGGTTCGTAATGAAATCAGATGAGGCGCAGGCTACCCGGCACTCCCTTGGATCTGCTGACGAGGTAGGCGTTCCCATCGCGGGGCCGGGACTGGATACTCTCGGAACCGACTTCGGCCGGCCCCTGCTGGCAAGTGTGCCGGCGAGCTACGGCTGGCGTACGATGACGCCGCAAGCGGCACGGGCACCCCCAGCACAGCCCGACACCACTCCCTCGGGGCAATAGGAGTCGGGTTGGACATGGATGATGAACGCACAGCCATCCGCATCGAACAACGACAGCGGCCCGTCGGACAGGCTCACCCTGCTAGTGACTGTCGCGAGCAGACCGCGGCCCTTATCGTTGACGTTGAGGTTGATCAGATCGCCCGCGTGGAATGGATGGTTTCCGTCCGGGTTGGAGTTGCTGTTTGGTCCCGGATCGAAGTGGCCGCCTGCCGCCGAGCAGGGATGGCATTCTGCGGTTTCGTGAAGATGCACGGCGTGGCTGCCCGCCGGGAGGCCGCTCCAGACCCTTACCATGACGTCCACTTCCTTCACCCCTTCGAGAGAGGCTCTCTCGCGGAGATAGGCGACGCCCACCGAATACCGGATGTCGCCGCAACTCTTGATGTCGGCTACAGCGATAACCTCGCTGGGGGCTGCCTGCTCCCTAGGATCGATTTCGTTCGCGTTCGCCGTCACTGGGCTTCCCAGACAAACGCTGGCCGAAAAAACGAGCAGCCTGACGTAAGCGAGATCTTCCCTCATGTTGATTTCCCTCCTCGGCGCTGATTGTTCGCGCGATTCTTAGGGCCGGAAACGCGAGCCTGCCCCACCAGCCCCTCCTGCGCCGTCTTCCGATGGTGCAACCAGCGTGGCAGCCCGTGACGCTGCTCCTCGGACACCGCGGGACCCGTCTCCAGTAGTGGTTCTTGATGGATCCCCCCACTGCTGGCTGACGGAATCGCAAGACCCGTCTGCTGCAAAGGTACTCCGGGAACAAAGTTCTGGTTCGTCTTCGCCTGGACCGCCCCTGCCCCTATCGTGGTCCGGGCTGCCATCCGGGTGCGAGCAGGCGCACGGCAGCCCCACTCCGGTCCCAGCGCCCCGGCGGGCGTTCCGTTGCCAGGAGCCCCGCCCGCTCGACGGCTCCAGCTGCTGTTACTCCTCCGACTCGGGCGAGGCCCCGAATCGGGTACCAAATTCGCCCGCGTCTCGCCACGAGGCGATGCAATCCCCATTAAGGCCGTGTCAGGATGACGACCGTGCGACCGTCTCGCCTCTTACCTGCGCGAAGGCTCCTCTGCTCCTACCGACTTCAGGTATCCCAATAACATCCGCTCCAGCTCCTCCGCTTTCTCCGCGCGTTCCTTGCTCAGGTCGAGTTTCTCAAGCGGATCCGCAGCCAGATCGAAGAGCAGCCTCGTCCGCGAGCGCGTGCCAGTCGGATACCGAAGCAACAGCTTGTAGTCTCCCACGCGAATCGCCGAAGCGGGGTCCCTTCCGTGCTTGGGGCGGTGAAACACGAGACCCTCGAAGGCGCGCTCGACTTGGCCGAGCCCGCCGTGCTCCAACACGGTTCGAAAGCTGCCCCCATCCACTTCTGGCGGCAGCGGCTTGGTCCCGCCCGCCAAGTCATACAGAGTAGGCAGCAGATCATATCCCGTGACCGGCACGCGCGAGATCGAATTCGGCTTGACTCCCGGCCCGCTGACAAGGAACGGCACGCGGATCCCGCCCTCGAGCAGGGAATGCTTGGCACCGTTGAGCGGGCGATTTGGAGGTGCTAGCGAGTCCTGTGCCCCGGGAATCGTTCCCCGGCCGCCGTTGTCCGCCATCAGAATCACGTAGGTGTGCTCGGCGACGCCCAACTCCTGGAGCACATCGAGGATCCCGCCGACCGACTCATCCAGGTCATAGAGCATTCCGCTGAACGCGTGCGTCACCGCGCGATCCGGGCGTCCCTTTTCCTCGAATCTCGTGAGCGATCCCGGTCGGGTTTGGACCTGCAGGTGCGCTGCGTAATGGCTGAGTTGCACATAGAATGGCCGCTGGTCGGCGACCTGTCGCTTTGCAAAGTCGATCGCTCGCTCGGTCAACGCGAAGGCCAGCTTGGGGTCCTGTTTCGTTATGCTGCGCCCGCGCTCTTCCATGGGAGTCGGCATGCCGCCGGTCCTGTTGGTGGTCCAACCGTCGCTTTCGTCGAACCCGACTTGTTCCGGGCTGGCACCCATTTGGGAGCCGAACTTCCCGAAGTGCGCCGTGCGATAGTTGCTGTCGGCCTGCTTGAGGGCCTGGGGAAGGGTCAAGCGGCCTTCCCATTCGAATTCGGAAGCGAACTCAGTGCCGCGCTGGCGCGCCGGAGTCATCCCGCAAAAGATGCTGCGACGCGTGGGCGTGCAAAGCGGCGCCGGCGAATAGCCGCTCGCGAAGCGCATCCCTTGCTCGGCGAGGCGCGCCATGTTGGGCGTCTCCAGAAACTCGGAACCGGCCTGTCCAACCTCCGGATCCATGGCGAACGACAACTGACTCCAGCCGTGGTCGTCCGTCAGAATGAACACGAAATTCGGCTTGGGTTGTGCGAGGCCTGTTGTTGCCAGGAGCGAGGCGACCAGCAGGGACTGCGGCAGGTGCAAGAAGAAACGACGCCTGCTCAGACTGGGGATTCGCATGGTTTCGGCCCATGCTAGCAGTAGCGCGGTCCCGGAGAGGCTGGTCGGGATTCGACCGGGAGCGCGCCCGGGAACAGTCCGGGGCTCAACGATCCTCAACTGTGGCGGGCCGGAAGTCACACAGTCCGAAACGGCCCCGCTGCGCTGCCGGTGTGCGTCCACGAAGCTCCGGAACCAGCGCAATCGCACCGAGTCCCGTGCGTCGTAACAAGACGTGACGTTCTGAAAGCCCCGGGGAGCCGGAGGCAAACCGGACTGCGGACTTTCAAGCCCTACGCGGACGTAGCGGGAGGGACCGCATTCGCTGACCCGTCGCGACGAACGCCGCATTCGCCAAGGCCGGCGCAACGGCGATGATCGGAGTCTCGCCGGCACCGGCCGATTCGATATCGGGCCGATCCAGCAAGACCGTTTCCGTCGGCGGTACGTCTCGGAAGCGCGGTACCGAGTATTGCGAGAACGAGCCGTTCAGCAGCTTTCCGTTAGCGAAGCGGATCTCTTCACTCAGGGCTGCGCCGAGACCTTGAATGACGCAGCCTTCGACCTGGGCCTGCAGATTGCGGGGATTCAGGATCGCTCCGCACTCGAACGCTGAAACTAGTCGCTCAACCTCGACGGTATTCCCCTCGACACGGACCTGCGCACAGATGGCGATATAGGAGCCTTTCTCGAAACCCGCGGCGATACCTGTCCCACGATCCTCTCCAGGCGATTGGCCGGGTGTCCAGCCGAACCGATCGGCCGCTGCCCGAAGAACGCCCGACAACCGCTCGTCGTTCGAATTGGCAAGCCGGAACTCAAGCGGATCGAGTCCCGCAGCGTCGGCAAGCTCGTCCATGAAGACCTCGCGAGCGAAGTTGTTGCCGGTCGCTCCGATGCCCCTGTAGGAGCCTTCGCGGAGAGGAGAGTCGCAGGGGAAATACCGCGTGCGGACGTTCGGGATGGCATAGGGCGTCCCGATTCCCGCTGTTCCCGGGTTGTAGGCGGTGAAGTCCCAGGCGACGATCTTCTCGCCATCGAGAGCGGCCCGAGTCTCGAAGGCGGCAGCGGGCCGGAAGTAGGCCCAGGCAAACTCCTCCGACCGGGTCCAGCGCAACGAAACCGGCTTTCCGGCCGCCTTGGCCAATCGTGCAGCTTCGATGGCGACCTCGCCTGTATGCTTGCCGCCGAATCCGCCGCCGGTGTCGGGCACGATCACACGTGCCTGCTGGGCCGTCAGGCGGAAAGCCTCCATCAACTGCTCGCGAACGCCGAACGGCCGCTGTGTGCCGATCCAGACGGTGAGCCGGCGTTCATCCCATTCGGCTACGGACGCACGCGGCTCCATCGGCGCGTGTTGGACGTAGGGGATCTCATAGGAAGCCGCGAGGTTCCTGGAAGCCGCCAGCGCGGCATCGACGTCGCCGCTCTCGCGTTGGCGCGGGCCGCGACGTCCCCCGCCGCTGGTCCGCGCACGTTCCTTCAAGTAGGCACCGAGACGTTCGCTGGAGGGATGCGCCGCAGACCGCCATTTCGCGGACTTGCCGATCGCCTCGATCGCCTTCCGCGCTGCGTAGGACGTCTCGGCGGCGCAGCCGACGAATTCGCCGTCGCGAACTGCCACCGCGCCCATTTCCTTGGCGGGTCCGAGATCGACACCTTCGAGCTGTGCGCCGTACGAAGGCGGCCGCAAAACGGCCCCGTACAGCATGTTCGGGCGCACGATGTCGGATGGGTAGCGATGAGCGCCGGTGACTATCTCGCGGGCCTTGGTCTTCAGGAGGGTTCGGCCCAACACCGTCCAGTGGTCGACTTCCGTGAGCGGAACTCCCCTGGGCACGCTCACGTCGTCGGTAGACGTCAACCGATTCGATCGTGCCAAGTCAGCGTAGGCCAGCCGTTTTCCCGCGTGGGCGATCGCTCCGTCCTCAACGTCCAGCTGACTCGCCCCAACATTCCACGCCTCTGCTGCGGTGCGCACGAGCATCTCGCGAGCTGCGGCGCACGCCCGGCGGACCACTGGTACGGTCGATGGCGTCGTTCGGCTCCCGGCAGTCGAACCGTCGTCCGGGGTTACCGCGGTATCGGCCAGCATCACCTCCAGTGCTTCGGGGGCGACGCGGAGTTCTTCGGCCGCCGCCTGGAGGATCTCCGTTCGAGAGCCCTGTCCGACCTCGACCTTGCCCGTCAGGACGATGATCGACCCGTTCTCGCCGAGGTGCAGTCGTGTGGAAGGCGGAATCTCGGCGGCTGCGACGCCGGGGCTGAACACAACCCTGCCCGCGGCCGTTACGAGCAGGCCGGTGCCGACAACAGCGGCCCACTCGCGGCGGTCCAACTCGAAACGGTACGCTGGACCCTCCGCGAGTTCCTTGCGATCGGGTTCGAACAGGTCTTCGCGGAATCGCTCAGGCATTGGTCCCCTCCCGGGCCCGGGCGGCCGTCTCCACCGACGCCAGGATGTTGCGATAGCCGCAACAACGGCATAAGTGCGGATTGATCGAATCGAGAATCTCCGATCTGCTCGGGTTCGGATTCCTGTCCAGCAGGGCAGTAGCCTCGATGATCATTCCGGCCGTACAGAATCCGCATTGCGCCGCATCCGAGTCGATGAAGGCCTGCTGCACTTTCGTGAGTTGGCCGTCCGAGGCGAGACCCTCGATGGTCGTGACGCTCTTACCTTCCACGCTCGAGACCGGTGTGAGGCAGGAAGCCCTCGGCAGATTGTCGATCAAGACCGTACAGGCCCTGCACTCGCCCTCGCCGCAACCGTATTTCGTGCCAGTGAGACCGAAGTCCTCCCGGAGGACGTCGAGCAAGGAGCGATCCGGGGGCGACTCCGTGGACAGCCCTTTTCCGTTCACGCTAACTGCGAATCGTGCCATGGATTCCCCCCTGTGCCGCAGGTCCGAGGTCCATCGTAGCTGGTAAACGGTCCGTGGCCAAGCGATCCCCACCCGCCTGTACTAGGGTTGAGCGCCTCGTGCGAGGTGCCACTCAAGCACGGTTCCCCGTAGGCCGTCGCGCCCCCCGGCTCAAGACCAACCTTGGCCGACGGCAATCCGACGAGCTTGACCCCCGTCCGGCCTCTAACTCTGCGCTGGCCGAGTCGCGGGATCTGACCGTCTGCCGCCACGCTACACTCGGCTGACCCCGGTTGCTCCGAGGTGGACGACCAACTTCAGAGAAGCTCTCGACCCAACCGTGAAGATTACTGGCATCACGCTTACGCCGCTCAAGACTCGCAAGAACCTGCTGCGTATCCAGATGGACGCCGGCGTCGAAGGATGGGCCGAAGCGCCGGGTCCGAATCGGATCATTCCGGAACGCGAGGCGGTCTTTCGCGCCTACCTCGAAGCGATCATCAAACCCGCTCTCGTCGGCGAGAATCCGCTCGAGATCGACCGCCACTGAAACACGCTCGCGCTTGGCAGCGGCGAAGTCCTCCACAGCGTTCCCGGCTACGTCGTCGGTGTCATCGATGTTGCCCTGTGGGACCTCATGGGCAAAGAGACCGGGCTCCCGGTCTTCAGGCTGGTTGGCGGGGCGGCCCGCACGACGATTCCGCTCTATTGGAGTACCGGCTCCGGCTGGCGAATGGATACGACGGAGATGCTCTCTCAGGTGAAGGCCGGCTGGGACTCGGGTTTTCGCGCCTTCAAGATCCGGATGGACTGGCGCGGCTGGCGTCAGGACGCCAACCCGGACAAGGGCTTCGAAATGTATCGGCTGGTGCGCGAATCTCTCGCGCCGAAAATCCACCTCGGATTCGACGCCAACAACGGCTACTCGGTCTCGACGGCTATCCAACGGGGACGGCGCTTTGAGGCGCTCGGCATCAATCACTTTGAAGAGCCGATTCCCAACTACGACCTGCCCGGGCTGAAGCAAGTCGCCGACGCCCTTGATGTCGCCGTTCCCGCCGGCGAGCAGGACGCCTACCGTTGGCATTTCCACAACCTGGTTCTGCTCGGCGACCCCGACATCCTGCAGCCGGATATTCTCAACGCCGGCGGCATCTCAGAGGTGAAGCGCATCTACGACATGGCGACGACGCTCAACAAGCCTGTCATGCCCCATAGTCCTCAGGCGGGGATCAACTCGATGGCCTCGCGGCACGTCTATTCAACGGTCGAGTACGCGGTGCGGCCGCACGAGTTCTCGGCGGAGTTCTCCGTCCGCTCGACGAAGTCGCTGACCTCTACGGCGACCACGTGCTGCCCAAGGACGGAATCATGGAACTGACGGAGAGGCCAGGCCTCGGGATCGAGTTGAACGTAGCCGCAGTGGGTCCGAGTTGATCCCTTGTCGGACTACCGCCTGTCCGAACCGAAGAATTACCGCGCTCATTCCGCTTGCTGCGTTACGCAGGGCCACGAGAAAGATACCGTGGTCTCGCTCGGTCCTGACGGGTGCGGTGCCGCATTTGCGGTCGTTTCCGTAATGAATGAACAGGTTCCCGCTGAACCGGCATGCCGATTCCCACGAGACGCAACGGATCGCTTGCGCTCCACCATTCCGTTTCCCTCGGCCAGACTCGAACTGCCTCGATCCTCGCCCCGACGCGAACTACAATCGTGGTCGACCTGCGGCAGAGAGCCCGGAAGGGTGCTTGCCGACGTCGGAGCGCCGTAGGTCCGTCGCCAGCCAGGGAGATCCAGCATGATTCCGAGTAATTCCGTCCCGATCGCGGCAGCTGTGCTTCTGCTCCACGCAGCCTGTTCCGAGGCTGACCAAGGGCACGCCCCCTTCTCGAGCCAGCCGATCTGGAGCAGCGGCACGGCCACCTCGGGCGGCGATGGCATCGCTCGATTCATCGATATCGACCGCGACGGCGATCCCGACTTCGTGACCAGCGCCCCGGATCCTCGACGCTGGGTGGCGTACCGGAACGACAATGGCGCAATCGCTCTCGAACCGTTCTGGGAGTCCTCGAAAACCACGGATTGCGATCACATCGACGTGCTGGACTTCAACCATGATGGCTGGGCCGACTTGGCGGGCACTCACGAGAGCTATTGCACGCTCTACTTGAACCGGTCCGGTGAATTCGGAGTGCTCCCTGACTGGGAAACAGGGCTGATTGCAAATGCGAATCAGATTGACTTCGGAGACTTCGATCAGGATGGCGATCTTGACATGGTGATGGCCGCGGGCGAGCCGATCAACGGTGTCGCCGTGTTCGAGAACGAGTCCGGGACGCCATCTCCCCAGGTGTCGCGCAAACTCGGCAGGGAAGAGTATTCGGAGAGCGCGATATTCGCTGATTTTGACGGAGATCGGGACCTGGACATCCTCGCGGCTTACCAAGAAGGCGCAATTGTCGTGTTTCGGAATTCTGACGGGCAATTCGATGACGGGACGACGATCTTCGAAGACCTCGAAAGCCGTTGGACCCAGCGGCTATATTGGCGCGACCTCGATGGCGACGCCGTACCGGAGTTGTTCTGCGCCAAGGGGCCCTGGCGGAATCAGGTCGGACGAAGCGTGCAGCTAGCCGTCCCGGACGACGGTGGCACGCCGGAAGTCCTGTGGAGCAGTCCGACTGAAACCGCCTTCCACGGTCTTGAGTTCGGCGACGTGGACGGCGACGGTGACGATGACATGATCGCCGCCGACTACGCTGACGGTGGCAGCATTTACCTGTATCGGAATGACGGGGGACAGCTCTCGTCCGAACCCGCGTGGTCCGCGAAGACGACCGGCCCGGCCCACGAAGCGGTGCTGGGGGACATCGATGGGGACGGGGATCTCGACCTCGCCGTAGGCTGTCGCGACCAGGCTCACATCTTCGAGAACCTCATGGCAGGGGGGTCGTAGGGTTTCCAGCAGGGTTGCGTAGGACATTCGTCGCCAGCCATGCAGTTCGGCGGCAAGTCGGGGAAATCCCCTGGGTCTGGACCGAACGGTTCGTTTGCCGAACCGGCTCTCTTGGCATTTGGCTTCTGCAGGAGGACCGTCGCCTACGGGACAGAGTCTCCCGCATGGCAAATCGGCGACCGGGTTACCGGATCCCCTGCCAGACCAGAACGCCGGACCAAAGGAACCGGAGGCACCCTCGCCGGCAAGAAAAATCCGCTTGGGTCGAGACCGCAGCGCCTGGCCCGGGCGCAGTCGGGCGATCGAGTACCGTGCCCAGGCTATTCGCCACCCGCCGCGCCTCCCGGTTTGGCGACGATTCTCAGAACTATCGGCTCGGCTGTGAATGAGGTCGGTTGCGGGGAACGAGTCTCTACTATGCCGGCGACGTAGATCAACTGCTCGAGGGGCTTCGCGCCTGCCAGCGCCCGAATCGAGAACGTCCTCGAATCTTGCTCCTCTGTGATCATGATGCGGTTCAGCCCGACCTCGGGTGTATCGGTGTGAGGTGGCAGATTGAGAACCTCCACCGGGACTCGACCCCCGAACCCGTTCTTGCGAGTCACCAAGACGGTGATCCTGGCATCCTGGCCAGGTTCGAGCACGACTTCGCGTTTGTCTGTCGTGATGAGAATGTCGGCGGGGGCGGTGACGGCAATGAACTGCAGTCGGTCACCTTGGTTGGCTTGCTTGGAGACTGTTTTCCCGCCGACCTCCGCCGTACCGCGAATCTTCAGTGGGACCGCCTCGCCGATCCTGGCGTCGGAATCGGCACGCAGCATCACGGTCGCGACCATCTGTCCCGACGGTATGACTGTGTCTTGGGCGTGAACTCCAGTAGGCAAGTCCTCTACGGAAATGTGAATCGCACCGTCGAACCCGTCCTCGCGCAGGGCCGTCACCCGCAGAGGGATCCGTTCGCCCTGGGGAATGTTCGGCGTGCGAGGATCCGCCGTCAGCTGAAAGTCCTCCCGCCGTGGACGCAACGCCAACCGATAGCCGTAGTCTTCCCCGCTACGGCCATGGGTGTCGCGGATACGGACCAGGTATTCGCCGTCTGCCGGGGCCTTGAACTCCAGGAAGGAGTCCTTGCCGTGGGGGAACGGCCCGTCGTCGTTGCGGTAGTGGAGCCGCACCACCGGCAAGCCGTTCGGAGGAAACTGCGCTCCAGGGGAATGGATTTGGACCTTGTACATCGGAGTGCCCTTGGCATGTGCTTGCGGGCTCGTGCCGAACGAGGAGAGTCGGACAGCGCCACCGGTCGGCCGTCCGGGAATGATCGGCGGGAACGATTCGAGAGCGATGCCTTCATCCGGCTGCCGCGGCATCCGGGTCACGAGCATCACCTCGCTTCCGAGCATCAGGTAGTCGCCCGCGTCGAAGTCATTCGAGAGCTGCAATCGAATCTCGGCTTGCTCGGACGTGTGGTCGAACAGGTCGGTGTAGGTCACGGCAACGGCACGGACCGTGGCGGACTCAATCGGCTCGCCGTCCCTCGCTAGGACGTCGATCACTGAGTCGAGTCGCGAGCCCACCTGAGCCGCTGTCACGTCGACGAGAACCGACTGGTCCTTCTTCGCCTCGAAACGGAAATAGTGAGAGGGGTCGGTCAAGCGACCGTTGATGGTCACGGGTGCAGCCACTCGCTGTGCCGTTCCCACAGATGTGTTGCTGCCGCTCGCCGCCACCTCCGGGTGATCACCCAAGGCCAGCTTGACGGCGTTGAAGGCGCGCCCGTTTTCCGTTTCGGGGCGAACCAGGACCCTCCGGGCATCCATCCAGGAGGGCTCGCCTCGGACTTCGAACTTTCCGTCGCCCAGGTTGAATCCCCTCAGGGCTACTGTCGAAGTCTCGCCGCGCCGCACGCCGAGGGGGTACGCCGATTCGACCACCGGGTAGTCACCTACCTTCACGCGGTAGAAATGGCCTTGGCTGCCATTCTTCTGGTAGTCGCTGACGCGGACGAAATACCTCCCCGCCGTCTCGAATCGGTGTGAGAAGGCTCGGCCGGGCCGGTCTCGCTCTTGCCTGCCAAGGCGGACAGCTGTGTGATCAGCGGATAGGAGATCGATGATCGGCTCGATCTTCGAGCCCACCTTCATGCCGCTCTCCTCAAAGACCACCTCCTGGCCCGCCTCGACGTTGATTGAAAAATAGTCCGTGTCGCCCGGTTCGGAAATTACCCCCGACAGGATCGCGGGCAGCGAAGCCGTCCGTGGATGGTCCGCATCGGTGTCACCCCCCCGCGCTGGTCCGTCCTCGGCATAGACTTGGAACTCGGGCTCGATCAGCATCTCGCCCGCGGGACTGGTGCCGAAATCCGTTGCGAGGCGAAATCGCACTGGCCCGATATCGGCTCCCCTATCAACCGTCAGGTCAATCCGCACCTGGTACCGGGGAGGCTGCGGCCCCAGGTCGACGGTTGAGACCAAACCCGCTGCTCCCAGTCTGGGCTTCTCCGGGACATCCGGCATGTTCGTGACTTCCACGATGCGCCCAAGAACCGATGGGTCGCTGAACTGCACCGCGGAAGCGCCACGCAAGTTGTACCCCTCCACAGTCAGCGTGTGCGTACCGCCTAGCGAAACGCCCCGAGGCTCTATCGACTCGATGGTCGGCGGGGTCGTCCGGCTGCCGGTGGGGTGGTCAGCCGCGCGCTCGGCTCTGGCCATGCCGGCCGCCAAGAGAAAGATCGAAGCGGTCGCGATTGGTCGATTCATGGCAGTTCCCTCGCAGATTCACTAATGCTCAGTTGGTCGCGGTAGGTGACGCTGTCGTAAATGCTGAGCGACCCGTCGAAACGGCCGGCCGCGAGATGACGCCCATCCGGGGAGTAGTCCAGCGACATCACCCAATCGGATTGCGCGTCCAGGGTCGTCAGTTCATCCAGGGTCTCGGCGTCGAAGACCTTGATGGTCCGGTCTGCCGCCGTGGTGACGATCTTTCTCCCGTCGGGCGAATAGGTAATTCGCAGGATCGGCGACTGGTGAGCGATCAGCACATTGAGCAGCTTGCCATCGTCTTCGCCCAGTTCCCAGACCCGAATCGTCCGATCGTAGCCGCCTGCCGTGACTCGCGTTCCCGAAGGATGGATCGAGATCGAGTTGACGCCGTCGATGGGATCACTCAGCGTGTACAAGCGCTCTCCGGTTTCCGTGTTCCAGATCTTGACCGACCGGTCCGCCGAACCCGACAGCAGACGATCCCCGTCCGGGGTGAACGCAAGTGCGTAGACGGCGTCGATGTGGTCTCGCAGCGTCCTCAGCTCAAGGCCGGAACGAACATCCCACAGCTTGATGTCCTTGTCGTAGCTCGCTGTTGCCAGGATCTTGCCGTCCGGCGAGAATGCCAGAGCTTGGATCGTATCGCCGTGACCTCGGATCGTTGCTTCCAGGCGATGATCCGCTACTTGCCAGATCCTGACCTCGCCGCCCTGCTGCGCATGCCCGCCACCGGCTGCAAGGAAGCGCCCGTCCGGCGAGAACGCGACCGTGCGCGCGACATCGGCGAGTCCGTCGAGGAACACGACTGCTCCCCCCGTCGAGGCATCGGTCAGGGCGACGCCGCCGTGGCGTCCCGCAGCAAGCAGGCGCCCACCGGGGTGGTAGGCGACAGCGAAGATCTGCGGCTTGACTGCGACGGCAGGCTCGATTCGCGGCAAGCGCCCGCGCTCGACTCGAGTGGGTGCGTCGCCTGGATTGGGACCCGGTGCGCCCGCGTCGATCCAACGCCGCAGCATTTCCACGTCGGCGGAGCCCAGGGGACTGGCGGACAACGGCATTCTCGGTTCCATCTTTCCGGCGACCATCAGGTACAGCCGGCTTTCCGCGCTGTTGCCGCGAACAATCGAGGGGCCGTGTACTCCGCCCGATTCGAGACCGACGAACGTTTCGAGAGTCAGCCCGCCCATCTTGGTGTGAGCGGAATGGCAGGCGACACAGTTGCGCGTGAGAATCGGTGCAATGTCGGCAGTATACGAAGGTGAGCCCTGTTCTGCCGCTGGTGCAGTTGCCCCGGGCAAAAACAGGGTCAGCAGTGCCATTGCAGCCCGTGGGGGAACGGAAGGGGCTCCAATCCAGGCTCCGATCCGCACCGGCCCTTGCAGGCCTCTCATGGGTCTGCAACTTCGAAATCCCTCGTGCCTTTCTCGTCTCGCCATCGCTTGCCGACGCTCCCTCCAGAGATTCGGTCTGAGGACTTGGTGCCTAGTGGTTGAACAGGAACTCCCTCGATGTCAGCAATGCCCAGGTCAAATCTTCGAGAGACTCTCGTCTCGAGCGGTCTCTGCCTCGCCCGGATCCCTGATCACCGCGTGCTTCCTTGAGTTCCTCCACGATTTTCTGCTCCTCCGACTCCGTGGGGTACCGGCTGAATGCCGAAAGAAACAGGTGTTCCACGATCTTCCGATCCGACAGGCCGAGCTTCAAGAACGATGCGATGTTGTTCTCTTCCGCCCGTAGCTTTCCGTTGAGCGTCTCGCCGTTGATCACGTGCAAGGCCTGGGCGACGCTCGGGTCGTCCGAGCGCTCTTCGACATCGCACACCAGTCGCAACGGCCGTCCGAACGATTCCAGGAACTGCGATTCCACCTGCACGTCCGGCAGCTGGATTGCCCGCATCCCAATGGGGTAGTCTTCAAACCTCGATTCCTTCCCGGAAATCGATGACATGGCGTCCAGTATCACCTCTGCGGGCAGTCGCTTGACTTGGTACTTCGAGTAGTACTTGTCATCGCGTTCGTTCGATGCGTTCGGCGTCGAGGAGAGCTGGTAGGTGCCCGAATTCATGATCCGCCGGATCAAGTGCTTCACGTCGTAGCCGTGCTCGACAAAGTCCTCGACCAGCGCGTCGAACAATTCCTCGTTCGAGGACGGATTCGTAGCGCGCAAGTCGTCCGGTGGGTCAACCAAGCCTCGCGTGAAGAAACTGGCCCAGACGCGGCTGACAATGTTGCGCGCGAAGTATGGATTGTCCTCGCTTGTCAGCCATTCGGCCAGGTGCAGTTTTCGGTCATCCTGGGAATCCAGCGCCATTTCCTCGCCGTCCAGCGGAGTCGGCGGGAGGGGGTATCCCGTACGCGGGTGGGAAATGTCGCCGAAGTCCTTCTCGAAAATGATCGAATCCCCGGGTTCGTCGCCTGACTTGATGCCAATACGAGTGAACAGATTGGCGAAGCGGTAGTACTGGACCTGGGTCCACTTTTCAAGTGGATGATTGTGGCAACGGGCACACGTTAGCGTCTGGCCCATGAAGGCCTGTGTCGTGTTTTCCGCCAGTTCGATCGTGTCCTTGTGGAGCACGAAGTAGTTCAGCGCTCCGTTCTCTCGACTACTGCCGCTCGAGGCAAAGACATCCTGCGCGAACCGGTCCCAGGGTTTGTTTTCAGCAACGCTGTCACGAATCCAGTTGTAGAAGTCCCACAGCGCCGTGCGATTCAGGTGGTTGCGGTTTGTGGAGACCAGAAGCAGGTCGGACCACTTGTAAGCCCAGTAGTCGGCAAATTCGGGGCGTTCGAGCAAGCGGTCGATCAACTGGCGACGCTTGTCGGTTGAGGTGTCGGAGAGAAAGTTCTCGACTTCCTCGGCGGTGGGCAGGATGCCCGCGGCGTCGAGGTAGGCCCGGCGCAGGAATGTCGGGTCGTCGGCTGGCTCCGAAGGCGCGATGCGGAGCTTGCGCAGCTTTGTCAGCACCCGCTCGTCAATGAAATTGTTGACCGCCAGTCGGTGGAACTCTTCCTGGCTGATCTCGTTGTCGTGGGGAACTGTGAGGCGTGCGTAGAGCACGCTCGTCGCATACGCCACGGTAATCGCAGCCTCCCCGCGGCCCACCATCGTCACGACGCCGTCGTCGCTGACTTCTGCGACGGCGGCGTCCGTGGAACTGCATCTCGCCCAGCGGCTGACGTCAGCGACGCGGCCGTCGGAGTATCTTGCGCGCACTACGAGCCGTTGTCTCGAATCCGGCACGAGCATGGCTGCGCGGGGATAGACTTCCAACCCGACCACGACGGGATCGTCCTCTCTCGGACCCGGGGCGCCCGCCGCGACCCACTCGGAGAGCACTTGATACTCGAGCGAGTCAACAGCGATCCTCTTGCCACCCCCGTGAGGAATCGTCATGGTCGGCTTCAGCAAGAACAGGCTGGCAGCAGGGTCAGCCAGCGAGACACGGCGAGCGGTAGCCTCGCGCGTCAGAGCGTTGTAGTCGGCCGCCGGGTCGTATCCGCGCAAGGTGAGCTTCAGGCCGTTCTTCCCTGCCGCCGCGCCGTGGCACGCACCGGAGTTGCAGCTCTTCTTCGTTAGAACGGGGATCACATGTTGCCGGAAGCCCCACGAGGAATCGCCCCGAGCGCCCGTGACGTTCAGCGTCAGGCTCGCCTTAAGGCCGTCGGCCTCCACGCGGATCACTGCCGAGCCGTCTGACACCGGCCGCACCAGCCCGCCGGCGTCGACCGAGGCAATCTCGGGATTCTCCGAAACCCAGTTGGCGTTCGAAGTCCAATCCGTTTGTATGCCGTCGGTGGTCACCTGCGCCAGCAGCTGCTGGCGTGCGTCGGGACCATGGAGCTCGACAGACGCAGGAAGGATCTTGATGTCCTGCGCTGACTGCCCCGGAACTGCCCAGCAGACGGCCGCGAAGGCCAATACGAGACGAGGAATCACCATCGGAAAGCATCCACCTCCTCTCTCAGATCGGTCATCGCTTAGCAGTCGGCGGTGGCCGACTAGGCCGAAGGCCTACGAAAACAGCTCGTGAATCGGCTCCACGCCTCGATCCACCACCGGCAGCGGTCTGCCGTTGGCGGCGGGCAACTCGGTTTCCAGGGGAATCCCCAATTGGCGGTAGATCGTGGCCACGATCTCCGATGGATGCACCGGGCGATCCTTCGGCGCTCCGCCGATCTTGTCGGTCGAACCGATCACCTGTCCACCTTGGATTCCGCCCCCAGCGCCGACAATTGTCCATGCTTGCGGCCAATGGTCCCGACCGCCGGCCGGGTTCACCTTCGGCGTCCGGCCGAATTCGCCTAGTGCGAGGACCATGGTTGAGTCGAGCATGGCCCGGTCGCTCAAGTCCTCGAGCAGCGACGTGAACGCGTTGTCGAACATGGGCCCCATCAGATCCCTGTATCCGCTGATGGGACTGAACGGCGGCGAACCGTGGATGTCCCAGGTGATCTCGTCGAACACCGTCTCGAACATGTTGACGGTCACGAAACGCACTCCGGACTCCACTAGGCGGCGGGCGAGCAAGCAGCTCTGGCCGAACCGATTGCGGCCGTACTTGTCGCGGGTGCCCTCGTTCTCGCGATGGAGATCGAAGGCCTTGCGCGCGTTCTCGGAGGTCATCAGTGTGTACGCCTGGTGGAACGTCGAATCCAGCAGGCGCGCGTCTTGCGAAGTCTCGAACTTGCTGACCGCCTTGTCGATCATTGACCGCCAGTTCCTGCGCCGGTCGACTCGCAACGCCGAGAGGTAGTCCGGAGGCAGCATGTCGGGCACCTGAAAATCCGCCACTGACGGATCGGCGTTGAGCACAAACGGGTCATGGCGTTTGCCCAGATACCCCGCGCTCTGCCCCGGCTTGAAGTTTCCGCCAGTCGGCCCAATGATTTTCGGAAGCAGGACATGCGGCGGCAAGTCGCCGTTGGAGCCCTTGATATACCCCAGTACCGAGCCGATGTGCGGATGCTCCATGCCGCCCAAGGACAGACGGCCCGTCTGGAACAGTTGGTGCCCCATCGCGTGCACCGCAGCTGCGTTGTGATAGCAACCTCGGAGCAGGGCGTATTTGTCAGCGTGTCGCGCCATGCGCGGAAAGTTCTCGCTGATCTCGATGCCGGAAACGTTCGTTTTGATGGGCTGGAAGGGCCCGCGGATCTCGATCGGGGCCTCCGGTTTCATGTCGAATGTATCGAGTTGAGAGGGACCGCCCACCAGCATCAGCATGATGACGTTGATGTCCTTGCTGTTGTCCGTGGCGGCCCCTTGGGCCTGCATCTGGAGGAACTCGGGCATCCCGAGTCCCAGCAGGCTCAGCGAACCCACGTGCAAGAAGTCGCGACGGCGCGTTCCGTCGCAGAATTCCACGGTCTTATCGGCGTCTAGACGAAACATCCACTACCCCCTTACGGGTTGCGGGCTTGCACCCAGACTACGGCGATCACCGTCTGTAGTCAAGCAACATTCTGGTGCCGGCGGATCCGTCGGAGCTGATCGCAAGACAGCGGGATCGGCGTGAACAAGGGGCGCTTCAGGCGTTTCTCGCAGCCAATCGCCGTCCTACGGGGGACTGTCGAACGAAATCGCCGTTGTGCCTTCAGCGGCAGAATTGCCGCAACGTAGAAAGAACAGATCGTAGGAGTGAATGTGCCTTCCAACACCATTAGCCTACCGTTCATGAATCAGTCAGACTGACCAGGTTCGACTGGCGCCCCGACCTTGGTCCGGCGGACCCGCCGGGATAAAGGGCCCGAAACCGCTTCGCGAGTGCGGAGGCGACTCCTCTTGGGTCGTTCACGTCGCGGAATCCAAGGAGTTTGCCTTCACCTTGACGGAGCGCCCGCCCGAGGTCGACGACCCGACCGAGCACCTCAAGGCTCGCATCAAAACCGTTTGCGCCAGAACAGCCTATCCCGTTCGTTAACCGCTCGGTCCGCTTCGAACGCGAGCTCGAAGCGAGTTTGCCTGCGCTCCGGACTTGGTTCGACCGGCCGACGGCACGACCCGGGCCTCCCGTTGCCACATCGGCGAGGAAGAGGCCGCTGAGCGTGACGCTGATCGCCAGTGCCCGTCGAGCCGGGAAGCCTCCAAGATCTTGTTCACGCCGCTCTCTCTCGGATCTCCCTGCGAACGAGCCATCGGGTGGGCAGGATCGCCAGCCTTCGATTCAGGGGGCAATCCGGTACCCATGTCTTCGGGGAGCGAATCATGGTCGAGGAAACGCTGTCTGCTGCTCGTAGACGCCGACCGGTTTCCACTGCCTCTTTTCCTTGTATTCGCGATACCGAACTGCGTCGGCTCCCGGATTGATGGTCGCCATCTGCGCTCCCACCGACTCGCGCCAGGACTGCAGTTTGGCCAGAAGCTCACGAGCTTTGTCCGGCATCGCCGCGGCGAGGTCGTTCGTCTCCTCGATGTCCTCGCGAAGGTCGTAGAGTTCGGTGTGCCCGTCCTCGTAGAACTCAATCAGCTTGAACGGCCCCACCCGCACGGCCCCGTACGGAGTACAGGTAACGATCGGTGTGTGTGCGTTGTAATGCGGGTAGTGCCAATAGATCGGTCCTCGATGGAAATCCCCGTCGCCCTTGAGCAGCGGGGTCAAGCTCTTGCCGTCTACTCTTGCCCGTGCATCCACCTCAGCGATGTCTAGGATTGTCGGGAACAGGTCAACGCTGATCACCGGCTCATCGACGACCAGGCCTTCCGGCTGACCGGACCATTTGACGATCAGCGGTACGCGTACGCCGCCTTCCCAAGCCGTGCTTTTCTCCCCTCGAAGCGGCAGGTTCGATGTAATTCGGCCGTCCTTCGATAGGCCTCCGTTGTCGGAGAAGAAGATGACGACGGTTCGTTCCGCAACCCCCAATTCCTCGAGCTTGGCGATGACGGCTCCGACGCTCTGGTCCAGTCCCTCGACCATGGCCGCGTATTCCGGATTCCTCTGCGAACCGCTCGGCCGTTTCCTGCGGTACTTCTCTACGACCTCCGGCCTTCCTTCGATCCGTGTGTGAACCGCGTAGTGCGAGAGGTAGAGAAAGAAGGGTCGGTCTCCGTGGCGGTCGAGGAAGGCTTCGGCCTCGCGGGTGATACGGTCGGTCAGGTACTCGCCGGGGCGCTCGTCGGGAAACGGCCGCCAACCGAGCCGGGCCACTCTCTCGGCCGGCCAGTAAGGGGGGAACATATTGCTGTGGGAACCCGCGTGGCTGCCGCCCACGCTGAACTGGAAACCATGATCCTCGGCCCACCAGCCCTTTTTCCCTAAGTGCCACTTGCCGATCGAGGCTGAAACGTAACCGGCCTCGGCGAGGGCCTCGGCAATCGTCGTTTCGTCGTGACGCAGGTAGTTCGTCCATTTCGGAATGGCGAGCTTCGAACCCGGCGGCGTCCGGCCGGGAATCCAGTCGGTCACGTGCGTTGACGCCGGGTACCTGCCCGTAAGGATGCTCGCGCGGGTCGGCGAGCAGGAGTTCCCCGCCGCGTACGCGTCGGTGAAGCGAACGCCCTCGTTGGCGAGGCGGTCGATGTGGGGCGTCTCGTAGTAGGTGCTGCCGTAGCTGCCCAAGTCCCGCCACCCCATATCGTCCGCCAAGACGAGTACGAAGTTTGGCTTCTGGGCGGCCAGAAGCCCGGCTCCCACGGAGATGACCATCGCGAGACGGAGCATAGGGGCCCAGTTCCGGATGTAGGTCATGGTTTGCTCGTCTCGCCGACCAGAGGTTCTTAGGGCAAGGATGAAGGTCGAGTTGCGCATTGCTCGGGTCCGCCATGGGAGAACGAGCTGCAAGGGATGCCAGCCCGGTGTCGCGTGGCCAGCATCAGATTGACAGTGCCCAATCAGGAAATCAGCTCGTGGACAACATTGCCGTAGACGTCGGTCAGCCGGAAGTCGCGGCTATTGTGGCGGAACGTGAGCTGCTCGTGATCCAGGCCCAGTAGGTGGAGGATGGTGGCATGAAGGTCGTGATGCGAGACGCGGCCCGTAACGGCGTGCATGCCGAGCTCGTCTGTGGCGCCGTGGGTTATCCCCGGCTTGACGCCGCCGCCCGCCATCCACATGGAAAAGCCGAAGTGGTGATGGCCGCGGCCGAGGGATTTCTCCTTACGCGACTCCTCCATTGGCGTGCGACCGAACTCAGTGGCCCAGACCACAAGGGTCTCGTCCAGCAACCCACGTGAATTCAGATCCATGATGAGGGCCGTGATGCCTTGGTCGGTGCGGGCCGCGTTCATGCGGTGGTTGTCAATGAGCCCGCCGCGGTTTCCATGCGCGTCCCATCGCCGTCCCTGGGCGCCGTCGAGAATCTCTACGAAACGGACCCCGCTCTCCACGAGCCGTCTGGCCGTGAGGCACTTCCTCCCGAAGTCGGTGTCTCCATAGAGCTCCCTCACCGAGTCGGGCTCATTACGAATATCGAAGAGGTCCGGCGCTTCCATCTGCATGCGAAACGCTGTTTCAAACGCAGCGATGCGCGCGTCGAGCTCGGGCTGCGTGCGGTGCATCCCGCGATGGAGGTAATTCAACTTCCGCACTAGATCCAGCTGCTTGCTCTGCTGGTCCCGGCTGAGAAACGGCGGCGCCGATATGTGCGGCACCGGTGGATTGCCGGGCTTGACGTCCGCTAGGGTGGCCTGGTGGATGCGCGGGAGGAAACCGGCATCGTGAAGCGCGCGCCCGCCCGACGGTCGGCCGTCCGTCATCACCACGAATCCCGGCATATTCCGGTTCTCCGTCCCCAGTCCGTAGGTCACCCACGAGCCAAGACTGGGGTGGCCCTGTCTGGAATATCCCGTGTGCATGAGGATCTGGCCGGTGGAGTGCAGTGCCGAATCGGTGTACATCGCGTTGATGAACGCGATGTCGTCGACGACTTGTGTCAACCTCGGGAAGATCTCGCTGACCCACGCGCCGCTCTGGCCATAGCGCTTAAAGGAAAAGACCGGCGGAACGATACGCGTGTGGGTATACGTCTTTTCCGGGTTAAGGCTTTCGAGGTCTTCCTTGGAGAAAACGTCTCTTGCCAATTCTCCGGCGTACTTTTTCAAGAGCGGCTTGTGATCGAACGTCTCAAGCTGACTTGCGCCACCGACCATGAACAGGAGGATGACGCTCCTCGCCTTCGGAGCGAAGTGGGGCCGCCGGGACGCCAGCGGATCGCTAAGGTCTGCCGCCGGCACGGTTGGCGCTCCACTCGCCGTCTGGTCCGCGAGCAGACTGGCCAGAGCGATGCCGCCCAAGCCGAGTTCCTTGAAGAACCCACGGCGGTCCCAGCCAACCGGTCGAATTCCATGGCCTGCGCCAATCGACATGGAAGAACTCGCTCAGGCCCGTGAGGGCGTGGCGGTATTGTACATGAGAGAGGAGGTAACTGTCCTCTTCTCGTGAGGCATCCGCTCTGGTGCGGAGCACAGAGGACACCCACCGGGGCTCCGCTGTTCACCACCTGTCAATAGCGGCTTGTGATCGACTGTCTCAAGCTGACTTGCGCGGCCGATCATGCACACGAAAATGACGTTTTTTGCACTCGGGACGAAGAGTGGTTGCCTCAGCTAGGACGGCTCGCTGAGTTCAACCGCCGGCACGGCTGCCGCGCGGTTCGCCGTCTAGTCCGGGAACAGACTGGCCAAGGCGGTCGCGCCCAAGCCGAGTCTCGTGAGGGGCCCAGGGTGGTCCCGAACCACGGGTCAAGTTCCGTAGGCTGCGTCAGTGAACATAGATGAATTCGTTAAGGCTCATGACGGCATGGCAGTATTGCGCCAACGGGCTTGGGGCATCCGAGGAACCCGGCTCCTTGAGTGCCTCCGCCGCGCTCGCGCGCTGTTGACCGAGGAAAGACAGGCCGATCTCTCGTTCATACGCGGTCGGTGGCCGAGAGAGAGCAATCCGGTATGCCGACTCGATTTGTAGGCTGGGATCGCCACCGACTCTGTCCCGCACCCGTTGTGCGAAGCGTTCCGCTTGCTCCCACACGAATGGCGCATTCAGCATGAACGCCGTGCTGATCGGTGTCGTGCTGACGTCACGAAGGCCGATGCTCTGCGTGTTGTCCGGAGGGTCGAAGATCTTGAGGACAGGATGGAGGTGGAAGCGCGGCGACATAAGATAGACGGACCGGCGCCAGGTGTCCGGCGTGTCCTTGAAAGGCTCCTTGCGGTTGCCAATGGGTGTGCTAGGTCCGTAAGGGTTCGTGCGCAATGAGCCGGAGACACTCAAAATGTGATCGCGAATGATTTCAGCATCCATGCGTAAGGGCCTGCGGTGCCACAGGTACTCGTTGTGAGCATCTTGCCGCGCCTGAGCCAAATTGGTGCTGGCAGTCTGCTTGTACACGGCCGTGTTCATGATCAGCCGGTGGATCGGTTTCAATCGCCAGCCTCCCTGGATGAGCTGGGACGCGAGCCAATCCAGCAGAGCGGGGTGCGTGGGCTCGCTACCGAGTTTGCCGAAATCATTCGGGGTGCTAACGATGCCGCGCCCAAAATGATGTTGCCAGAGACGATTGACGATCACCCGGGCCAGCAGAGCACCGGCTCCATGCTCGACGTCGGTGAGCCAGTTCGCAAGCATCCGAAGCTCCGGTGATCCAGCCTGCGCCTCGTGGCGAGTGGTGACCTCGGGACGGGGCTGCCAATCCTTCGAGCTGCGACCGTCCCGCATCAAGACGCGCAGGAACCCCGGCTCGACCGGCTTGACGGGCCGCTCCCAACTGCCGCCGGCCAGAAGATGGGGCGTAGTCACTTCTAGGGGGATGTACTTGCCGCCTGCGTCTGGCTTGACCTCGGCTTCGTCGAAGAACACAGCCGTCAACTGGTAATACTCTTCGGCAGTGATCGGGTCGATCTTGTGGTCGTGGCAACGCGCGCACCCAACCGTCAGGGCAAGGAACGCTTGGCCGGTCGCCGATACCATGTCGTCGAGGCGGTGAAACTTGCGATCGTTCGGGTTGTCGGTCTTGCTCAGGTTGGTTCCAATCTGAACGAACATGCCCAAGTCCTGCCGACTGGCTGAGAAACTCTTCGGGGCACCGGCGACTTGGTAGCGGACAAACTCGTCGTAAGCCAGGTCGTCATTGAAAGCGTGAATCACGGCGTCGCGGTATCGGTACGCGTGCTCTCGAATCGCGTTGTCCTGCTCGTGTGCTCCAAGGCTCTCTCCAAACCGAGCCGCATCCAACCAGTGCCGTCCCCACCGTTCGCCGTAGTGCGGGCTGGCGAGCAACCGGTCGACAAGCCGGCGAAACGGTGCCGCAGAGGAATCTCGAACGAACGCCTCGACTTCGTCAGGCGTCGGCGGAAGACCGATCAGATCAAAGTAGGCGCGACGAATCAGGCTGGGCCGACCGGCCTCCCGTGAAGGGAGAAACTGCATCTCGCGCAGCTTGGCGAGGACGAATCGATCAATCGGCGAGTCCGTCCACGCGGCCTCATCTGGACTTGCTGCCAATACCAGAGGCGGTTCGACAGGACGCAGGGGACGGAATGCCCAGTGGCGACGTCCTGATTGCAGGTCCATGGCCGCCGTATCGACAGCCTTCGCCTCCCTCGGGTCGGGTGCTCCGAGGGCCACCCAGTGGACGAAATCAGCAATAACCGAGTCGGGCAGTTTGCCGCCGGGCGGCATCTGCAGGTTGCGATTGGCGTACTTGAGAGCTTCGATCAGCATGGACTGATCGGGTTTCCCCGGCACGATTGCGGGGCCCCGGGATCCGCCCTGCTGGACACCCGCTCGGGTGTCGAGCTGCAGCTTTCCCATCAGGATTCCCGTGCGGGCGGCCTCTGCCGAGTGACACTGATAGCAGTGCTCCGCCAGCACCGGGCGGATCTTCTTCTCGAAGAAGTCGATCCGGGCTTGACCGGGTGCCTCGAGGGCTCCGAGCAGACTGAGGACGATTACGAATAGGATCACGCGATTGACCCTACGGCTGTACCCGGAATTTTATGCCGGATGGTCGAATGAAGTCCACTAGGTGAACGGACGTGGGCCTCGGTCCTTCAGTAAGCCCCGATTCCCAGCTGGCGCCTGCGGCTGGCCCGGATCGCGGAGAAGGCGGGCGTACAGGGCTTTCGTACACCACGGATCGGGGAACATTCGCCGTCGAGTTGCTGCTCGCCAAGGTGTCGATCAAGGACGGCAGCGTACCGCTGGGTCACAGCGGCGTGCAAACCATGCAGCGCCTACTACTCCCCGTGGGACGGGGCCCGTGGAGACCACCTGACGTGGATCGTGCGGAACGCTCACAAGCGGGACCCGTTGCTCGCGGAACTGCACGGGCACCTGCCCATTGAGCGGGCCAAGGCTCCGACTACCTGCTCGGCGAGCGGGACGCGGCCGGGCAGCCGCGCACCGGCGTCGATGTGCTTCGCGGCGATCCGGAACAGGTCGCGGCCGTCGCCGACTCGCTGGCGTTCGAGCACAGGTACCGCTCGGCCGTGATCGCGTGGTCCCCGGAGGACCGACCGACGCGCAGATCGAAGCCGTCCTCGACGAGTTCGAGAAAACGTTGTGGACAGCACTCGACGCGGATGGCTACTCGTGGGCGGCGGCGTCCACGTGCACGTCTTGACAGCACGTGCGACCTGGAGACGACAAGAGCCTGAACGTCGCACCGCCCGGCTGGCAAGAGACCATCGACCCTTTACGCGACACGTTCAACCACGAGCACGGCTGTAGCCGGCCGGACGACCCGGAGTGGGCTAGGGTGCAGCAGCCCGGCCACCGCGCCTACATCGAGTCGGCGAAGCTGCGGACCGGTCTGGAGCACGAAGCCGACCCGCGGGAGTTGATCCGGGACAACCTGACGCAGCGCGTCGAGCACGGCGCCGTGCGGAGCCGCGCCGACGTCGTCGCCGCCTTGGAGGAAGCCCACCTCGAGGTGCCGCGGCAAGGCAAGGCCTACGTCACCGCCCTCGACCGGGAGACCGGGAAGCCGTGGCGGCTGAAGGAGCGATGTACGAGCATGACTTCGAACCAGGGCGACTTGACCTCCAAGCTCGGGACGGAGCGGGCGGAGATCGAGACGACGGCGCCCCGCGCGAGCTGAAGGTGTTTGGCGAGAGCTTGAGAGACGTCGCGAGCAGCGCGCTGCGTACCATCGAAGCCGATGCGGCGGCTTGGATCGGACGGATTCGCGGCATGCTCCTGCGCGCGTGGCTGTGGCCCCAGGGCAGGCGTTGCGCTTGACCGCGGACTACAAGAGGCTCGCCACGACGTTACGGTGGCGCTGGACCTGATGCGACGGCATCGGCGGAGGCAGGGTAGAGGTCACGGGTTCAACCGCTGAACCGCCAGTGCCTTGACCGGCACTCCGGGCGCGATATGATGAGCGCGTGGTCGTGAGGCACCTGTTCGACTCGCGAGGCAATTGGATCGCTTTTCGGAAGGGGAAGTACGTTTACGACAGTGACGGAAACTGGATTGGCTGGCTTCCCTGGAACGACGACGACGTCGTTGACCGGAATGGCGATTACCTGGGTACGATCGTGAAGAAGAAGCGGTTGTACCGTCTCGCGGCTCACCCATACCGTGGCTACCCCGGCTACCCGGGCTACCCGGGCTACCCCGGCTACCCCGGCTACCCGGGATATGCCGGCTACGATTTGCCGCCGCTAGGCGCCGAGGATGTCAACCTGCTTGAAATCCGAGGATCGTGAGTCGATTCCGGCACTACCCGAGCGCGCCCGCAGGGGATGCCGCGCGAAACGGATTCACGATCCTGTGCAGTGCTCACGACGCGGCATCCTCTTTTCTCGACATCTTCGAGGCAGCAAGGGAATCACGCAAGGCTCAGGGAACTCCAACGGATGAAGAACAGGACTTGCTTCGAGCGATGTTGGTGTTCGCGGGCGCCGGCCTCGACTCGATGATCAAGCAGCTTGTTCGCGACGCCCTGCCCCTCACGATCGATCGGGCGAAGGGAGCCGAGGAGAATCTCAAGGTGTTCATTTCGAAACGGCTTGCAAGACAAGACACGCTCGATCCGAGGTTTCTCTCCTCTGTTCTCGCAAGCCGTGACCCGAGGGACGTTCTCGTAAGCGCGCTTGTTGACGACCTGGTTTCGCAGAGCCTGCAGTCCAAAGACCAAGTACTACGAGTAGCGTCGTATTTTGACATCCCATCGGCCGTGCTCGCGACCGACTTAAGGCTGCTGGAGCGAATCTTCCGCGCGCGCAACGAAATCGTGCACGAGATGGATGTCGACTTCGCCCAGACCAACCGAAACCGTCGTCCTCGTCGCAAGACCGAGATGATCCGCTACACAACCGAGATTCTCCGGTTGGCGAACGCCTTCTTGATCGAGGTAGACCATGGCCTCAGTAAAGCGCCAGCGGGATCGGCCACGTAACACATACCTGATGAGCTCGATGCTCACGGTTCCGCCGTAATGGCTGGCAACGCCATGTGGCGCGCCATGAGCCGACCATGCCGCTTCGTCATATGTGGCCGGGATCACCTTCCAGCGCACCCGCCTAGTTAGGTAGCCCAGTCGTCCATCAGCCGTCGCCGCTCGCACAGGTCCGACGGCGCGTCGGCAGCCTCGACCTTGTTCTGGGCCAGATGGGCCAGCGCCGCCTCGATAACCTCCCGCGGGTGATCGGTCATTTCCGCCGCCTAGTCCCGGAACGACGAGCGGAAGCCATGTGGAACAGCGGCGATCTCAAGGTCGTTGAGCATCTTGAGCAGCGGCGAGGCCGATATCGGCTCCCGCTCCGCATAGGGAACACGTGCGGGTTGCCGTTGCTGAGCGCCCGCGCAGCGTCGAGGATCTCCAGCACCCGGCCGCAGAGCGGGACCCGGTGCTCGCGCTTCGCCTTCATCCGCAGCGCTGACAGGCTCCACACGCGGTCCGTCGTGTCGATCTCGGCCCATTGTGCGCCCGGTGCCTCGCCCGAGCGGGTCGCGGTCAGCGCGAGGAACTCGAACGCCAGCTTGACCGCGGGCTGCGCGGACCCCGCACGCACCGTCTTGATGGCAGCGGCCACGTCCCTGTGGTGTAGTGCCCGCCGGTGCGTCACGATGTCGTTCTGCGGACCGAGCACCGGCAGCACCCGATCGCAAGGATTGCCGTTCCGCACGTCGAGCGCGATCGCCTACTCGATCACCGACTGGATGCGCTGGCGGACGGCGCGGGCCGTTTCCGCCTTGACGTGCCAGATCGGCGTCAGGATCTCCAGTACGTCGGCCGTGTTGACCTCGGGCACGGGCCAGCTGCCGATGCGCGGGAACGCATACCGTTCCATGCTTCGGATCCAGTTCTGCGGGTGCCACCGCCCGCTCCAGCTGCCGCAATTCTGTTCGAGCACGCGTTGGGCGGCCTCGGCGAAGGTAGGCACTCGCTGGACAAGGCGCTTGCCTGCGAGGGGAGCGCCGCCAGACGGGGCCGCCATGCGGTTGGCGAGAGCCTGCTCGCGCGCCTTCCTGTAGGGGCGGAACGGACGAAGGCGGCCGGAAGGGCCTTGTCGGGATGGCGACCTCGGCGCTGGGTTCTGCGGGGCGAGGGGGCAGGTTTGGCTACAACATCCATTCCCCAATATGCGGGATTGGGCTGGATTCCGCGGTACGTCCTGACCCGCCCAGGCCGCGCCGAAGAATAAGGGAGTCTACGCTCATTTTGACGATGCATCCGACTTGGAGAGCATACAGGTTGATGAGTTTCTCACCGTAACCTGCACTCATGCTGGGCCTAAAGTTGACAGGGAAAGTGGAACGCTTTTCGGCATAGAGCTTCAAGACTGTGAATCCGAGGGTACGCTGATTTGGGAGTAGGAAGTGGGATCTTGCACACGCCGGACTTGGTCGGCCACGGGGTACACCGTGCGTTCGTTGATTTGGTCCTGATGTCCCATGAGTAAGTCTTGCAGCGAGATGGCGGGAGTCGCTGCCAAAGGAAACGACCTCTAACCACCGGATATCGATTTGGGCCGCGCACCCGAAGAGCGGTGCAAGACAGTCGGAATGCCTGCGGTGGACGCCTCCGCGGCCCTTCGGGGCAGCCCCGTCTTCCTGCACGGAAAAGTCCTGGGAGCGACCTCCTCGAAAGGACCGGCTGCGCATGCGAGGGCCATTTTCGGGGTGTCGCTCCCGCACGGCAGTCCTTGCGCCGCCTGATTGCCGGACGTACAGCCCGGATCGCTAACCTACTGCCGGTCAATGCCTTAGCACGGATCCGGGTGTTGCGCTTGAGGCAAGAACATGTTGCGCTTCCCCACAAAACGTTTTGCGCCGAGGAATTTTCCCCGCAACAACCGTGTGTTGGTGTTGCGGCGGCTCGACCACAGCCTGCTAGGCATGGGAGAGGAAGCGATGACGGTGAGAAAGGCCGCCGCGATGGTGGGGGATTCGGTCGCTGGGCAACTGCAGCCCAGCTGCCGCTTTGGAATCAGCTAGTGGAGGAAATTCGCGCGAGTGGTAGAAGAAGTGGTAACGAAAGCACCTGAATTGGGATAAGTCGTTTTAGTTCCAAGAGTTACGCGGAAGCACTGGCTCCTCAGGTAGGACTCGAACCTACAACCCTCCGGTTAACAGCCGGATGCTCTACCATTGAGCTACTGAGGAGCAAGTAGGCCTGTGTCATCAAGTATTGCAGGAGAGGGCTGACCTGTCAATTTTGCCGACGCGGCGACGCTGCTCCATACCCGGTAGGAACCCTCGTGAGCCCAATGACAACCGCCGGGCAGCGTCACGAGGCAAGCCATCTCTCCGGTCTCCGTTCCACTGCTCCCGTACTCGTGGTTCGGACTGCTCGGGACCCGTTTCGTGCATGGCTGCTGCATTCAAAGGGTATCGGACCCCCCGCAACCGAGAGCGGGGCAATCTTCACTATCGAGGTGATCCCACGGCCGCCGAAACACGGACAAACCGGAGTCACAGTTCCATGTCAAGCCGTCCATTCTGGGCAGTGCAGCTGACGGCGTTGTTTCCGCTCACGGAGCACCGTTGCTTCGGATTCTCCATCGACAACTAGGCGACACGAATGTCCTGACCAAAGGGCCCGATGGCCTCGTCGACGGCGCCAAGTACGTCTCGGAGTGAGTTGCGCGTATCGCTGGTGACTGCGGTGATGACGATCGGGACAGGACTCTCGAATCGCCCGAGATCCGCTCAGGGTGCTGCGGGAGAGGCCCCTCCGCCCCAGCCCTGGCGCTCCATTAACCGCTCGATGTGCGCCAGATGGTGCCGACCGTGCCAGGCGTAGTCCCCGACAGTGACGGCTAGCGTCGAGGGGCCCGACTCTGGATGCACGAACTCGCGCTGCAATTGCGCCCAGCTCAGGCTGCGCAGCAGGCTCACCCAGCGACGGTGGAGTGCGTCGAGCAGGTCAAGCGAAGGAGCAATCGGTTTCCGGCAGTCCGGTAGCTCAGCCCATTCCTTCTCGTCGTAGGCCTTGATCACCGGCCTGTTCTCGGTCAGCGCCCACTTGAAGCGGATGACGCTATTCATGTGGCTGTCAGACAGATGGTGGACAACCTGCCGGACTGTCCAACCGTCCGGACGGTAGGGGGTGTCGAGCTGACTGTCCGACAGGTCCGACACAATTCGCAGGAGATCCGCGGGTAGGGCCGCCATGTCGTCGACCCAGGTGTCGACCTGAATGCGCGTGACCGGGTCGGGCGCAGAAAACCTCCCGATCGGATATCGGAGATCTGGTGTTGATGGGTTCATGGATTTGGTTCCAGCGGTAAACGGGGAGTCTTCAGGAGTGAAGCACCCGTCCCGTCAGCGTCCTGAGCTGCCGTGGCGTTCCGCGGATCCCGGTCCGAACGAATCTCACTCGTCGCGCAGGATCTTCAGGGGCTTGCTCCCGAGGATTCGGACGCTCGCCCCCCAGCCCGCGAGGGTTGCGATCAGGGCGCTCGAAATGACAGTCGTCAAGATCGCCGGCCACTCGATGACAGCCTCTAGGTCGAGTATGTCACGCGTGAGCAGTGCGGAGTAACAGACCGCCAGCACGCAGCCGGCCGCGCCCGCTACTCCGCCGAGAATCAGGAATTCGACCGAGAATATCTCCGTGAGGCGGTGCCTGGTGGCGCCGAGGGTCTTGAGGATCGCGACCTCCCGCATTCGCCGAAAACGCGTTGCTGCCACGCTCGAGACCAGAATGATCACGCCCGCCAAGATCGAGAATCCCGACACGAAGCGGATCACGAAGGCGATCTGGTCGACGACCTGCTGGACGGTCTCGAAAAAGTCGACGGCACTGACATAAAGCACCGACGGAAACTCCTGGAAGGCCGTTCTCGAGACCTCGAGGCTGGCTTCCGGACGGACACGGATTCCCCCGATATAGGTGGCGGGGATACTCTTGAGCGCCGGTTCGTTCAGAACGAAGTCGTAGATCCAGTCAGGCATGCCCTCGAAGCTGTGGACCGCGACGACTCGGGCCCTGACTTGGCGGCCGCCGGCCCGCCATGTGATCTCCGATCCCAAATCGATTTCCAGCCACTCCGCCAAGCGGTCCCGGACGGATACGGCGGCAACTGTCCCGGAGCCGTCCCACCATGCTCCATCGACGACAGTCAGACCCTCCGGAGGCTTGGCTGCCCATGTGATGTCCCGGGTCCGGCGGAAGCGGGAACTTCGGCCCCCTCGCCGGCCGGGGCCTTCTCCGGGCCGATCGGCGAATTCCGACTGCCGGTGGATCGATTCCAGTCTGGCCGACACCACCGGCAACAGCGTCACATCTCCCTCGACTCCTCGCTGGCCTCGCAGCAAGCTTTCTAATGGCCCGCGCTGCTCGGGTGTGATGTTGCTCAGGTACACGTTCGGCATGTCCGGGGGAGCGCTTTGGACGAGCTGTGCCAGCACCGTGGTCTGGAGCAGATAGACAGTCAAGGTGAATGTCGTGCCGATTCCGAGCGCGATGAGGATGACTTCGGCATGCATTCCCGGCCGGTGCAGGTTGGCGATTCCATGTCGCAATCCGACGGGAAGCCGGACGGGCAGGTAGCCAGGGACCTTCTTCAGCAAGCGAAGCAGGCCACCTGCCGTGAGGGCGAGGGCAGCCAGGCTCACGGTCAGGCCTCCTGCGAACCAGGCACCGAGCCTCATCGAGTCCCCGAGCCAAACCGCCAGCAGGCCCGTGCCTCCCAGCACGATCGCTGCCTGCGCAGCCTGTTTGACGAGTTCGTTCCGCCGCTCTGCGGCAGTGCGCTCGAATCGGCTTGCCATCTCCCGCCGGAAGATCAGGGCGGGCGCAACCTTCCGGATGCCAAGCAGGGACGGCAGCGAGAACATCACCACGGTCAGGATCCCGACTCCCGCTGCTTGGATCGAAGGCCACGTCTGCCAGTCGAACGACGGGGCCTGAGGAAAGTAGTCAACGACAAAGGATGGCGCGACGCCCTGCGCCAGGAATCCGATTCCCACTCCAAGGGCGCTGCCTAGGACACCGAGCGCGACCGTCTGGAGCAGGAATACGCGGATGACCAATCCGGACGTCGCGCCGTAGCACTTCATGATCGCGATCGTGTCGAGTCGCTGCTGGAGGTGTGAGTACACCACCATCGCCACGCCTAGTCCGCCGACAGCCATCGCTAGCAGGCTGACGAGGCTCAGGAAGTTGCTCGTGCGATCGAGGCCTCTACGGATCCGCGGGCTGGTTTCCCGGTAGTCCGTCAGCCGGCTACCTTCGATGCCTGCGTCGATGGTCGCGCGTGCCCCGTCGACTGTCATCCCGCTTTCCGACAGTCTGAACAGGAATCTCCGGGTCGCCCGACTGCCGAATTGGACGAGCCCGGTCCGAGCCAAGGCCTCCTGCGAGATCATGGCCCTCGGCCCGAAGTTCATCGATCCCGTCATCCGGTCCGGCTCGACCCGAACAATGGCGGCGATGCGGAAATCGACCGTACCCAGCTTCACGCTGTCTCCAACCTCGGCTCCCAGCCGCACCAGCAGATCCTGGGACGCTAGCACGGAATCGCTTGTCAGTGCTTCACCTAGGGCACTAGGCGGAGACAGCTCCACCTCGCCGTAGAACGGGTAGACGGCCGGGTCGACCGCCTTGAGATTGACCGCTAGGGGGCGGGCGAGTTCGTGCCCGCCCATCATCGTCATGAGCTCCGTGACCTTGGTGATTTGCGCCCCTTGGTCGGCGAGGCCGTCTAGCACTGCCAGTTCTTGAGGATCCGGCTCGTGGCTAATGGAGGCGCTTAGATCCGCGGCGAGTAGGATGCGCGCGTCGCGCAGCAGCATCTCCTGGAATGCGGCGCAATATCCTCGGACTCCGCTTAGCGCTGCCACACCCACGCTGATGGCCAAGACGCCAAAGAGGAGCTTGATCCGCGCTGCGCTCAGGTCGCGCCATGCCAGCTTCGCGGCAAGGCGCCATTTCGCGGAGACCGTCAATCGTTCAGCGTAGCGGACTCGTACGGCCCGCGCCTCTTATTCGCTCTGGCGGTGGTCGGACAGGGTCTCGTCTGGGATGCTTCCGTGCGCCGACCCGCCAGTCCCGGGCGGTCAGCCGTGTTAGCTTGGCGTGACACTGACCGGCGGTGCGCTTCCGGTGGCGCCGCATGAGGTTCTCGTCTAGGCGCTAGTGCGACAACCGTCGCGGCACCCGCCATAGGTGGGCTTGGGCCTGCTTCCGATTGGGGGCCGGTGCTACGCCGCGCGGATTGACCGCAAGGCCCCTCAGATCTTCGAACATCGCGAAAGCCTTCAGGTCGAGCTGCTGGTCCTCTCCCGATCGTTCCCACCGCACTGAAGAGCCTTTTCTGACTCTTCTCTCATTGGAACAAAACCTCGCCGGGGCCTCCTGTCTCGTTGTTACAGAGACTTGACCGCTGAGTCGAGATTACATACAATCGCTTAAATATTCACTCAAGCCGAGTGAGACTTTCTTCGTCGTTGCTTGATCTCCGCGGGGAGGCTGCGCACGGTTGTGTTCAATAATCCATTTGATTCGTTCCACAATACCGTTGCGGAAGCGAAGGAAGAACGTGAACAACTCGACCGGCTGCTGACAGTTTCCACGCCGCGGGAGCGTCTGCTTGTAGCCAGCATTGCTCTGTCGGTGGTCGTCCTCACGGCATGGCTCTTCTTGGGCAGCGTAGCCAGCAGCCTTACGGTAGATGCCCTACTGGTCGAGCCTGGTGAGGACGTGAGCGAGGGCAACCGGTCCGTGCAAGCGCTCATCTGGGTTGAGGGCGACCTCGCGGCGCATTTCAAGGCTGGAATGCCGGCGGCGATCGAGCTGCCTACGGAAGATGGAGAAGTGGAAAGGCTTGAAGGAAAGGTAGCGGCAGTTTCGGCTGTACCTTTGTCCGAGGGACTGGCGGCGTTCGAGTCTGCTGCGCCAGTTTCCGTGCAACGCGTCGATGTCGCGCTCGACGCCAGCCTTGATTTTGCTTCCCTTGCCGGCAGGGAATGCCGGATTGTCATCGAGTTCGGCAGGCAATCTCCGGTCGCACTCTTTCGAATGAGGCGATCATAGGATGCCGCCGCGCGCCTCTAAAGGGGCTAGCGAAGAAGCCAAACCGAACTCCTTGAAACGAAGGATAACCACGCCAATTCTGTTGCAGATGCATGCTTCAGAATGTGGTGCCGCCTGCCTCGGCAGCATTCTGGCCTACTTCGGGCGTTGGGTGCCGCTCACCGAATTGCGCGAAAAATGCGAGGTGAGCCGAGATGGTAGTAGTGCCGCAAGCATCATGCGCGCCTCTAGGCACTATGGGCTCGAATGCAGCGGACTCAGCATACGAGCCGATCGACTCAAGAAGCTGCAGCTGCCCCTGATTCTGTTCTGGCAATTCAGCCATTTCGTTGTTCTGGAAGGGTTCGATGACGGCCATTTCCATCTCAACGACCCGTCCACCGGGCGGCGCAGACTTTCCGCTGAAGAGTTCAGGAAGGGCTATAGCGGCATCGCGCTGCGATTCAAGCGCGGCACCGATTTCAGACCTGGTGGCGAGCAGCCCGGCTTGTTCGGACAACTAGGGACCTTGCTCGTCGGATCAAGGAGCGCGCTTTCCGGGGTCGTTGCCTGCGGACTCTTGTTGGCGTTGCTGGCACTGATCATTCCAGCCTCTCTCAGTGTTTTCGTAGACGATGTGCTCGAGAACCATGGACCTTGGGGCGGGTTGGTGGTCGCGTTGTTTGGCGGGGGTGTTCTGGTATACATCCTGTCCCTGCTCAAGCACCGATTCCTGAAACGGCTAGCAGTGAGGATTTCGGTGATTGGCTACAGTCGCGGCTTCTCGCGGCTGTTGCGGCTACCAGTGGAGTTCTTTGAACACAGGCTGGTAGGCGACTTGACGGATCGAGTCTCGTCCATCGACCGAATCGCGAAGAATCTGACGGACCATTTCCTTGTGCTCATTGTCGACATGGCAATGAGTGCGGTGTTATTCGTCGCGATGTTGGCCTACGATGTCCTGCTCACCCTGATCGTATTGTCGCTGGCCGTTATGCACGGAGTGATGGCTCACTTCTTCAACGCGCTCCGCGCTGTTCGAAGCCAGGCGATGAGGCGGGAGCAGGGATTGTTGATAGGCTTCGGCATGCAGATGTTGAGTCATGCGGACAATCTGCGGATGACCGGATCGGATGACCGTTTTTTTTCGCGCTGGAGCGGTCAGCAGGCGCGCGAACTGCAGGCGCGTCAGCTTTATTCCGAACTAGGCTCTCTCAATGCCGCGCTCCCGGGCTTGGTCGCCGCACTACGTAGCGCCGCGATCTTGGCCGTCGGGGGAGGTCTGGTCATGACTGGAGCCATGACCCTGGGGACGCTGGTTGGGTTCTACATCTTGGCGGAGATGTTCCTGGCTCCGATCGGGCGCTTCTTGGAGTTCGCTGACAAGCGCCAAGCGCTCGAGACGGACTTGCAACGACTCGAGGACATCTCGAAGGCCGCCGAAGACCCTGTCTTCAGACGCCGAAGTCCGGATTCGGAGTCAATCCCAACGTTCAACGGCCGGCTGCAACTTGCAGGCCAGCTTGAACTGAGAAACGTCACCTTCGGCTTCAACAAGAGCCGGCCACCTTTGATAAAAGACTTCAACCTCGCGATCAAGCCAGGGCAACGAGTCGCCGTGGTCGGCCCCAGCGGTTCCGGAAAGTCGACTCTGGCGCGGCTGGTTGCCGGAGTCTACCAGCCATGGTCGGGGAGAATCCTGTTTGACGGCCATTTGCGCGATGAGATTCCCGAGGAAGTGCTGCGGCAGTCCATTTCGATGGTGGACCAGGAAAGCGTGCTCTTTTCCGCGTCCCT